>JAZKIN010000244.1:0-13502 GCA_040384885.1 Pseudomonadota bacterium | reverse complement strand
CCGGCGACGGCATGGGCATGGCCGCGCGCGCCGGCCTGCCGCTGCAGGACATGGAGTTCTGGCAATTTCACCCGACCGGCGTGGCCGGCGCGGGCGTGCTGATTACCGAGGGCGTGCGCGGCGAGGGCGGTATTTTGATCAACAGCAACGGCGAGCGCTTCATGGAGCGCTACGCACCGACGCTGAAAGACCTGGCGCCGCGCGACTTTGTGTCGCGCTCGATGGACCAGGAGATCAAGGAAGGCCGCGGCTGCGGACCGAACAAGGACCACGTGCTGCTCGACCTGCGCCACATCGGCGCCGACACGATCGCCAAGCGTCTCCCTTCGATCCTCGAGATCGGCCACAAGTTCGCCAACGTCGACGCGACCAAGGAACCGATTCCCGTGGTGCCGACGATCCATTACCAGATGGGCGGCATTCCGACCAACATCCACGGCCAGGTCGTCGCGCCCAAGGATGGCAACCCGGTCGCCGTCGTCAACGGCCTGTACGCGATCGGCGAGTGCGCCTGCGTCTCGGTGCACGGCGCCAACCGTCTTGGCACCAACTCGCTGCTCGACCTGCTCGTGTTTGGACGCGCCGCCGGCAACCACGTGGTCGCATCGAACCTCAAGCAAAAAGAGAACAAGCCGCTGCCCGAAGGCGCGGCCGACTTCGCGATGGCGCGCATCGCCCGCCTCGAGAATTCGACCGGCACCGAGAAGGTCCAGAATGTCGCCAACGACATCCGCGCCACGATGCAGAAGTATTGCGGCGTGTTCCGCACCGACGAGCTGCTGAGCCAGGGCCTCAAAGAGATCATGGTGCTCGACGAGCGCCGCAAGCATGTCGCGTTCAAGGACAAGTCGAAGGTGTTCAACACGGCGCGCGTCGAAGCGCTCGAGCTCGACAACCTGATCGAGACCGCGAAGGCGACCATCACCTCGGCCGTGGCCCGCAAGGAGTCGCGCGGCGCGCACGCGCACAGCGATTTCCCGGACCGCAACGACAGCGAATGGATGAAGCACACGCTGTGGTTCTCGGCCGACAACCGGCTCGAGTACAAGCCGGTGATCACCAAGGCGCTGACGGTCGAAACGTTCCAGCCTAAGAAACGTACTTTTTAACATTTTGCGGGTCAGAGTTTTTTTTCGCCGGCCGTTTGGCGAAAATTACTCTGACCCCAACTAGCCAGGGTCAGTCATGACACGCACAGTAAAACTCAAGATCTACCGCTACGATCCGGACACGGACGCCAAGCCCTACATGCAGGACGTCACGGTCGAGCTGCAGGACACCGACAAGATGCTGCTCGACGCACTGCAGCGCATCAAGGCCGACGTCGACGACTCGCTGTCGCTGCGCCGCTCGTGCCGCGAAGGCGTGTGCGGCTCGGACGCGATGAACATCAACGGCAAGAACGGCCTGGCCTGCACCACCAACCTCAACGAACTGACCGAGCCGATCGTGCTGCGTCCGCTGCCGGGCCTGCCCGTGATCCGCGACCTGATCGTCGACATGACCCAGTTCTTCAAGCAGTACGATTCGATCAAGCCCTACCTCGTCAACGAGTCGATCCCGCCCGAAAAAGAGCGCCTGCAGTCGCCGACCGAGCGCGAAGAGCTCGACGGCCTGTACGAGTGCATCCTGTGCGCCTGCTGCTCGACCTCGTGCCCGTCGTTCTGGTGGAATCCGGACAAGTTCGTCGGCCCGGCCGGCCTGCTGCAAGCCTACCGCTTCATCGCCGACAGCCGCGACGAAGCGACCGGCGACCGGCTCGACAACCTCGAAGACCCGTACCGTTTGTTCCGTTGCCACTCGATCATGAATTGCGTCGACGTCTGCCCGAAGGGTTTGAACCCGAACAAGGCGATCGGCAAGATCAAGGAACTCATGGTGCGGCGCGCGATTTAAGCGCCGCGCAGCCCCGTTTTGGTCCGGTCAATACCGTAGAAATACGGTAAAAACACCCTAAAACGACAGTAAAAAGCCTTAAAACGGGCAAAAAGTGAACCGTGCTGCCGAAACCGCGCGGCCGGAGTATAGTGTTGACCGAACGACAGGCTCTTGTGTGACTACGCATCAATCCGACCCTGCCAACCGTGCGCGGCTGCGCTGGCGCAGCCGCCGCGGCCTGCTCGAGAACGACCTGATCCTGACCCGCTTCCTCGACGCCCACGAGGCCCAGCTGACGGACGAGGAGGTCGATGCGCTCACGCGTTTGCTCGACCTGTCGGACATTGCGCTCATGGGGCTGATGCTGGCGCGCAGCGAGCCCGAAGGTGAAGTCGATCTGCCGCACGTGCACGCCTTGCTGGCGCGCCTGCGGACTGCCTGACCAGTTTCGTAATTTTAATTGTAGACTCACCTCCCAGAAGGAAGTGCCATGAACATCTCTGATAACAAAGCCACCCTCTCGTTCTCCGACGGCAGCCCCGCCATCGACATGCCGATCTACACCGGCACGGTCGGCCCGGACGTCATCGACATCCGCAAGCTGTACGCGCAAACGGGCAAGTTCACCTACGACCCGGGCTTCATGTCGACGGCCGCCTGCAACTCGAAGATCACCTACATCGACGGCGACAAGGGCGAACTGCTGTACCGCGGCTACCCGATCGAGCAACTGGCCGTCAATTGCGACTTCCTCGAGACGTGCTATTTGCTGCTCAACGGCGAACTGCCGAACAAGGCGCAAAACACCAAGTTCAGCGACACCGTGACCAAGCACACGATGGTGCACGAGCAGATGCAATTCTTCTTCCGCGGCTTCCGCCGCGACGCGCACCCGATGTCGGTGCTGGTCGGCACGGTCGGCGCGCTCGCCTCGTTTTACCACGACTCGCTCGACATCAACGACCCGCACCACCGCGAAGTGTCGGCGATCCGCCTGATCGCCAAGATGCCGACGCTGGTGGCGATGTCGTACAAATACTCGATCGGCCAGCCGTTCGTGTATCCGCGCAACGACCTGTCGTACAGCGCCAACTTCATGCGCATGATGTTCGGCAATCCTTGCGAAGAGTACGTCGTCAACGAAGTGCTCGTGCGCGCGCTCGACCGCATCCTCATTTTGCACGCCGACCACGAGCAGAACGCATCGACCTCGACCGTCCGCCTAGCCGGCTCGTCGGGCGCGAACCCGTTCGCCTGCATCGCCGCGGGCATCGCCTGCCTGTGGGGCCCGGCTCACGGCGGCGCCAACGAGGCCGCCTTGAACATGCTCAAAGAAATCGGCACCGTCGACAAGATCCCCGAGTTCATCGCGCAAGTCAAAGACAAGAACTCCGGCGTCAAGCTGATGGGTTTTGGCCACCGCGTGTACAAGAATTTCGACCCGCGCGCCAAGCTCATGCGCGAGACCTGCTACGAGGTGCTCAACGAACTCGGCCTGCAGGACGACCCGCTGTTCAAGCTGGCCATGGCGCTCGAAAAAATCGCGCTCGAGGACGAATATTTTGTTTCGCGCAAGCTGTATCCGAACGTCGACTTCTACTCGGGCATCGTGCAATCGGCGCTGGGCATTCCGGTGTCGCTGTTCACGGGTATCTTCGCGATGGCGCGCACCATCGGCTGGATCGCGCAATGGAACGAGATGATTTCGGATCCTGAGCAAAAGATCGGCCGTCCGCGCCAGTTGTTCGTCGGTTCGACCACGCGCGACGTGGCGCCGATGGATTCGCGCGCGTAAGTAGTAGTTGCATCGCCAACAAAGCGCGCTTCGGCGCGCTTTTTTTATGTGCGTCCAGCGTAGGCGCACCCTTGGTGGAAGTCTTTCCCCGAGCTGAACACAGCGGGCGAACAAAAGCGCCACTGCGGAATGGCGACCGACCGTACTTGGGGCGCAGAGTCGGGTGAGAAGGAGCGTTCACCGCCGTGTTGATGGACGGTGCAAGGCATCAGATGCCCGCATCAGCGTGGAGGCCGCGCGGGACGGGCGGGGTGAACTTGCGAGTGGCTGCGGGTACGCTCGAGCTTACTAATAGTGATGCGAAAAAACTGTACTTGCGATTAGTGTCGTGATAATATGCAACATTCATTGCATAAAGAATAAGTTTCTCTAGAGCGAAATTCTAGGTTTTATTCCATGCCTAATTGCTTCTTTCTCAGCACCATTGGCTTCGAAATCCTGACACCCCGACATACGTCTACGGCTATGCCATCCGGGCTTCCTTTCGATCTCGTGCTTCACGGTAAATGAAGGTAGCCTTGTCAATCCAAGGAGTATTGGAATGGTTTGTCGTATTCAACGCGCTTTTAAAATGCGATTTTTCGCGTTATTTCTTCTTTTTACAGTCCCGTACGCATTCGCAAGCAATCCTTCCTACCCGCCAACAGAGATATGGGGTTGGAGTGAAAGTGGGGGGTACCTGAAAGCGACCGATGCGACTATGGCGTTCAATAGCCGTGCGAGAAGCAACTTCGACATTTGCAAATCGCGACCCACGTACAGTTGTATTTTGGTAACTTGGAATGACATTGTTCCGGCGCCGTTATTTCCATTGTATATAAATGGTAATTTCATGGCGTTCAGTATCACGTCGACGCACAGCACTGAAACGCGCGATTCTTCTGGCGCGATGACTTCCAGTTCGGTCGATTATCCTGATGCTTACATGATGTACAGGAATCTTGTTTGCCCATCTGAGCATGGCTATTTTCCCATTACTACAAGCGGCCAGATGATCTGTAAAAAAGACACGCCACCCGCAAAGCCGCCCGAGGCGGGCGGCCAATGCTCCCATGGCAATCCAATACACAGCGACAGCGGCCTTAAAACAGAGCATCAGATCGACTACGCCACGCCCGACAATCTGCTTGTGCTTGAACGTAGATTCATGGGCCAATTTAAGGGATGGAGCATGCCGGGCGGCCGACTGGCGGTCGACTTGTTTTCCGAAGAAGCGCCGCCTGATGAATTGGTGGTGATAAAAAAATATACCCAATATAATCCTGTAACTGGCGCTTTGGTGCTCTCACCTGTCGAGACCATATATCCGATCATAAAAACTAACCCATTCGGAGAGTTTCATCTGATTAACAGTGATGGATCGCACACCATCTACATCGCCGCTAACGCCGAAGGCATATTTTTGCAAAATTCCAGCGGCAATCAGCTCACGCGCCTTGGCGTCGAAACTGCCGAGGGTGCCATTTGGCGCGTGACTCGCCGTAATAACGTGGTCGAAGAATATGGGACGGACGGACGACTCAGGAAGCGACAGCAAAGTAATGGCAATGCCGTTATTTACACCTATGTCGGCGAGTTTCTAAACAAGATGCAAGACAATTTTGGCCGGCAGATTGTTTTTTCATACAATGCCGACGGCACGCTGGCACGTGCCACCTTGCCTGACGACCTGTTTGTGGAATACAGCTATGAGAACCGGTTGTTGACGCGGGTTACCCATGCTGATGGCACCAGTCGGCAATTTCGCTATAACGAACCGGCATTTATCATCGGAGCGGCACCGCCAGTCGCGCTGACCGGCACCATTGACGAAAACGGCGTTCGTGCCGGCACTTACAAATATGCAAACGGCCTTGCCGTATCTACCGAACGCGCCAATGGCCTTGATCGGTATTTGTTCGAGTACCAAGCAAACTATACCTACGTCACGAACCCGCTAAACACTAAATACCTGACCTACTACAACACCGTGGCCGGCGAAAAGGTTGTTTCGTCAAGCAACCAGCCTCCTGGCGCCGGCTGTAGCTCATCATCGAGTTCGCTAGCTTACAATTTAAACGGGAATGTTACGACGAGGACGGATTTCAATGGCGTTAATACGACCTATAAATACGATTTGATACGCAGCTTGGAAACCAGTCGCGTCGAAGCGGCGGGCACGCTGCTCGCCCGGACCGTGAGTACGCAATGGCACGGCAGCCTCCCCGTGCCGCTCACTATCTCCGAACCTAGACGCCGCACCACCTTCACCTACAATGTGAACGGCCAGGTGCTCACAAAGGCCGAGCAAGCGACTTCGGATGCCACGGGTGCTGCGGGCATGGCCGCTACGCTCATTGGCCCGGTTCGACGCTGGGTCTACAGCTACACCGACGCCGGCCGGATATCGACCGTGACCGGTCCGCGCACGGATATCGTGGACAAGACAAGCTATGGCTATGACGACAAGGGAAACCTCGTCACGGTTTCCAATGCGATGAGTCAAACGACGACGCTATCGAACTACGACATAAACGGCCGCGTCGGACGAATCAGCGATCCGAACGGCTTGGTTACCGATTTGACCTATACCGCGCGCGGTTATTTAAAGACCCGAAACGTCGGCGGCCGAACGACGGTGTATGACTACGAGAAAACCGGCCTGGTCAAAAAAGTAACCATGCCGGATCAATCGTCTATCGATTATGTGTATGACGACGCGCGACGCTTAACGAGCATTCAAGACAGCCAGGGAAACACCATTAGCTATACCCTCGACGCGATGGGAAACCGGACCAAAGAGCAGACAAAGGATGCCAGCGGAACCCTTGTGCAGCAAACCAGCCGAATCTACGACGCATTGAACCGTCTGCAACAAGTGACCGGGGGCACACAATGACGCGTTCACACCCCTTGCTCGTGAGCGGCGCGCTGTTGCTGGTGTCGGTTGGCCCGGCAAGCGCACAAACGACGCAGAGCACAATCACCCAGTACCAGTACGACGCGAACGGCAACCTGAAGCAGACGACCGATCCACTCGGTCGAATCAGCGACCAGTTTTACGATTCCTTGAACCGCCTGGCGCGGCAAGTGCAGCCGGCCCCTGTTGTCGGCGCGGCTAGGCCGGAAATCACTTACGGTTACGATCTGCAAGGACAACTGCTCACCGTCAAGGACCCGCGCAATCTGACGACCACCTATGTAATCGATGGCTTGGGTAACCAGACCTCGACAATCAGCCCCGATACCGGCACGGCGACAGCCACCTTCGACGAGGCGGGCAACCTCAAAACGAGCACCGACGCCAAGGGACAAACTACTCGCTACGACTACGATACCCTAAGCCGCAACACGGTGATTAGCTTTCACGATGGCAACAGCATCCGCTACAGCTACGACGAAGGCAGCAACGGCCTCGGACGACTGACTGGCGTGAGCGATGCGAATGGCAGCATCGCCTATCGATATGACGCGCATGGCAGTTTGCTCGGCGAAACGCGCGTCATCGGCGGCGTGAGCTTCTCGACGGTTTATTCATACGACGCCTTCGGCCGACTGACGAGCATCACCTATCCAAGCGGGCGCAATGTCAGCTACACACGGGACGCGCTTGGTCGGGTTAGCGGGATCGATACGAGCAAGGGAGGTGCCAGCCAGGTTCTGGTTGCGCAGGTGCAGTATCAGCCCTTCGGCAGGGTGCGCTCGTTCAACTTCGGTAATGGGCAGCCGTATGTGCGCAGCTACGATCTTGACGGGCGTACCGACAGCTATACGTTGAACAACCAGAAGCATGTCATCGCTTACGATCCTGCAAGCCGCATCACCGGCATCGCCGCTCCGCAAGTCCCGGCGGCCGACGCGATCTATGGCTATGACGGCCTCGACCGCGTTACCAGCATGCAAAGTCGGGTGGCCAATGTCGACTACGGCTACGATGCGGTCGGCAACCGCACCACTTCGACCAATAGCGGCGTTGCCAGCACCTATGTCTACGGCACCACAAGCAACCGTTTGAACCAGATCACCGGCGCACAAGCGGGCGCCATCGGCACGGACGCAAATGGCAGCATCTTGACCAAGCAAGGCCAGACATTCGCTTATGACGCGCGCGGCCGCATGGTCTCGGCGACGACAGCGACCGGCGTGGTGCACTACAGGATCAACGCGCTCGGCCAGCGCGTGCAAAAAATCACGCCTTCGCAAACCACCACCTACCATTACGATGCCGCCGGCAAGCTGATCGCCGAAAGCGGTGGCACCACCCTGATCGAATATGTCTTCCTCGACGACATGCCCGTGGCGGTGCTGAAATGAGGAACACTATTTTGACCAGCTCTACACGCCCCTTGCACTGCCTGGCAGTGCCGTTGGCATTTCTGCTGTTGTGCGCGGCGCAACCGGCGCGTGCGCTCACACCGCAAACGATCAGCGGCTTCACGCCGGCCACGCCCATCGGCTACAGCGCCGGCGCTAACTTCGCGCTGAGCGCGAGCGGAGGGCCGTCCGGCAACCCGGTGGTGTTCACATCGCGCACGCCGACCGTTTGCACAGTTGCAGAACACACCGTGTCGGTTTTGCGCGCGGGAACCTGCTCGCTTAACGCCAGCCAGGCTGGCGACGCGACCTATAGCGCCGCCAGGACGCTCGCGGCAAACGTTGTCATCAGTAAAGTCAGCCAGACCCTAAGCTTCGGCGCGATTCCCGACCAGAGCTTTGGCAACCCGGCCATTCCCGTCGTCGCCAGTTCGAGCGCCGGACTGGCCGTGCGTCTTACGAGCAGCACACTTGCACAGTGCACGGTCAGCGGCAGCACAATCGTTCTGCGCGGCGCCGGCACATGTTCGGTCACGGCCAGCCAGGCCGGCAGCATCAACGTCACGCCCGCTCAAGCGCTCACGCAGTCGTTCACTGTGCGCATGGGCAACCAGACGATCAGTTTAGCCACGCTGGCAGACAGGTTCTATGGCGCGTTGCCGTTCCGCTTGTACGCGAGGGCAAGCTCGGGACTCCCGGTCGTTTACACCTCAGTCACCGGCGATGTTTGCAGCGTTGCCGCCAACGTCGTCACACTGCTTAAAGCCGGTGCCTGCAAGATCGCAGCCGACCAGCCCGGCGACAGCCGCTATAACCCGGCAAGTCAGGTCCAGTTGGCGTTTGTCGTCAACCAGGCAGTGCAACGTATCAACTTTGCGGCCTTGACCGCCAAAACAATCGGCGCGCCGCCGTTCGAGGTACTCGCGACCGCAACGTCGGGGCTGCCCGTCGAACTCGCTTCAGTCAACCCAAGCGTTTGCACGATCGCAGGCAGCACCGTCACACTGCTGGCACCCGGCGTTTGCAGCATTTCCGCAAACCAGGCCGGCAACGCGAACATCGGCCCGGCCAAACAGCTCATCAGGTCGTTGGCCGTCAAGAAGGTGGTGCAGACGATCACCTTCGAACCACTCGCGGCGCGCAACTTGGGCACGGGCACTTTTAAACCGAGCGCAAGCGCGAGTTCCGGACTGCCGGTCGCCTTCAGCAGCAGCACCGGCACCATTTGCCGCGTTGCCACCGACACCAGCGTGACGCTGTTGAAGGTCGGCACCTGCTCCATCATCGCCAAGCAGGCAGGCAGCACGACCTATGCGGCCGCGCCGCCCGTCGCCCGCTCCTTCGCCGTCGGCGGTCCCTTGCTTGCGCAAGCCATCAGCGGCTTCGCGCCGCCGGCCACCATCGTCTACAGCGCCGGCGGCAGCTTTGCATTGAGCGCCACCGGCGGCGCATCGGGTTCGCCCGTCATTTTCGGCTCGACCACCGAGGCACTTTGTACAGTGTCGGGCAACATTGCCACCATCGTCGCGGCGGGCACCTGCAAACTCACCGCCAATCAGGCCGCCGACTTGGGGTATGGCGCGGCGCCCCAGGTGCTGGCCACGGTAAACATCCAGCGCGCAAGCCAGACCATCAGCTTCGGCGCGCTGGCCAACCAGCGCATCGGCGCCGCGCCGATAACGCTGGCGGCCGGCGCATCGTCGGCACTGCCGGTCAGTTTTACCTCGGCCACGCCGACGACCTGCAGCGTTGCCGGCGACCAGCTTACCCTGGTCGCGGTGGGCAATTGCAGCGTTGCCGCCGACCAGGCGGGCACCGCCAGCGTCAACCCGGCTGCGCAAGTGGCGCAGTCGTTCCTGATCGGGCAAGCCGTCGTCGCGCTCGCGGCGGGTGACGCGCACGCCTGCGTTCTCAACAACGCCGGTGGCGTGCAATGCTGGGGCAAGAACGACAAGGGTCAACTCGGCGACGCCACCCTGATCGACCGCAACACGCCGGTCGCGGTCGCGGGCCTGTCCGAAGGCGTGACCGCCGTCGCCGCCGGTGCGGAGCACAGCTGTGCAATCACCGTCGCGGGCGCCGTGAAATGCTGGGGCGGCAACTCAGCCGGCCAGTTGGGCGACGGCAGCGCGAGCGTGCGCAGCGGGCCGGTCACCGTGGCAGGGCTTGTCAGCGACGTGGTCGGCATCGCGGCCGGCGGCCAGCACAGCTGCGCGCTGCTGGGCAGCGGCAACGTCAAATGCTGGGGCGCCAACGACCAGGGACAACTGGGCGAGAACAGCGGCACCGGCCAGTTGGCGCCGTTGGCGGTTAGCGGCCTGATGGCCGATGTCAAATCCATCCGCGCCGGCGGCACCCACACCTGCGCGGTGGGCAAGGACGGCGCATTGCAATGCTGGGGCCGCAACGACGAAGGCCAGCTCGGCGACGGCGGCAACGCCACCGCGGCCTTTCCGGTAACGTCGCTGACAAGCGAGGTGGCGGTGGTGGCGGCGGCAAGCGCCCACACCTGCGCGCTGAACCTCGCCGGCGGCGTGGTTTGCTGGGGTAACAATGCGAACGGCCAGCTCGGCGATGGCAGCACAGGCAACAGTGTCGCGCCGGTTGCGGTGCAAGGTTTGAACAGCGGAATCGGTGCCATTGCTGCCGGTGCCGTTTCGTCGTGCGCGCTGACGAGCGCCGGTGCGGTGCAATGCTGGGGTAACAATGTCAACACGCCGGCGAGCATGGCTGCGCTGCCCACCGGCATCGCCGGCATCGGATTGGGCAATGCCTACGGCTGCGCCTTTACCGGCGCCGGCGCAACCCTGTGCTGGGGCAGCAACGACAACGGCCAGTTGGGCGACGGCAGCCTTGCCGCGCGCACCGATCCGGCGCTGGTCAGCGGACTTAGCGGCGGCAATGTGCAGAACCAGACGATCAGCTTCGGCAGCCTGATCGACCGCAAGATCAACGAAGGCGCGTTCGCGCTCGGCGCCACGGCGTCGTCGGCATTGCCGGTCGCGTTCGGCGTACTCACGCCGTCCGTGTGCGCGGTCGGGGAGCAAAACGTCACGTTGCTCGGCGTCGGCTATTGCACCATCGCCGCCAACCAGGCGGGCGACGCGCAGTACAACGCCGCACCGCAAATGACGCAGTCGTTCGAGGTCTCGCTGGTGGCGCAGGCCATCACCGGCTTCGCGCCGGATTCGCCGATCGCGTTCCAGTCGGGTGCTGCCATTTTGCTCGGCGCCACAGGCGGCGCTTCGGGCAACCCGGTCGTGTTTGCCTCGATCACGCCCGGCGTCTGCACCGTGGCCGGCAACACAGCGACCGTGATTACCGCCGGCACCTGCACATTGACGGCAAACCAGCAGGGCAACGCCCACCACAGCGCGGCGCAGCAGGTCGACGTCAGCGTGGTCATCACGCAGACCAGCCAGAGCATCGTCATCGACACGATCAATGACAAGGTTTATGGCGACGCGGCTTTTGCCGTGACCGCGCTGGGCGGCGCATCGGGCAACCCGGTCGTGTTGGCAACGACGACACCCTCGTGCGCGGTGGTTGGCAACATCGTTAGCATTCTGGGCGCGGGCATATGCACGATCAGCGCAAGCCAGGACGGCAATGTCGACCACGCTGCCGCAATGCCGGTCAGTACCAGCTTCATTGTGGCGCAGGCAAGCCAAATTATCAGCGCGGCTGCGCTGGCGGACATTCAAATCGGCGTGGCGCCGTTCGTGCTGGCAACGGCCACTTCTTCCGGCCTGCCGCTGACGCTCGTGTCGGTCACGCCAATGGTGTGCACGGTAGATGGTGTCACCGTGACGGTGCTTGCCACAGGCAATTGCGCCATCACGGCGGACCAGGCCGGCAACGCCAACACGAGCGCGGCATCGCAGCTTGTGATCAGTTTTGCGGTCACGCAGGCGAGCCAGACGATTGTCTTTGGCACGCTGCCGGACAGGGTTGGTGGCGAAACGCCGTTTACGCTTCTCGCAAACGCGACGTCGGGCCTTGGCGTGGTGTTCAGTTCGAGCACGCCGCAAGTCTGTTCCGTTGATGGTGTGATAGTCACGCCATTGGCAGCCGGCACTTGCGTAATCGAAGCGAACCAGTTTGGCAGCGTGGGGTACGCAGCTGCGGCGGCGGTGACGCAATCGTTTGCGATCACCGCAGCCGTGGGCCAGGTGTACTATGTGCACTCGGACCATTTGAACACGCCACGGCTGATCACGGATGCAGCGAGCAACACGGTTTGGAAGTGGGAGAGCGATCCGTTCGGTGCTTCGGCGCCGCAGGAAAGCCCGAGTGGGCAAGCCACGTTCACGCACAATCCGCGCTTTCCAGGGCAGTATTTTGACGCCGAGACGGGGTTGCATTACAACTACTTCAGGGATTACGATCCAAGCACTGGACGTTACGTGAAGTCTGACCCAATTGGCATATCCGCCGGTCCAAATACTTATGTTTATGTCAAAGCTAATCCGCTTACCCTCTATGACCCTTTAGGATTGGCGGATATTTCCACTATTTATTGCAATGGGGCAACAGGCGAAAAAGGCGATTATATAATTATTAATACGACGGTTGGCCCCGCGAAAAAATGCACCGAAATTCACGAACAATCCCACTTAGTTGATTGGAAGAAACGGTATGGCGCTGGCTCTTGCATCGGTAAAGCCAGAGGATTTATTCCGTATGCATCCGTAAATGGCGACAATTATCGCGATTTCCTTCGCGACTCAGAATGTAGGGCTAATGAAGCAGCTCGGAAATGTACCGATAATTGCGGTGATGAGCAGGCGAAGAAAAATAGTGATGGACACAGAGCAAGGAATTCTTGCGACAAATATACCTCATGGCGAAACTATTGAATTATGTCTCAATAACAAAATCAATACGCCCTTCCTAATTTATTTTTTCCGTTAAATTCATTCACTTTATTAACTAAATCTATGCTTAAAATCCTTCTAATTTTTATTGTTGTATTTTTTTCAAATAATATTTTTGCCTGCACGTGTTCATTTGCGCACCTCGACACCGAATCAGTGCGTAAGGCAAAAAAAATATTTGCATTCCGCCTTATGGGCGCTGAAATCAAAAAAGTTAGTTCGAAAGACCCAGAAAAAATGGAGGTGGTCGGGCGAATTCTTGTTATTGATAATATCCGTGGAAATAAAAATATCTTTAAAGAAATCCGATTTACAACACATCGTTGTTGCGGGTCTCGTTTTGACATTGGCAGTTATTACGTAGCATTTATATCCGATAATGGACCAAAATTCTTCGCTAATAGTGGCAACGTGCTTGAAATCGGCACGATGTACGATGCCGTAGAGGTTCGTGAAAAAATGGCTGAAATTTATACAAAAAAAAAGGACCTAGATGACGTTTTTTCCCGTGAGTCAAGAGACCGTATCGAACAATCACCTGTACTTCCACCATGCCCTAGGGGAGTTTTGAACAATTGATGTTTCTGGCGCCATTTTCGAGGCGACGGGGTCACCCATTAGCCAGTTAGAGTCAAGGTAAAACACTCATCCGTCGTCGC
>JAZKIN010000243.1:0-12031 GCA_040384885.1 Pseudomonadota bacterium | reverse complement strand
TGCTTCGTTACTCATGATACATTCCTTTCAAGACCCATTGGGAGGTGATCGGATGTTCTTTCCTAACGAAATACGCGTTACGCCACAGTGGCTCAAGCTCCCCTTTTTCTGCGGTGACGCCGATCTTTCACGTACCCATAGATACGTTACGAAACGACGCTGAACGCAACTCGTTCGGCTTGAGTTTCTGTTGACGGTTGTGCGGATCTCTCGCGCTTGTGGCGCGGGTCAGAACAAACTGCCTACATATGAAAGCGCGTCATGTCGATGCCGGCGTTGTGTGCGGGTGGCGACCTGACCATAAAGCTTCGGGGTGGCAAAGCGTCATCCACCTTACTGCGTCGCACCATTTTGGTCAAGGCCTATCGGGTCCCAATGGCCCGTTTTAGGCCCCAAGCCCGTAAATATCCTGCAAAAAGCGGCGAATTTTGCTAGGATGCGCTCAGTTTTCCAAAATGACATTGCGCGCCTCAAGCGACCTGACTTGATTGACCTAGGGCTTCAAACCTTTCCCCGACGCATGGCGACAGACAAAGAATTATCCGATTTCCTCGAGCACGTTGAACGCCGCGCGTTCAAGCAGGCGGTGTACGCCGTGCGAAAGGACGAGTCCGCGCTGGACATCGTGCAGGACGCCATGATCAAGCTCGCCGAGAAATACGGCGACAAGCCCGCCGCCGAACTGCCGATGTTGTTCCAGCGCATTTTGCAAAATACGATACTCGACTATTTCCGGCGGGAGAAGGTGCGCAACACCTGGGTCAGCTTGTTCTCGGGAATGGGCAAGCGCGTCGAGGGGAACGACGATTTTGATATACTCGAAGCCTATGAGGCCGAACACGGGTCGGCGGCGGCGGAGTCGAGCGCGGACCTGGCCGAGCGCATGCAGACCCTGACCATAATAGATGCACAGGTGCAAAAACTGCCTGCGCGTCAACGAGAAGCCTTCCTCATGCGTTACCTACACGATATGGACGTGGCCGAAACAGCCGAAGCGATGGGATGTTCCGAGGGCAGTGTCAAGACGCACTGCTCGCGCGCAACGCATACGCTCGCCGATTCGCTGAAAGCCTTGGGAATTACATTATGAATAACGACGACATCAATTTCGCGTACAAGGTGCGCCACGCGCTCAACGAGAAACTCGACGATTTGCCGTCAACGACAACCGATCGCCTCGCATCGGCACGCAAACTTGCCCTATCGCGCAAAAAACCGCAGGCACCCGCGCGGCTGGCCAAGCTGTCGCTGGCGGCCCGGTTTTTGGGGAGCTATTCGTTCTCGTCGTTTGGCGGACGCATCGGCGTGGCAATTCCCCTGCTCGCCCTCGTGATCGGCCTGGCCGGCATTTTCGAGGTCGAAGAGCAACGCCGCAGCATCGAACTGGCCGAACTCGACGCTGCGGTATTGTCCGACGAACTCCCGCTGACCGCTTACCTCGACAACGGATTTAACGCCTACCTCGCCGAGCGCGCCCAATAAGGATGGCCGGCATCGATATCCGTTCCCGCCTGCAGGCTTGCCTGGCCACGCTTGCGCTGTTTGTCCTCGTGGCGCCGTTCGCCACGGCGCAACAAGTTGCCAAGCCCCCCGCCGCAGCCAAAGCGAGCACGCCGCTGCTGGTGCCGATCACCCCCGCCAAAACCTGGAAACAATTGACCCCGGCGCAGCGCCTTGCATTGCAGCCGCTCGCGGCCCAATGGGACAGGATGGAGGGCGCGCGCCGTGAAAAATGGCTCGGCATCGCCAACCGTTTTGCGAACATGACGCCGGACGAGCAACGCCGCGTGCATGAGCGCATGCGCGTCTGGAGTACGCTGTCGCCCGAGGAGCGCCGCGTCGCCCGCGAAAATTACACACGCTCGAAGCAAATTGCCCCGAACAGCAAATCGGAAAAGTGGGAGCAGTACCAGCAATTGCCGGAGGAAGAAAAGAAGAAACTTGCCGCCGCCGCTGCCGCCGCCAAGAGCAAGCCCGTCAAACCTGCCGCCAAGCTGCCGCCGCCCAAAGCCAATGGCGCACGGCCGCCAGCCGCGAGGGCGGTGCCGGCAGCGTCGCCGCGCGTGCCCGAATCCGCCTGCCCGGCCGGCACGACCAAGAATCCAAGCGCGCCATTGCCGGCCTGCGTGCCCGCACCCGTTGCGCCGGCGCCCACCACCACCCTCCCACCGGTCACGCCGGCTGCTCCCGCTCCACATGCAAAATAGTTCGTCGCCTGCAACACCAAGCCTGCCAACACCTACCCTGAAACGCCGCCTGATCGCCATGGTGTACGAGGCCTTCCTGCTGGCCGCCGTGGAATTCTTCGGCGTCCTGCTTTACCTGCTGGTCGCGCGCTATGTGTTTGGCGTGCAGGACACGAAGGCGAACGCCTTCCAGCACGGACTGTCGATGTGGATCTTCCTCGTCGCCGCCGCCTATTTCATCCATTGCTGGGTCGATAGCGGACACACGCTGGCCATGAAGACCTGGCGCATCAAACTGGTCAAACCTGGATGTGCGAGGGTGCCGCCGCGCGTAGCCCTGGGCAGGTTCCTGCTCGCCTGCGGTTGGTTTTTGCCGGCCGCGATACTGATCTATGCCTTGAAGCTGACAGGCAAGGCCGAAGTCTTTGCCTTGTTCGCGATTAACCTGGCCGCCTGGGCCATGACAGCCTTCCTCGACACAGACCGCCAGTTCCTGCACGACAAATTGATGGGGACGCGCCTGATCCAGATGGCAGCGCCGGCCAAGCGGGGCGCGAAAGCCTGAAGCATCGGGTGCGGACCTTGGGCCGCCAGTCGAAGTTGCTCTATGCCAGCTCTTGCATCTTGACGCCAACAATGACGCGGAGCATGATCCCCTCTACGTGCGATCCTCAAGCCCATAGCAAAACATGCAAACGCCTCCACGCAGCAAGTTCCAACTCCCTCCCCTGCGCTGGCCCGCCGTCCTTGTCGCCCTCGGCGCCATGCTGGTGCTATTGCCGGCCCAGGCCGCGCGCCTTGCGCTCGTCGTAGGCAACGACAACTATGACGCGATCCCAAAACTGCGCAACGCCGGCGCCGATGTGGATGCCATGGCGAAGGCGCTGCGCAAGGCCGGCTTTGCCGTGACGGACCTCAAAAACCGCAACCTGCGGCAAATGAAGGATGACGTGCGCCAATTCCGCGATCGCGTACGCGGGGGCGACGAGGTGGTCCTGTTTTTCTCGGGCCACGGGGTGCAGATCGATGGGATGAACTACCTGTTGCCCGTCGATGTCAGGTCCAGCTCGGAGGGACAGGTCCGCGATGACGCGCTCGCCTTGTCACAGGTGCTCGAAGACTTGCGCCAGCAACGCCCGGCGTTGACGCTGGCGATCGTCGACGCCTGCCGCGACAATCCCTTCAAGGGCAACGGCCGCAGCATCGGCGGGCGCGGCCTGACAAGGGTTGCCGGGGCGACAGGGCAAATGGTGATCTACTCGGCCGGCGAAGGGCAACAGGCGCTCGATAGCCTCGGCGAGCGCGATCCGGTCCGGAACGGCGTGTTCACCCGTGTCTTCGTCAAAGAGATGGAGCAGCGCGGCGCGACGATCGACCAGGTCGCGCGCAATGTGCGCGAGGAAGTGTACCGGCTGGCGCAAAACGTCAAGCATGAACAAGTGCCCGCCATCTATGACCAGGTGCTTGGCCGTTTCTATTTTTACGCGCCTGGACCAGTTGCTGCGCCACCAGCCGCAGCGAGCGTCGTGCCGGTTGTGGCTTCAAGCGTCGCACCCAGCGCCGTGCCCAGCCCGGAGATGGTTTTATGGAACAGCATCAAGGAGAGTCGTGATCCAGGCGAGCTCAATGCCTATCTCGATAAATATCCAAAAGGCCAATTTGCCGAGCAGGTGCGCGAACGCCTGAGCAGTCTTGCCCCCGCGCCCGTACGGCAAAGTGCGGTTGCGTGCAAGACGCTGTTGCGCGACGAGCACAAACGATGGGTTGCGGGTGGAACAGCGAAATTCAGCGGATATTTTTTTGAGATAACTGGCTACGCAGCCAGGCAGGCCGTGGCCAAGCAGCTGAGCCAACAACTCGGCTTTGCCGTCAAAAAACCGGAGAGCGATACCTCGAGGGGATATCTGGGTGCCGATTTCTTGAAGAAAAGGGCCGGTTGCGTTGCATACCAGGAAACCATGTTCGGGAGCCGGCAAGGAGCGCAATGCGTAGCCGACCTGCTCGGTGAGGGCTATCGGGTCGGCGGATGCGAGGCAAGCGGCTTTCCATACACCCTTTACACCAACAGCCCGCAGTGACGCTGGCCTCTTCGACCCCAAAAACCATGGCAAAGCTGCCACGCTCCAATTTGTTCATCCACCTGTTCCGGTACTTTCTGGTGTTCGCCGTTGGCGCCACACTGGCGCTGCCTCCCGTCCAGGCCGCGCGGCTCGCGCTGGTTGTTGGCAACGACAACTACGAGGCGATCCCGAAACTGAGGAACGCCGGTGCCGATGTCGATGCGATGGCCAAGGCGCTGCGCAAGGCCGGCTTCGATGTCACGGATCTAAAGGACCGCACGCTGCGGCAAATGAAGGATGACGTGCGCCAATTCCGCGACCGGGTTCGCGGGGGTGACGAAGTCGTGCTGTTTTTCTCGGGCCACGGCGTGCAGATCGACGGGATGAACTACCTGCTGCCGGTCGATGTCAGGTCCAACTCCGAGGGCCAGGTCCGTGATGACGCACTCGCCTTGTCACAGGTGCTCGAAGACTTGCGCCAGCAACGCCCCGCGCTGACGCTGGCGATTGTCGACGCCTGCCGCGACAATCCTTTCAAGGGTAACGGACGCAGTATCGGGGGGCGCGGGCTGGCAAGGGTTGCCGGCGCGACCGGGCAAATGGTGATCTACTCGGCCGGCGAAGGGCAACAGGCGCTCGACAGCCTCGGCGCGCGTGACCCGGTCAGGAACGGCGTGTTTACCCGTGTCTTCGTCAAAGAGATGGAACAGCGCGGCGTGACGATCGACCAGGTTGCGCGCAATGTGCGCGAGGAAGTGTATCGCTTGGCGCAAAACGTCAAGCACGAACAAGTGCCCGCGATCTACGATCAGGTGCTTGGCCGCTACTATTTTTACGGGCCCGGACCGGCGTCCAATCGCCCCATAGCGCCGGGCTACGCGAGCGCGCCCGACATGGCGTTAACGGACGATCGGAAAAATGTCTGCAAGTCCCTGCTGCGCGGACAGTTCGACCGTTGGATTGTTGGCAGGCCAGCCCACTTCCACGGCAGTTTTGTGTATATGGATGGCCGAGCAGCTTCAACGCAGGGGCCGGCGGCCCAACTTAGCCAGCAACTCGGGCTTGCGGTAAACAAAGGGCACCGCGATGAGCCGACCCAGTTCAACGCGAGTTACCTGAAACAGCACGCCGGCTTCGTAGGCTACCGGGAAGATATTTTCGGTACCCGGCAAGGTGCCGAGTGCGTGGCTGAATTGCTCGGCACCGGCTATCGCGTCGGCGCATGCAGCAGTGCCGGCTTTCCGTACTCGGCATTCCCAAGCGCCAGCAACTGAGATCGTGCTTAAAACCGTTCGTATTCGTGCAGGTAGCGCCACTGCCCGACCGGCAGGCTCGCCATCGAAATGCGGCCGACACGGATGCGCTTCATGCTCACCACGCTCAAGCCCACCATGCGGCACATGTGCGTGATCTGGCCAGGCTTGACGCCTTTGAGCGCGAAGCGCAGGCGCGTTTCGTTCTGCCAGCTCACCTTCATCGGCGCGATCTCCTTGCCGTTGAACGTCAGGCCGTGGTTGAGCGCGGCCAGGCCGCCTTCGCGGATCGTGCCGCCCACCTCGACGATGTACTCCTGCTCGACACGCTGGCCTTCGTCGACCAGTTTGCGCGCCACGCGGAAGTCCTGCGTGTAAATCACCAGGCCGCTGGCCGTCTTCTCGAGCGGCGATGTCAACGTCAGGTTACTCAGGTGACGCTTTAAAAAGCGCTGCTTGCCATGGTCCGCCAACACCAGCGTTTCCTGCGTGAGGCATTCGAGCGCCGGTGCAGCATCGGTGTCGACGCCAGCGCTAAAGCCTGCAGGCTTGTGCAGCAAGATCGTCACCGGCACCAGTTCGATCAGCGTGGCGTCCGGATGGATCGCCACGTCCTGCTCGTCGGCCACGCGGGCACCGGCCTCCTCGACCACCACACCGTCGACGCTGATCCAGCCGCCGGCGATGTATTTGTCGGCTTCAGCGCGCGAGCACGGAATCATCTCGGCCACGCGTTTGGCGAGGCGTATGGTGTTATCGGTCATGAAGCGGCTTGCCAGTCTTTGAAAAAAGCGGTGAACACGGCGACGATGTGTTCGACGTCGGCCGCGGTGACGCCAAGGTGGGTGACCAGGCGCGTATGCTTGCCGACCGTCGCCTTGATGCCCGCCTGCGTGAGCGCCGCGCGCAAGGCTTCGACCGCCGTTTCGGGCACATCGACATAGAAGATGTTGGTCTGCGGGGTGGCGACCTTGATCTGGGCGATCTGCGACAGGCCCTGCGCAAGTGCGGCGGCGTTGGCGTGGTCGTCGGCGAGGCGCTCGACATTGTGTTCGAGCGCGAATTGGCCCGCCGCCGCCAGCAGGCCGGCCTGGCGCATGCCGCCGCCGAGCATCTTGCGCCAGCGCTTGCCCTGCTCGATGAACGCGCGCGGACCGCACAGCACCGACCCGACCGGCGCGCCGAGGCCTTTGGACAGGCATACCGAAACCGTGTCGAATCCGGCGCTGGCCGCGCGCAGGCTGATCCCCTGCTTGACCGCCGCGTTGCAGATGCGGGCGCCGTCGAGGTGGGTGGCCAGGCCGCGCGCATGCGCGAGCGACGTGGCCGCGGCCATGTACTCGGTGCCGAGCACGCGTCCGCCGATCGTGTTCTCGAGCGCCAGCACGCGCGAGCGCGCAAAGTGCATGTCGTCGGGCTTGATGTAGGCCGCGATGTCGGCCAGCGCGATGCTGCCGTCGGGCTGGTTGGCGATTGGTTGCGGCTGGATGCTGCCCAAGACCGCTGCGCCGCCGCCTTCGTATTTGTAGGTGTGCGCTTCCTGCCCGACCAGGTACTCGTCGCCGCGCGCGCAATGGACCAGCAGCGCGATCAGGTTGGTCTGGGTGCCCGAAGGCGCGAACAGGGCCGCCTCGTAGCCGAACAGTTCGGCCGCGTAGTCCTGCAGGCGGTTCACTGTCGGGTCGTCGCCGTAGACGTCGTCGCCGACGTCGGCGCCTTGCATCGCTGCGCGCATCGCGGGGCTCGGCAGCGTCACGGTGTCGCTGCGCAGGTCAATCCAGGGTTTGGTAATCTGGTTCATGGTGTTCAGGTTCGGTTGGTGCGGTCAGTCCGCGGCCATGGCGTCGGCCTCGGCCAGTTTGCCGGTGTAGAAGCGCTGCCCCATTTCTTCGAGGCCCAGCGTGACGAGCACCTCTTGCAGGCGCTCGCTCGGACGCTTGCGCGGCAGGTTTTTATAGGTCGCGATGATCAATTCGTTTTTCATCGAGTGCTCCCAGCCCACCAGCTCGGTCACGTTGACGTGGTAGCCGTGCGCCTCGAGCTGCAGGCAGCGCAGCACGTTGGTGATCTGGCTGCCGAATTCGCGCGTATGCAGCGGGTGGCGCCAGATCTCGGTCAAGGCGCTCTTGCCGAGGTCCTTGCCCTTGTTCTTCTTGAGCACGGAGGCCACTTCGGCCTGGCAGCACGGCACCAGCACCATATAGCGCGCGCGCTTTTTGAGGGCGAAGTCGATCGCGTCGTCGGTCGCCGTATTGCAGGCGTGGAGCGCGGTGACGATGTCGATCTGCTTGGGCAATTGCTTCGATTCGGTCGATTCGGCCACAGACAGGTTCAGGAACGACATGCCGGGGAAGTCGAGCTTTTTGGCCAGTTCGGTCGACTTTTGCACCAGCTCTTCGCGCGTCTCGATGCCATAGATGCGCGAGCCGTCGTTGAGGCCCTTGAAGAACAGGTCGTACAGAATGAAGCCGAGGTAGGACTTGCCGGCACCATGGTCGACCAGCGAGATGTCGGCGTGGTCCTGCTGGATTTCGCGCAGCAGCGGTTCGATGAACTGATACAGGTGGTAGACCTGTTTGAGCTTGCGCCGGCTGTCCTGGTTAAGCTTGCCGTCGCGCGTGAGGATGTGCAGCTCCTGCAGCAGCGCGATCGACTGGCCGGGACGGATCTCCGGCGCCAGCGCCGGCGCCTCGGGCGCGGCGCCCTTCTTGCCCTGGTCAGCGCGCTTCATCGATCCACGCCGCCTGGATGGCTTCGAGCACCTTCTCGCCGCCGCGGGTGCGGTCGTCGTCGAAACCGTCGAGCGCGACCACCCAGTTGTGCAGGTCGACGAAACGCACCGTTGCCGGAGCGACCTCGGGCAGCTTGTCGTACAGCGCCTCGGCAATCGCGGAAATATCACTCCATTTCATGACGGCTCCGATCAGTGGTTTTCGCTGGCGTGGTTGATCGTGTACTTGGGCAGTTCGATGACCAGGTCGACGTCGCCAAGCTTTGCCTGGCACGACAGGCGCGACACGGCCTCGAGGCCCCAGGCCTTGTCGAGCTGGTCTTCCTCGTCTTCGTCGGCTTCGCTCAGGGACGCGAAGCCTTCGCGCACCAGCACGTGGCAGGTGGTGCAGGCGCACGATTTTTCGCAGGCGTGCTCGATGTTGATGTCGTTGGCCAGCATCACGTCGCACAGCGACTGTCCGACGGGCGCGTCGATCACGGCGCCTTCGGGGCACAGTACTGGGTGGGGCAGGAATACGATTTGCGGCACTTGGATTTCCTCTTGATTTGTTCGGGCTTAAACCTGGTCGAGCCGTTTGCCGGCCAGCGCGCTGCGCACGCTCTGGTCCATGCGGCGCGACGCGAATTCTTCGGTGCCCTGGGCCAGTGCTTCGACTGCGGCGTGCAAGGCGGCTTGATTGGCCTGTTTGGCAGCGAGGTCTGCGCCGGCGTCCGGCGCGGCTTCGGTCGAGCGCGCGAGGGCTTCGCGCACGCCGGCCATCAGGGTGTCGATGTCGGCGCGTTCTGCGTCGCTGAGCAAGGCGGCGTCGCCGTCGAGCGCGGCCTGGGTCGCGAGCAGGATGCGCTCGGCCTCGACCTGCTCTTCGCGCTGGGCGCGCAGCACCATGTCGACTTCGGCCGAGGTGTACGAGTCTTGCAGCATGCGCGCCACTTCGTCGTCGGCCAGGCCGTAAGAGGGCTTGACCGTGATCGACGCCTCCACGCCGGAGCGCGTCTCGCGCGCCGACACCGACAGCAGGCCGTCGGCGTCGACCTGGTAGGTGATGCGGATGCGGGCAGCGCCGGCGGCCATCGGCGGAATGCCGCGCAGCTCGAAGCGCGCCAGCGAGCGGCAGTCCGACACCAGTTCGCGCTCGCCCTGCAGCACGTGCACGGCCAGCGCGGTCTGGCCGTCCTTGAAGGTCGTGAACTCCTGCGCGCGCGCGCACGGGATGGTCGAATTGCGGGGGATGATTTTTTCGACCAGGCCGCCCATGGTCTCGATGCCGAGCGAGAGCGGAATCACGTCGAGCAGCAGCCAGTCGTCGCCGGCGGCGCGGTTGCCGGCCAGCAGATTGGCCTGGATCGCCGCGCCGAGCGCGACCACTTTGTCGGGGTCGATATTCGCGTGCGGGATGGTCTTGAAGAATTCGGTGACCGCGCGGCGCACGTGCGGCATGCGCGTGGCGCCGCCGACCATGACCACGCCGTCGACGTCCTCGACCGAGACGGCCGCGTCGCGCATGGCCTTTTTAATCGCGGTCATGGTCTTGTTGACCAGGTGCTTGGTGATCTCGGTGAAGGTCTCGGCGCTGATCTTGAGGTGAACCATTTCGCCGGAATTGAGGATGGCGTCGATGACGGTGTCGGCGTTGGTCGAGAGTAGCTCCTTGGCCTGGCGCGCCTTGACCATCAGCGTGGCGGTGTCCTCGTGCGAGAGCGGCGCGAGCTTGGCGTGCTCGCAGATCCAGCAGAACAGGCGGTGGTCGAAGTCGTCGCCGCCGAGCGCGGAGTCGCCGCCCGTGGACAGCACTTCGAACACGCCCTTCGACAACTTCAGGATCGAGATGTCGAAGGTGCCGCCGCCCAGGTCGTAGACCGCGAACACGCCTTCGGAGCCGTGGTCGAGGCCATACGCGATGGCCGCGGCGGTCGGCTCGCTCAACAGGCGCAGCACGTTCAGGCCGGCCAGCTGGGCCGCGTCTTTGGTGGCCTGGCGCTGGGCGTCGTCGAAATAGGCGGGCACGGTGATGACGGCGCCCACGAGTTCGTCGCCGAGCGAGTCTTCGGCGCGCTGGCGCAGCGTGGCCAGGATCTGGGCCGAGATCTCGACCGGGCTTTTGATGCCGGCGACCGTCTTGATTTGGACCATGCCGGGGGCATCTTGAAAATCGTAGGGCAGGTTTTCGGCGTGGGCGATGTCGGCGAGGCCGCGTCCCATGAAGCGCTTGACCGAGACGATCGTGTTCTTCGGGTCGGTGGTCTGGTGCGGCTGGGCTTTGTGGCCGATGTGCGCGTGGCCGTTGGGCAGGTAGCGCACGATCGACGGCAGCAGCGGGCGGCCGTCCTCGTCGCTGAGCACTTCGGGTATGCCGCTGCGCACGGTCGCTACTAGGGAGTTGGTGGTGCCGAGGTCGATGCCCACCGCCAGACGGTGCTGGTGGGGGGCGGTGGACATGCCGGGTTCGGAGATTTGGAGAAGTGCCATGTTTGCTTTGCCGGTTTTCTTTTGTTTTTTACTGGGGTACGACCACAACCACCACCATTGCCACCACCAACATAGCGAGCACATCGTCCTCGCGGATGCGGGGACCCATACTGAGTGCGCGTTTAGGTGACGTCATACTTCACGTGGCTGCCAGCTCAGTATGGGTCCCCGCGTGCGCGAGGACGATGTACAGGCTGCGGCGCTGGCCTCGACTAACCCTCTAGCGCCTCGAAGGCGTAGTGGACTTCTTCATTGAATTTTTCAAGGAACATCAGCGCGCGCACGCCCTGCGCCGCGTGCTCGAAGTCGCCGCCGTCGATCTGCTCGCCGATCGCCGCCAAGCGGCTCTTGCGTTCCTGCTTGACCTGCTCGTCGAGCGCCTCCAACGCGTCCGTGTCTTTCGCCGCGCGCGCGTCGCCAAGCTCGTCGCGCCATTCCATCTGCTGCATCAGGAAGGCCATCGGCATCGCCGTGTTCGACTCGGTCTGCAAATCGACGCCATTGAGCTCGCACAGGTACTGGGCGCGCTTTTGCGGATTGCGCAGGGTCTGGTAGGCCTCGTTGGCGCGCGTCGCCCACTGCATCGCGACGCGCTTTTCGGCGTCGGTCGCATTGATGAAGCGGTCCGGGTGCACACGCCCCTGCACGTCGCGGTAGGCGGCGTCGAGCGCGTTTATGTCGAGCGCGAACGTGGCCGGCAGCTGGAACAGGTCGAAGTGGTTTTGCATCCGACGCCGTTTAAATACGGAAGCTCTCGCCGCAACCGCAGGCGTCTTTGACGTTCGGGTTGTTGAAGCGGAAGCCTTCGTTCAAACCCTCGCGCGCGAAATCGAGCTCGGTGCCGTCGATGTAGGGCAGGCTTTTCGGGTCGACAAAGACCTTCACGCCATGCGACTCGAAGACGCTGTCTTCGGTCGCCGCCTCGTCGACGTATTCGAGCTTGTACGCCAAGCCCGAACAGCCCGTCGTGCGCACGCCAAAACGCAATCCAACACCCTTGCCGCGACGTTCGATGTAGCGGTTGATGTGCTTGGCCGCTTTTTCGGTCAGTGTGATTGCCATGTGTTTCTCCAGCTTAGGCGACGGCGGCCGGGTGCTTGGTCTGGTAGTCCAACACGGCGGCCTTGATCGCGTCTTCTGCCAAAATCGAGCAGTGGATTTTGACCGGCGGCAGCGCCAGCTCTTCGGCGATCTGGGTGTTTTTGATCGCCAGTGCCTGGTCCAGCGTTTTACCCTTGACCCATTCGGTCACGAGCGAGCTCGATGCGATGGCCGAACCGCAGCCGTAGGTCTTGAATTTTGCGTCTTCGATCAGGCCATCGGCGCCGACCT
>JAZKIN010000242.1:0-5354 GCA_040384885.1 Pseudomonadota bacterium | reverse complement strand
GTGATCGTCAACGCCGACCAGTTCGCGATGCACCAGATGGTCATCAACGTGCTCGAGGCGGCACGCGTGGCCGGTTACGACAAGCTCACGTTCGCGGCGCAGACCAGCGGCAAGAAGTAAGCGGACCTTCCACAAAGTTAAAGCAAGCTCATAGCTACATCGTCCTCGCGAAGGCGGGGACCCATAGACAGTAAGCGTTCTATGGGTCCCCGCCTTCGCGAGGACGATGTTGTTTGGGGGTTTGAGGGTTTTCGTATCAGCGATTTTTTGAACATGACACCCAACAAGCGCCTAGAGATAAGTTCCAAGCACAAAATTGCAATAAGCCCACCCACCGCGATGTGGTTTTGGGGTGGCGAGAGTTCCTACATCGGCGATTTTTGGACATGACACCCACTAAGGCCACGCCTTCCCCCAGCCTCGGCGACCGGCTCGCGCCCGTGTTCACGCGCGCCTGGCAGCGCCGCGGCGCGCTCGCCTGCGCGCTGTGGCCCGTCTCGCTGCTGTTCCGCGCGATCGCTAGCACGCGCGCGGCGCTCTACCGCCACGGCCTGCTCAAGTCCGAACGCCTGCCCGTGCCGGTGGTCGTGGTCGGCAACATCTTCATCGGCGGCACCGGCAAGACCCCGCTCACGATCTGGCTCGCCGAGACGCTGCGCGCGGCCGGCTTCACGCCCGGGGTGATCTCGCGCGGGCACGGCGGCGAGGGCACATCCCCGATCGCGCTCGACGCCGATTCGACCGCGCAACAGGTCGGCGACGAACCGCTCTTGATCGCGCGCCGCACCAATTGCCCGGTCGTGGTCGGGCGCGCCCGGGCGGCGGCGGGCAGGGCGCTGCTGGCGCTGCACCCCGAGGTCGACATCATCATCTCCGACGACGGCCTGCAGCATTACGCCTTGCAGCGCGACATCGAAATCATCCTGTTCGACGCGCGCGGCACCGGCAACGGTTGGCTGCTGCCGGCCGGCCCACTGCGCGAGCCGCCGTCGCGCCGGCGCGACTTTACAATCTTCAACGCGCCCGCGCTCACGCCGGCCCTGGTGGAGCAGGCCGGCGCCGCGCCGTTCCGCATGCAACTGGCGGGCGGTTTCGCCGAGCCGCTGGCGCATCCCGGCGCGCGCGTGCCGCTGCTGGACCTGGCCGGCAAGCGCCTGCTCGCGGCGGCCGGCATCGGCAATCCGTCGCGCTTTTTCGGCATGCTGCGCGCGTCCGGATTGACGGTTGCCGAGCTGGCGCTGCCCGACCACCACGATTTCCTCGACGACCCGTTCGCGCACGTCGATGCCGATGTCATCCTGATCACCGAGAAGGATGCAGTAAAATGTGGGCAAATTGAAAATCTCAAACACGACCCGAGACTGTGGGTCGTGCCCGTGACGGCGCAGCTCGACGCCGCGCTGGCCGAACAAATTGTGGAGAAATGTCGTGGATGCTCGCCTGCTTGATATCCTGGTCTGCCCCTTGTGCAAGGGACCGCTCGAAACCGATAAAAAGGCCCAGGAACTGATTTGCCGGGCCGACCGCCTGGCCTTCCCGATCCGCGACGGCGTGCCCATCATGTGGGCCGACGAGGCGCGCAAGATCGAACCCCAATAAACGGAGCGCAACCACCATGACGCAGCTTGCCGCCGAGGTCGTCGCACCGTTCACCGTCATCATCCCGGCCCGCATGGCCTCGACCCGCCTGCCCGGCAAGCCGCTGGCCGACCTCGGCGGCAAGCCGATGGTGGTCCGCGTGGCCGAGCGCGCCGCGCTCTCGGGCGCCGACCGCGTCATCGTCGCCACCGACCACGAGGACATCGCCGCCGCCTGCGCCGCGCACGGGGTCGAGGTCTATATGACGCGCTCGGACCATCCCTCGGGCACCGACCGCATCGCCGAGGTCGCGCGCGGGCTGCGCCTGGCCGACGACGCGGTGGTCGTCAACCTGCAGGGCGACGAGCCCTTGATCGATCCGGCGCTGCTGGCCGCGTGCGCGCACCTGGTCGGCCCCGCGGTCCCGATGGCGACCTGCGCCCACCCGCTGCACGATGCGTTCGACGCCTTCAATCCGAACGTGGTCAAGGTGGTGCTCGACAAGGCCTCGCGCGCCCTGTATTTCTCGCGCGCCACGATCCCCTGGCACCGCGACGCGTTCGCCGTGGCGGCCGACGCCTTGCCGCCGGACGCGTTGCCGCCCGGCTATGTGCCGCTGCGCCATATCGGCCTGTACGCCTACAGCAACGCCTTCCTGCAGCTGTATCCGGGCCTCGAGGCCGCGCCGCTCGAGGCCGTCGAGGCGCTCGAGCAACTGCGCGTGCTCTGGCACGGCTACCCGATCGCGGTCCATGTGTGCGCCGAGGCGCCGCCGGGCGGGGTGGACACGCCCGAGGACCTCGAGCGCGTGCGCCTGCACTACCCGCGTTGAACAAGTGATGCGTTGGCGCATTTTGCGCCTTGTTTCCAAAAAGGAAACTGCACGGCTCTGCGAAATATCAAGCTAAAAATGCCATTTCACGCCCGGATTGGCCGCTATGCCGGACTTTTGTGGTAAGTTTCGTACCAAGGTAGCACATATGCATCAGTCGAAATTAGCGGCAGAACCTACAAAAATTTAACAAGTCTTAGGAATTTTCATGCGTCTCATCCTGTTAGGAGCACCCGGGGCCGGCAAGGGCACCCAGGCCAATTTCATCAAAGAAAAATACAACATTCCCCAGATTTCGACCGGCGACATGCTGCGCGCCGCGATCAAGGCCGGCAGCGAGCTCGGCATGGCCGCCAAAAAAGTCATGGATGCGGGCGGCCTGGTGTCGGACGACATCATGATCGGCCTCGTCAAGAACCGCCTCACCGAGTCCGACTGCGCCGGCGGCTACCTGTTCGACGGCTTCCCGCGCACGATCGCCCAGGCCGACGCGATGAAAGACGCCGGCATCAACGTCGATTACGTGCTCGAGATCGACGTGCCCGACGAGTCGATCGTCGAGCGCATGAGCGGACGCCGCTCGCACCCGGGTTCGGGCCGCGTGTACCACATCAAATTCAATCCGCCAAAAGTGGACAACCTTGACGACCTGACGGGCGAGGCGCTGATCCAGCGCGACGACGACAAGGCCGAGACCGTGATGAAACGCCTCGCGGTGTACCACAACCAGACCGAGGTGCTGCTCGGCTACTACAACAAATGGGCGCAGTCGGGCCTGCCGGGCGCGCCGAAATACCGCCGCATCTCCGGTGTCGGACCTGTCGACCAAATCCGCGATGCGGCGTTCGCGGCATTGTCGGATTAAGCGGTAGCAACGGAGCGGACCTGGTGTCCGCTTTTTTGCGCCCGGACGGCGCCCGCCACGTCCCCAAGACCAGTTTTTAGTTAGATCCGAATTAATGTTTTGCAGTACGCAGTCTGGCTGGCCGATGCTTCACACCTGCGATCCCGGTGGAGCGGCCTATCTTTTTGTGTGGTTGTGTTACGTGGTTTAGAACTTAAAAAACAAAGGGGACGATATGGTGCAACAGTTTCTTGGATTTGCAGTCGCATGTGGGGTCATCGCGGTCGTCTACGGCCTGTGGTCGAGGGCCTGGATTCTTAAACAGGACGCCGGCAACGCCCGGATGCAGGAGATCGCGCAGGCGATCCAGGAGGGCGCCGCGGCCTACCTCTCGCGCCAGTACCGCACCATCGCGATCGTCGGCGTGGCGCTGCTGCTGCCGATTTTCTTCCTGCTCGGCTGGCAGACCGCGCTCGGTTTCCTGATCGGCGCGGTGCTCTCGGGCGCCTGCGGCTTCATCGGCATGAACGTCTCGGTGCGCGCCAACGTGCGCACCGCGCAGGCGGCCACGCGCGGCATGAACGACGCGCTCGACGTCGCCTTCAAGGGCGGCGCCATCACCGGCATGCTCGTCGTCGGCCTCGGCCTGATCGGCGTGACCCTGTTCTACTGTATGCTCGCAAGCATGGCCGAGGGCTCGGCGCTTAGCCAGCACGACATCATCAAGCCGCTGATCGGCCTCGCCTTCGGCGCCTCGCTGATTTCGATCTTCGCGCGGCTCGGCGGCGGCATCTTCACGAAGGGCGCCGACGTCGGCGCCGACCTCGTCGGCAAGGTCGAGGCGGGCATCCCCGAGGACGACCCGCGCAACCCGGCCGTGATCGCCGACAACGTCGGCGACAACGTCGGCGACTGCGCCGGCATGGCGGCCGACCTGTTCGAGACCTACGTGGTCACGCTGATCGCTACCATGCTGCTCGGCGCGCTCATGTTCAAGGCCATGACGACGCAGGCGATCATCTATCCGCTGCTGCTCGGCGCCGTGTCGATCATCGGCTCGATCGTCGGCTGCTCGCTGGTCAAGGCCAAGCCGGGTAAAAAAATCATGTCGGCGCTGTACACGGGCCTGTGGTGGGCCGCCGGCCTGTCGCTGATCGGTTTCGCGGCCGTGACCTGGATGGTCTGGCCCGACGAGGCGATGCGCATGAAAATGATGGGCTGCGCGGTCGTCGGCATCGTGCTCACAGGCCTGATGGTCTACATCACCGAGTACTACACGGGCACCGACTTCAAGCCGGTGCGCCACATCGCCGAGGCCTCGACCACGGGCCACGGCACCAACATCATCGCCGGCCTCGGCGTGTCGATGAAGTCGACCGCGTATCCGGTGCTGGCCGTGTGCGCCGCCATCCTCGCTTCGTACCAGATGGGCCAGTTGTACGGCATCGCGATCGCCGCGACCTCGATGCTGTCGATGGCCGGCATCATCGTCGCGCTCGACGCCTACGGCCCGATCACCGACAACGCCGGCGGCATCGCCGAGATGTCGGGCATGCCCGAATCGGTGCGCGCGATCACCGATCCGCTCGACGCGGTCGGCAACACCACCAAGGCCGTGACCAAGGGCTACGCGATCGGTTCGGCCGGCCTCGCCGCGCTGGTCCTGTTCGCCGACTACACCCACGCGCTCGAATCGGTCGGCAAGTCGGTTTCGTTCGATTTGTCGAACCCGATGGTGATCGTCGGCCTGTTCATCGGCGGCCTGATCCCCTACCTGTTCGGGGCGATGGCGATGGAGGCGGTGGGGCGCGCGGCCGGCGCCGTGGTGGTCGAGGTGCGGCGCCAGTTCCGCGACATTAAGGGCATCATGGACGGCAGCGGCAAGCCGGAGTACGACAAGGCGGTCGACATGCTGACCGCCTCGGCGATCAAGGAAATGATCGTGCCCTCGCTGCTGCCGGTGGTGGTGCCGATCGTCGTCGGCATGCTGCTCGGGCCGGCGGCGCTGGGCGGCCTGCTGATGGGCACCATCGTCACCGGCCTGTTCGTGGCCATTTCGATGACCACCGGCGGCGGCGCCTGGGACAACGCCAAGAAGTA
>JAZKIN010000241.1:13706-24282 GCA_040384885.1 Pseudomonadota bacterium | reverse complement strand
TGATGCGGCGGATCGCCGTGCACTTCTGGCCGGACTTGCCGGTCATCTCGCGCGCGACCTCCTTGATGAACAACTCGAATTCGACATCGTCTGGCGTGACATCGTGGCCGAGGATGGCGCAGTTGAGCGAGTCGGCTTCGGCCGTGAACGGCACCGAGTTCGCGATCAGGTTTTTATTCACGCGCAGCATGGCGGCGGTGTCGGCCGAGCCGGTGAAGGTGACGGCGTCGAAGCCGGTCAGGCGGTCGAGCAAATCACCCGTGCTGCCGATGACGAGCTGCAGGCTGCCGGCCGGGAGCAGGCCCGAATCGTCGATCATGCGCACCACGGCCTCGGTCAGGTAACTGGTGGCGGTGGCCGGTTTGCCAATGCAGGGCATGGCCGCCAAAAAGCTCGGCGCGAATTTTTCGAGCAGGCCCCAGACCGGGAAGTTGAAGGCGTTGATATGCACCGCCAGGCCGCCGCGCGGCACCAGGATGTGGGTGCCGGCGAAGCCGCCGTTTTTGCCGAGCGCGAGCACCGGGCCCTCGTGCAGCACATTGCTCGACGGGAGTTCGCGGCTGCCCATGCTGGCGTAGGCGAACAGGGTGCCGATGCCGCCCTCGATGTCGACCCAGCTGTCGGGGCGCGTGGCGCCGGTCAGGTGCGAGACCTTGTACAGCTCCTCCTTGCGCTCCATGAGGTACATGGCGAGCGCCTTGAGGCGCGCGGCGCGCTGCTGGAAGTCGAGCGCCATCAGCGCGGGCACGCCCTGCTTGCGGGCGAAGGTGACGGCCTCGTCGAAATCGATTTTCTCGGCGTGGGTGTGGTAGATGAGCGAGCTGTCGAGGGCGCTGTGCAGGGGCACATTGGCTTCGGCGCCGAGCCAGCGGCCGCCGATCAGGCTTTGCAGGGTTGCTACTGTGGGCATGAGGTCTTCTCCAGATAGGAACAGATGAATTATTTTTTAGGCGCGTGCATCTCGGGGCCGAGATCGATGCGTGGCCGGTTGGCTTCGACTTCGGTGAGCGCCTCGACCGCGTGCATCGACTCGAACGAGCGCACGGCGAGCGCGTGGTACTGGCTGGTGCCGAAGCTCTTCCAGGCGATTTCCTTGTCGCTAAGCTCGCGCACGATGCGCGCGGGCGCGCCCATGACCAACGAGCGCGGCGCAATCACCATGCCGGCCTTGACGAAGCTCATGGCGGCGACGATCGACTCCTCGCCGACGACGGCCCTGTCCATGACTACCGCGTTCATGCCGACCATCGCATTGCGGCGGATGCGGCAGCCATGGAGCACGGCGCCGTGGCCGATATGGCCGTCGACCTCGACGACGGTATCCTCGCCGGGAAAGCCGTGCATGACGCAGGTGTCCTGCAGGTTGGCGCCCTCCTCGAGGATAAGGCGGCCAAAGTCGCCGCGCATCGAAGCGAGCGGCCCGATATAGCAGCGCGGCCCGACGATGACATCGCCGATCAGCACCGCGCTCGGATGCACGAAGGCGCTCGGATGGACGACCGGCGTGACGCCGTTAATTTCATACACCTTAACCATGCCAGCTCCCAATAATTTCACCACCGGGGTCTGACCCCGATAGCGGAAACGTTTCAAATTTCCACCCGTTTCGGCAACTGGGGACAGACCGGGGTCAGACCCGGGTCTGACCCCGGTTGCGAAAAGCTTTACACGCGTTCGATGATCAGCGCGATGCCTTGGCCGACGCCGATGCACATTGTGCATAGGGCGTAGCGTCCGCCCGTGCGCTGCAACTGGTTGACCGCGCTCGTCACCAAGCGCGCGCCCGAGGCGCCAAGCGGGTGGCCGATCGCGATCGCGCCGCCGTTCGGGTTAACGTGCTCGGCGTCGTCCGCTAGGCCTAGCGCGCGCGTTACCGCCAGGCCTTGCGCGGCGAAGGCTTCGTTTAATTCGATGACGTCCATCTGGCCGATCGTTAGGCCCGTTTGCGCCAGCACCTTGAGCGTCGCCGGCGCCGGGCCGTAGCCCATGATGCGCGGCGCAAGGCCGACCGTCGCCATGCCGACGATGCGCGCTCGCGCCGTCAGGCCGAAGCGCGCAGCCGCCGCGCCCGAGGCGATCAGGATCGCGCAGGCGCCGTCGTTCAGGCCCGAGGCGTTGCCGGCGGTGACCGTGCCGTCGGGGCGCACCACGCCTTTGAGCTTGGCCAGCATCTCGATCGTGGTGTCGGGTCGCGGGTGCTCGTCACCACTCACCACGCGCGCCTCGCCCTTCTTTTGGGCGATGCTCACGGCGACGATTTCTTCGGCGAAGTAGCCGGCCGCGTTGGCTTTGGCCCAGCGCTGCTGGCTGCGCAGCGCGAACGCGTCCTGGTCGGCGCGGCTGATGCCGAATTGCTGCGCCACGTTTTCAGCCGTCTCGGGCATGCTGTCGATGCCGTGCGTCGCCTTCATCAGCGGGTTCACGAAGCGCCAGCCGAGCGTCGTGTCTTCGATCTTTGGCGAGCGCGCATAGGCGCTGTCGGCTTTGCCCATCACGAACGGGGCGCGCGTCATGCTCTCGACGCCGCCGGCGATGATCAGTTGCGCTTCGCCCGACTTGATCGCGCGCGCGCCGATGCCCACGGCGTCGAGGCTCGAGCCGCACAGGCGGTTGATCGTGCTGGCGGGGACTTCGACCGGCAAGCCGGCCAGCAGCGCCGCCATGCGCGCGACGTTGCGGTTGTCTTCGCCGGCCTGGTTGGCGCAGCCGTAGTACAGGTCGTCGACCGCGCTCCAGTCCACGCCGGGATTGCGCGCCATCAGGGCGGCGATCGGCAGCGCGCCAAGGTCGTCGGCGCGCACGCCCGCCAAGGCGCCGCCGTAACGGCCGAACGGGGTGCGGATGGCGTCGCAAATGTAGGCTTCGTTTTGTAGAATCACGTCTGGTGCTCCTGGTTTTATTCGATGTGGTGGGGGTCGACCACGAGCCCGCTCACGCGGTGCGATTTGCCGCGAAAGAGCGCGACCGCGCGCCCTTCCTGGTTGCTGACCTTGATGTCGTAGACGCCCGTCTTGCCGGCCAGCGCCTGCTCGACCGCTTCGGCCGTGAGCACGTCGCCCTCGCGTCCGGGCGCCAAAAATTCGATGCTGCAGCCCGCGGCCACGGTGTTGAAGTTGTGCGAGTTGCAGGCGAAGGCGAAGCTGCTGTCGGCCAGCGCGAAGATGAAGCCGCCATGGCAGATCTGGTGGCCGTTGATCATGTCGGCGCGCACCGGCATCGTCATCCGCGCGTAACCGGGACGGACCTCGTCCAGCAGCATGCCCAGCGCCTGGCTGGCCGGGTCGCGCTCGAACATGGCCTTGCCGGCCAATGCGGCCAGCGCCAATGCCTGTGCTTCATCCATGGAAGCGCGCTCCGCCCGCCAGTTTGCGGCGCAGCAGCGGCGACACGCGGTAGCGGTCCTCGCCGTAGGTGGTGGCCAAATTCGACAGCACCGTGACGATGTGCGCCAGCCCCACCGAGTCGGCCCAGGCCAATGGCCCGCGCGGGTAATTGACGCCTTTTTGCATGGCGATGTCGACCGCCGCGGCGCTGCACACGCCCTGGTTGACGGCGTCGGCCGCCTCGTTGGCGAGCATGGCGACGGTGCGCATCACGGCCATGCCGGGAACGTCGTCGAGCCGGGTGACGGCGAAGCCGGCCGCCTGGAACAGGCCGACCACCGCGTGGTAGGCGGCGTCGCTGCATTGGTCGGCGCGCGCGAGCGCGATGCGGGTGGCGCCCGCGCAGTCGAGCGCAAGGTCGTACAACACGGTGTCGGCGTGCTTGTTGGCGGCCGCGCGTTCGGTCGCGCTGCGCCCGTCCGTCAGGAACACGGCCGCGCCATGGCAGTGGAAGGCCGCCGCCTCGTGTGCGGCGGCGCCCGGCAGCGGGTCGCGGTGCTTGACCGCGAAGCCGGTGTTCTCGAGCCGCAGCTCCATTGGCGCCGTCACCGAGCCTTTTGCCCCGGGCTCGATGCTGATGTTGACCGCGCCCGGCCGCGCTTGCGGCGCTTCGTCAAGCACGGCCGCCTTGGCCGCGTCGTCGCCGTAGCGGTAAAAGCCGCGTCCCGATTTGCGGCCCAAAAAGCCGGCGTTGACCATCTCTTGCTGCAGCACCGAAGGGGTGAAGCGCGGGTCGCCGAAATAGGCGTTGAAGACTGACTGGGTGACCGAAAAATTGACATCGTGGCCGATCAGGTCCATCAGCTCGAACGGTCCCATACGGAATCCGCCGGCCTCGCGCATGACAACGTCGAGCGTGGCGGCGTCGGCGGCCTGCTCCGACAGCAGGCGCAGCGCCTCGGCGTAGAACGGGCGCGCCACGCGGTTGACGATGAAGCCCGGCGTCGACTTCGCGTGCACCGGGTTTTTACCCCAGGCGGCGGCGGTCGCGAAGACGGTGTCGGCCACGGCCGGCGCGGTGGCCAGGCCGCTGATCACTTCGACCAGCGCCATCAACGGCACCGGGTTAAAAAAGTGCATGCCGACCAGCCGCTCGGGACGGCGCAGTTTGGCCGCGATCGCGGTCACCGAGATCGACGAAGTGTTGGTCGCGAGGATGCAGTCGTCGCCGACGATGCCTTCGAGGTCGGCGAACAGCATGCGCTTGACGTCGAGGTTTTCGACGATCGCCTCGACCACGATGGCGGCGCCGGCTACGTCCTTGAGGCTGGCGACGCCGGCCAGGCGCGCGCGCGCGGCGTCGGCGTCAACGGCGGACATGCGGCCCTTGTCGACCAGCTTGCCGTACACCTTGCCGATGTCGGCAATCGCCTTGTCCACCGCTTCGGCGCGCGTGTCGAACAAGCGCACCTGGTAGCCCGATGCCGCCGCCACCTGGGCGATGCCGGCGCCCATCGCGCCGCTGCCTATGACGGCGACGATGCTGCCTTTTTCAAGTGCGTTGGTCATCGCTTACTCTCCGGTGAAGTGCGGGGCGCGCTTGGCGATGAAGGCGGCCACGCCTTCGCGGTAGTCGTGGCTGTAGCCAAGCTCGCGCATCATGTCGCCTTCGACCTTGAGCTGCTCGGGCAGCGTGTTGGCGTAGCTCAGTTGCAGCGCCTTTTTGGTGAAGGCCAGGCCCTTGGTCGGCGCCGTGGCGAAGTGTTCGGCCATCGCGTACGCGTCCTCCTGCAGCGCTTCGTCGGGCACGCAGCGCCAGATCAGGCCCCAGTCCTCGGCCATCTGGGCGCTCAGTTTATCGCCCAGCATGGCCAGGCCGGTGGCGCGCGCGTGGCCGATCAGGCGCGGCAAAATCCAGGTGCCGCCGCTGTCGGGGATCAGGCCGAGCTTGCAGAACACTTCGACGAAATTGGCCGACTTGGCGGCCAGCACGATGTCGCAGGCGAGCGCGATGTTGGCGCCGGCGCCTGCCGCCACGCCATTGACCGCGCAGATGACGGGCATCGGCAGCGAGCGCAGCGTCATGATCAGCGGGGCGTAGAATTTTTCGACCGAGGCGCCCAGGTCGACGCCTTCGGCACCCGGTTCGACCGCGCGGTCCGATAAATCCTGGCCGGCGCAAAAGCCGCGGCCGGCACCGGTCAGCAGCAGCACGCGCACCGATTTGTCGGCCTCGATGGTGCCCAGCGCGTGGCGCACCTCGAGGTGCATCGCCTGGGTGAAGCTATTGAGCTTGTCGGGACGGTTCAGCGTCAGTTGCGCGATGCCGTTTTCGATCTTGAAGAGGATGTTTGCGTATTCCATGCTGGCTCCCGGGGTCTTGTTTGGCTTATTCGGCCTGGTCGAAATCGATGACTACTTTGTCGGTGACGGGGAAACTCTGGCAGCTCAGGACGAAGCCGCGCGCGATCTCGTAGTCTTCGAGCGCGTAGTTGGCGTCCATGTCGACCTTGCCGTCGATTAGCTTGCAGCGGCAGGTTGAGCACACCCCGCCCTTGCACGAATAGCGCATGTCGATACCGGCGCGCAGGCCGGCGTCGAGGATCGATTCTTTGTCCTTGTCCATCACGAAGCTGGTGTGGTTGCCGTCCATGATGACCGTCACCTCGGTTTCGTGCGGCACCGCGGCGTCGTGCGCGCGCGCCTTGTGCTGGTGCTTCGGGATGCTCGCGGCGAACAGCTCGACCTTGATGTCCTGCTTGGCCATGCCCGCTTCCTGCAGCGCGGCCGAGACGCCGAGCATCATGTCCTCGGGCCCGCAAATGAAGGCGGCGTCGATGTCGTCGAGGTGGATCCAGTGCTTGATGAACTGCGCGCATTTCTCTTTGGTGATGCGGCCGTTGAACAGTTCAATGTCCTGCTGCTCGCGGCTCATCACGTAGGCCAGGTTCAGGCGCTGCATGTAGACGTCTTTGAGGTCGGTCAGTTCTTCCTTGAATATCACCGAGGACGAAGCGCGGTTACCGTAGAACAGGGTGAAGCGGCTGTGCGGTTCGGCCAGCAGCGTCGTTTTGATGATCGACATGATCGGCGTGATGCCGCTGCCGGCGGCAAAGGCGACGTAGTGTTTGGCGTTGTCCGCGGCGAGCGGCAGGTTGAAGTGGCCCATCGGCGGCATCACCTCGAGCGTGGCGCCCGGTTTGAGCGTGTCGTTGGCCCAGCTCGAGAACAGGCCGCCTTGGGTGCGCTTGATCGCCACGCGCAGCGCGTCGTCCTGCACCGCCGAGCAGATCGAATACGAGCGGCGCACGTCTTCGTCGCCGATCATCGCGCGCAGCGTCAGGTGCTGGCCCTGTTCGTACTTGAAGCTGGCCTTGAGCGCCTCGGGCACGTCGAAGGTGAGCACGATGGTGTCGCGCGTCTCTTGGCGCACCTGGGATACGGACAATGGATAGAATTTGCTCATGGGTCGCCTAGTGGCACTTGAAGTAATCGAAGGGTTCGCGGCAGTCGAGGCACTTGTAAAGCGCCTTGCACGGGGTCGAACCGAATTGGCTGGTCAGCTCGGTGTGGGTCGAATCGCAGTTGGGGCAGGCCACGCTCAGCACCGGCCCGGCGCGCCGCTTGACGCCCGCGTGCAGGCCGCTGATGTCGATCACCTGCTGCGCCGGCGGCGCGATGCCGTAGCCCTTGAGCGCGGCCTTGCCGGTCTCGCTCATCCAGTCGGTGGTCCACGCGGGCGAGAGCTGGTTCACCAGCCGCACGCGCGCCACGCCGTGGTCGTTGAGCGCTTCGGTGACCGATTCGGCGATCACCGCCATCGCCGGGCAGCCCGAGTAGGTCGGCGTGATCGTGACGACGCATTCGTCGCCGTCCCACGCGACCGCGCGCACGATGCCAAGGTCGACCACCGAGATCACGGGGATTTCGGGGTCGGCGACCTGCCCGAGCCACGCCCAGACCTGGTCGGTCGGGCTCATTACCACTCGGCCCCTGGGTAGGCGCGCTGCAAAAACTGCATCTCGGCCAAAATGTAACCGAGGTGCTCGGTGTGGCGGCCGACTTTGCCGCCCTTGTGCATCCAGGCGTCGGGCGCGGGCATCGTCAGCGTGGCTTCGGCGAATATCTCGGCCACGTGCTCGAGGAAGGCCGCGCGCAGCGGTTCGGCGGCCGGCACCACGCCCTGCTCCACCATCGCCAGGTCGAGCGCGTCGTAGTTGAACATCTCGCCGCTGTACGGCCACAGCGCGTTGACCGCGGTTTGGGTCTTGGCGTGGCTCTCGGCCGTACCGTCGCCGAGGCGCACGATCAGGTCGCCGCTGCGGCGCAGGTGGTAGGTGACTTCCTTGATCGATTTTTCGGCGATCTGCGCGATGCGCTCGTCGCTCGACTTGAGCAGGCCTTGCATCAGGAAGTAGTGCCAGGTATCGAAGTAAAACTGGCGCACCATCGTGTCGGCGTAGTTGCCGTTCGGTTGCTCCACCATCAGGCAGCAGCGCATATCGTGGGCGTCGCGCAGGAAGGCCAGTTGGTCTTCGTCGCGGCCGGCGCCTTCGATCTCGCCGGCGTAGCCGAGCCACATGCGGGTCTGGCCCAGCAGGTCGAGCGCGACGTTGGTGAGGGCCATGTCTTCTTCGAGCGCGGGGCCCTTGCCGCACAACTGCGACAACTGCTGCGACAGGATCAGCGCGTTGTCGGCCTGGCGCAGCAGGTAGGTGAATTTATCGTTGGCGTTGGTATTCAAGGCCGCGCTCACAGGTTTTTGACTTCTTCCGGCATCGGGAAGAAGGTCGGGTGGCGGTAGACTTTGCTGTTGGACGGCTCGAACAGCATGCCCTTGTCGTCAGGGCTGCTGGCGACGATGTCGGCGGCGCGCACGACCCAGATCGAGACGCCTTCGTTGCGGCGCGTGTAGACGTCGCGCGCGTTATTGACGGCCATCTCGGCGTCGGGGGCGTGCAGGCTGCCGACGTGCTTGTGGGCCAGGCCGTGCTGGCTGCGGATGAAGACTTCCCACAGGGGCCATTCTTTGCTCATTTGATTCTCCGGTTTGATCTTGTGACTGGGCCGGGCCGCGCTTACGCCGCCGCCTGCTTGCTTTGCTTTTTGTCGGCGTAGGCCACCAACGCGTCGCGGAACCAGGCGCCGTCGTCCCATGCCTTGACGCGGGTCGCGAGGCGCTCCTTGTTGCACGGGCCGTTGCCCTTGAGGACATTGTGGAACTCGGACCAGTCGATCTCGCCGAATTCGTAGTGGCCCGTCTCGGCGTTGAACTTGAGGTCGGGGTCGGGCACGGTCAGGCCCAGGAACTCGGCCTGGGGCACGGTCTGGTCGACCATGCGCTGGCGCAGTTCGTCGTTCGAGAACAGCTTGATGCGCCACTGCGCCGACTGCGCGCTGTTGACCGATTCGGCGTCGGACGGGCCGAACATCATCAGCGCCGGCCACCACCAGCGGTTGAACGCGTCCTGCGCCATCGCCTTTTGCGCGGGCGTGCCGCGGCACAGGCTGAGCATGATGTCGTAGCCCTGGCGCGCATGGAACGACTCTTCTTTACATACGCGGATCATGGCGCGCGCATACGGGCCGTACGAGCAGCGGCACAGCGGGATCTGGTTGATGATGGCCGAGCCGTCGACCAGCCAGCCGACCGCGCCCATGTCGGCCCAGGACAGGGTCGGGTAATTGAAGATGCTCGAATATTTGGCCTTGCCCGAGTGGAGGTTGGCGAGCAGTTCGTCGCGCGAGACGCCGAGCGTCTCGGCCGCGCTGTACAGGTACAGGCCGTGGCCCGCCTCGTCCTGTATCTTGGCCAGCAAGATCGACTTGCGCTTGAGCGTGGGCGCGCGCGTGACCCAGTTACCCTCGGGTAGCTGGCCGACGATCTCCGAGTGCGCGTGCTGCGAAATCTGGCGCACCAGCGTTTTGCGGTAGGCCTCGGGCATCCAGTCCTTGGCTTCGATCTTGATGCCGGCGTCGATGCGCGCCTGGAATTGCCGCTCCTGCTCGCCCATGTCGGCAAGCGTTTGCACCTTGTTCAGGCCGGTTTCTACCATTTGCGCGTACATGTCAGTCTCCCAGTGGCGTATCTACAGCAGCCATATTACGATACAACTTCTTTGATGTACACGAATTATTTGAATCATTTTCTAAAATTGTATCTTGTGTTTAAATACCTGTCACCGACCCCAGCCAGCAGAACAGATGACAGCAGCCAACAGCAACGAATGGATAGCGAACTTCCTCGCGGGCGACCCGCCGCGTTCGAAGTCGCTCGTGATGACGATCTTCGGCGACGCGATCGCGCCCCACGGCGGCACCGTGTGGCTCGGCAGCCTGATCGAATTGCTGGCCCCGTTCGGCGTCAACGACCGCCTGCTGCGCACCAGCGTGTACCGGCTGGCCCAGGAGGGCTGGCTCGAGGCCAACCGCGACGGGCGCCGCAGCTCGTACTCGATCCCGCCGGCGACGCTTACCCGCTTCGAGCGCGCCTACCGCCGCATCTACGCGCCGCTCGAGCTGCACTGGGACGGCAAATGGACTTTGCTGCTCGCCACCGGCAGCGCGATCACCGCGCACCAGCGCGCGGTGCTGCGCAAGGAGCTGCTGTGGGAGGGCTATGCGGTGGTGGCGCCCGGCGTCTACGGGCATCCGGCCGGCGACACCGAGATCATCGAGGAGGTGCTGGGCCGGGTCGGCGTGCGCGGCAAGCTGTTTGTGTGCAGCGCGGTGGCGCAGGGCGCGGTGTCGACCCGGCCGCTGCGCGAACTGGTCGAAGACGGTTGGGACCTGACCGACGTGGTCGATGGCTACCGCCACTTCATCGAGACGTTCGCGCCGGTGCTGGCGATGCTGCTGCGCGAAGAGCCGCTTGTGCCCGAGCAGGCCTTCGTGCTGCGCACCCTGCTCATTCACGCCTACCGCCGGGTGCAGCTGCACGACCCGATGCTGCCGATCGAGCTGCTGCCCGATCCGTGGCCGGGATCGAAGGCGTACGCGCTCGCGCGCGCGCTCTACCAGTACACCTACGAGGCGGCCGAGCAGCACATCGTGGCGGCGCTGCGGCGCGAGGACGAGCGCGCGGCCGGTGCCGGGGCCGCGTTCTTCTCGCGCTTTGGCGGCCTGCGTAAATAGGCGGCCTGCGTAAAGAGGGTGTGGCGAAAGGGGGCAATCGATGGAATTGGCGCCTAATTCGCTTCAAAAATCGCGTCGGAGAAAAATAAATATCAAAAACCAACATCGTCCTCGCACAT
>JAZKIN010000241.1:0-13696 GCA_040384885.1 Pseudomonadota bacterium | reverse complement strand
GGGGAGGCATGCCTCCCCGCATGTGCGAGGACGATGTTGGTTTGACGTATTAGAAGCTAACGATTTCGCGATTTCTGCCAAATCAAGCGGCTCATTTTAAGTTTTGCGACACCCTTTAAATGGGGGCCTGCGCAATTTGGCGGCCTGCGCAGACCACTGCCTGCGCAAACAGGCCGCGCCACAAAAGAAGCGACCCCGGGGACTATCGCGAGTCCGCGGGGCCGGCAAGGGGTGCGCAAGGCGCGCTGTTCGTTGGGCTTAGTCGTAGTGGCTGGGCGCGCAGTGGCGGCCGGCTAAGGGGTTGCGCATCGCTTCGAGTCCGATGTCGAGGTCGAGCGCCGGCCAGTACAGGCGCGCCGTGCCCGCGCACTCGACGCGGAAAATCTGCGCCACCGTCGCATGCTCGAAACGGGGGAATTCGACGAACTGCACGTAGATTTCCTCGTCGTTAAACTGAAGCCAGAAACCGTGGGCGCCGATGCTGGTGACCTCGACGCGCGAAAAACAGATTGCTGTCATGCCTACTCCTTATATGTGCGGTCGCCGCCGGCCTACTGGCACTTTTGGACGACGAGGTGGGCGGCCTTGAGCAGGTCGAGTTGCATGGTTTCGACGAGGCGCACTTGTTCTTGCATACTGCTGAGCATGGCCGTCGTGAAAGCGAATTCGGCCGGGGTGGTCCAACCGGGGAAGCGGATGATTTTGATGAGTTCGGCGAGCGTGGTGCCGCGGCCCAGGTGGGCCAGCGCATTGCTCAACGATGAAATTTGCTCTTCCAGAATGGCGACATGATCGAAATCGGCTTCCATTTTGCTCTCCGGTCGGTGGTGGGCGTCGACGACGCCCACGGCGCGCGACGAGCGCGCAGCCAACAGCCACGATAGCAATCTGGCGAGCTGAGGCATTGAGCTAGCGCAGGAAACCACACGATGGCGGGCAAGGGCGCCCATTTTCACGCCGCCGCCGGTCGAATTTAGTATGATCTCGGTCTTACACCTTTGAAACCCAAGCACCCCATTCCCACCACAGGACTCACCATGTCTATCAAGATCAGCAGCCAGTTCGACGCCGGCGCCATCGACGTCGTCAGCGCCACGAGCGCCGACGCCATCGACCTGAACATCCGCAAGGATTCGCACGCCGACATCACCCAATGGTTCTACTTCCGCCTGCAGGGCGCGCAAGGGCAGGCGTGCAGCATCCGCTTCCTGAACGCCGGCGACAGCGCCTATCCGGCCGGCTGGGAAGGCTACCGGGCCATGGCCAGCTACGACCGCGTGAGCTGGTTCCGGGTGCCGACCGCGTTCGACGGCAGCGTCATGACGATCAGCCACACGCCGGCCATGGACAGCGTCTATTACGCCTACTTCGAGCCGTATTCGTGGGAGCGCCACCTTGAACTGTGCGACCGCGCGCAGATGTCGGAGAACGTGCGCCTGGTCGACCTGGGCAGCACGATCGAAGGTCGCGACATGAATTTGCTGGTCATCGGCGATCCGGCCGCCAAGCGCAAGGTGTGGGTCATCGCGCGCCAGCATCCGGGCGAGACCATGGCCGAATGGTTCGTCGAAGGCATGCTCGACGCCCTGCTCGACCCGGCCGATCCGTTCGGCCGCCAGTTGCTCAAGGAATCGGTGTTCTACGTGGTGCCGAACATGAACCCGGACGGCTCGGTGCACGGCAACCTGCGCACCAACGCGGTCGGCGCCAACCTGAACCGCGAATGGAACACGCCGACCTTGGCGCGCAGCCCCGAGGTTTACCACGTCAAGAACAAGATGGTGAGCACCGGGTGCGACCTGTTCCTCGATGTGCATGGCGACGAAGGCCTGCCTTATGTGTTCACGGCCGGCAGCGACGCCTTGCCGAGCTTTACGGCGGCCCAGGCGGCGCAGGAGAAGCAGTTCGGCGACGATTATAAGATTTCGAGCCCGGACTTCCAGGACGTGCACGGCTACCCTTCGGCGCCGTACACCGACGAGGTGCTGACCATGGGTTCGCCCAACATCACGCACAGCTTTGGTTGTTTGTCGCTGACCCTGGAGTTGCCGTTCAAGGACAACGCGAATGATCCGGACGAGCATACCGGCTGGGACGGCGCCCGCAGCGCGCGCCTTGGCGCGGCGGTGTTGCAGCCTATTTTGCAGGCGCTGCGCAGGATGTAAACACGCGTCAGGAATCGCGGCGCTCGAACATAACTACATCGTCCTCGCGGAGGCGGGGACCCATAGAACAGCTGCTGGACGCTAACTCAACTTTGGGATCGCGGCCTATGCATTCGTTCTATGGGTCCCCGCCTCTCCAAGAACTGTATCGAAGTCTTATTGGATAGGAACCAATTTGCGTCCTAATTCTTTAGCTAACCGTTTGAGAGTGGCCTCTTTAGTTTTGCGGACCTGTTCGGTGTAGTGTTCCAGTCCTTTTTCGACGTAGTCGCGCCCTTTGACCATCAGGCGCCAGAACCATGCGGCAAGTTTACGTGCAACGGCTTTTGTTGCGATTAGGCCACCTCGTCGCGCTGCTAGTCTTCGATAGAAACCGCCGAGCGCGATGTCTTTGCTTCTGACCAGACTTTGGGCCAGCATGCAGAACAGTCGGCCGGTCCGGTTGCGTTGCAGTTTCACGCGTCCTTTTCTTTTGCCGCTATCTTTGTTGCCCGGGGAAAGACCGGCCCATGTGGTGAAGTGTTTTTCGCTTGGCCAGGCAGTCAAATCGGTTCCTACCTCACCGATAATTTGAAGTACGCTGAACGGAGCGAGGCCTGGCAGGATGGTGAGGTCTTGGCCCCCGCACATTTGCCGTAGGATTTCGCGTAATTTATCGATTTGAGGCGCGTTGATTCCGCCCCGTTTATTCGGTCCCGGCAGAGGTGGCGCTGTATTGTCGAATGGCGGCAGGATCGACGCGATTTGCTTATCGCAGTCAGCAATCAGTCGTTGATAGTGATCCCAAGATTGTACGGCTTGGTTAAGTGCGAAGACATGTTCTTCATTCCAGGTGCCGCGCAAGGATTCCACGACACTGGTTTCCTTTTTGTTGCGTATTTGTGGATCGCAGAGTGCGAGGAGTGCGTGTGGTGAGCGTTCACCTGCAATGATGGCGCGAGTGACGGCAAGTCCACTGACGCTCACCAGCGAGGAAATGACGTCATGAAGCTTGATGTTCATGCGCTCGAAGGCTTTTTGCATTAGTTGTATGCATGTGCCCGCTGCTGCCACGTGGTCGGCACGTAGGCGTAGGTAATCTTGTAGTTGGCGGATATCGGCCGGTGGTACGAAACCGGCACGTAGTAGGCCGTGCATGTGTAGGGTGGCACCCCATTGGCAGTCAGCCATGTCGGTTTTACGGCCGGGGACGTTGCGTGTTTGTCGACCATTGATCATTCGGACGTCCATTCCGGCCGCTTCCAACGATTGGTATAAGGGCAGCCAGTAGACGCCGGTCGCCTCCATGGCTACGCTGCGGACCTTTTGCTCGAGTAGCCAGTCGCGCAATGCATGCAGTTGGGATGTGACTGTGCCAAATACTTTTGGCGCATCGCCGCCGATGGAAACATGCATGTGCTCACTGCCGACATCGATGAAAGTGGCGAGTGGATCAAGCATGGGGATTTTTTTGGACATGAGAGCCTCCACATTGAAATTGACAATGCGCACGGCGGTACGGCCCGGTCACGCCATATCAAACAGAAATCTCTCCAACGGGAAGCAAATGCTCGCCAAAATGTGCGTCTGATCGTGACCAGAACAATTCTTCGCGACAGGCAATCGGCGAAGTGCCGACGCGCCAAAGCGGAGTACAGCCACGCTGCCGGAGTCGCGGTGCGTGCGATAACAATACGCCGGTTCTTGGCACGTGAGCGGTTTGTTACGAACTGGATACTTCGCGAGGACGATGTGGTGGCAAGGGTTAGTTCGCGATTTCTTCAGACGTAAAAAAACCGGGCCGATTTTTGTTGGCAGGCGCTGCGCAGGATGTAAACACGCGTCAGGAATCGCGGCGCTCAACATAACTACATCGTCCTCGCGGAGGCGGGGACCCATAGAACAGCTGCTGGACGCTAACTCAACTTTGGGATCGCGGCCTATGCATTCGTTCTATGGGTCCCCGCCTTCGCGAGGACGATGTGGTGGTGTGGTTTAGTTCGCGATCTTTGCGAACGTAAAAAAACCGGGCCGATTTTTCTTGGCCCGGTTTTTTTCATTCACAACTGATGCTTATTTGCGGTTCGCCCGAATCAAATACTCCTGCATCGGCGCCTCGCACACCGACGCCCAGGTATTCTGGTCCTGGCGGAAGCGCTTCCACGGCTCGTACACCTTTTTAAACTTCGGATTCTTGGCCGCCTCTTCGTTCATCACCTCCTGCGCCGCCTTGTAGCACGCCTCCATGATGGCCGGCGAGAAGGTGCGCAGCTTGACGCCCGACTTGATCAACCGCGCCAGCGCCGCCGGATTCTTGGTGTCGTACTCGGCCTGCATCTTCACGTGCGCCTCGTACGTGGCCACCTCGATCGCCGACTGGTACAGCTTCGGCAGCTTGGCCCATTCCTGCAGATTGATATAAAACGAAAAGCTCGCACCCGGCTCCCACCAGCCCGGCGCGTAGTAGAACTTGGCCACCTTGTTGAAGCCGAATTTTTCGTCATCATACGGACCGACCCACTCGGCGGCATCGATCGTGCCTTTTTCAAGCGCGGGATAAATCTCGCCGCCCGCGATCTGCAGCGGCACCACGCCGAGCTTGGCCACGGCCTTGCCCGCAAAGCCGCCGATGCGCATCTTGACGCCCTTCAAGTCCTCGATGGTCTTGATCTCGTTGCGGAACCAGCCGCCCATCTGCGTGCCCGTATTACCGCCCGGGAAGTTGATGATGTTGTAGCCCTTGAAGAACTCGCGCATCAGTTCGCGTCCGCCACCCGCTTCGTACCAGGCCGCCTGTTGGCGCGAGGTCAGGCCGAACGGCACCGCGGTGTCGAAGGCGAAGGTAGGGTCCTTGCCAAAATAATAGTAGGAAGCCGTATGGCCGATCTGGACCGTACCATTCTTGACCGCATCCATGACTTCGAGTCCGGGGACGATTTCGCCGCCGGCAAACGCGCGGATATTGAACTTGCCGCCGGTCAGTTCCGACACGCGCTTGGTGAAGTGCTCGGCGGCACCGAAGATGGTGTCGAGCGACTTGGGGAAGCTGCTGGCGAGGCGCCAGTTGATCGTGGGCAGGCTCTGCGCCAGCGCGGGCGCGGCGACCGCGCCGAGCGCGCCGCCTGCCGCCGCTTTTTGAAGAAAGGAACGACGTTGCATTTATTTTGTCTCCTGATTGAACCATGACGGGAAGCGACTGTGCCAACTTGCTGCCACAGTGTATTTGCAAGCCTAAAAGCTTGCAATCTAAATATCTTGCCCGTCAGGCGCTCCGGCAGGAGGACTTAGCCGCCCGCGACCACCATGTTCTCGATCAGGATCGAACCGGTCTGCTTGTTGCCGCGGATGAGGGTGTCGTTGCCGATCGCGACGATCTGCTTGAACATGTCGCGCATATTGCCGGCGATGGTGATCTCCTCGACCGGGTACTGGATCACGCCGTTCTCGACCCAGAAGCCCGACGCGCCGCGCGAGTAGTCGCCCGTCACGTAATTGGTGCCCTGCCCCATCAGTTCGGTCACGAGCAGGCCCGTGCCCATCTTTTTGAGCATGCCGACGAAGTTGTCGCCGCGCTTGGTCAGGCTCGAGCCCATGGTCAGGTTGTGCGAGCCGCCGGCGTTGCCGGTGGTTTGCATCTGCAGCTTGCGCGCCGTGTAGGTCGACAGGAAATACCCCTGCACCACGCCGTCCTTGACGACGTCGCGGCGCGCCGTGCGCACGCCTTCCTCGTCGAACGGGGACGAGCCGACGCCGCCGACCACATGCGGATCTTCGAGGATTTGTATGTGATTAGGAAACACCTCGGTGCCCAGCGAATCGAGCAGGAAGGTCGATTTGCGGTACAGCGCGCCGCCCGAGGTCGCTTGCACGAAGGCACCCAGCAGGCCGGCCGCGAGCGGCGCCTCGAACAACACCGGGCAGGTGCGGGTGTCGAGCGTGCGCGCGTTCAGCCGCGACAAGGCGCGCTCGGCGGCGTAGCGGCCGACGGCTTCGGGCTGGGCCAGCTTGCGCGGGTCGCGTACCGAGCTGTACCAGTCGTCGCGCTGCATTTTGTTGCCCTTGCCGGCGATCGGCGCGACCGACAGCGTGTGGCGCGAGAACGGATAGCCGCCCGAAAAGCCGCGCGAGTTGGCCGCCACAAAGTGGGACTGCTGCACGTGGACGTTGGCGCCCTCGCTGTTGGTGATGCGCGGGTCGACGTCGAACGCGGCCGCCTCGGCGCGCTGGGCCAGCACCACCGCCTCTTCGGTCGAGATGATCCACGGGTAGCAAAGTTGCAGGTCGCGCGGCGCCATTTCGAGCAGCTCGGCCTCGGGCAGGCCGGCGCAGTCGTCTTCGGCCGTGAAGCGGGCGATGTTGTAGGCCGCGTCGACCGTGGCGCGCATGGCCGCCGGCGAAAAATCGGAGGTGCTCGCGTTGCCGCGCTTTTGGCCGATATAGACCGTCACGCCCATGCCCTTGTCCTTGTTTTGCTCGATCGTCTCGATCTTGCTGCGGCGAACCGACACCGACAGGCCGCTGCCCTCGCTGATTTCGACGGCGGCATCGGTGCCGCCGGCCTCGCGGGCGTAGGCCAGGACGTCGCGCGCGAGCGCCTTCAGTTGGTCTTGCGTGTGGATAAAGACGGAGTCGTTCATGGCGTATTTTTCTTCGGATGTCCGGGTGGCCAGGGGCGCTTCCGTGGTGGAAGCGCGCTGCCTGAAAACCGTGGCGGCAAACCACGGCGCAAAATAATAAGGGATCACTAGTAGAGCGGGTGGGTTTCAGCGAGCAGTTTAACCCACTCCCCGCGCCGCTGCATTCTACCGGGAACGCGCCGCCTGTTCCTCGTTAAAGCGCGCGATCGCGCCGAGCAGCCAGGCGCGGAAGGCCTGCACCGGCGGGCGCGCCAGCGCCTCGGGCGGGCAGACGAAATAGTACTCGCAGCGGCTGGCGGCGGCGACGTCGAACAGGCGCACCAGCGTGCCGTCGGCGATCTCCTGCAGCGCCATCACATGGCGCACCAGCGCCACGCCGTTGCCGTCGACGGCCGAGCGGATCAGCAGCGACTGGTCCTGCAGCAGCACGCCGCCGCGCGGTTCGGCCAGCTCGAGGCCGGCCGCCTGGAACCACGGCAGCCATGGCTCGTCCGAGCGCAGCAGGGTCGCCTCCGCCATCTCCTTGACTGTCGCCGGCAGGCGCCCGCCGCGGTAGTGCGGACTGACGACCGGATAGTAGTTGTCGCCCATCAGGCGCTCGGACACCAGGCCCGGATAGTGGCCGCGCCCGAAGCGGATGCCGACGTCGATTCCCTCGCGCGCGAGGTCCTGCAGCTCGCTGCTTGAATGGAGCGAGATCTCGGTGCCGGGGTGGGCTTCGATGAACTGGCCCAGGCGCGGTGCCAGCCAGCGCGCCGCGAACGATGGCAGCGAGGACACGGTCAGGCGGCTGCGGTGGGCGGCCGGGCGCAGCGCGTCGGCGCCGTCTGCGATGTCGGCGAACGCACGCCCGAGCGTCTGCGCAAAGCGCTGGCCCTCGGGCGTGACCGTGACGTGGCGGCCGTTGCGCACAAACAGCAGCAGGCCGAGGTCCTGTTCAAGCGCGCGCACCTGGTGGCTGATGGCGCCGTGGGTCAGGTGCAGCTCGTCGGCCGCGCGCGAAAAATTCTGGTGGCGCGCCGCCGCCTCGAACGCGCGCAGGGCTGAAAAATTGGGCAGGCGGCGCGTGGCGACCATGTTTTATGTGAGCCAAAGTAACAAAAGAACGGAAAATATATCGTTTCCTGCCATGCGCGGCAAGGAATAAGATGTGAATTCGACTCATCAATCAGCGGAACCGCCATGCTAGATAACGCCCTTAAGCTTTACGTCAACACCTCCTTCACCAGCCCGTACGCGATGTCGTGCTTTGTCGCGCTGACCGAAAAGCGACTGCCGTTCACGCTCGAGACGATCGACCTCGACGCCGGCCAGCACCAGGAACCGGCCTACCGCGACGCCGTGCCCAGCGCGCGCATCCCGGCCCTGTGCCATGGCGACTTTTTGCTGTCGGAGTCGAGCGCGATCGTCGAATACCTCGAGGACGTGTTCGGCGCACCCGCCCACGCCGCGGTGCTGCCGGCGGCGCCGCGCGAACGCGCCGTCGCGCGCCAGGTCCAGGCCTTCCTGCGCAGCGACCTGATGGCTTTGCGCAACGAGCGCTCGACCCAGACCATCTTTTACACGCCGACCGCGGAGCCGCTGTCGGCCGAAGGCCAGGCCGCCGCCGACAAGCTGGTCCGCTTCGCCGCCAGCCTGGTCGCCGGCCCGAACCTGTTCGGCCAGTGGTGCATCGCCGACGCCGATCTGGCGCTGATGCTGATGCGCCTGATCGCCAACGGCGACCCGGTGCCGCAGCGCCTGAAGGACTACGCGACCCAGCAATGGGCGCGTGCATCGGTGCAGCAATGGGTCGGGAAATCGCGCGCCCTGCAAGCAAATCAATGACTTAGATAAGCTTTTCCTGACGCCATGGTTATCAAAATAGCCATGCATTTGGTGGATGAACGGCGACGTAGCGGCCTAAAACGGTTATGATGGCAATCGTTTACAGTTTTCACTGGCCGGCCGCGCGCCTGCTACATCCATAAATACCATGCCAAATCCAAACCGGGGCGCCTGCGGGTTCCAATCTACCGAGTTCGAGCAAGAATACGAACGCCCATCGAAGTCCGAGCTCAAGCGCCAGATGACGGTGCTCCAAAAGCTCGGCGAGGAACTCGTCGCCGAGGCGCGCGACCGCGTCAAGCGCGTGCCGATGCCCGAAGACGTGCGCGACGCGATCCTGGCATGCCAGCTGATCACGAACCACGAAGGTCGCCGCCGCCAGATGCAGTTCGTCGGCAAAAAAATGCGCACCCTCGACGAGGAAGAAGTGGCCGCGATCCAGCGCACCATCGACAGCTGGAAGGGCATGTCCAAGTCGGACACCGCAGCCATGCACGCGCTCGAGCGGCGCCGCGAAAAACTGCTGACCGACGACAAGGCGCTGACCGTGCTGCTCGGCGAGCACCCGGAGCTCGACGTGCAGCACCTGCGTAACTTGATCCGCAACGCGCGCAAGGAGCAGGCCGAGAACAAGCCGCCAAAGGCGTACCGCGAGATTTTCCAGATCCTCAAGCAATGCGCCAGCAAGGGCAAGGTCGTCGCCTCCGAGGACGATGCCGATATCGATGGCGAAGAGATCGATGCCGAGTCCGACGACGAATAACAGCATCGGCGACGGCGAGCTGCTGGTGGTCGGACTGGTTTCGGTGTCCGACCGCGCCAGCGCCGGCGTCTACGAGGACAAGGGCATCCCCGCCCTGTCCGACTGGCTCGCCAGCGTCATCACCACGCCCTACCGCCTCGAGACGCGCCTGATCGCCGACGAGCGCGCCCTGATCGAACAGACCCTGACCGAGCTCGTGGACCAGCGGCGCTGCCACCTGGTGCTGACCACGGGCGGCACCGGTCCCGCGCGGCGCGACGTCACGCCCGAGGCCACGCTGGCCGTGGGCACGCGCGAGATGCCCGGCTTTGGCGAACAGATGCGCCAGATCAGCCTGCAGTTCGTGCCGACCGCGATCCTGTCGCGCCAGCTGGCCGTGATCCGCGAGATCGACGGCCACGCCGCGCTGGTCATGAACCTGCCCGGCCAGCCGAAGGCGATCAAGGAAACCCTCGAAGGGCTCAAGGATGCCGACGGCAAGCAGCTCGTGGCCGGCATTTTCGCGGCCGTGCCCTACTGCGTCGACCTGATCGGCGGCCCGTATATCGACACCAATCCGGCCGTGTGCAAGGCGTTCCGTCCCAAATCGGCGCAACGCCCGCCGGCCGCCTAGACCAAGAAAGAAAAAGAACATGAGCGACCTGTTACCGAACATCGAAATCGAAAGCGCGCCCAATCCGACCGTGGCGATCATCTGGATGCACGGCCTGGGCGCCGACGGCAACGACTTCGTGCCGATGGTGCGCGAGCTCGATCTGAAGGGCCTGCCCGGGATCCGCTTCGTGTTCCCGCATGCGAACCAGATACCGGTGACCGTCAACGGCGGTTACGTGATGCGCGCCTGGTACGACATCAGCAACGCCGACCTGACCAAGCGCGAGGACGAAGGCGGCCTGCGCTCGTCGCAGGCGCAGATCGAAGCCTTGATCGCGCGCGAGAAAGCGCGCGGCATCCCTGCTTCGCGCATCATCCTGGCTGGCTTTTCGCAAGGCTGCGCGATGGCCCTGCAAACGGGCTTGCGCCACCCGGAGACGCTGGCCGGATTGATGTGCCTGTCGGGCTATGTGCCGCTGGCCGACAAGCTGTCGATGGAGCGCAGCGCCGACAGCGTGGCGACCCCGATCTTCATGGTGCACGGGCAGCGCGACGGCGTGATCCCGATCAAGCGCGCGACCGACTCGCGCGACCTGCTCAAGGCGCTCGGCTACCAGGTCGAGTGGCATGACTACATGATGGAGCACTCGCTGTGCGCCGAAGAGGTCGTGCACATGGGCGCATGGCTCAAAAAAGTACTCGCCTGATCCGGCACCGCCCGGCAACGGGCACCGCGTATTAATAGCGAACTACAGCAGACAGCAAGGGCAGGATGGGTTCTGTGGACCCGCCTGCCCTTTTGTGTGCTGCGCGCCTCACGCCAGCGCGTAAAATGGCTTATTCGTACCACCAAGGGCAGCAAAATGAAAAAAACAGGAATGGCCAAGAGCGACGCCAAAAAACTCATGGGTAAAATGGTTGCGCCGGGCGCGGCCGGGTTCGGCAATGGCGACCTGGCCGTCGTCGACCGCCGCGAGCAGCGCAAGCTCGACCAGGCCGCGGGACTGGTGCCGTTCGCGGTCAAGCTCAATGGCGAGCTGGTCAAGCAGTTGCAGGCACTGGCGCTCGAGCGCGGCGTCGACATCAACGAGGCCGTGGCCGACGTGCTGGCCAAGGGCCTCAGCGCTTGAATCACACCGCTTGAATCACCCCGCTTAAATCACCTCTGAAAGGGCAGATCATGGCAAAGAAAAAAGAAGAACTCGACGAAGAAACCCTGGCGCTGATCCACTGGTGCATCGAGGTCGAAGGCTTCCTGGTCGCCGGCGGCGCCACCCAGGCGCAGGCCCAGGAGCACATCGAGGACGAAGTCGAATGGTTCACCGACCAGTTCTACGACGGCCTCACGCCGGAGGAAGCGGCCAAGGAAGCACTGGCCTAAGCGGTACTACAGCGGCAGCGGCGTCGCACTCGACGCCGGCGCCGCCGTCTGCGCGCCGTTCATCACCATCGATAACAACGTGTAGTAGCCGTTCACCCCCATCAAATCGACCACCCCGTGCTCGCCGAACAGCGCCAGCGCGCTGCCGTAGGTCGCATCCGAGACCCGCTTTTGCTGGTGCAGCTCGGTGCAAAAATCAAACACCACCTGCTCGTCGTGCCGCATGCCCTGCGGGCGCGCGCGCGCGGCAATCGCCTCGACAATGTGCGGCGCGATCCCGCTTTGCAGCGCCAGCGGCGCGTGGATCGCCCACTCGACCTGCTGGTCCCACTGGCGCGCCGTGACCAGGATCGCCAGCTCGGTCAGGCGCGGCCCGATCGCGCTGCGGTAGCGCAGGTACTCGCCCATGCGCTGGGCGCACGACATCAGTTCGGGACTGCGCAGCAGCGGCACGAACGGCCCGTACAACGCGCCGCGCGGGCCGTCGATGAGCGCCTGCGCGGCGCTGCGCTGGGCCGGGTCGAGCTGCGCCGGGTCGATCGGGCCAAGGCGGTCGGTCGGGGTCATGGGCTTCCTCGGAGATATTGAAATCGGGAAAAATATTCGCACAGCCTAGGGGAAAAATCAAAAGAATCGACCTCGAACAAGATTATTGTCAACAGTCAATCTTCTAAAAACGGGGCACGGCATGAGCAACATCATTCACCGCAATTTACATCACACGCCGCCGCGCGCGGTCGCCGCCCACGGCATGCTGGTGCGCGACAGCGCCGGCAAGACCTACATCGACGCCAGCGGCGGCGCGGCGGTCTCCTCGCTCGGGCACGGGCACCCGGACGTGCTGGCGGCCATGCACCGCCAGATCGACCGGGTCGCCTACGCCCACACCGCCTTTTTCACGACCGAGCCGGCCGAGGAGCTGGCCGAGCGGCTGGTGGCGCAGGCCCCCGCGGGCCTTAACCAGGTGTATTTCGTCTCGGGCGGATCGGAGGCGATGGAGACCGCGCTCAAGCTGGCGCGCCAGTATTGCGTCGAGAGCGGCGAGGCGCGCCGCACCGTGTTCATCGCGCGCCGCCAGAGCTACCACGGCAACACGCTCGGGGCGCTGGCCGTGGGCGGCAACGAGTGGCGCCGGCGCGACTTCGCGCCGCTGCTGATGGCGGTGCCGCGCGTGGCGCCCTGCTACGAATACCGCGACCGCGACGAGGGCCAGAGCGTCGAGCAGTACACCGCCGGCCTGCTGCGCGAACTCGAGACCACGATCCTGGAGACCGGCCCGGAACGCGTGATCGGCTTTTGCGCCGAACCCGTGGTGGGCGCGACCGGCGGCGCGATCCCGCCCACGCCCGGCTACTTCGCGGGCGTGCGCGCGCTGTGCGACAAATACGGGATCTTGTTCATCGCCGACGAGGTCATGTGCGGCATGGGCCGCACCGGCACCATGTTCGCGCTCGAGCAGGACGGCGTGGCGCCCGACATCGTGGCCGTGGCCAAGGGCCTGGCCGGCGGCTACCAGCCGATCGGCGCGGTGATCGCGCGCGGCACCCTGGTCGACCAGCTGCGCCGAGGCAGCGGCGCGTTCCAGCACGGGCACACCTATGTCGGCCACCCGGTGGCGGCGGCGGCGGCGCTGGCGGTGCAGCAGGTGATCGAACGCGATGGCTTGCTCGAGGCGGTGACGGCGCGCGGCCACACGCTGCGCCGCATGCTCGGCGACGTGTTCGGCGCGCACCCGCACGTGGGCGACATCCGCGGCCGCGGCCTGCTGATGGCGATCGAACTGGTGGAGGAGCGCGCCGGCAAGGCGCCGTTCGCGCCCGAGCGCAAGCTGCACGCGGCCGTCAAAAACCAGGCCATGGCGCGCGGCTTGATGGTGTACCCGATGGGCGGCACCATCGACGGCCTGCACGGCGACCACGTGCTGCTGGCGCCGCCGTTCATCGCCAGCGCGGCCGACCTGTCGGAGATCGTCGCGCGGCTGGCCGAGGCGGTCGATGCCGCCATCGCTCAGGTTTTGGCGTAAGCCTGCACGTCCTGCTGCTGCTCGCCGATGCCGGCGATGCCAAGGCGCAGCGTGTCGCCGCGCTTGAGGTAGCGCTGCGGCGAGCGCGCGTGGCCCACGCCCGGCGGGGTGCCGGTGGCGATGATGTCGCCCGGTTCGAGCGTCATGAAGCGCGACAGGTAGCTGACGATCTGCGCGACCGAAAAGATCATGGTCTCGGTGCTTCCGGTCTGCATGCGCTTGCCGTTGAGTTCGAGGTAGAGGTCGAGCTTTTGCACGTCGATCACCTCGTCGCGCGTGACCAGCCACGGGCCGACCGGGCCGAAGGTGTCGCAGCCCTTGCCCTTG
>JAZKIN010000240.1:0-7710 GCA_040384885.1 Pseudomonadota bacterium | reverse complement strand
TGCGCAGTTCGAGCGCGTGTTCTTCTTCGATCGTGGCGCGGTCGGCCGGGTCGGGCACGAGCACGGTTTCGCGCAGGTGCTCGGTGGTCTCGCCGGCGTTGCGCAGCAGGTCTTTTTCGAGCTGCTGCAGGCGGGCCTTGAAGAAAGCCAACTGCGCCGGGTTCATATAGTCCGCCTCTTTCATGACGCGAATTTCATCTTCGGTCAGGAGACGGCCATCGGCGTTCGCGGCTGGGGTCGATTTAGTTGTTTTAGTCATGACTTCGCTTACCTTCGATACGACAGAGGTTTTCATTTTATCAGCTAACTCGCTTGCGGCATCGGCAACTACTCCGGTGCTCGTGCGCGAATCGACTACCTTGACGGCTTGCTGAGCTACCGTCTCTGCACTGCCTGCCGCGGCCGGTTTTGGCGTTGGCGCGGGCGGCTGCGCCACCCCCTTCGCCGAAGCCGCTGCCGGCTTGGCCGGCGCCGTCTTTGCGGACGGCGCCTCTGCCGCTCCGCTTGCCCTGGACGCTGGCTGCGCTACCGTTTTCGGCACTGCTTTCGGAACTGCTTGTACTGCTTGTTTTGCGGACGCCTTGGGCGCGGCGGCAAGCTTCGGCGCCGCTTTCACCGCCGCCTTGGTTGCAGGTTTTGCAACTGCCCGCACGACGGCCTTTGCAACGGCTTTTACCACTGGCTTTACCACTGGCGCTACAACCAACTTCTGCGCGACTGCCTTGGCGACCGGCTTGGCGAGCACCTTCGGCGCCGCTTTGACAAGCGCCCTGGCCGCGGGCCGCGCAACCGTCTTGGGCGCCGATTTCACCGCTGCCGGCTTGGCCGCCGGGCGCGCCGCCACCGCCGGTGCCGCCTTGGCCTTGCCTTTCACCGAAGGCTGCAGCGCCCCCGCGATTTTTTTGGCCAGCACCGCAGCGACGGTCTTGATCATGCCTGCGCCTTTGCGCTGCGGGGTCGCCACCTTGCTGGCCGTGGCCGGCGCTTTCGTGGTTTTTGCCGATTTCGTCACGCTCTGCGTCATTTTGCCATCCCGATGTCATCCCCTCGCCGCGTTGGCGTGTTGGCAATTCAGTCGTCAAACAAGGGCAATGCACAGGGCGGCGCGTACTTAACAGGCCGTATTTAAAGACCGTGCATCACGAAACCGGAATAGTTTATACCAAACATTGCTCCAATCCATGGATAAAGACATCTTTTGGTAAATTTTTGCCAATAAACACCATTTTGCTGCCACGTTCCTCGGTTTCACCCCATTTGGCGCCCAAATCGCTGCCCATCATCTGGTGCACGCCCTGGAACACGACCTTGCGATCGGCCCCCTGCATCAGTAACACGCCCTTGTAGCGCAGCATGCGCGGGCCGAAGGCCTGCACCACCGAGCCGAGGAATTCGTCGAGCAGGGCCGGGTCGAACGCACGCGCACTCTTGAACACGAAGGCGGCGATTTCGTCGTCGTGGCGGGCGCTGTGGTGGTCGTGTCCGTGCGCATGTTCGTGGTCGTGTCCGTGACCATGTTCGTGGCCGCAGGCCTCGCTGTGCACATGGACGTCCTCCTCGCCTGCTTGGGGCGCGGGCGCGCCGAGGAAGGCCGGATCGAGCTCGAGCTTGTCGTTGAGGTTGAAGCCGCGGATGTCGAGCACGTCGGCGATCGCGATCCGGCCGTGATCGGAATGCAACATCGGCGCACGCGGATTGATGCGTCCGAGGCGCGCCTTGAGCGCGGCCAGCGCGCCCGCGTCCACGAGGTCGGTCTTGGAGATGAGCAGCTTGTCGGCGAAGCCGACCTGGCGCTGCGCCTCCTCGTGCTCGTCGAGCTGGGCCATCGCGTGGCGCGCGTCGACCACGGTGATCACGGCGTCGAGCATGTAGTGGGCGTTCACTTCTTCGTCGACGAAGAAGGTCTGGGCCACCGGCCCGGGGTTGGCCAGGCCGGTCGTTTCGATGACCACGCGGTCGAAGGCGAGCTCGCCGGCCTCGCGCTTTTGCGCCAGCGCGGCCAGCGCCACGATCAGGTCGCCGCGCACGCTGCAGCAGATGCAGCCGTTGTTCATCTCGATGATTTGTTCGCCGCTGTCGTGGACCAGGATCTCGTTGTCGATGTTCTCCTGGCCGAACTCGTTCTCGATGACGGCGATGCGCAGCCCGTGCTCCTCCTGCAGGATGCGCTTGAGCAGCGTGGTCTTGCCGGCGCCCAGGAAGCCCGTCAGGATGGTGCAGGGAATTAAGGCCATTTCGATGTTCCGTATCTATAGTGTGAATCTGCCGCTGTGTTCGCCCGGCGGGCGCAAGCGGCCGGGCGCGAAGAACGAGCGATTATGCCGGATTTCGCCATTTGCTTCCATTTAAGCCGCCTCGGCTTGATCCCGCTCATGCGCAGGCCGTTGCTTTATTTGCCTATTTGCTTGTTTGTTTATTTGCTTGCGAAGTTACTTGTCCATCCACTTCTTCATTTGCGGCTTTTGGCGCGCGGGTGCGCCTTGTCGTACACCGCCGCCAGGTGCTGGAAGTCGAGCGCGGTGTAGACCTGGGTCGAGGTGATGCTCGCGTGTCCCAGCAGCTCTTGCACCGCGCGCAGGTCGCCCGACGATTGCAGCACGTGCGAGGCGAACGAGTGGCGCAGCACGTGCGGATGGACGTCGACCGCGGTGCCGGCCAGGCGCGCGAAGGTTTTCATGCGCAGCTGGACCACGCGCGGCGTCATGCGGCTGCCGCGCTGCGACAGGAACAGGGCGTTGCCGGCCGCGGCCAGCGGGGCCGGGCGCACCGCGAGCCAGGCGCGCAGCGCGTCGAGCGCGTGGCTGCCGACGGGCACGCTGCGCTTCTTGCCGCCCTTGCCGGTGACCATGACCTCGGCCGCGTCGAAGTCGATCCAGCCGAGCGATTCGGGCGCCGCCCCGGCCGCCTTGGCGTAGTGCACGTCGAGCCCGGCCAGTTCCGACACCCGCAGCCCGCTCGAATACATCAGCTCGAACATCGCGCGGTTGCACAGCGCGGGCGGCTCGGCGTGGCCGGGGGCGTGCGCGCCGCCGCCGACCAGTCGCACCGCGTCGTCGACCGACAGCGCCTTGGGCAGGGTTTTCGCGCGGCGCGGCGCGCGCACGCCCTCGACCGGATTCGAGGCGAGCCCCCGCTCGAGCGCGAGCCAGCCGAAAAAACCGCGCCAGCTCGACAATTTACGGGCGATCGAACGCGGGCCCAGGCCCTGCGCATGCAGGCGCGCCGTGAAGCGCCGGATCTCGAAGTGGCCGAGCGCGTCCCAGCCGGCCGCGCCCGCGAGCGTGGCGAGCTCGCGCAGGTCGCGCCGGTAGGCGCCGATGGTGAGGGGCGAGAGCTGGCGCCCGCTCGCCAGGCCGGCCAGGTAGCGTTCCACCCAGTCCAGCTTGGCGCCGCCCCCGTCCATGCTCAGGCGCGCAGCGTGGCCAGCGCGGCGCTGGCGGTTTCGCCGATGTGGATCAGGAAGTCGGTCGCCATGCTCGCCGTGAAGCGCGCCGGGTCGGGCGAGCCGAGGATCAGCAGGCCGAACGCCGAGGTGCCCGCGCGCAGCGGCACGATCGCGGTCGACTGCACGTTGGCGGCGTCGTCGAGCCAGCGCACCGCCTCGAAGTCGTGGTTGTTGCCGCAGTAGGGCGCGTGCAGGCTGTTGGCGAAGATGCGCGCGTCGTCCGACACGCCGCTCGCATACCAGCCGCCGGCGTGCGCGGGCGCGAGGTCCCACAGGCGCACCGTGGCCTGCGGCAGCGTGAAATGGCTGCGCAGGCCGTCGGTGAGCGCGCGCGGCAGGTCCGGTTCGTTGCGCACCTCGAGCAGGCTGCAGGTCCAGGCGTGGAATTTGTTGGCGATCGCCGCGTTGTCCTGCGCCGTGCGCACGAGCTTGGCCATGCTCAGTTCGAGCGACTTGTATTTGTCGCGCATCATTTCCATCTGGCGTTCCTGGAGCGAGACGGCCTTGCCCGTCAGCGGGCTCGACAGTTTGACCTGGCCCAGCAGGGCGGCGTGCTCTTCGAAAAAGAGGGGATGGTCGGCCAGGAAGGCGGCGACGGCGGCGGAATCCAGTGTTGCGGTCATGGGTATCGGGGTCTTGAGCGTAAGAAAATTAGGAGAGGCGGCGCGCCGATGGCGCCAGCGGTGACGGGCCTTGGCCGCGGACAAACGCAATTCTAACCGTTTGTTGACTTGCGCCAGACCATTGCTGCCGCGCAAACGAAAAAAAGACGCCCGGAGGCGTCTTTTGGGGTTGCCGCGGCAAGCCGCAGCGGGCGATCAGAAGCGGTGGCGTACACCGATCTGCAGTGCCGAGCTGTCTTCGCCGGCGAGCTTGGTAAAGCCGCCAGGTGCGCTGGCCGCGCCAGGGGTGTACTGGGCTTCGCCCGAGTTCTTGATGTGCGTGTAGACGGTGTAGACGTCGGTGCGCTTGGACAGGTTGTAGTCGTAACCGATACCCATCAAGGTGGCGTCGCTGTTGCTGGCGAGCTTGTCGTTTTGCTTGGCGAACGTTGCCATGATGCGGCCGGCGCCGATCGCGTAGTGGCCACCGACCTGGTAGCTGATCGCGTCGACTTGCGTGTTGGCACGGATGTTGGTGATGAAGATGTTGCGCAGGGCGGTAGCGGTGGCGACGCCGAGCGGCGCCAGCGACGGCGCCACGGTGCTGTCCCAGCCGCCGATGTAGTCGCGCATCAGCGCCGAGTTGCGGTTGCGCTGGGTGTGCACGCCGGCGAACAGCTTGAAGTCGCCCATCTTGTACGAACCGCCGGCGGTCGTCGTGACCAGGCTGGTGTTGCCGTCGAGGTCGGTGCCGCGGTTGTGGCCGACACCCATGTCGAAGCCGTTGGCCTTGTAGGTCACGGCGGCGCCGAGGAATTTCTCGTAGCGGCCGAGGTAGCCCGAGTTCTTGAAGCCGTACATGACCGAGCCGCCGAGGCCTTTTGGCGTGGCGATGCGGTACTGGATCGATTTCTGCGAGCGGATGTCGGCGCCGAGCGAGGTGAAGCCGGCGGTGCCGCCGGTGATGTGGCCCCAGCTCGCGCCGGTGCCCGCTTCGAACACGTCGGCGGCGGCGAACACTTCGTAGCCGGGGGTGTACATGCGGCCCAGCAGGACGGCGCCGACCGGCGTGATCAGGCCGACCATCGCGGTGCGGTCGAACAGGGCTTTGTCGGCGTTGACGGCGATCTTCGGCTGGAACGCGACGCGCAGGCCGGCCACGATCGGTGCCGGGATCGAGCCCATGCCGCGGGTCAGGTACAGGCCTTGGTTAGGCGTGATCAGTTCCGGGGTCTGGGTGCCGGTGTCGATTTCGACGCGCGCTTCCAGCTGGAACATCGCCTTGAAACCACCGCCGATGTCTTCGGTACCTTTCAGACCGATGCGTGAGCCGTCGGCGATGCCGCTGACGAGCTTGGCTTTCTCGCCCTTGGTCTTCATGATGCCGGCATCAGCGATGCCGTAGATCACAACGCTCGATTGGGCAAAAGCAGGGGCCGCGAAACAGGTAGCGATAACAGCAGCAAATAATTTTGTTTTCATTGCATCTCCAGGGGGGTAATTATTCTAAAAACGAACGCGCGTACTAATTCGGCTTGACCAATATGCCATCGTTTTTTGGGCTTGTACAGGAAGCCGAAGCGACGTTGACGAATGCGGTTGCGGAAATGACACAAAGCGTATGAAAACGGTATTTTTGCGGGTCCGCGGCGCCCCGTTTGTATGCATGCGGACACAGATCGCGCGCGCCGGGGCCGCCGCCGCCCGGCTTAGAAAGCATGGTTCACGCCGAGCGCGAAATGCTTGATGCGGGTCGCCGTGGCCGCCGCCGGCGCGCTCGCCGCCTCCTTGCGCGAGGCGTCGAAGTACAGATAGGTGCGCTTCGACAGGCTGTACTCGTAGCCCACCGACAACTGCCTGGTCTTGGCCACGCCCTCGGGCGACTTTTGTCCGTAGCCGGCGAGCACCTTGCCCGGCCCCATGGCCCAGTTCGCGCCGACGACCCACGACTTGGTGTCGTCGAAGCCGGGCAGGGCGGTGTGGCTCTGGTCCTGGCGGATGTACGAGGCCATCAGCTTGAGGCCGGGCACCATGCGCGCGACGTCGACCGAGGCGGCGATCGAGTAGACCTCGCTCTCGACGCCGTTGCGTTCGAGCGCGAGCATGCCTGCCAGCGGGCCGTTTTTATAGGTGGTGGTCAGCGAGAACGGGTTGGCCGAGGGCTGCGCGCCCGACGGGTACAGCGGCGGCACCGCGATCCCGTTCGGGGTCGCCTCGCGCGCCGCGACCGTGGCGTTGAGCTGGAAGCCGTTCCATTCGGGCGAGTTGTAGAACAGCGCGTCCGACAGCCGGTTGCCCGCGTTGCCGGGGGCGCCGAGCGGGTCGGAGGTGAAGCCGGCCACCATGATGTCGGTCTGGAAGCCGGCCGGGGTCGGCAAGCCGTGCCAGGGCTCGAACGCCATGCTGGTCTCCTGGAACGCGGTCAGGCCGCGGCCGATGCGCACCATGCCGAAGCCGCCCTGCAGGCCGACCCGGCTCTGGCCCTGGAACAGGGGGCGCTGGACGCCGCCGGCGCCGGTTTCGTTGGTGCCGGTGTCGGGCTCGTAACGCATTTCGAGCTGGAACAGCGCCTTGATCCCGGCGCCGAGTTCTTCGGTGCCCTTGAAGCCGAGCGTGTTGTTGGCGCGTTTGCCGATGTTGAGCGTGGTGCCGCTGCGCTTGATGGCGCCGATGTCGATGTTGCCGTACACGGTCAGCGACGATTGCGCGTGCGCCGTGCCGGCGCATAGCAGCGCGGCGGCCAGGAGGGAGTTTTTCATGTGCGTTTCCTTTAAGGGTGATCGGGTGCGGCGCAGGCGGGCTGCGCCGTTCGCCGCACCGATTGCTGAACCTTGCGTTGGCCCCACCTTAAATTCGAAGCCGGCGCCGCCCGCCAGGCTTGGTCACGTGTGCCGGGCCGGTTTGGTCGAAAGCGGCCAAAGCGCCGCGCCGCGTTGTTTTTTCGGCCTCGCCGCGGCGCCGGGCGCGCCCCGTCCGGCGCCCGTTGCCGGACACGTCCATTTGCGGCCGGCTTGTTTGCGGAAAATCAACAAATGGCGTGTTCGCCGCTTCGGCCCCGGGGCCCCGGCGTAAGCTGTGTTTTGGATCGCGGCCGGTGCTTGCCCGGCCCCGCGAATCGTTGCTTTTGCACAAAGTTGTTGCATCCCCCGATCAATGTTCCTGCGACTATCAAAGATAAGACGAGCCGATGGCAAACCGTGAAGAACTAGGCATCATCCGCGCCGCGCGCGCCGGCCGCCCGCTGGCCCAGGTCGAACTGGGCAAATTGTACTTGCAAGGCAGCACGGGCCTGCCGAAAAGCCTGCCGACCGCGCTGCACTGGCTCGAGCGCGCCGCGTGCCAGGAGTGCCCCGAGGCGTGGGAACTCATCGGCACCCACATCCCGCTCGAACTGGCGCGCCAGAGCCCGCGCCCGCTGGCGCTCTGGTACGAGCGCGCGTTCGACGCCGGCGTCACGCGCGCCGGCCTGGTGCTCGCGCAGCTGTTGCTCGAACCGCAGGCGGGCGCCGAACGCGGCGCCGCCGCGCCGCCGGCGCGCACCGCCAAGGCGCTGCGCGCGCTCGAGGCCGCCGCGGGGGCCGGCCTGCCCGAGGCGCAGTGGTTGCTGTCGCAGCAGCGCGGCGGCTCCGCGGCCGCGGCGCCCGCGTCCGCGCCGGCCGCCGC
>JAZKIN010000239.1:0-24115 GCA_040384885.1 Pseudomonadota bacterium | reverse complement strand
CGATGTTGGTTTTTGATATTTAATATTTTTGCGACGCGGTTTCTGATGCGTCTTAAACGCCAATTGCGCGCGCTACCGCCCTTTCGTGACAGCCTCGAATGCGTTGATCCATAGAACGGTAAGCTATAGCAACCGTTCTTTGGATCAACGCGGGGGCGCCGAGCCATCCGCAGAGGACGACGTGGGTTTAGCGCTTTCGCCGCCATCGGCCCGCGCAGCATGTTGCAGTCAGTAACTATTGAAGTCAAAGTGTCAACACATTTATTGTGGTGCGCACACGCCTGGAATCGCCCCGCCCCCCTGTTTCCGTTGACTCCCACCCCCCAGCCGTTGATACTTGTCCTATTGCGCGGAATCAAGAGTTCGAATGGCGACGCGCAGAGTTCTGCTTGAAAAAACAGCAAAGGACCGAACCATCTTGCCTCTGATCTTGTCCCTGCGCACTTTGCTCATGTGCTCCGCCCTGCTCCTGCTCGGCTTGCCGAACGCGCACGCCGGCGACACCCCGGGCGCCTACAATTTCCGCAGCTACGGCCCCGAGCAAGGACTGCGCAACCAGGCCATCACCGGCCTGGCCCAGGACAGCGACGGCTTCATTTTGGTCGCCACCGAAGACGGCCTGTTCCGCTACGACGGCAACCGCTTCGACCGTTTCGGCACCGCCGAGGGCCTCAACAGCGACAGCATCATCGGCCTGTACCAGGAGCCCGGCGGACGCATCTGGATCATGAACGCGAAAGGCGCGCTGGCCTGGTCCGGCAGCAAACCCGACCCGGCCGTCAAGGCCACCATCTTGCCGGCCCAGCGCATCGAGGCGATCGCCGCCACGCGCGCCGGCCACCTGTTCGTCGCCACCACCGCCGGCCTGTACGAGGGCCCGCCGGGCAAGCTCGCACTGGTCGCCGGCCTGCCGGCGGTCGACACGGGCGCGGTCTGGAGCGCCCCCGACGGCAAGGATGTGCTGGCGACCGCGCAGGGCAAACTGTACCGGCGCGACCGCGCCGGCGCCTGGACCGGGCGCGCGCTGCCGCCCGCGTTCAAAAACGAGCTGATCCACACCATCCTCAAGGACGGCAAAGGCCGCATCTGGATCCGCAGCCGGCGCGTGCTGCTGCGCCTGGCCTCGTTCGACGACGCCGGCGAAGACTTGAGCGCGCACCTGCCGGGCGCCTCCGTGCTCAAGGGCGCGCTGCTGCCCGACGCGCGCGGCGGGGTCTGGGCACCGACCAACCTCGGGCTGGTGCACTTCGACGAACGCGGCCCGTGGTTGCTCGGCGACCAGAAAGGCTTGCCGACCCAGTCCGCCACATCGATGCTGATCGACCGCGAGGGCAACCTGTGGGTCGCCTCCGAAGGCCTGCACCGGCTGCAGGGACGGCTCGCCTGGACCGCCCACACACGGCGCCAGAAGCTGCCCTCCGACACGGTCTGGAACATCCTGCGCAGCCGCGACGGCGTCTTGTGGGCCGGCACCAACCGCGGCCTGGCCTGGTCCACCGACACCGAATGGCGGGTGCTGCCGGGCACCGAGGAGCGCACGATCTACACCCTGGTCGAGGATGCCGAGGGCAATCTTTGGGCGGGCGGCAACAACACCAAGAAAGACGGCAACGCGCTGCTGCTGCGCCCGGCGGGCAGCGCCCAATTCCGTTCGGTGCCGCTCGAACACTTGAGCAAGCCGAGCAGCATCAACACGATGGATTTCGGCCCCGACAAGGCGCTCTACCTGGGCACCCAGGCCAACGGCCTGCACCGCATGGTGCGCGCCGGCGACGGTTACAAGGGCGAGGCCGTGCCCATGCCCAAGGGCGAGCCGGGCGAGCAGATCAACCAGGTCGTGCACGACGCCAAGGGTCGCCTGTGGGTCGCCGGCATGAACGGACTGGCCTTTCAAGACGGCGCCAGCTGGCGCCGCTTCGGCATCGCCGACGGCCTGCGCGAGGAGCATGTCGAGGCGCTCGCGTTCGACCCGGCGGGCGACCTGTTGGTGAGCTACTGGAACATGCACGGCTTGACGCGCTTTAAATTCAATCCCAAGGGCGGCGTGCGCGCGATCCAGATCGACGCCCCGGCCACGCTGGTGGCCGACAACATCTATTCGCTCGGCTTCGACCGCGGCGGCGCCATGTGGCTGGGCACGGCGCAAGGCATCAAGCGCTGGAAGGACGGGCGCCTCGACCAATTCGCGCGCGGCGAAGGCTTGCCCAGCGACGATGCCGCCTCGAACGCCTTCTGGGCCGACGCCAACGGCGACGTCTGGATGGGCATGGCAAGCGGTATGGGCCACTACGAGGCCGCGGTCGAGCCGCCCGCCGCGCCGTTGCCGCCGGCGCGCGTGTTGCGCCTGCAGGACGGCAACGGCAAAGTGCTGGCCGCGGCGACGCCGCAGGTGGCCTGGGAGGACCGCACGCTGAGCTTCCGCTTCGCCGTGCTGAGCTACACCAACGAGTCGCGGATCCGCACCCAGGTCCGGCTGGTCGGCTTCGAGGACGAGTGGCGCGACACCGACATCCGCGAGGCGCGCTACACCGGCCTGCCGCCAGGAAGCTACCGCTTCGAGGTGCGCGCCTCGCTCGGCTCGGAGGACTTCGGCCCGGTCGCCACGCGCGCCGTGCGGATCCTGCCGCCGTGGTGGCGCACCCCGTGGGCGATGCTGCTCGGCGTGCTCGGCGCCGGCGCGCTGCTGTTCCTGCTGCTGCGCTGGCGCACCCACCGTCTGCGCAAGCGCAACAACGAACTCGAGGCCCTGGTACGCGCGCGCACCGAGGCGCTGCAACAGGCCAACGACGCGCTGCGGGAGGCGAGCATGGTCGATCCGCTCACGGGGCTCAAGAACCGGCGCTTCCTCGGCCTGAGCATGCCCGACGAGCTGGCCCGGATCAGCCGCCAGTTCCGCGCGCCCGGGGCCGAGCGCGCCGGCATCAACCACAGCCTGCTGTTCTTCATGGTCGACCTCGACAATTTCAAGTCGGTCAACGACACCTACGGGCACGCGGCCGGCGACCTCGTGCTGCAACAAACCAGCGCCGCGCTGCGCGCCGCCTGCCGCGACGCCGACTTCGTGGTGCGCTGGGGCGGCGAGGAATTCCTGATCGTGGCGCGCAATTCGGACCGCGCCTGCGCCGACCTGCTGGCCGACAAGCTGCGCACGGCCGTGAGCGAGCTGCACTTCGACCTCGGCAACGGCGTCATCTTGCAAAAAACCTGCTCGCTCGGCTTCGCGGCCTTCCCCGTGGTCGAAGCCGAGCCCGAGGCGCACTCGTGGGAGGATGTGGTCAAGATGGCCGACCAGTGCCTGTACGCGGCCAAAAATTCGGGACGCGACAACTGGGTCGGCGTGATCCTGCCGGCCGGCGCCGACGATCCCGGGCCGCGCATGGCCGACCAGCTCGGCGCGCTCGTGGCCGAAGGGCGCGTGCAGGCCATCAGCTCGCTGCCGGCGGGTGCGCGCCTGCGCTGGCAATAGGGGTTGGCCACGTCAAGCTGCAAGCCGGGATGCGCGACGCGATTCGGCAGAAATCGCGACATCAATAGCCTTTCACAACTCAAATCAACATCGTCCTCGCGCATGCGGGGACCCATAGAACGGTTGCTTTGAGCCGCTGTTCTATGGGTCCCCGCCTTCGCGAGGACGATGTTGGTTTTAATTTTTCCGACGCGATTTCTGAAGCGTCTTAGGCGCCAATCCAGCGTCAACGCGGAGGCGCCGAGCCATGCGCGTACAATCGATGAGCAGCCGGGCACTCGCCGCCCGCCCTCTATAAAAATAGCAAAAAATCCGACCATGAGCACGCCCCTACCGACCCGCCGCGAGGCCTTGATCTTTTCAGCGAAAGCGACGGTGCACCAACTGCTGCGCGCCTGCAAGAACGCGCGCAATGCAGGGCTCAGGCGTTGGAGCGTCCCGGCCGACGGCGCGCAGGCCGGGGTCGTCTGCGGCGAATCGGTGACGGCGCTGCGCAGCTCCGACAAGGAGGAACTGCGCCAGCTCAACCTCGGCAAGATCGAAAACCTGCGCGTGGCGCTGCGCGCCATCGACGGCGTGCGGGTGCCGGCCGGCGGCGTCTTCAGTTTCTGGGCGCAGTTGGGCCGCCCAAGCGCGCGCCGCGGCTACGTGCCGGGCCGCGAGTTGCGCGAAGGCTGCGTGATTCCGAGCATCGGCGGCGGCCTGTGCCAGCTTTCCAACGCGCTCTACCAGGCCGCCGTCGACGCCGGGCTCGAGATCGTCGAGCGGCAGGCGCACTCGCAGATCGTCGAAGGTTCGGCCGCGCAGCTCGGGCGCGACGCGACCGTGTTCTGGAATTATGTCGACCTGCGCTTTCGCGCCGACTTGCCGTTCTCGATCAGCGCGCAAATGGACGGCGACAAGCTGCGCGTGGCGATTCTCAAAGCCGCGCCCGCGCGCGGCGCGCCGGCTCCCGTGATCGCGCTGGCCCGGCAGCGCGCGGGCACGCCGGCCTCGTGCGAGACCTGCGGCCAGCACGAATGCTTCCGCCGCGCCGACGTGCAGCAGCCGCACAAGGACCGGCGCACCGTGGTGATGGTCGACAATGTCTGGCCCGAGTTCGACGCCTGGCTGGCGGCCAACGGCGACGGCGCGCGCCGCCTGTTCGTGCCGCTCGACGGCAAGGCGCGCGGCAAGCCCCAGTACGGCTGGTCCACCGACGGCTACGCGCGCATCCACACCTTCCCCGTCTTCACGCTGTGGCGCGCGCTCGCCTCGCGCAGGCTGGCCCATCAGGGCGCGGCGCGGCAACGCGCAAATTTGCGCTTCCGCCAGCGCCTCGCGCAGGCCTATGTAAAGTCGCTCCACTATCTCGACGAACACATCGTCGTCGCGCAAGAGTTGCTGCCCCATGTCTGGCAGCTGGGCGCCTTGCAGGGACGCAGCTTCGACGTGCTCATGAGCGCGCTGCCGATGCAACAGACGCAGGCGCGGCTCGACCAGGCATTCCGCCAGCATCCCGCGAGCACGACGCTGGCCGATTTCCGCGCAGCGCCGGCACTCATCGCGGCCGAGCAAGCCGCGCTTGCGCGCGCGCGCCGGATCATCACGCCGCACCACGGCGTCGCCGAACTATTCCGCAACGCGACCTTGCTGCCATGGACGGCGCCGCCGGCCGCGCGCGCCGCCGCCGGCGCGGGCCGCAAGATCGGGTTCGCGGACCCGGGCGTCGGCCGCAAGATCGTGTTCGCGGGCCCGAGCGTGGGCCGCAAGGGCGCCTACGAGATGCGCAGCGCCGCGCGCGCGCTCGGTTTGCGGCTGGGCCTGCTCGGCCCCGTACTCGAGGCGCCCGCGTTCTGGGACGGGGTCGAGGTCGAACTGCTCGGGCGCGCGGGCGACGACTGGCTGCGCGGGGCCGCCGTGGTGGTGGCGCCGTCGTGGGTCGACGGGCGTCCGCAGCAACTGCTGCAGGCGCTGCTGGCCGGCATCCCCGTGATCGCCACGAGCGCGTGCGGCCTGCCGCCACAAAACAATCTGACGCTGGTCGCGGCGGGCGACATCAGCGCCTTGGAGAACGCGTTGCGGCCCTACGCCGCGGCGCCGCCCTCAAGCGCCGTCATGTGACGGCGGCGCCGTGCCGGCCTTACCTTCGAAAATATCGAACATCGTCCGACCCGAGGCGTCGCGCGCCGAGCGGCTCGCGCCGTTCCTGAGCAAGACGCCGATCGCGTCCATCTGCCCGGCGAGACAGGCCTCGATCAGCGGCGTCTCGCCCATCTCGCCGCGCGCCTCGATGTTGGCGTCGCGCCTGAGCAGGCACTCGATGATTTCGACGTGGCCGCGCATGGCGGCCAACGCCAGCGGCGTGTAGCAGCCCGCCGACGCCAGTTCGATGTCGGCGCCATGGTCGAGCAGCAGCGTGACCAGGCCGAGGTCGGCGCGCTCGATCGCGCGCGACAGGCAGGTGTCGCCGTCGTTCGAGCGCGCGTTGCAGTCGGCGCCGAGCGCGAGCAGCGCCGCCGCCAGCGCCGCGTCGCCATACACGAGCGCCACCATGAGCGCGGTCTGGTCGTCGCCGTCGCGCTCGTCGATGCCGGTCTGGCCCGAGCGGATCGCCTCGATCAGCAGCGCTTGCTGCCCGGCCTCCACGCACTCTTGAAAGAAGGATTCCATTGCCGACCTGTTGGTTCGCTACGAGAGCAGCCAGTATAGGCGAGCCGGGCGCTCCTGCGGCTGGGTTATGATGCATGATTGCCAACCCGGGCCTGCAGCCGGGAAGACGCGCCGGCGGCACCTCGACTGCCGCATCAGATCAACCCGTCATACTGCAAGGACCGAACACCGGACAATGCGCGACATTCCACTTTTTCTGGCCAGACTCAAGCTTGGCACCGATGCCGACGCCGGAACAATCCGGCGCGCTTACGCGCGCGAGCTCAAGCTGGTCGACCAGCAACACGATGCAGGTGACTTCCAGTACCTTCGCGAGGCGTACGAGATGGCCTTGCGCTGGGCCGGGTACCAGTCCGCGCAGGCGGCGCCCGGCGGGCTCGGGCAAAGGGATGGGACGGACGAGGCGGGCGACGAGTTGCAGCAGGCGCCGGCGCCGGCCCCGCACTATGGCGTGCCCGGCGTTAAAGTAAAACTCAAAAGCGAACTCAAAAGCGAGCCCAAGAGCACGCCCGAGGCTGCCGCCGAACCGGGGGACGGCGCCGGGCTTGGCGCGCCCCATGCGGTCGCCAACGCCGTGTTCGAAAGATTCCATGCCGCCTGCATTGGTCTCGGCGCAAACCACCCCATCGGGAACATCGCCGCTTGGGAGGCGCAACTGCGGGCCGATCTCGACGACGGCGATTTGCTCAACATCGAGGCGCGCACGATCTTCGAGGGCCGCATCGCCCAACTGCTCGCCGGCGGCTGGCGACCCGGCCATAACATGCTGCTCAACGTGGCGACCGCGGCGTTTAATTGGCAGCAGGACCGCCGCCGCCTGAATCAATTCGGCCACCACGGCGCGCGGATCAATCGCGCCATCGATCAACGCAACGGCATGGACGCACGCGAAATGGGCGTCATCGCCCGCCTCAACACCCCAGGCATGCCCGGCGGCGCGCAGCTCAAGCGCGACATGGCCGTGCTCGAACCCATGATGGCCCGCTTTCCGGACTGGATGGCGCTGATGGTCGATCCGCAGACCGTTGCAACATGGCGGGAACTCTACGGAAACATGCCCGGCGTCGCGTCCGCGTCTCCGTTTGGCATCGACGAGTCGAGGATGCCGAAATCAAACGCCAAGAACGCCCGGCCCGGTTCGGCCGGCTGGGGCGCCGGCGCGCTGTTGCTGATGCTTGTGCTCGGAAGCATCCTGAACAATGCCACCCGGGAGCCAACACCGGCGCCTGTGGCCTATGCCCCGGTATTCGAAACGGGCAAACCGTTCGGGCTGCCATTTCCGCCCGCGCCGAGCGGCGTGGCCGACCCGGTTCCGGCATGGATGGCATCGGTGCAGCAACCGGCACAGCGCGAGGCCGAGCAAGAAGCGGAAGGCGAACTGGTCTCCCAACAACGCATTGATGACATCTATGCGCGGATTCGCTATGCGCCGGCCCGATCGTCCCCGCCCGGCGAGCGCCTGGTCGAGTACGACGTCGATCTCGATGCCCAAGGCCGGGTAAAAGCCCTCGTCAAAACACGGGCATCGATCGATATCGCTTACGACGAGGCGGTCGCCAAGGCGATCACCGGGTCGAAGCGCTTTCCGCGCAAGACGATGCGCCAATTCCGTGTGTATTTCACGATGTTGCCGGCGCGTTAGCAAAAAACGCACCGATCCTTCCGGGGCCGCTTTCGGCGTGATGCCAACAAGCGCACGCGCAGGCATGCCAATGGCTGGGTTATGATGCCAAATTGCAATTTAAGGCCCTCCATGCGCGACAGTGTCGATTTCCTCTCCCGTCTCGATCTCGACCATGGGGCGGACGTGCGCGCGATCCGCCGCGCGTATGCACGCGAGGTCAAACTGATCGACCAGCAGCGCAATCCGGAGGGTTTCCAGCTGTTGCGCGAGGCCTATGAGCGGGCCTTGCAATGGGCGTCCCAAGCCGAAGAAGAAAGTGCGCCGCAGGCCGCGCCGCCGGTCGGCCTCGACCAGGACGCAAGCCACGCCGCGCCTGGCCCAAGCTTCGACGAGACGCTCCAATTACGCGATCCGCATGAACTTGCCGACGAAGCCTTCATTGCCTTCGGCGCCGACTGCGCCAGGCTGAACCGCCTGTCGCCGGCGGCGACCGACACGCAGTGGGAAGAGGCATTGAGGACCAGGCTTGACGACGAGCAACTGCTCAACATCAACGCGCGCCTGATCTTCGAGGCGCGCGTCGCCCATCTGCTGGCGCAAGGCTGGCAGCCGGGCCACGAAACCTTGCTGTTCGTCGCCTCGGGCGTGTTTGAATGGTCCAAGGACCGGCGCCGCCTGCAGCAATTCGGCGGCGCCGGCGCCCTGCTCGACCGCGCCATCGATGAACGCGCCATGTTCGACGCCCAGCCCGATGACGCGCGGCGCCCGCAAGTGACCGTCATCGTTCGCTTGCGCAAGGCCAGTGCGCCCAACACCGAGCAGCTCAAGCGCGACATCATGTATCTGGAGCACATGCTCGGACGCTTCCCCAACATGATGTCGTTGACCGTCGATCCCGGCGCGGTGCGGCGCTGGCGCAGCGCGTACGCGAGCATGTCTGCCGCGGAAAAAGAATTCGTCGCCACCACCAAAAAACAAGCTCCGACCTTTTCGCCCGGCTGGATTTTATTGGCAGTGGTCATCTTGTTCAATTTCTGTCGCCCCTTGTTCAACAGCCCCGACAAGCTTGGGCCGCCGCCCCGGTTCGCGCCACAGATTGCGCCACAGATTGCGCCACAGTTCTACCAGGTGCGGGAGCAATGGCAGATGCCATCGACGGCGCCCGCGTCGCCCATGCTGCCGTTGCCGGTCGCGCTGCCGGCCACGGCGTCGAACGGTCCGCTGATGGCCATTCCGGAGCCGGTCGCGCCGCCCGGCACGCAGACCGCGCGGGCCTCGAGGGAGACCATCGATGACATCTCGGAACGCATCGCCTACCAGCCGCGCTCCCCGATAGTGCCGGGGAAACGCGAAGTCGCGTTCCTCGTGGAGCTCGACCGGGACGGCGCGGTGAAATATGCGGGCAAGATGCACGATTCGATGGACGTCCTCTACGACGATGCGGTCAGGGAGGCGATCTTGCAGACCAAACCATTTCCACCTGCCACGGCCCGGCGGCTGATGCTGACGTTCTCGATGACCATTCCCGAACCGAACCGGGCGCCCGCGCCCGAAGCTCCGTCCCAACCGTAGCGCTTGGTGGCGGCGCCCGGCGCCGGCGCGGGATCGGTCCGGACACGAGCGCGCAAAACTGGACCGAGCGAAAAGCGCATATCGAAACAAGAATATATTCGTGTCCTTTCGTTGCATCAACATTTAATCTGAACCTCCCTGAATTCAACTCCGAGAGAAATAAATGTTGCTCAAAAAAATAAGCCAGTCCCTGTTCGCAATCGCCGCCCTGACCGGCACCGCCAACGCGGCCGACGTCACCTTGCTCAATGTCTCGTACGATCCGACGCGCGAGCTGTACCAGGACTTCAACGCCGCCTTCGCCAAACAGTGGAAGGCCAAGACCGGCGACACCGTCACGGTCAAGCAGTCGCACGGCGGCTCGGGCAAGCAGGCGCGCACCGTGATCGACGGCCTCGGCGCCGACGTGGTCACGCTGGCACTGGCCTATGACATCGACGCGGTCGCCGAGCGGGGCCTGTTGGCGAAGGACTGGCAGAAACGCCTGGCCCACAACAGCGCGCCCTACACCTCGACCATCGTGTTCCTGGTCCGCAAGGGCAACCCGAAGGGCATCAAGGACTGGGGCGACCTGGTCAAGCCGGGCGTCGCCGTGATCACTCCGAATCCGAAGACCTCGGGCGGCGCGCGCTGGAACTACCTGGCCGCATGGGGCTATGCCAAGCGGCTGCCGGGCGGCTCCGACGCGAGCGCCAAGGAGTTCGTCAACAAGCTGTATAAAAACGTGCCGGTGCTCGATTCGGGCGCGCGCGGCGCCACCGTCACCTTCGTCGAACGCGGCATCGGCGACGTCCTGCTGGCGTGGGAAAACGAAGCCCTGCTCGCGATCAAGGAACTGGGCCCGGACAAGGTCGACATCATCGCGCCGTCGGTCAGCATTTTGGCCGAGCCGCCGGTCTCGGTGGTCGACAAGGTGGTCGACCAGCGCGGCACGCGCAAGGTGGCCGAGGCCTATCTCGCGCACCTGTACAGCGACGAGGGGCAGGAGATCGCGGCGAAGAACTACTACCGTCCGATCAACGAGAAAATCGCCAAGAAATACGCGGCGCAGTATCCGAAGATCAAGCTGTTCACGATCGACGAGGTATCGGGCGGCTGGACCAAGACCCAGAAGGACCATTTCGCCGATAACGGTGTGTTCGACCAGATCTACAACCCATCCAAATAAGCAGCGCACAGCATCCACCGAATGCGGCGGCAACGGTCTCGGGCCGTTGCCGCCGCATTCGTTTCAGTCCGCCCCATCCCACTGGAGAAATAATTGAAAATCGCCCGAAGGCTCACCCTCGCCGCCCTCGCCTGCGCATCGACCATGGCGCTGGCGCAGCAACCGGCCGCCGCGCCGCAAGCGGCGCCCTACCTGGGCAGCGTGCCGACGCTCAACCGCGCCCAAATCGACGCCCTGCTCGCGCGCCCCGACAAACTGCTCATCATCGACGTGCGCCGGCCCGACGAGGTGGCCACCATCGGCGGCTTTCCCGTGTACCTGAACATCCAGGCCAAGGACATCGAGCGCCACAGCGCCTTCATCCCGCGCGAACGCACCATCGTCACGGTGTCGAACCACGCGGGCCGGGCCCTGCGCGCGGCCGACGTGCTGCTCGCAAAAGGCTTCAAGGTGGCCGGCGCGATCGGCGCGCAAAATTACGAAAAAGACGGCGGCGCGCTCACCATCACCGTCAAGCCGCCGGCACGCCCGTAGGGCATAAGCTAGATCAAAATCATTCGTTCAAAAAGGCGATCCGTTTGGGTAGGCTGGCAGTCTACTCAAAAGGGCGCACCATGAACAAACTACTCACACTTCCCGACACCGGCAACGCGGCCTTGTCGATCCGCGCGAAAGCGCTGCTGTTCCACGATCCGCTGTCCTCGCGCCTGCTCGAGCAAGTCGAGCGCATCGCCCGCAGCGACGCCACCGCCCTCATCATCGGCGAGACCGGCACCGGCAAAGAACTCATCGCACGCCACCTGCACGACCAGAGCGGACGCACAGGCGCCTTCGTCGCGGTCAATTGCGGCGCCTTCAGCGACACCCTGATCGACGCCGAACTGTTCGGCCACGAGGCCGGCGCCTTCACCGGCGCGACGCACGCGCGCGCGGGCTGGTTCGAGGCGGCCAACGGCGGCACCCTGTTCCTCGACGAGATTGGTGATTTATCGATGGCGCTGCAGGTCAAGCTGCTGCGCGTGCTGCAGGAGCGCCAGGTGGTGCGGCTCGGCTCGCGCCGCCCGATCGCGCTCGACGTGCGCCTGGTGGCGGCCACCAACGTCGACCTGCACAAGGCCGTCGCGGCCGAACGCTTCCGCACCGACCTGTACTACCGCCTGAGCGTGGCGCCGATCACGCTGCCGCCCTTGTACCAGCGCCCCGGCGACATCCTGCCGCTGGCGCGCCATTTCGTGCGCATCTACGGCGAGCGCATGCGGCTCGGCGAGGTGCTGCTCGCGCCCGACGCCAAGGCCGCCCTGCTGGCCTACGAATGGCCGGGCAATATCCGCGAGCTCGAGAACGTGATCCACTATGCGCTCATCGTTTGCGCCGACGGCAAGATCCGCGCCGACGACCTCAAACTGGCGGGCGCGCTGCGGCGGCAGGCGCCGGGCGCGCTTGAGGCGCGCGGCCGCGACGACGGCGGCGCCCTGCCGGCGCGCCTCGAAAGCCTGTTCGAGGACATGATCGAGGCGGGCCACGAGCAGTTGTTCGACCATGTGGAAGAGACGCTGGTGCGCACCGCGTTTTCGAGCTGCCGCGAGAACCAGGTGCAGACCGCGAAGGCGCTCGGCATCAGCCGCAACATCCTGCGCACCCAGCTCAAACGTTTCGGCATGATCGATCGCGCGCCCGGCGGCGCCGACGCCGAAGTCCACGCCGCCTGAATAAAAAAAGGATGCGGCCGGGCCGCATCCAAACTCCCCTACCCTCCCGGCGCCGTCAGCACCGACAATTTGCTCACCCCGCTGCGCGAGATCGTGGCCATCACCTTGGCCACCGCCTTGTACGGCACCGTCTCGTCGGCCTGCAGGCTCAAAGCGAGCTCCGGGTTCGCCGCCAGCAGCCCCTTGAGCTCCGGCTCGAGCGCGGCCAGTTCGATCGCGCGCTTGTCGATGAACACCTGGCTGTGCCCGTCGACGCTGACCGTGACCGCCTTGACCGCGTCGGGCGCGGCGGTCGCCGCCGTCTTGGGCAGGTTGATCCGCACCACATTGTTGAGCATTGGCGCCGTCAGGATGAACACCACCATCAGCACCAGCATCACGTCCACCAGCGGCGTGATGTTGATCTCGCTGAGCACATCCGTGCTCCCCGCTCCTGCGCTGGAAAAGGCCATTATGCGAACACTCCTTCCGGTACCGCGCTGGTCGATTTTCCACGCGCGCCCACAGTGACCGGGCGCGTCACGCGGAAGCCGCTTTTTTGGGCCAGGTTGACCAGGTCGTTGGCAAAATTGTCGAGCTCGAGCGCGGCCCCCTTGAGGCGCCGCACGTAGAAGTTATACGCGAGCACGGCGGGCACGGCGACCGCGATGCCCACGCCTGTGGCCACCAGCGCCTCGCCGATCGGTCCGGCCACCACCTCGATGCTGGCCGAGGCGTTCTGGCTGATCGCAGTGAGCGCGTGGATGATCCCGAACACGGTGCCGAACAGGCCGACGAACGGGGCCGTGCTGCCGATCGAGGCGAGCACCGCGAGCCCGCTTTCGAGCGAGGCGTGCTCTTTCTGGATCTGCTGGCGCAGGTGCCGCTCGAGCAGCTCCTTGCGGTCCCAACTGTGTTCGAGGTCGCTCTCGGCCGTGCTGTCGGTCACGTACAGCGCGTCGAAGCCGACCACGGCCAGGCGCGACTTGGGCCCGGTGTCGCTGGTCAGCGCGGCGGCCGCGTCAAGGCTGCTGGCGCTCCAGAAGCGGCGCGAAAACGACTTGTCGTGGCGCGCCACGCGCCAGTGTTGGACCGCCTTGACCACGATCAGCAGCCAGGTGGCCACCGAGAACACCAGCAATGCGTACAGCGAGCCCTGGACCACGAGGTTTAAGTAGAAATCGTTCATTGGTTTTTCCTATAGAGAGAGTGAAGTTTAAATTTTGAAGTTGAGGGGAATCTGGACCCAGCCGTCGATCGCCAACTGGCCGCGCCGGGCCGGTGCGAACACCCAGCGCGCGACGGCCTTGAGCGCCGCGTCGTCGAGGATCGTGTGGCCGCTCGATTTGTCGACCTCGACGCTCGCGGGCTGGCCCGAGGCGAGCACGCGGACCTTGAGCACGACCCTGCCTTCGAGGCCGCGCCGCTGCGCCGCCGCCGGGTAGTCGGGTGCCGGGTTGCTCAGGTAGCCCGCGTAGCCGCGCGGCGCCGTGACCGGTTCGGGTGCGGGCGCGGGTGGCGCAGGCGGTGCCACCGGTGCCGCCGCCTGCGATGCCGTGGCCACCTGCACGCTGTCGGCGCCGGCCTCGCCGAGCGGGGTGTCGTCGGCCACCACCGGCGTCGATGGCGCCACCGGCACCGCCTTGACAAGGCGCGGCGCCTGCGGCGGCGGCTTGATCTGCGGCGGTGGCGGTGGCGGTGGCGGCGGCTTGACCTGCGGCGCCGCGAGGGCGATCTCGATCGGCGCCGGCCTTGGCGCCACAGTGGGCCCGGTCGTGCCGCCGCTGAAGGCGACCACCGCCGCCGCGTGCAGGCCGCCGATGCCTGCCAGCAGTGCCAGCAATGCGAGCTTGTTGCCGGGTTTGGACGGGGGCGCCGTCGCCGGCGCCAGCTTGATTACCGGCGCCCGCGCCGCGGCAGGCTTGCGTGTGTGCCGAATCGCGGGGCGGCGAGGCGAGGTACCGATGCTGTCGAACGTTAATGTAGTCATGTCACTCCTCCTTGTCCTTACGATTCAGCACAAAGCGTGCCAGTCGGGTTCAAGAGGGAGCGCGGCCGGCGGCGGCGCCAAACCTGCTGCGCCGCGCACAGCCGCTGGTGTGCTTCTGCTGCCGCTTGCGCAGCCGCTTCAGCGCACCACCGAAGCGATGCGCAGGCGCAGGTCGGCAGTGCCGAGCGCGACCGGCGCGCTGACAGCTTCGAGGTCGCCCGGTGACGGCGTGGCGCTGCCATTGACCGCGATGCGCGCGCCGACCACCAGCGTGGCATGGTCCGACAATTTGGCGCCGGCGGCCATGCTCATCGTGTCGTCGAGCGTGAAGCGCAGCGGCAGGTCGCGCACGCGCCGCTCGAGCACGGCCAGCGGGAAGCGCGGGCCTCGCCCCTGCGGCGCGCGCGCGAAGATGAACACCTTGGCCTCGCCGGAGGTTCGCGCAAGTAGGGCGGGGTCGAGTTCGAGCAGGCCGCCCACCTGCGGTACGCCGATTTCCTGCGGTACGCCGCCCACCTGCTCCGGCGGCGCCGGCCTGACTTGGCGCTTGCCGGCGTCGGCGATCGCATCGGCCGCCAGCCGCGCGGCGGGCGAGTCCTGCGGCGCCAGCGCGGCGACCTTGCGCCAGCTGTCGATGGCCGCGCCATGGTCGCCGCGCTCGAACTGGGCGCTCGCCAGCAGCACCCGCGCCTCCACATACTCCGGTTCCAGTTCGGCCGCCTGGATCAACAGCCGCTCCGGTTCGCCCTGCAGGCGCTTGCCTTGGGAAAGCGCGAGCACCTCGGCGAAATCGGTCAGCATGCGCGCCGTCGGCGGCGCCAGTTTCACCAGCCTCGCGTAGGCGTCGCTGGCATCGGGATAGCGCTCCATCGCCGTGTAGGCGCGCGCGAGCACCAGCCATCCCTGCGCGTTGCCGGGCTCGCTTAGCATTTCCTGCGCGAGCCGTTCGACCATGGCGACCGCCTCGGTGCGCGTCAGTTCTGCCGGCGCCGGCGCCGCCCGCGCGCCGATGCCCGACGGCGTCCCGAGCACGGGGTACAAGGCCGCGCTCACTGCCATCACGGCCAGTCCGAGGGCGGCGCCCTGGCGGCGCGCGGCGTCCGCGCCGCCGCGCCAAAGCGGCACCACCACCAGCGCCGCCGCGCCCAGGGTCAGCGCCAGCGCGCAAATCAAAAAGGCGATCATGCGGCCTCCGCTTCGGTCGGCTGCCGGCGCAGCGTCAGCACCAGCATCGCGAGGCCGGCCGCGAGCGCGCCGGCCGGGCCGAACCACAGCAGCCAGGTGCCGCGCTTTAGCGGCGGCCGGTACAGCACGAATTCGCCATAGCGCGCGACCATGAAGTCGCGCACCTGCTGTTCGGTTTGACCCGCCGCCAGCTGGGTGCGCACTTCGCGCCGCAGGTCGAGCGCGAATTCGGCGCTCGAGTCGGCGACCGTCTGGTTCTGGCACACCAGGCAGCGCAACTGCTCGGCCAGCGCGGTGACCCGCTGTTCGAGCTGAGGGTCGGCGGCCACCGCAGGCGCCTCCTTCGCGCCCGCCGCCAGGGCGACGGCAAGCAGCGCGCTGCCGATCCAAATCCTATTCATGTTCAAGCTCCGAAATCAAAGGCAATATGGTGGTGTCGACCGTCTCCGGCGTCAGACCGCCGATCAGTTTGTAGCGCACAATGCCGCGGCGGTCGATCACGAAGGTCTCGGGCACGCCGTACACGCCGAAGTCCATGCCGACCCTGCCGCCGGCGTCGAACGCCGACACCGCGTACGGATCGCCGAAGCGTCCGAGCCAGGCCTGGCCGTCGGCGCGCGCGTCTTTGTAGTTGAGCCCCACGATCGGGGCCCTCGTCCTGGTGGCCAAATGCAGCAGCGCGCCGTGTTCGAGGCGGCAGGCGCCGCACCACGACGCCCACACGTTGAGCAGCCAAACCTTGCCCGCGAACTGCCGCGGCGACACCGTTTGCGCGGGGTCGCCCAGCTGCGCGAGCTCGAAGGCGGGGACGGTCTTGCCGATCAGGGGCGAAGGCACCTCGGCCGGTTTGAGCCCCAGCCCGGCGGCCAGCAGCGCAACCAGCAGGCCGAATCCGGCCAGCGGATAGATATAGGCGCGCATGGCCGCCTCACACGCCGGCGGCGGCGAGTTGGCCGGCCGCCCGCGCCGGCGACTTTACCGCGGCGCGGCGCCGGTAGCGCCGGTCGAACGCGGCCAGCATGCCGCCCAGCGCGATCAGCAGGCAGCCGGACCAGATCCAGCCGACAAACGGCTTGTGCTGGACCCGCACGAACCAGGTCGAGCGGTCGAGCTGCTCGCCCAGCGACAGGTAGAGGTCGCGCGTGAAGCCGCGGTCGATCGCGGCCTCGGTCATCGGCATGTTCTGCACCGTGAACACGCGCTTCTCGGGCACCATGCGGCCGACCACAACGCCATCGCGGCTGACCTCGAAATGCGCCTCGGTCGCATGGTAGTTGGGTCCGGCCACGCGTTTGATGTCGACCAGCCGAAAGCCGTAGCCGCCGATGCTGGTGCTGTCGCCGACCTGCATGCGCAGGTCGCGGCTGGTCTCGAGCCCCTTGACCAGGGTGACCCCGACCACGAACACGCCGATGCCCGCATGCGCGGCCAGCATGCCCCAGTAGCTGCGCGGGAACTGGCCGACGCGGCGCCACCAGGGCTTGTGCGCCGCACCCGCTGCGCACGCGCGCAGCAGCGCCAGCGGATGCCACAGCGTGGCGCCGAGGATCCACAGCGCCACGCCGAGGCCCAGCGCGACCATCGGCGAGAACCGGAACGCAATTGCGCCGACCACGGTCAGGCACACGGTGGCGCCGCCGATCCAGCGCAGGTCGCGCCACAGGCGCCCGGCGCTGCCCTCTTTCCAGCCGATGAAGGGCCCGACGGCCATCAGCACCAGCAAGGGCAGCATCAGCGGCACGAACACCGACTCGAAGTACGGCGGCCCGACCGATATCTTGCCCTGGCCGAAGGCGTCGAGCAGCAGCGGATACAAGGTGCCGAGCAACACGGTCGCGGCGGCCGCAGCCAGCAAGACGTTATTGAGCAGCAGCGCCGACTCGCGCGAGAACACGGCAAAGCGCGTGCCCGGCCCGAGCCTGGGCGCACGCCACGCGTACAGCAGCAACGCGGCGCCGACCACGAGGCTCAGGAACACGAGGATGAACAGGCCGCGCCGCGGATCGGTCGCGAACGCGTGCACCGAGGTCAGCACGCCCGAGCGCACGAGGAAGGTGCCCAGCAGCGAGAGCGTGAACGCGAGGATCGCCAGCAGCACGCTCCAGCTTTTGACGGCGCCGCGTTTCTCGGTGACCGCGAGCGAGTGGATCAGCGCGGTGCCGACCAGCCACGGCATGAACGACGCGTTCTCGACCGCGTCCCAGAACCACCAGCCGCCCCAGCCGAGTTCGTAATAGGCCCAGAAGCTGCCCAGCATGATCCCTAGCGTCAGGAAGGCCCATGCGACCAGCGTCCATGGCCGCGCCAGGCGCGCCCAGGTGCCGTCCGTTTCGCCAGCCAGCAGGGCGGCAGTCGCGAACGAGAACGCCACCGAAAAACCCACATAGCCCATGTACAGCAGCGGCGGGTGCACGATCATGCCGAGGTCCTGCAGCAGCGGGTTGAGGTCCTGGCCGTCGGCCGCGGCCGGCAGCGCGCGTTCGAACGGGTTCGACGCGAACAGCAAAAAGCACAAAAATCCGACACCGAGCAGGCCCATCACGCCGAGCACGCGCGCGGCCGTCGGCGCGGGCAGGTGGCGGCCCGCGAGCGCCAGCGCCACACCCCACAGCGCCAGGATCTCGATCCACAGCAGCATCGAGCCCTCGTGCCCGCCCCAGCTCGCGGCGAGCCGGAAATGCAGCGGCAGAGCCGTATTCGAGTGCGCCACCACGTAGCGCACCGAGAAGTCGTTGGCGGCGAAACTGGCCAGAAGGCAGCCGAAGGCGATGCTGATGAACAGGCCCTGGCCGAGCGCGGCGGGGCGCGCCACGGCCATCCAGCGCCGGTTCGCGAGGCCGGCGCCAAGCAGCGGAAGCACGCCCTGCGCCAGCGCCAGGCACAGTGCGAGGATCAGCGCCAGGGTACCGAGTTCGGCGATCATTGCGCCCCCTTGGCGGCCGCTTCGAGCGCGTACGCGGCCTCGGGCGGCATGTAGTTTTCGTCGTGCTTGGCCAGCACCTCGGCCGCGCCGAACACGCCCTGGGCGTCGAGCCGGCCCTGCGCGACCACGCCCTTGCCCTCCTTGAACAGGTCGGGCACCATGCCGGTGTAGGCGACCTCGATCCTGCGCACGCGGTCGGTCACGGCGAAGCGCAGATGGTCGCCGTCGCGCCGCAGGCTGCCCGCCTCGACCAACCCGCCGAGCCTGAAGATGCGACCCTGCGGGGCCTCGCCGGCCGCTACCTGAGTCGGGGTGTAGAAGAACACCAGGTTGTCTTTGAATGCCGACAGTATCAGCCAGGTCGCCAGTACCAGCAGCGAGAGCGCGGCCGCGACCAGTCCGAAGCGCTTGTGACGGTTCTTCATCGGGCCCGCCCTTCGTGCAAGGCGGCGCGGTGGCGCGCGCGCAGTGCGAGCAGCTCTCCGGCCACCACCGCCGCGCAAGCCCAGAACGAGCCCCACACGTACGGCCCGTAGCCGCCCATCGCAATAAACTCAGCCCAACTTTGCCAGATCATTGCCAGCCCTTTCAAACAGTGATTGTCGAATCCATTCCCCCTTGCGCTCGCGTTCGAGCACGATGCAGCGCACCCGCGCCAGCGCCACGCTGATGCTGTAGGCCCAGAAGCCGAGCGCCGTCAGCAGCAGCGCGACCAGCATGATCGAGGCCATGCTCGATCCCTTGCTCACGCTGATCGAGGCGCCCTGGTGCAGGGTGTTCCACCATTTGACCGAAAAATATATGACCGGCACGTTGACCACGCCCACCAGCGCCAGCACGGCGCCGGCGCGGTCGGCCCGGCGCGGATCGTCGATCGCCGCCTGCAGCCCGATGAAGCCGAGGTACAGGAACAGCAGGATCAATTCCGAGGTCAGGCGCGCGTCCCACACCCACCATGCGCCCCAGGTCGGCTTGCCCCACAAGGCGCCAGTCCACAGGGCCAGCACGGTGAACAGCGCGCCGGTGGGCGCGAGCGCGCTCGCCAGCATCGAGGCCAGGCGCGTGTTGAACACCAGCCCGACGCCTGCCCAAAAGGCGAGCGCCAGGTAGATCACCATCGACATCCAGGCCGCCGGCACATGCAGGAAGATGATGCGGTAGGCGTCGCCCTGCTGGTGGTCGGTCGGCGCGACCAGGAAGCCGAGCGCGAGGCCGGCGCCGGTCAGCGCCAGCGCCAGCAGCGCGAACACGGGAATGAGCGTGGCGGCCAGCGGCAAAAACGCGGCCGGCGAGGCGTAGCGGAACCAGCCTTGGGCGGCCGTGGGTTGGTGCTTGTTCATGTGTGTTCCTTTTTTTAATCGAGTGCGATGCGCAGCGCGGCCGCCGTGGCCCAGGGCGCCAGCGCGGCGGCGGCGGCGCACACGCCGCCGAGCAGCATCAGGTGGGCCTGCGGCGCTGCGGCGCCGACCGCGCCGGCGCCGAACACCAGCACGGGGATCGACAGCGGCAGCACCAGCACGAAGGCGAGCACCGCGCCGCCGCGCGCGCCCAGCGTGAGCGCCGCGCCGACCGCGCCGATCAGGCCCAGCGCCGGCGTCCCCAGCAGCAGGCTCAAGGCCAGCGTGCCGATCGCCTCGCGCGGCAGGCCAAACTGCAAACCGAGCAAGGGCGCCGCCAGCAGCAGCGGCACGCCGGTCACCAGCCAGTGCGCAAGCACCTTGGCCGCGACGATCAGCGCGAGCGGCTCTGGCGAGAGCAGCATCTGTTCGAGCGTGCCGTCGGCATGGTCGCCCGCGAACAGGCGCCCCAGTCCGAGCGTCGAGGACAGCAACGCCGCCACCCACAACACACCCGGCGCGATCGCGCGCAGCTGGCCGGCCTCGGGCCCGACGCCCAGCGGGAACAGCGCCGCCACGATCAGGCAAAACACGAGCGGCGCCAGCGCGTCGGACGGACGGCGCCACGCCAGCAGCAGGTCGCGCCGCAGCATCGCCCCGGCCACGCCTAGCATGGCGCGTGGCCGAGGTCGATGCGCTGGGTGCGCCACGCCGCCAGCGCCACCGGCTGGTGCGTGGTGTAGACCACGGCGCCGCCGGCGGCCAGGTGCTCGTCGAGCAGGTCGCGCAGGCGCTCCACGCCCGCGCTGTCGAGCGCGCTGAACGGCTCGTCGAGGATCCACACGGCGCCCGCCGGCGCCAGCCGAAGCCGCGTGAGCGCGACGCGCTTGCGCTGCCCCTGGGACAGCGCGCCGACCGGCAGGCGCGCCAGTTGCGCCAGGCCGTTGTCGGCCAGCGCCGCGAGCGCCGCGCCGCGCGCCACCGGGGCCCCGGCCAGCGCGGCGCCCGCGCATAAATTTTCCACCGCGTCGAGCTCGTCTTTGAGGCCGCTCGCGTGGCCGAGGTAGACCGTGGCCGCGCCGCGGCTGACACTGCCCCGCGCCGGCGACGACAGGCCGCACAGGGCGCGCAGCAGGCTGGTTTTGCCGCTGCCGTTCGGCCCGGCCACCAGCAGCGCCTCGCCCGCGCGCAGCACCGCGTGGAGGCTGCCGAACAGGACCCGCTCGCCGCGCACGCAGGCCAGGTCGAAGGCTTGCAACAGCACCGCTGAATGCTGGGTGCTCACTGTGTTCACAAAAAATCCAATCTCAAAAAACGCGGGCGACGCGATCAATATAACAACCGGGCCGCCCAAAGTCTGCGAATCGTTTCAGGCTAGCTTATGCATAAAATGAACGCTTAAAACGGACGCTTTACAGCTTCCCGCTGAACATCACGCCGAGCCAGCGCGGGGGCGCCGGGATATAGGTGTTCCAGGTGCGGCCAAGCGGCGTCTGGTCGTTGAACACGTTCTTGGCCACCAGGCTGACGTCGAATGTCTGGTCCACGCGACCGATCCCGATCGACAGGTCGGTGATGCTGTGCGACGGGATCCAGCCATAGCTCGACAGGGCGATATCGGAATTGGCGCGGCCGATGAACGCGGTGTTGAAGCTGGCGTGGAACTCCTTGCCGCCCCAAACCGGCAGGCGGTGCTCGGCGCCGAGCGAGAAACTGATCTTGGAGGCGCCGGGCAGGTTCTGGCCCGACACGTCGCGGTATTTGGGGGCCCCGTTGTAGCCGTTCTCGAACGGCTGCCCCGAGTTCTGGAAGTCCTTGTAGACGGCGTCGTTGTAGGCGCCGGCGAAGCGGATCGACGTGTTCTTGATGCCTGAATACGTGGCGTCGACCTCGAGCCCCTTGACCCGCACCTTGGCCACATTGCCGGTGGCCGAGGTGTAGTAGTTGGTGCCGTCGGCATTGGCCGCCGTGGTGTAGACGTCGAACACCTGCACCGCCTGCTGGTAGTCCTTGATGTTGGTGACGAAGACATCGGCATTGAGGATCAACGATTTGTCGAACCAGGCCGACTTGACGCCCCACTCGAACGAGCTGGCTTTTTCGGGACGGATCGGGTTCGTCACGCCGTTGGTGTTTTGCGAGATGCCCGACTTCTCGCCGTACTGCCACGACACATACGAGGTCAGGTCGTCGCTGAAGCGGTAGCTCGGGCTGAGCACCGCCGACGGCTGGGTATCGCGGAACGGCTGGGCCGCGAGGTCGTCCCACAGCACGCCGATATTGGTGCGCCGGATCGCCTTGGCGGCGGCCACCTGGCTGCGCTGGGCGTTGGTCAGCGCGGCGTAGGTCGGCGTGTTGAAGTACTTCTGGGCGACCGAGTTGGCCACCGCCACCTGGGCCGGATCGGTACTGGTGAGCGCGCCGGCCGCATTCGAAGCGAAGCCGCCCAGCTGCACGTTGTTGACCGAGACCGGATTGAGTTCGGTCCCATAGCCGTTTTCGGCCAGCCGGTTGTTGGTCGTGTTGCGGCGGTTTTCGCGCGTCAGGCGCAGACCCGCCGTGACCGTGAGCGGATCGGACGGATGCCAGTTGGCCTGCGCGAACAAAGCGCCGCTGCGGTTGCGGATTTTTTGCAGCGGCACCGTCAGCAGGCCCTCGAGCGAATTGCCCAGCAGGTAGCGCCCGTTGCCGTCGGTGTCGAGCGTGTTGTATTGGGAGTTCGTGGCGAACCAGGCGCCGGCGTCGCTGCCAAATCCCTTGGCCGAATCGTAGGCGTTCTTGGTAGCCAGCAGGTAGACCCCGCCCTGGTAGTCGACTGCGCCTCCAAGGCCCGATGCGAGCCGCAGTTCGGTACTCAGTTGGGTGAACTTGTCGAGGTGGCCGCCACCGCGTTTGCTGATGTCGAACGGAGTGCCGTCGTCGTTGCGCACCCGGAAGCGCATGTCCTTGTAGCCCGTGATCGAGGTCAGCTTGTGGCGGCCGAGGTTCCAGTTGAGCTCCGCCGCGATGCCCTTGGTGTCGGTCAGGGTCGGGGTTTGCGCGTCGACGTTGACCTCGTTGTGGCCGCCGCCGTCAAGATAATTTCCGCTGTAGCTGTAGCCGGCATGCTGCTTGAACCAGCGCCGCGCGAGCCGCGTGCTGGCGTCGGTCGAGAACGTGTTTGGGGAGCCGTTCGCGTAGAAGGCCGGGGTCTGGGTCTGGATCGACTTGGCATTGAACGACTCGCCCGTCTGCGGCGCCAGCTCAATCGCCAGGCGGGCATTGAAATCCTTGCTCGGCGTGAGCAAAAACTGGACGCGCCCGGAGATGCGGTCGTGGTTGCCGTACGGGCTCTCGCCGTCGTACCCGTTCTTGACATAGCCGCGGCCGCGGTCGACCAAAAAGGTGCCGCGCCAGGCCAGCAGGCCGTCGATGACCGGGCCGCCGATGGCCGCGCGCGCGGTCACGCGCTGGTCCTCGCCGAGCGTAAGCGCGTAGGACGAATCGGGCGTGAAGCTGGGCCGCTTGGTCGTTATGTTGATCACGCCGAGGTTGGCGTTTTTGCCGGCCAGCGTGCCTTGCGGGCCGCGGTTCACCTCGACCGCCTCGACGTCGATGAAGTCGAAGCTGGCCAGCGGGTTGTACGAATAGGCCAAGCCGTCGACCACGATGCCCACGCTCGGATCCATCGCGTCGGTCTGCGACTGCTTGCCGAGCCCGCGCAGCGAGATGCTGCTGGTGCGCGCATTGCCCGGGCTCCAGGACACGTTCGAAGCGCGCTTGGTGATCGCGTCGAGGTCGGTGGCGCCCTCGCGTTCGAGCTCCTTGCCCGACACCACCGACACCGACACGGGCACGTCTTGCAGCAGCTCGATGCGGTTGCGCCCGCGCACGGTCACCTCGCCGAGCCGGTCGGGCTCGTCGGCGGCGGGCTGCGGCGCGGCGGCCACCACGGGCGCCGTTGCGGCGGGCGCCGGCTCGGCTGCGGGCACGCCGCGGGCGCGCTCGCTTTCGTTCAGCGCCTGGCGCAGGCGGGCGATCTCCTGGCGCAGTTCGGCGACCTGCGGGTCATCGGCGGCCTGCGCCGGAGCCCCAGCCATGAAGGTGGCGGCGAGCAGCGCGGCCAGCGGGGTCAGGGAAAAAACCGGGCGTGCCTTTGGCACCGCTCGTTGCGTTGCATTGTTGCGTGTCACGATAAAACTCCTGTAGTGAAAATGGCTTGTGGAGCTTGCTCAGCAATTCGCGTGCCACATGAATAAATACGCGCCTGCATAGTGGGCGGCCAGTTACGGGTAGTTGAAAAGGTGACTGGAAGGGAACTGTTCTGGTGGGCGCTGCTGCGAACGCAGCAGGCGTTTGACGCGATAGAAATCGCACAGCTGATACCGTTAGAAAACCTAAACCAACATCGTCCTCGCGCATGCGGGGACCCATAGAACGCTGGCTCATAGCAACTGTTCTATGGGTCCCCGCCTTCGAGGGTGTCGCGAAAGGGTCTGAAATTTTATAGAATGTTGCTCATCAGAGAAAA
>JAZKIN010000238.1:0-25016 GCA_040384885.1 Pseudomonadota bacterium | reverse complement strand
GGTATTCGCGCGCCTGGCCGGTCTTGTCGCGCAGCTTGTACTGCACGCTCGGGCCGACGTTTTTAAGGTCCTTGTTGTTGGCGTTCTGGCCGGCCGAACCCGAATGCTTGTCGAGCCCGGACGAGAGCTGCTGCGCCAGCGACTGGCCCTGCTTGACGTCGCGCAGGTCCTGGCCGGCCGCCGTGTTCTCGACGTTGAAGGCGCGGAAATCGCTCCATTCGACCGAGTACTCCTGGCCGCCGCGCACCAGCGGGTTGGCGCTGCCGATTTCGCCGGCCAGTTCGAACGGCGCGTGGGCCGCGCCCTCCATCGGAAAGCCCGTCAGTTTGAGCTTGCTGCCGCCGTCCTCGAAACTGGACTGGTACACGGCCACGCCCTTGTAGATCAAGGGCTCGTTGACCTTGATCGTGGCCGGAAAGCGCTCGCCCGTCTCATGGTCCTGCACCTCGACGTGGCTGACAAACAGCTTGGGCATGCCGGTCGAGTAGAAATCGATGTCGAATTTCTTGAGGTGGATCGTGAACGGCAGCTCCTGCACCAGCACGCCGTCGGCACGCTGGATCGTGGCCTGGCGGCTGCTCTGGCCCTCGGGGATCAGGGTGTTGGCGCGGAAGGTCGGGTTGCCGGTGCCGAGCCGGTGGCGCGGCTCGAGCGGGCCGGCGCCCGGATACGCGGTCTTGCCCATGAACCATTGCTGGAACTGGATAGGGACGTCCGAGTCGAGCAGGCCGCCGACCAGGATGATGATGATCGAGCTGTGCGCGAAGATGTAGCCGAACTTGTTGGCCGCGCCTTTTTTGGCCGCCACCAGCGTGCCCTTGTCCTTCTCGACGATCTTGACCGCGTAGCCCGCGTGGCGCAGGCGCTCGGCGCTCTGGCCGGCCAGCGCGGCGCGCCCGAGCGGGGCGACCCATTCGTGCTTGTGGTGGAAATTTCGCAGCGAAACCTCGCGCACGTTCTCGCGCCAGCTGCGCATGTCCTTGACCATCTTCGGGCCGTTGCGCGTGATGCACAGCGCGGTCGAGGTGATCAGCGCGGTCAGGATCAGCAGGAACCACCAGGCCGAATACACGGCGTACAAGCCGAGCTTGTCGAACACGGCGAACCAGAACGGCCCGAACTGGTTGACGTAGTTCGGCATCGCCTCGCCCTGCTTCATGACGGTGCCGATCATCGCCGCGATCGCGATGATCACGAGCATGCTGATGGCGAAGCGCATCGACGAGACCAGTTCGACCGTCTCGGCCAGCGCGCGGTGGCGCGTTTTTACTGCGGTACTGAGTTCAATGCCTGTGGTGCTCATGCTGTGACTATCCCTGTGTGCCGGTCTGCCCCGGTATGCCGGTCTGCTCCGGTATGCCGGTCTGCCCGGTTTTCAGTCCTTTGCGGGCGGATCAAGCCGCGAGCATACCAACAAAAAGGGCAGCCCGCTTGCGCGCCGCCGCCCCTCTTTTCCTGCGCATGGCGCCGCCCGTCGGGCAGGCCATGAGATGTATTTACTTCAAGCCGGCGACGTATTCGGCAACGGCCGCCATTTCTTCGTCGGACATGCGCTTGGCCAGCGTGGTCATCTGGGCGCTGTTCTTGCGCTTGCCGTCCTTGAACAGCTTGAGCTGGGCGACCGTGTAGTCCTGGTGCTGGCCGGACAGGCGCGGGAATTGCGCCGGGATGCCGTTGCCGTTGGCGCCGTGGCAGCTGGCGCACGCGGCCACGCCGCGCTCGGCGATGCCGCCGCGGTAGATCTTTTTACCGAGCGTGGCGGCGTCCTTGTTCTTGGCCGCGCCCTGCTTCGGGGTTTGCGCGGAGAGGTAGGCCGCGATGTCTTTCTTCTCTTGCGCCGTGAGCATCTTGGCGAAGCTCGTCATGACCGGGTTGGCGCGGTCGGGCGTGGTGAAGTCGACCAGTTGCTTGTGCACATAGGCTTCGATCTGGCCGGCCAGCTTGGGGTTGGCGGCCATGCTCGAATTGCCGGCGTCGCCGTGGCAGGACACGCAGGCGGCCAGGCCGCGCGCGGCGTCGCCGTTCGCATACAGGGCGGCGCCCTTTTTGGCATCGGCCTTAACCGCCACTGCGGCTGGCGCTTCGGATGCCGACACAAGGCCCGGGCCGGCGACGGCGGCAAGCAACAATACTTTCACAAACGATACAAAGGCACGATTCATTAAAAACACCCTGAGACTAGTCAAAAATTAGTTTTATGTAGATCTGGTACGCGGATCCTGCGTCGATCCCGTAGATAAATAGTGCAAACGATCTTGATTGGACGCTATGGCTTTTGCGCCGCAACAATTCGTAACCCCTTATTGTACAATAGCTTCCTCGCGTTATCGCCCCCTTTTGTTGCATTTTCTGCCCATCCCATGTCCAAACTCTGGCAAGCCCGCTTCTTTACGACCGTCAACCAACTGCGCGATCTGCCCGACACGCAGGCGCCCGAGATCGCCTTCGCAGGCCGTTCCAACGCGGGCAAGTCGACCGCGATCAACATCCTGACCAATCAAAAGGGGCTCGCGTTCGCCTCCAAGACGCCGGGCCGCACCCAGCACATCAACTATTTCTCGATCGGCGGCGCGCAGGTGGGCCAGCACCGCAAGGACGCGACCATCGTCGACGAGATCGAGGCGCTGCTGGTCGACCTGCCCGGCTACGGTTACGCCGAGGTGTCCGGCTCGGCCAAACTGCACTGGCAGCGCCTGCTCGGCGACTACGTGCAGCGCCGCGAGCAGCTCGCCGCGCTGGTGCTGATCATGGACTCGCGCCGCCCGTTCACCGATCTCGATTGCCAGATGCTCGAATGGTTCGCCCCGACCGGCAAGCCGATCCACTGCATCCTGACCAAGGCCGACAAGCTCAACCGCAACGAATCGACCAACGCGCTGCGCCAGGCCAAGATGATGCTGGCGAGCTATGTCGACGAGGACGGCAACGGCTTTCCGTTCACGGTGCAGCTGTTCTCGGCCCTCAAGCGGGTCGGCATCGACGAGGCCAACGCCAAGATCATCGACCTGCTGGGCCTGACCGACATCCCCGCGCCCGAGGGCGCCGAACTGGTCGACCCGGTCGACTCGGACCTGCCCCCGGACGCCCAATAATGATCATCACGCCGCCCTTCCCTGCGATCCGCATGCGCCGCATGCGGCGCGACCCGTTCTCGCGCGCGCTGATGCGCGAAAACACGGTCACCGCGTCCGACCTGATCTACCCGGTGTTCATCCTCGACGGCGCCAATCAGCGCCAGCCGGTCGGCTCGATGCCCGGCGTCGAGCGCGTCTCGGTCGACCTGCTGCTCGGCGTGGCCGAGCAATGCGTGGCGCTCGGGATTCCCGCCATGGCCTTGTTCCCCGTGATCGACGCCGCGCTCAAGACCGAGGACGGGATCGAGGCGACCAACCCGGACGGGCTGGTGCCGCGCGCGGTGCGCGCCTTGAAGGAGCGTTTTCCGGAGCTCGGCATCATCACCGACGTCGCGCTCGACCCGTTCACGACCCACGGCCAGGACGGGCTGATCGACGCCAACGGCTATGTGCTCAACGACGAGACCATCGAAATGCTGATCCGCCAGGCGCTGACCCAGGCCGAGGCCGGGGTCGACGTGGTCGCGCCGTCGGACATGATGGACGGGCGCATCGGCGCCATCCGCGCCGCGCTCGAAGGCAAGCGCTTGATCCACACGCGCATCATGGCGTATTCGGCCAAGTACGCGTCGAGCTTCTACGGCCCGTTCCGCGACGCGGTCTGCTCGGCGGGCAACCTCGGCAATAGCGACAAAAACAACTACCAGATGGACCCGGCCAACAGCGACGAGGCCCTGCGCGAAGTCGGGCTCGACATCGCCGAGGGCGCCGACATGGTCATGGTCAAGCCGGGCATGCCGTACCTGGACATCGTGCGCCGCGTGAAGGACGAGTTCAAGGTGCCGACCTTCGCCTACCAGGTCAGCGGCGAATACGCGATGATCAAGGCGGCCGCGCAGAACGGCTGGCTCGACCACGACAAGGTCATGATGGAGGCGATGATGGCGTTCAAGCGCGCCGGCGCCGACGGCGTGCTCAGCTACTTCGCGCTCGATATCGCGCGCCTGCTCAAGGCGCGGGGCTGATACATTTGGAACAAGTGGCGTCGCTCTGTGCGTACGGCGCGGGCCGGCGATGAAATCGTGAAGGCCCCGCTTCCAACACCCCAAACCAACATCGTCCTCGCGGAGGCGGGGACCCATAGATCATTGACTGTCTATGGGTCCCCGCCTCCGCGAGGACGATGTGTGGGTGTTTCACAGTTCCCTACCTAAGCGGCCGTTACGCAGCTTACTTTGGTGGTGGTTGTTCAGCGGTCCGCGCCCTAGCGCCGCCCGCCCCCACGCTCGCTCGGGAACATCTCCTTGTACAAAAACGCGTGCAGCGCCTCGGTGTCCTCGACCCGCGCGCTCATCGTCACCACGCGCTGCAGCCGGTTCGATTCCCATTCGAAATCGCCCTTCTTTTCCTTGCGGATCAGTTCGATCATCTTCTTGATGATCGCCGTCTCGATATCCTTCTCGCCGCCCAGCTCGACCGTCACCTGCTGCAGCCAGCGCCGCTTGAAATTCGGGTTCCAGCCGCGGAACTTGACGTCGGCGCTCTGCCCGGTCTGGTTGGCGATGCTGAACACCCCGCCCGTGTCGTTGTTGTCGTCGCCCACGCTGCGCCCGTTGGCCGCGGCGATGTTGGCGCGCGCGATCCGGTTGCCGCGCTCGTTCTCAGTTTCGCCGGCCTGGTCGCTGGCGGCGCCGCGCTTGGCCTTTTGCGCGGCCACGTAGGCGCTCATGTCCATGTTCTCGGGGATCGGCTCGCGCACCGGCTCGGGCGGCTTGGGATCCTCCTTCTTGACCACCTCGACCGGCGCGGGCTTTTCGAACGGCACCGTGATGGTGTCGGGCAGGCGCTGCACCTTGGGCGGAGGGCTCTTCTTGGCCGGCTTGTTCGGTTTATTGGCGGCCGCCTTCGGCTGCGGCTTGCCGCGCACCGGCGAAACGTAGGTGATGCCCCCGGCCGGCGGCGGCGCGGCCTTTTTCTCGAGTTTGCCGTAGATAATAAACAGCACGATGGCGAGCACGTGGAACAGGACGATCCCGGCCAGCGCCCAATTGTTCGGCCCCTGCGCCCGGTAACTCGGCTCGTAGTCCGGCAGCACTTGCCCACATTGCGAGCAAATGCCGTTGCCGTGCGTCGAATAGTGGGAGTGTCCGGGCAAAATTGGTGCAACTTTCTGGGCTGGTGGCGGGTCGTGGCGAGGCTGGTCAAAAACGCGGCGCAGGGCGGCAGTCTAGCCTGTTCGGGCCGCTCCTGCACGACGCCACGCCGCGTATTCTACAAGATGGCAAGCCGCAGCTTGTTACATTGTGTATCAACCGGCCGCTACCGGCCGCGGCCCGCGCCGGCCGCGTCAGTGCGCCGCTTCTCGCGCGGCCAGTTGGGCGTCGGTCATCGGGCCCGTGCCGCTGTACTTGTCGAGGAACAGGTAGATCACCGGCGTGATGTAGAGCGTGATCACCTGCGAGAACAGCAGCCCGCCGACCACGGCCAGGCCGAGCGGCTGGCGCAGCTCGGCCCCGGCGCCGAGCCCGAGCGCGATCGGCAACGCGCCCATCAGCGCCGCCAGCGTGGTCATCAGGATCGGCCGGAAGCGCTGGATGCAAGCCTGGCGGATCGCCTCCTGCGGCGCCATGCCCTCGTTGCGCTGGGCGTGCAGCGCGAAGTCGATCATCATGATCGCGTTCTTCTTGACGATGCCGATCAGCATCAAAATGCCGATGATCGCGATCATCGTCAGGTCGAGCCCGAACAGGCGCAAGGTCAGCAGCGCGCCGACGGCCGCCGACGGCAGCCCGGCCAGGATCGTGAGCGGGTGGATGTAGCTCTCGTAGAGCACCCCGAGCAGCACGTAGATGACCCCGATCGAGGCCAGGATCAGGATCAGCTGGCTCGACTGCGAATCCTGGAACACGGCCGCGTCGCCGCCGTACTTGGCGATGACCGACGGCGGCAGCTTCATGTCCTGCGCCATCTTGTCGATGCGCTCAGTGGCCTTCCCGAGCGGCATGTTGGGCGCGAGGTTGAACGAGAGCGTGACCGCCTCGAGCTGGCCCTGGTGGTTGACCGAGGACGGCCCCACGGTGCGCTCGACGGTCGCGAAGTTCGACACCTGCACCAGCGCGCCGTTCTTGCTGCGCACCGACACGCGCGCGAGGTCGGCGTCGAACTGGCGGTCGGGCGCGTCGGCCTCGAGGATCACCGCGTAGCTCGCGGCCGGCGAGTAGATGGTCGAGACCTGGCGTTCGCCGAAGGCCGCGTACAGCGCGGTGCGCACGTCGGCGACCTGGACCCCGAGCACATTGGCCTTGTCGCGGTCGATCTTGAGGGTCGCCTGCAGGCCGCGGTTCTGGGAGTCGCTGGTGACGTCGCGGAACGCCGGGTCGGCCCGCATCGCGTCCTGGAAGCGGCCCGCCCACTCGCCGAGCGCGTCGGCGCTCACGCTTTGCAGCGTGTACTGGTAGCGGCTCTTGCTCGGGCGCCCGCCGAGCTGCAGGTTCTGGATCGGGCTCAGGTAGACCGCCACGCCCGGGATCGCGCGCGTGGCGCGGCGCAGGCCGTCGACCACCTCGGCCATCTTGACGCGCTCGGCGCGCGGCTTGAGCGTGAGGAACATGCGGCCCGTGTTGCCGGCGCCCGAGAACGAGGTCACGTGCCGCACATTCGGGTCGGCCTTGATCACCGCCGCCACCTTCGCCTGCAGCACCTGCATCGCGGCCGACGAGATGTCCTCGGCGGCCTCGGTGGTGACCCGGATCTGGCCCAGGTCCTCCTCGGGGAAGAAGCCCTTCGGGATCGTCACGTACAGCACCACGGTCAAGACGAAGGTGCCCAGCGCGACGAGCAGCACCAGCGGGCGGTGCGCGAGCGCGCCGTCGAGCGAGCGTTCGTAGCCGTTGCGCAGCCGCAGGAAGCCGGCCTCGACGTGGCGGCCGATGAAGCTCTTCTCGCCGCCCGCGTTGGCGTCGTGCGCGGGCAGCAGCCGGCTCGCGAGCATCGGCACCAGCGTCAGCGAGACCAGCGCCGAGACCAGCACGGCGAGGCCGACGACGACCGCGAATTCGTGGAACAGCAGGCCGATCACGCCCGGCATGAAGAAGATCGGGATGAACACGGCCACCAGCGAGACCGAGATCGAGACGATCGTAAAACCCATCTCGCGCGAGCCGACCAGCGCCGCCTGCAGCGGCTTCTTGCCCATCTCGATGTGGCGCACGATGTTCTCGAGCACCACGATGGCGTCGTCGACGACGAGGCCGACGGCGAGCGTGATGCCGAGCAGCGAGACGTTGTCGAGGCTGTAGCCGAACCAGTACAGCAGCAGCAGCGCGCCGAGCAGCGAGATCGGCATCGTCACGGCCGGGATCAGGGTCGCGCTGGCGCGGTGCAGGAACAGGAAGATCACCAGCACCACGAGCGCGATCGTCAGCGCCAGCGTCAGGTTGACGTCGTGGATCGCCTCGCGGATCGAGACCGAGCGGTCGTTGACGAGGTGGATCGTGATCGAGGCCGGCAGCTGCGCCGTGAAGCGCGGCAGCAGCTTGCGCACGGCGTCGACCACCTGCACCGTGTTGGCGTTGGGCTGGCGCTGCACCATCAGGAAGATCGAGCGTTCGCCGTTGTAGCTGCCCACGTTCTTGGTCGACTGGAAGCTGTCCTCGACTTGCGCGACGTCGCGCAGGCGCACCGGCTGGCCGTTGCGGTTGGCGATGATCAGTTCGGCGAACTGGGCCGCGTTGACGAGTTGTTCGTTGCCCTGGATGGTCAGGGTCTGGCTCGGCCCGTCGAGGATGCCGAGCGGCGTGTTGGCGTTGGCCGCGCGCACGGCGAGCGCGAGCTCGTCGAACGAGAGGTCGCGCGCGTTCATGAGGTCGGTCTTGGCGCGGATCCGCACCGCGTAGCGCTTCTGGCCGTTGACGCTGACCTGCGCCACCCCGGGCAGGGTCGACAGCGACGGCCCGATCAGGTTCTCGGCGTAGTCGTTCAGGTCCGACAGGCTCATCGAGGGCGAGGTCAGGTGCAGGAACAGCACCGGCGAATCGGCCGGGTTGACCTTGCGGTAGGAGGGCAGCTCGGTCATCTCCTGCGGCAGCGCGCGCTGGGCCCCGAGCAGCGCGGCCTGGACGTCGATCGCGGCCACGTTGACGTCGATGCTGGGGTCGAATTCGAGCGTGAGCGAGGTCGAGCCGAGCGTGCTGGTCGAGGTGATCAGGCTGATCCCGGCGATCGTCGAGAACTGTTTTTCGAGCGGCAGCGCGACCGACGAGGCCATCGTTTGCGGGCTCGCGCCCGACAGGTTGGCCTGCACGTTGATGACCGGCGTGTTGTAGCTCGGCAGCGCCGCGACCGGGATCGCCATGTAGGCGAGGATGCCGGCCAGCACCAGGCTGACCGACAGCAGCACCACCATCACGGGGCGCCGGATGCTCAGTTCGGAGATGTTCATGCCGCCCATGTCAGTGCGCTTCCTGCTTGGCGGCGCTCTTGGCGCCGCCCTTGCCCTTGCCGCCGGCGTCGGCCTTGCCGGCCAGCTTGACCTTGCCGCCGGGGCGCAGGTTCTGCTTGCCGTCGGTGATCACCTGCTCGCCGCCGGCCAGGCCCGTGACGACCACCTCGGCGCCGAACGGGTAGACGCGCACGACCGGCACCCGGCGCGCGCTCCGGTCGGGCCCGACCACGTAGACGAAGGTGCCGCCCGGGCTGCTCACGACGGCCGACTGCGGCACCACCAGCGCGTCGCGCAGGGTGCGCAGGGTCACGCGCGCGTTGACGTACTGGCCCGGCCACAGGCTGGCGTCGCGGTTGTCGAACCTGGCCTTGACGCGGATCGCGCCGGCCACCGGGTCGACCTGGTTGTCGATGAAACTGAGCACGCCGCGCGCCGCGTCGGCCGCGCCGGCGCCGGCGCTGACCGGCACCGGCCCCGCCTTGTGCGCCGCCAGCAGGTCGGCCAGCGCCGACTCGGGCAGCGTGAAGCCGACATTGATCGGATCGAGCTGGGTCACCGTGGCCAGCACCGTGCTGCCCTGCACCAGCGCGCCCGGGTGGATGTCGATCGCGCCGACCCGGCCCGCCATCGGCGCGCGGATCACGCTGTAGCTCGCGCTCACGCGCGCCGCTTGCAGCGCAGCCTGCTCGGCCGCGAGCGCGGCGCGGGCCGACTCGCGCTGGCTGCGCAGCGTGTCGAGCGCGCTCTGGGCGATGAATTTTTGCGCCACCAGCTCCTCGCTGCGGCGCTGCTGGCGTTCGAGGTCGGCCAGCGCGGCGCGCGCGCGCGCGATCTGGGCCTGGGCCTTGTCGACGTCGGCGCGCGCGGCGCGCTCGTCGAGCGTGAACATCAATTGGCCGGCCTTGACGAACTGGCCTTCGCGGATGTGCACCTGGCTCACAGTGCTGGTCGTTTGCGGATGCAGCACCACCGTGCTGACCGGCGTCACGCTGCCGCTCGCCTGCAGCACCACCGGCACGTCGCGCCGCTCGGGCGTGACCACGCTGACGACGGTCGGCGGCCCGCCCGCGCCGCTGGAACCGCGCGCGCCGGCGGCGCCCGGCGCGGCCGGGTCGGCGGCCTGCGGGCGCAGGAAATAGGCGCCCGCGCCGAGCAGCGCGGCGGCGCCGAGGATGAATCCGATGGTCTTCTTTTGCATACGTTTTCCTGGCCGCCGGACGGCGGCTGCTTCAATTTAAATGGGTGCTGCGTGTCTGCGCTTTGTCTGCGCTCTGTCTGCCGCGGGCCTGCCCTGTGTCCGCCGCCGGTGCCTGCATGTGCCCGCATGTGCCCGCTCGGGGCCGCATTGTCGCATGCGCCCGCCCCCGGCCCGGCGTCACTGCCGCCGGCCTCCCGGCGGCCTTTACCTGCTGCCGTAATACTTCGGCAGGATGAGGGTCACCTCAAGCCCGCCGTCGGGATGGTTGGCCAGCGCGATGCTGCCGCCGTGCTGCTCGGCGATGTTGCGCGCGATCGTCAAACCGAGCCCGGTGCCGCCCGACTCGCGCGAACGCGAGGTCTCGATCCGGTAGAACGGCTCGAACACGCGCGCCAGTTCCTCGGGCGCGATGCCGGGCCCGTCGTCGCGGATGCGCACGCGCGCCATGCCGACCGTGCGTTCGGCCGTCACGCTCGCCTTGTGGCCGTACTTGACGGCGTTGTCGACCAGGTTCACGAGGCAGCGGCGCAGGGCCAGCGGGCGCCCCATCAGCGCCATCTGGGTGCGCCCCGACAGCTGCACCGCCTGGCCAGCGTCGGTGGCGTCGGCGCACACGCTGTCGAGCAGAGAATCGAGGTCGAGCGCCTGCATCGCCTCGGCCGTGTCCATGCTGCGCGCGAGGTCGAGGCCCTCGCGCACCATCTGCTGCATCGCCGACAGGTCGCCCACGAGCCGCTCCTGCAGTTCGGGGTCGGCCACCTTCTCGAGCCGCAGGCGCAGCCGCGTGAGCGGGGTCTGCAGATCGTGCGTGATGGCGGCGAGCATCTGGGTGCGCTGCGCGATGTGCTGGCGGATGCGCGCCTGCATCGCGTTGAACGCGGCGCTGGCCTGGACGATCTCGCTGGCCCCGGTCAGCGCCAGCGGCGGATGGTTGATGTCGTCGCCGAGGTCCTTGGCGGCCTTGGCCAGCTGCTTGAGCGGGCGCGTGGTCATGCGCGCGACGAGGTAGGCGAGCACCCCGATGCTGAGCAGGAACAGACCGATGATGGTGCGGTAGTCGGTCTTTTGCGCCAGCAGCGACGGCGGCGGCGGCAGCACCTTCAGGCGCAGCTGCTCGCCGTCGCGCAGGCGCACGTCGACGCTCTCGCACACGCCCTCCCAGCGCGATTCGGTCGGTCCGAACATGCTCGACTGGGTGCGCGGCACGTCGCAGGCGGCCGGGCGCGCCGCCACCGAGGCCAGCGCGTAGCCCTTGCCCATGCGCGCGGCGAGCGTCTCGGCGAACGCCGTGCGCCGGGGCGCCGACGGCAGCGCCTCGGTGATCTCCTCGAGCCGGATGCCGGGCCGGTTGGCCACCGCGAGGTAGGCCATGCGGCTCGACGCGGGCACGGTCTCGGCCGCCGTGATGAGATGCTCGGCGCGGTCGAGCGCCTGCAGGTCGCGCAAGGTTTCGATCACACGCTGGCGCTCGGCCTCGGCCAGCAACTGGGTGCTCGCGGCCGCGATCACGGTGCCCAGCAACAGGGTCGCGAACACGCGCCCCGTCATCGACCCGAAGAAAGCCCTCACGCGAGCGGCTCCACGGTGACCTGGCCGGCCAGCACGTAGCCGCCGTTGCGCACCGTCTTGATGATCTGCGGCAGGCGCGCGTCCTCGCCGAGCTTCTGGCGCAGGCGGCTGATCTGGATGTCGATCGAGCGATCGAACGGGTCGGCGTCGCGGCCCTGGGTCAGGTTCAGCAGCTGGTCGCGGTTGAGCACCCGGTTCGGGTGCTCGAGGAACACGCGCAGCAGGCGGAACTCGGCGCCCGAGAGCATGATCACGAGGCCGTCGGGATTGAGCAGGTGGCGCGCGGTCAGGTCGAGCGTCCAGCCGGCGAAGCGCAACTGCTGGGCGTTGTCGGACGGCGTGTTGGACGGCATCGCGTGGCTGCGCCGCAGCACGCTGCGGATGCGCGCGAGCAGTTCGCGCGGCTCGAACGGCTTGGGCAGGTAGTCGTCGGCGCCCATCTCGAGGCCGAGGATGCGGTCGAGCGGCTCGTTGCGGGCGGTCAGCATGATGACCGGCAGCGTCGAACTGGCGCGCAGCTTGCGGCACAGGGTCAGGCCGTCGTCGCCGGGCAGGTTCAGGTCGAGCACGATCAGGTCGGGGCGCGCCTCGTCGAGCGTGCGCCACATCGCGCCGCCGTCGCCGGCGCACAGGGTGCGGTAGCCGTTGGTCTCGAGGTAGTCGGCCAGCAGCGTGCGGATGTCGCGGTCGTCGTCGACGATCAGAATGGTAGAGGGTGTGTCCATGACGCCAATTATCCCCACTATGGGCGGCCCTGAACAGCCTATTTGTATCGCCATGTATATTGCCGCGCGGTCGAAACAACTTGATACAAACTGCGGGGCAGCGGACATGCCCCCGGGCACGACCGGGCCCATCATGTGAAGCATGTGCAGCGCGCCCTTGCGCCGCATCCACGGAACCGGGCACACGCCAAACACACCAAAGGAACATCATGACGACGATTCGCAAACACCTGGCCATCGCGATGGCCGCACTGATCATGGCCGGATCGAGCCTGGCCGTCCAGGCGCACGAGGGCACCCAGCAGGGTGGACCGGAGCGCGCCGCGCGCCACGCCCAGATGCAGGAGAAATGGGCGGCACGCAAGGCCGAACGCCAGGCCAAACTGCACGACGCGCTCAAGCTCAGCAGCGCGCAGGAACCGGCCTGGGCGGCCTACCAGGCCAGCCTCAAGCACACCGCGCGCGACGGCGCCAAGCGCGCCGACCGCGGCCAGCACGCGGCGATGCCGGCCCCGGCCCGCATGGAACGCATGGTCGCACGCCAGAAGGCGCGCGCGGCCGCGATGGAGGCGCGCCTGCCGGCCATGAACGCGCTGTACGCCACGCTCAGCCCCGAGCAAAAGAAAGTGTTCGACGAGCAACGCCAAGGGCGCGGCCAGCACGGCCAACGCCACGGCCGCCACTGATTAGTCACTGGCACGGCCGGTCGTAACAGAGCGGCCGGATCCGGCGCATGGCGGGGTTCACACCCTCCCCTGCGCTTTTTGCCATCCATGCCGGTCGAAGCTGTTACTTTCTGTGCATTTCAGTAAATATTTACGACGCACGCCTTCACCAAAGCGCAATCCTCGTGTAATCTGGAAATAGCCTTTGAGCAACTTCATAATGCTACGCGCATGGTTGCTTAACGACTAAACAAGAGGTCATAAAAAAAGCTTTGGGGGCGGACGTGAAAACCAGTGTGTACGACAAGACCGACAAAGGCCGCGAAGAAATCGCAACGCGCAAATACCACGTCCCGAGCAAGCTGCGGGCCTTGCTGCTGCTGGTCGACGGCCGTCACACGCTCGAGGTGTTGCTCAAGAATGTCGCCGGACTCGGCCTGACGCAGGAACACATGACGGAGTTGCTCGAAGGCGAATACATCGTGCTGATCAGCGGCGGCGAGGTCGAGGAAGTGCCGGCCGAGCCGGTCGCGCGGCGCCTGCCGCCGTCGGCGCGTGCACGCGTCGGCACCCATGCGCGCGCGCCCGTGTACACCCCGACCCCGGAGGAACTGGCGGCGCAGGCCGACGCCGAGCGCATGCGCGCGCTGCACGATTTTTACAGCCAGACCGTGAAAAGCACCTTCGGGCTGCGCGGTTTCACGCTGCAGATGAAGATCGACAAGGCCAGCTCCCTCGACGACATGCGCGCGCTGCGCCTGCCCTACCTCGAGGCCGTGCTCAAGGCCAAGGGCAGCGAAATGGCGCTGTCGCTGCGCGACCGGCTCGACCATCTGCTCGGCGAAAAGCCCGAGAGCGACGAGTTTCTCGCTTAAGCGCACTGCTGGGTGAAGTGAACTTTTGATATTGCGGCAGGATCTGGCGTCGGGCCGCCTTAGAAATCGCGCAGCTTGAACTTAGATTACAAAAACCAACATCGTCCTCGGGCTCGGCGCCCCCCTTTGCGGGGACCCATGGAACAGCGGCTCAAAGCAACTGTTCTATGGGGGCGAGGCATGCCTCGCCGCATGCGCGAGGACGATGTTGGTTTAGGTCGTGACTAAAGATCCAAGTTGCGCGATTTCTACGGCATCCCGCCGCGCCACGGCGGTTTTTTACTTGAGTTTTTCGAGCGACAGCAGGAATGTCGCGCCGTCCTGGTAACCGACCACGCGGCTGTCGGCGATCTCGCGCCCGTTGCCGTCGAACAGGATGATCGCGGGCGGTCCGAACAGGTTGAAGCGCTTGAGCAAGGCCTTGTCAGCGGCGTCGTTGGCAGTCACGTCGACCTGCAGCAGCAGCGTGTCGGCGAGCTTGGCCTGCACCGCCGGCAGCACGAAAGTGAATTTTTCCATCTCCTTGCAGGAGACGCACCAGTCGGCGTAGAAGTCGAGCATGACGGTCTTGCCCTTGGCGCCGGCCAGCGCGGCGTCGAGCTCGGCCCCGGTCTTGACGCGCGTGAAGGCGATGCCGTGCGCGGCCGCGGGCGCGCCCATCTTCGAGAGCGGCGCGAGCACGTCGCGGCTGCCGCTCGCCAAGCCCACCAGTTGCAACGCGCCGAGCGTCGAAAACGCCGCACCCAGTGCCAGCGCCTGCCATTTGCGCGGGCGGCGGCGCAACAGGTAGACGCCGTAGCCGAGCAGCAGCGCCATCCAGCCGAGCATAGTGAGCACGGGCGGGATCGCCGACACCGCCAGCCACAGCGCCAGGCCGAGCATGACCACGCCGAAGAAACGTTTGACCTCGACCATCCAGGCCCCGTTCCTGGGCAGCAGCCCGGCCGAAAAGCCGAGCAGCATCAGCGGGATGCTCATGCCGACGGCGAGCGCGAACAAGGCGCTGGCGCCGACCACCACATCGCGCGACTGGCCGATGTAGACCAGCGCGGCGGCCAGCGGCGCGGCCACGCAGGGCCCGACGATCAGCGCGGAGATGGCGCCCATCACGAACACGCCGATCAGCTTGCCCGACGATTGGCGCCCGGACGCGCGCACGAGCAGCGTTTGCAAGGAACTTGGCAGTTGCAGCTCGTAGAGGCCGAACATCGACAGCGACATCGCCACGATCAGCAGGGCCACGCCGCGCAGCACCCACGGGTCTTGCAGGGTGGCGCCCAGGCCCTCGCCCGCCAGGCCGGCCGCCACGCCGAGCGCGGTGTAGACCAGGATCATGCCCAGCGAGTAACTCGCCGACAGCGCCAGCGCGCGCGCCCGGGTCGCGCGTTCGCCCTCGCCGACGATGATCGACGACAAGATGGGCAGCATCGGCAGCACGCACGGGGTGAACGCGAGACCGAGGCCGAGCAGGATGAAGGCGGGGATGATGACCAGCAGTTTGCCGCCGCCGAGCACGCCGGCGATGACGCCGAGCTCGGAGGTCGGCGCGGCACCCGGCACTGCGCCCGCATTGGCTTTGGCGGCGGCCTGCGTATCGAGCGTGTCCAGCGCGGCGCTGGCGGACTGCGGCGAGTAGCACAAGCCCTTGTCGGCGCAGCCCTGCGAGCTCACGGTCAGGGTGAACTTGCCCTTGCCTGTCACCGGGACCGCGATCGTGATGCGATCGCGGTACATCTCGACGTCCTTGTTGAAGGTCTCGTCGAATTTGATTTTGCCCTTCGGCATAAGCGGTTCGCCCAGCGTGGCGCCGGCGGCGGCGAATTTGAAGCGCTCGCGGTACATATAGTAGCCGGGCGCGATCTCGTAGTTGATTTCGACGGTTTGGGCGTCGCGCATGCGGGTCGAGAACTTGAACGCGACCGCAGGGTCGAGGAACTCTTCGTCGGCCAGCGCCGGAGCCGAACCGAACAGGCAGACCAGGGCGGCCAGCAGGGCCAGCGCCAGGCCGAGCCAGCGCGCGGGCATCGATGCGCGGGGCCCTGCCTGCGTTTGTGATTTAGACATGACTTCCTGAAAGTTGTTTTGGTGTGGCCGGCATACGGCACGCGGCGCGCAGCCCGCATGGTACACCTGCCCCAAGAAAAGCGCCTGAGGCGGGGCTTAAATGCCGATGGCGCCGGTCGGCGGCGGCCATCGGCCCGCATGGACGTGATGACGTGCTAGCCGCCCCGCTTCTGGCGGCCGCGCGACTCGGCCTGCTTGACCAGCACCTTCCACTTGGCGCGGTCGGCAATCCGGTCGAGCGGCGTCTGCTCGATGCGCCTGATTTCGCGCAGCAGCTTGCGGTAGTTCAGGATCCGGTCCGGGTCGACCGCCCCACTGACCGCGCAGCCGGGCTCCGCATCATGGCGGCAATCGCTGAACTGGCATTGCCGGGCCAGCGCCGCGATGTCGTCGAAGCTGGCCGCCAGCGCCTCCTCGTCGGCGTCGGGCTGCCAGCTGCGCAGGCCCGGGGTGTCGATGATGCAGGCGCCGCCCGGGCAGCGGTGCAGCGAGCGCGCGCTCGTCGTGTGGCGGCCGCGGCTGTCGTCCGCGCGCACGCCGCCGGTCGCCTGCGCGCCGTGCGCGAGCGCATTGGTCAGCGTCGATTTTCCGGCGCCGGAGCTGCCTAGCAAAATCAAGGTCTGGCCGATGCCGAGCCACGGCGCGAGCAGCTGCGCGCTGTCGCCGCCGAGGCCATTGAGGGCGATCGCGGGCACCCGCGGCCCGAGCCGCTGGCGCAATTGCTGCAGGCGCGCCTCGACCTCGTGGCCGATGTCGACCTTGCTCAGCACCACCACCGGCGTCACGCCGGCGGCGTCGGCCAGCGCGATGTATCGCTCGAGCCGGCGTAGATTGAAGTCGTGGTCGAGCCCCATCACCAGCAAGGCCGTGTCGACGTTGCTCGCGAGGGTTTGGCGCCGACCCTCGCTGGTGCGGCGCGCGAGCTGGTTGTAGGGCGCGAGCCGTGCGCCGAGCCAATGGTCGGCGTTGGCGTCGGTGCCCATCAGGACCCAGTCGCCGACGGCGAGTACGGCACCCTCCGCGGCCAGTTCTTGCTGCAGCCGGTGCAAGGGGCGCGCGCTGATCGCGACTCTGCCGTCGTGCACGCCGATCCAGTCGCGGTGCACTTCGCACACGCGCGCCAGGCGGCTGCCGGGCGTGTTGTGTCCGAGGGTGGACAATTGGCTGATGATGCTGTGGTTTAGGCCGATCAGGCGCAGTGATTCAAAATCGATGTCGAGCATGGTGGTTGATTTCCGGATTCGTTAAACCCGCGGCGCGCGCGGGCACGGCCGGCGCGGCAAGGCGCGCAGGCGAGAGAAAACGGTGGTCGGCGCGCGATCAGGCGTGCATCAACACGAAAGGCTCAGAGGATGAGAGTTTTTCGGGCGTGCCCGAGCAGTGCGCCCGAAAGCGGCCGATCGAGGCGCAAAGCACAGCCATAGCTGGCTATGGCGAGCATTTGTAACGACGAGCGGGCGCTTTCCGGTGTGCTGAGCGGGCATGGTCGAAAGACTCTCAGCCTCTCAGTCCGGATGGAACGGGGAGGCGGTTGGAGCGTGATCAGGCGGCCGACAGGGCGGCAATGTCATGGGTACGCATAGTATTGTCTCCTGTGGATGTGAACGAAGTCGACAGTGTGCCAGCGGCGCCGGACGCGGTCAAGGAGCGCCGGAAAGCCGGCGTGGGAGCCCTGGCACGGCCGAGGCGCGTGACTGGCCGTAAACGAACAAAAGCCAGGCAATGCCTGGCTTTCGTCACACAGCTAAAACGGTCGATTACTCGGTCGTTGGAGCGGCGTCGATGTCGCTGACGTCTGGACGGTCCATCAGTTCGACGTAGCACATAGGCGCATTGTCGCCGACGCGGAAACCCATTTTCAGGATGCGCAGGTAGCCGCCGTTACGGTTGGCGTAACGTGGGCCGAGTTCGGCGAACAGCTTGAGGACCATTTCACGGTCGCGCAGGCGCGAAAATGCGAGGCGCTTGTTGGCCAGGGTGTCGGTCTTGCCCATGGTCAGGATCGGCTCGACAACGCGGCGCAGTTCTTTTGCCTTCGGCAGGGTGGTCTTGATTGCTTCGTGGCGCAGCAGCGATACTGTCATGTTGCGCAGCATGGCGAGGCGGTGGGAAGAGGTACGATTTAACTTACGAAGGCCGTGACGGTGACGCATGGTAATTCCTTTCAGTTGGTTTTAAATCCAGCTCTTCGATCGCTATGCATAAATGCATGAGCGCGGGCCGGTTAATACATTTTTGAATACCCGGGACACCCGTCCCGGGCAGGTGCTGCTTTTACTTCTCGAGGCCGGCTGGTGGCCAGTTTTCGAGTTTCATACCCAAGGTCAAGCCGCGCGAGGCGAGCACTTCCTTGATTTCGTTCAGGGACTTGCGGCCCAGGTTTGGCGTCTTGAGCAGTTCGTTTTCCGAACGCTGGATCAGGTCGCCGATGTAGTAGATGTTCTCCGCCTTGAGGCAGTTGGCCGAACGCACGGTCAGCTCGAGGTCGTCGACCGGACGCAGCAGGATCGGATCGACCAGCGGTGCGCGCGATGGTGCTTCGGCGGCGGCTTCCGTGCCTTCGAGCGCGGCGAACACATTGAGTTGGTCGACCAGCACGCGGGCCGATTGGCGGATCGCTTCTTCGGGCGTGATCACGCCGTTGGTCTCGATGTTGATGACCAGCTTGTCGAGGTCGGTACGCTGTTCGACGCGGGCCGATTCAACGAAGTACGACACGCGGCGCACTGGCGAGAACGAGGCGTCGAGGATGATGCGGCCGATCGTCTTGTTGGTGTCTTCCGACAGGCGGCGGACGTTGCCCGGCACATAGCCGCGGCCTTTTTCAACCTTGATCTGCATGTCGAGCTTGCCGCCGGCGGTCAGGTGGGCAATCACGTGGTCCGGGTTGATCAGCTCGACGTCGTGCGGCAGGTCGATGTCGGATGCCAGGATCGCGCCTTCGCCTTCCTTCTTGAGGGTCAGCGTGACGGAATCGCGGTTGTGGACTTTGAAGACCACGCCCTTGAGGTTCAGCAGCAGGTCGACCACGTCTTCTTGAACGCCATCGAGGGAGGAGTACTCGTGCACGACGCCGGCGATGGTCACTTCGGTTGGCGCGTAGCCGACCATGGACGAGAGCAGGACGCGGCGCAGCGCGTTGCCCAGGGTGTGACCATAACCACGCTCGAACGGCTCCATCACGACTTTGGCGTGACCGGCACCGAGTGCTTCAACATCGATAATACGTGGCTTCAACAGACTGTTTTGCATGAAATGTCCTTTTCAATACCCTCGGTTCATTACACCGATAAGGCTGATGGCATTAGTGAAAACGCCCACTTCAAAAAGTGGGCGGGAGATAAAGCTAGATACAACATGGGTCCCCACCTGCGTGGGGACGACCGCTGGGCGACCGGCTTTGCCGATCGCAATGCGGTCGATTAACGGCTGTACAGCTCGACGATCAGCGATTCGTTGACGTCGTTGGCGATCTCGTTGCGCTCTGGGAAGGACTTGAACGTGCCTTCCATTTTCTTCGAGTCAACCGAAACCCAGCTAGGCATGCCGATTTGCTCAGCCAGCGACAGGGCTTCGACGATACGCACTTGCTTCTTCGACTTTTCGCGCACGGCGATGACGTCGCCGGTCTTGACTGCGTACGAAGCGATGTTGACGACGTTGCCGTTGACGGTGAACGCTTTGTGGCTGACCAGCTGGCGCGCTTCGGCGCGGGTCGAGCCGAAGCCCATGCGGTAGCAGACATTGTCGAGGCGTGCTTCGAGCAAACGCAGCAGTGTTTCGCCGGTGTTGCCTTTACGACGGTCAGCTTCGGCGAAGTAGCGGCGGAACTGACGCTCCAGGATGCCGTACATACGCTTTACTTTTTGTTTTTCACGCAGCTGATTGCCGTAGTCCGAAGTGCGGGCACCGGATTTTACGCCGTGCTGGCCTGGCTTGACGTCCAGTTTGCATTTCGAGTCGAGCGAGCGACGTGCGCTCTTGAGGAACAGGTCCGTACCTTCACGGCGGGACAGTTTTGCTTTAGGTCCGATATAACGTGCCACGATGCTTCCTTTTTTCAATGATGACGCCCCGGCGGCATGGCTTGAGCGATGCGGCAGGCGCTAGTTCTGGCCGGCTGGCCAAAACGGTGGCTTCCAACGCCTGCACGCACAACTGCGGCAGGCGACAACAGCCGGGCAGTATATCCCAAACGGGATCTGCGCCGGCAATATATTTTTACTGCGGGTACTGCTTGACGATCATCGACGCAAACGGCGGCATGCGCATCGCGCAGTCCGCAATTTGTGACTTAGATACGACGACGCTTCGGTGGACGGCAGCCGTTGTGCGGCACTGGCGTCACGTCCTGGATTTCGGTGATCTTGATACCCAGGTTGTTCAAAGCGCGAACTGCCGACTCGCGACCAGGACCTGGGCCCTTGATACGCACTTCGAGGTTCTTGACGCCGCACTCGACAGCGACCTTGCCTGCTGCTTCAGCCGCAACCTGCGCTGCGAACGGGGTCGATTTACGCGAACCCTTGAAGCCAGCACCGCCGGACGTCGCCCACGACAGAGCATTGCCCTGGCGATCGGTGATCGTGATGATGGTGTTGTTGAAAGAAGCGTGGACATGTGCGATGCCTTCGGCGACGTTCTTTTTAACTTTTTTGCGTACGCGCGCTGCTGCGGCGCTGCTTTGTTGCTTAGCCATGGTCGTTTCCTATTATTTCTTAAGCGATTGTGCAGCTTTGCGCGGGCCCTTGCGGGTACGAGCATTGGTGCGTGTACGCTGGCCGCGGCAAGGCAGACCCTTACGGTGACGCATACCGCGGTAGCAACCCAAGTCCATCAAGCGTTTGATGTTCATGGAGATTTCACGACGCAGATCGCCTTCGACGATGAACGTGCCGACGGCGTCGCGCAGCTTTTCGAGCTCGCTGTCGTCGAGATCTTTGACCTTTTTATTGGTCGCAACACCCGTGCTGGCGCAGATTTTCTGCGAGCGTGGGCGGCCAATACCGTAGATGGCGGTTAAGCCGATAACGGTATGCTGATGATTTGGGATATTAACCCCTGCGATACGTGCCATTCGTTATTCCTCAATAAATAACGTTAAATTAACCTTGACGCTGCTTGTGACGCGGTTCCACGCAGATTACGCGGACAACGCCTTTGCGCTTGATGATCTTGCAGTTGCGGCAGATCCGCTTGACTGATGCGAGAACTTTCATTTTGCACTCTCTTATTGGTACTGATTGCTTCGATTATTAAAATGTTACTTGGTCCGGAACACAATGCGGGCCCGGCTCAGGTCATACGGCGTCAACTCCACCGTGACCTTGTCGCCGGGCAGGATGCGGATATAGTTCATCCGCATCTTACCCGATATGTGTCCGAGCACCACGTGTCCGTTTTCCAGCTTCACTCGGAATGTCGCGTTTGGCAGATTCTCGAGAATCTCGCCCTGCATCTGTATGACGTCGTCTTTTGCCATTCGGTCTGTGCAGTCCTGGCGCTTACCGCGTCGGAATCCCGCCCTTGAAATTAGCCTTGCGCAACAGCGATTCGTATTGCTGCGACATGACGTAGTTTTGTACTTGCGCCATGAAATCCATGGTGACAACCACAATAATCAAAAGGCTGGTACCACCGAAGTAGAAAGGCACCTTCCATTGGGCTTGCATAAATTCAGGCAACAAACACACGAGTGTGATGTAGACCGCACCAGCGAGCGTCAAACGCATCAGGATCTTGTCGATATAACGTGCGGTCTGGTCGCCGGGACGGATCCCGGGAACGAACGCGCCGCTCTTCTTCAAGTTATCCGCCGTCTCTTTGCTGTTGAATACCAGCGCCGTATAGAAGAAACAGAAGAAAATGATCGCCACCGCATACAACAAGGCATGCATCGGCTCGCCGGGACCCATCGATGCCGCGAGGTCCTTCAGGAAGCCGATGACCGGATTGCCGCTGTCGCCGCCCTTCGCGAACCATTCCACGATCGTCGCCGGGAACAGGATGATCGACGAGGCGAAGATCGGCGGAATCACGCCGGCCATGTTGAGCTTCAAAGGCAGGTGGCTGGTGGTGCCGCCGTACACTTTGTTGCCAACCTGGCGCTTCGCGTAATTGACCAGGATCTTGCGCTGGCCACGTTCGACGAACACGACAAACCACGTTACCGCGGCGATCAGGACGATGATCAAGAGCGCACCGAAGTTACTGATCTCGTTGCGTTGGACCAGGCCAAGCAATTGCGCCACGCCCGACGGCAAACCTGCTGCGATACCGGCAAAAATGATGATCGAAATACCGTTACCAATGCCGCGTTCGGTAATCTGCTCGCCCAGCCACATCAGGAACATGGTGCCGGTCAACAGCGACACGACAGTCACGAAACGGAAGAACAGGCCCGGGTCGAGCACCAGTCCGGGCTGCGATTCAAGCATGACGGAGATACCGAAAGCCTGGAACAGCGCCAGCACCACTGTGAAGTAGCGCGTGTACTGGGTGATCTTGCGGCGGCCCGCCTCGCCCTCTTTCTTCAGTGCTTCCAGCTGCGGCGACACAATGGCGCCGAGCTGCATGATGATCGAGGCCGAAATGTAAGGCGTGATACCAAGCGCGAATACGGTGAAACGTTCAACTGCGCCACCCGAGAACATGTTAAGCATGCCCAGGATGCCGCCGGAGTTTTGTTCGAACAGCGCTGCGAGCTGTCCCGGATCAATCCCAGGAACTGGGATATGCGTTCCGATCCGGTACACGACCAACGCGCCGAGCAAAAACCACAACCGCCCCCAAGGGAAACCGGCAGCCGCACTTTTACCAAGTTGTGAATTAGTCGCCAATTTTTGCTCCGTTCAAGCGTTTAGCCGTCAACTCAGGCTACCGAGCCGCCAGCAGCTTCGATTGCCGCTTTCGCGCCCGCGGTGACTTTCAGGCCTTTGAGGTTCACCGCTTTGGTGATCTCGCCGGACAGGATCACGCGCACGTCGCGCGCCAGCACTTGCAATACGCCCGCTTGCTTGAGCACCAGGATGTCGACATCGCCGACTGCCAGGTTGTTCAGGTCCGAGAGACGCACTTCAGCTTTGAACGTTGCGTTGAGCGACTTGAAACCACGCTTAGGCAGACGACGTTGCAAAGGCATCTGACCGCCTTCGAAACCGACCTTGTGGAAACCGCCCGAACGCGACTTTTGACCTTTGTGACCACGGCCAGCGGTTTTACCGATGCCCGAGCCGATACCGCGACCAACGCGACGCTTGTAGTGCTTAGCGCCTTCTGCTGGCTGAATTGTGTTCAATTCCATTGTTTTCTCCGTTCGCGAGGCTAGATCAGCTTACGCGACAACTTTAACGAGGTACGAGACTTTGTTGATCATGCCGCGCACCGATGGGGTGTCTTCCAGCTCGGAGACCGAGTTGACGCGACGCAGGCCGAGGCCGCGAACGGTGGCGCGATGCGATTCGCGCGTGCCGATCAGGCCCATGACCAACTGAACTTTGAGGGTTTTGGTAGCTTGTGTCATTTTGTCCGCCTTAAGCCAGAATCTCTTCAACCGACTTGCCGCGCTTGGCGGCGATGTCGCTTGCAGTACTCATTTTCGACAAACCGTCCAATGTGGCACGAACCAGGTTGTAAGGGTTCGACGAGCCCGTGGATTTCGCCACGACATCGGTCACGCCCATTACTTCGAAGATCGCGCGCATTGCGCCACCAGCGATGACGCCGGTACCAGGCTTGGCAGGCATCATCATGACTTTCGATGCGCCGTGCTGGCCGGTTACTGTGTGGTGCAAGGTGCCATTCTTGAGCGGAACCTTGATCAGGTTGCGACGAGCTTCTTCCATTGCCTTTTGCACGCCAACTGGCACTTCTTTCGATTTGCCCTTGCCCATGCCGATGCGTCCGTCGCCATCGCCAACGACGGTCAATGCCGCGAAGCCCATGATACGACCACCCTTGACCACTTTGGTCACGCGGTTGATCGCGATCATTTTTTCGCGCATGCCATCATCCGGCTTGTCGCTTTGCATTTTAGCTTGCATTTTTGCCATGACGATTCTTCCTTAGAACTTCAGACCGGCTTCACGCGCGGCTTCTGCCAACGCCTTCACACGGCCGTGGTAACGGAAACCGGAGCGGTCGAACGCAACTTCGGTAATCCCTGCTTTCAGTGCTTTCTCGGCGACGCGCTTGCCGACCAGTGCGGCAGCGGCGGCATTGCCACCCTTGCCGGACTTGCCTGCCAGTTCGGCGCGCACTTCGGCTTCGGCGGTCGAGGCCGAAACGAGGATCTTTGCGTCCGGGCTGATCAGGCTGGCGTAAATGTGCAGGTTGGTGCGGTGCACCGACAGGCGATTTACTTTCAGCTCCGCGATCTTGATGCGGGTCTGGCGTCCACGACGCAGACGTGATTCTTTCTTGTCCATGGTCAGCCTTATTTCTTCTTGGTTTCTTTAAGCTTAACCACCTCGTTCGCATAGCGAACGCCCTTGCCTTTGTATGGCTCAGGGGAGCGGTAAGCACGCACTTCGGCAGCGACTTGGCCGACCTGTTGACGATCGATACCCTTGATCAGGATCTCGGTCGGCGTAGGCGTGGCGCAGGTCACGCCGGCTGGCATCGAATGCACAACCGGATGCGAGAAACCCAGCGAGAGGTTCAGCTTGTCGCCGGCGGCCGAGGCTTTGTAGCCCACGCCCACCAGGGACAGCTTCTTCTCGAAGCCTTTGGTCACGCCGGTCACCATATTGTTGACCAGGGCACGCAAGGTGCCGGACATCGCATTCGACTCGCGGCTGGCGTCGACTACGTCGAACGTCAGGGTGCCGCTGTTGTTTTCAACTTTTACGAGGCCATTGAGGGGCTGAACCAGCGAACCCAATGGACCTTTTACCGTGATCGCTGCCGCAGTGATCGCCACTTCGGCGCCAGCTGGTACAGCGATAGGCATTTTAGCTACTCGAGACATCGTCTACTCCTTAAGCCACGTAGCAAATAACTTCGCCGCCGACACCGGTGGCGCGCGCTTTGCGGTCAGTCATGACACCTTGCGGGGTCGACACGATCGCCACGCCCAAGCCATTCATGACTGTAGGGATGTCATCTTTGCCCTTGTAGACGCGCAGCCCTGGACGGGACACACGCTCTAAGCGCTCGATAACTGGACGGCCAACATAATACTTCAAACCGATTTTGAGTTCCGCTTTGCCACCGGTTGCGGTGACGGCGAAATCTTCAATGTAACCCTCGTCCTTGAGGACGTTGGCAATCGCTACTTTGACTTTCGACGATGGCATGGCCACGGTCGTTTTTTGTACGCCTTGTGCGTTGCGAATGCGGGTCAGCATATCGGCGATAGGATCGCTCATACTCATTGCATATTCTCCTATTACCAGCTTGCTTT
>JAZKIN010000237.1:17697-29049 GCA_040384885.1 Pseudomonadota bacterium | reverse complement strand
CTGATCTCCAAGCCGTACGGCAAGCGCATCTGGCAAAGCCTGCCGCCGTTCAAGCGCACCAGGCTGCAGGACGACGTGCTCGCGTTTTTCGCGCAGCGCGCCGAGCCGGCGCCGGAGGGGGCGCCCGACGCGTGAAGAAAGGGCGGGCCGGACCGCCGATTTCGAAGCTTAACGGCGCTTGAAGGCCGGGGCTGCCATGTCGATGCGTGAAGCATGCCTGATATGCATCTTCAGAAATCGTATCCGGGAAAACTTAAAAATAGCAAACAACATCGAAACGCTAGCTTCTAATGCCTCAAACCAACATCGTCCCCGCATGTGCGAGGACGATGTTGGTTTTTGATATTAAATTTTCTTCGACGCGATTTCTGAAGCGTCTTAGGCGCCAATCGAGGGCATTGCCCCCTTTCGCGACAGCCTCGCATGCGGGGACGATGTTGAGCTCGGTTTTGCAGGCCGCCCGGGGCTTGTCACCTAGGGCTTGACGACGACCTTGCCCGTGACCTTGCGCGCGGCCATGTCCTCGAGCGCGCCGGCCGCCTCGTCGAGGCTGTAGCGCCCCGAGATGTGCGGCCGGATCTTGCCCTCGGCCAGCCAGCCGAGCAGCTCGCGCATGCCGGCCAGGTTCGCCTTCGGTTCGCGCTTGGCGAACTCGCCCCAGAACACCCCCATCAGCGAGGCGCCCTTGAGCAGCATCAGGTTCAGCGGCAGCTTCGGGATCTCGCCGTTGGCGAAGCCGACCACGAGGTAGCGTCCGCGCCAGCCGATCGAGCGGAACGCGGCCTCGGTGTAGGCGCCGCCGACCGGGTCGTAGACCACGTCCGGACCCTTGCCGCCGGTGGCCGCCTTGATCGCCTCGCGCAGGTCGGTGTCGCTGTAGTTGATCAGCACGTCGGCCCCGTGCTCTTTGCACACCGCCAATTTCTGTTCGCTCGAGGCGGCCGCGATCACGCGCGCGCCGAGCGCCTTGCCGATCTCGATCGCGGCCAGCCCGACGCCGCCGGCCGCGCCCAGCACCAGCATGGTCTCGCCCGGCTTGAGCGCGGCGCGGTCGGCCACCGCGTGGTGCGAGGTGCCATAGGTCAATGTGATCGCCGCGGCCGTGTCGAAGTCCATGCCAGGGGGCATCGGCATCAGGGCCTGGACCGGGGCGATCGCCTGCTCGGCGAACGCGCCGTGGGCGACGAAGGCGATCACCCGGTCGCCCACCTTGAAGCCGGCGACGTCGGGCCCGAGCGCGTCGATCACGCCGGCCAGCTCGCTGCCCGGGGTGAACGGCAGCTCGGGCCTGACCTGGTACTTGCCCTGGATGATGAGCACGTCGGGGAAGTTGACCCCGGCCGCCCTGACCGCGATGCGCACCTGGCCAGGGCCGGGCACCAGGTCAGGCAATTGTTCCACCAGCAGGCTGTCGGGCAGCCCCCACGCTTTGCATACAACGGCTTTCATCGGCGTCTCCATGGTTGTTGTTCGAGTTTCGGACTGTAAAAAAGGTACGACCGTTTTATTTTTTGATTATGCCTGAAACGGGGGCCGCGCGCAGCCGGTCATGAGCCCGGGAGGCCGTTTGTGCGATCGCAATGCAGGTGAGGTCGAGCTTGTTAAAGTCGGACTGGTCTTGCGCGTCCGGCTTGTTGTTTTGGAAATGGGAGGTTGCTTTATGTCTATCCGCCACGGCTGTTTCTTCAGCTATGTGCATGGCCGTCATGCGCTCATGAATAAATTCAAGGACGAGCTGGCGGAGGCGATCCGCTGCTACCTCGAGCCGCACCTCGACGACGAGGACGAGTTGTTCATCGACACCGAGCAGCTCGGCGGCGGCGACGACCTCGACCGCAAGATCGCGCGCGCGATGTGCGAGAGCGTGAGCATGATCATGATCTACACGCCCAAGTACGAGATGCACCCGTACACGCGGCGCGAGTTCGCGGCGATGCAGGCGATCGAGGCCGAGCGCAGCGCCTGGTACCAGATGCCGAGCCACCTGATCATCCCGGTCGTGATGACGCGCCACGTGCACGAGTTGCCGCCCCAGATCACCGAGGCGGGCCTGTATGTCGATTTCTCGCGCTACACGATGGCCACGCCCGACCTCAAGTCGAATCCCGATTTCCTTCCCGACATCGACAAGATCGTCAAGCGCATCGCGGTCCAGTACCAATACCAAAAAATGTACACCCCGGCCGCGCACGACTGCAACCAATTCACGATGCCGGAGGTCCCACCCATATGGCGCGACATGCCGGACCTATCCTTTCCAAAAAAATAATGAGGAGCACCATGGAACTTGCCCGTATTACGCTACCGCCGATAACCGCTCCCGGCGCAGTGACCACCTTTTATTCCTTCGAGAGCGGAACGGCGCGCAGTGTCGCGGTGTCGAACATGGCCCTGTTGCTGGCCGGGCGCGACAACGCGACCGTGCCGGTGCTCATGATCGACTGGGACACCGAATCGCCGGGCTTGCACCACCACTTCAACCAGGACGGCCGCGGCGGCGAAACGCAGGACGGGCGCGGGGGCGTGCTCGAATATTTCGAGGCGTGCCGGGCCCAGCTCGCGCTGCTCGGGCGCGGCAATGCCGGCGCCGACGACGGCGCGCTTGCGCGCGAGGTGCTCGAGGCGGTCGACTGGCAGCGCTACGTCGAGCGCGTCGACCAGAGCCGGCCGCTGTACCTGATGCGCGCCGGCCGCTTCGACGACAGCTACGGCGAACGCGCCGACCAGATGGACTGGGACGGCCTGTTCAAGGCCTGCCCGGCGCTGTTCCGCTGCTTCGGCGCGCACATGGCGGCCCAGTTCGCCCATGTGCTCATCGACGCGCGCAGCGGCCGCTCGGCCGCGGTGAGCATCTGCACCACCTTGCTGCCCGACAAACTCGTGGCCCTGTTCACGCCGAACCAGCGCAGCCTCGAGGGCATCACGGGCGTGGTCACGCGCGCGATCGACTACCGCTGCAGCCACGAGGACGAGCAGCGCCCGCTGCATGTGTATCCGCTGCCGTGCGCGGTCGACGGCGCCGCCGGCGAGCGGCGCGAGCAATGGCGCCGCGGCCGCCCGGTGCAGGGCCGCCCCGGCTACCAGCCCGTGCTCGAAAAACTGTTGCGCGGCGCCTACGGCATGTCGCGCGTCTGCCTCGACAGCTATTTCGACGAAATCCAGCTGCAGCAGTGCGACGGCATCGGCGGCGGCGGGCGCCCGGCCGCGCACGACGGCCGCGGCGACCGCTTCTCGCTCACGCGCACCTTCGAGGCGCTGCTCGAGTGGTTCGTGCCGGGCCGCCTGCCGTGGCAGTCGCGCACCGAGGTCGCGCTGCTCGGCGCGATCGAGGCCGCGCGCCCGCTCGCGCGCGACGGCGCCGTCGCGGTGCCGTCGGCGCAGCTCGCGCGCGAGCTGAACCAGCTCGGCGAGCTGTACGGGGCCGAGGGCAGGCAGCGCCAGGCCCAGGCCTGCTTCGAAGAAAGCCTGGCGCTGCGCGCGCGCGCGCTCGGCGAGGACCATGCCGACACCCGCGCCAGCCGCGCCAACCTGGCCGCCCAGCTGCGCGCGGGCGGCAAGCTGCCCGAGGCCAGGTTCCTCTACCAGTCGCTGCGCGAGAGCACCGCGAGCCTGCTCGGGGCCGACCACCCCGAGGCGCTCGCCGCGCGCGCCGGGCTCGCCAACACGCTCGCGCTGCTCGGCGAGTTCGGGCCCGCGCTCGCGCTGCACGAGGAGCTCGCGCTCTCGTGCGAGCGCCTGTACGGCTCGGCCAGCGCGCGCACGCTCGACAGCCTGGCCGGACTCGCCGACACCTTGCAGCGCCACGACGAGCTCAGCCGCGCGCGCATGGTCTACGAGCGCGTGCTCGAGGGGCGCCAGCGCCTGCTCGGCACCGAGCACGAGGACACCTTGCGCTGCACCGAGCAGCTCGCGCGCCTGCTCAGCGAACTTGGCGACCTGCGCAACGCGCGCAAGCTCCAAGAGACGGTCGTCGGCGCACGCGAGCGGCACGCCGGCCCCGAGCACCGCGCCACGCTCGCCGCGCGCGAGGCGCTCGCCGAGATCTGGGCCGCCCAGGGCGACCTCGACGCCGTGCGCACGGTGCAGGAGGCGCTCGCGCGCGCGCGCGAATGCCGGCTCGGCTCCGACCATCCCGACACCCTCTCGACCCAGCTGCGGCTGGCCTCGACGCTGGGCCAGCAGGGCGAACTCGAGGCCGCGCGCCGCCTGCAGGAGCACGTGGTCCACCTGCACGAGCGCATCCACGGGGTCGACGACCTCGAAACGCTGCGCAGCAAAAAGCTGCTCGCCGCCACGCTGTCGATGCAGGGCCACGGCGCGGCCGCGCGCACGCTCGAGGAGACCGTGCTGCAGGGCATCAAGGGCATGGCCTCGGGCCCGCACCAGTCGCACATGGGCGCGCTCGACCTGCGCGAGGCGATCCTCGAGGCGCGCGAGCTCACGGGCAATCCCGAAACGCTCGACCACAAGCTCGCGCAACTGCAAAAGCTGATCGACAGCAGCAGCCCGCGCGAGGCGCGCGAGCTCGCCGACACCTTGCGCAAGTCGGTGCTGCGCCCGGACGTCGAGGGCCCCGTGCGCAAACGCGGCGTGGCCCTGATCCGCCGCGTCTACCAGCAGGAGGGAGACAAGGACGCGCTGCTCGCGTTCGCGCAGGCCGAGGTCAGCGCGCTCGAAGGGGCGCTGGTCGAGGCGCGCGTGGCCAACCAGTAGTTGCGGCGGCGCCTGTCCCGGTGTTGTCCCGTTCGTTGTCCAGGTCGTCGAAGCGCTGCTCGATCAGGTGCTCGATCAGGTGCTTGATCCGGTTCTTGTCGCGCTCGTGGCTCCCTCGGCGGGCCACGGCAATCGACCCGGTCGTCGATCGGATTGTCGTCCCGCCAGCTGATCCGGCAGTTGGCCCGGCAGGTGGCCCGGTCGTCGATCGGCTTGTCGTCCCGGCATCCGACCCGCCAGCCGAACCGGCAGTCGCCTCCCGGTTGCCCCCCGGTTGACCCGGTCCTTGACCAAGTTCGCCCTTCCGGCAGTTGACCCGGCCTCGACCCGGTCGTCGGTCCGGCGCCCGGCCCGGCCGTTCCCGCGGCCGTTTCCGGAACCCCTGTTTGATGGCGCAACTTTTCTTGGGTCCCGGCACCCGATCGAACCGTTGCTTCAGGTAAAATCGCTGCATGAGAATTCTAATCAGTAATGACGATGGTTATCTCGCCCCGGGCATCGCGGCGCTGGCCGAGGCGCTCGCCGCGATCGCCGAGGTGGTCGTGGTCGCGCCCGACAGCAACCGCTCGGGCGCCTCCAACTCGCTGTCGCTGGACCGTCCGCTGACGGTGCACCAGGCGAAGAACGGTTTCTATTTCGTTAACGGGACGCCGACCGACTGCGTCCACGTCGCGCTCACGGGCCTGCTCGACTACCGGCCCGACCTCGTGGTCTCGGGCATCAACAACGGCCAGAACATGGGCGACGACACCCTGTATTCGGGCACCGTCGCGGCCGCCACCGAGGCGTACCTGTTCGGCATCCCCGCGATCGCGTTCTCCCAGGTCCAGCCGGGCTGGGAGCACATCGACGACGCCGCCCGCTGCGCGCGCGACATCGTGCAGCGCCGCTTCGACGAACTCGACGCGCCGTACCTGCTCAACGTGAATATCCCGAACCTGCCGTACGCGCAGCTCGGCGCGCTCACGGCGACCCGGCTCGGGCGCCGCCACCAGGCCGAGCCCGTGATCCGCGCGCGCGACCCGCGCGGGCGCGAGATCTTCTGGATCGGCCCGCCCGGCGCGATGCGCGACGCCGGCGAGGGCACCGATTTTTTCGCCACCGCGCTCGGCCTCGTCTCGGTCACGCCGCTGCAGGTCGACCTGACCCACAAGCGCCAGCTCGCGCTGCTGGCCGCCGCCACGGGGTCCGCGTGAGCGACAAGAAAAGCAATTTCCCGCTGCCGCTGTCGTCGGTGACGGGGCCCGGCGCGCGCACCGGCCCGGCGTTCCCGGCGCTGCCGGCGCGCACCGCCCAGAGCGCGGCCCAGAACGGCACGCGCGTGGCGACCCCGCAGACGGCGACCCAGAACGCGGCGCGCAACACCAAGCACTACGCCGTGCCGGCCCCGGCGGCGGCGTCGCCGTCGAAGTCGCACAGCTACGCGCTCCAGCGCGCCCAGCCGCAGCCGGCCGCGCCGCCGCGCCCCGACCTCATGGTGTCGGCCGCGATCCGGCAGGCGATGGTCGCGCGCGTGGCCAGGCAGGGCGTGGCCGACCAGCGCGTGCTCGGCGCGCTGCTGGCCGTGCCGCGCCACGGCTTCATCGAGCCGGCGCTGTCGGCCCAGGCCTATATCGACGCCTCGCTGCCGATCGGGCACCACCAGACCATCTCGCAACCGTACATCGTCGCGCGCATGATCGAAATCATGCGCAACGGGCGCGAACTGGCCAACGTGCTCGAGATCGGCACGGGCTGCGGCTACCAGGCCGCGGTGCTCGCCTGCGTCGCGCAGCAGGTGTATTCGATCGAGCGCATCAAGCCGCTGCACGAGCTGGCCAAGGCCAACCTTCGCCCGCTGCGCATCGCCAACCTGCGCCTGCATTACGGAGATGGTATGCTTGGCCTGCCGCAAGCGGCGCCGTTCGACGGCATCATCCTCGCCGCGGCCGGGCTCGAAGTGCCGCCGGCGCTGCTCGAGCAACTCGCCATCGGCGGGCGCCTGGTGGCCCCGGTGGGCGCGCAGAACCAGCGCCTGCAACTGATCACGCGCACCGCCAAGGCCGAATGGCGCAGCGAAACGCTCGAAGCCTGCCATTTCGTGCCACTGCGTTCGGGCACGACTTGATAGCTGCGTTTGCGCAACACCAACAGAATATGAGAATGAAACAAACAAGCCACTTATTGCTGCTTACCATTTCCTGCGCCTTGCTCGGCGCCTGCACCAGCACGCTGCGCCAGGCCCCCGTGGTCGACCGCGGCGCGCCGGCCGCGGCCGGCGCATCCGCCGCCAAGGCGCCGCGCCAGCCCGAGGACCCGCACCTGTACACCGTCAAAAAGGGCGACACGCTGCTGCGCATCGCGCTCGACTACGGCCAGAACTACCGCGACATCGTGGCCTGGAACAACCTGGCCGACCCCAACGACATCCGCGTCGACCAGGTGTTGCGCGTCGGCCCGCCCGAGCCGGGCGCGCCGGCCGCGTCCGCCGCGGCCTCGACCACGGGCGTCCAGACGATGGCGGTGACGATGCCGCCGGCCGAGCCGCGCGCGGTCGCGCCCGTGCCGCCGAAAAAGACCTTGCCGCGCGGCGACAAGCGCATCTACACCGACGGCGCGCTGGCCGAGATGCAAAAAGGCGAGGGCGGCAAGCCACCCGAGCCGGCGCGCGCCGACACCCGCGCCGACACCCGCGCCGAGCCGGCGCGCGTCGTGGCGCCGCCGGCCGTCGCGACCGCGGCCGTGTCCGTCGCCGAGGCCGACAAGCTGAGCTGGATGTGGCCGTCCGAGGGCAAGGTCGTGGCCGCCTTCGACGAGGGCAAGAACAAGGGCATCGACATCGCCGGCAAGGCCGGCCAGCACGTGATCGCCGCCGGCGCCGGCAAAGTCATGTACGCGGGCAGCGGCATCCGCGGTTATGGTAATCTCGTGATTGTGAAGCACAGCAACAGCTTGCTGTCGGCATACGCCCACAATCGCAGTATCATGGTCAAGGAGGGCCAGAGCGTCACCAAGGGGGAGAAAATCGCCGAGATGGGCGATTCCGACGCCGACTCCGTGAAACTGCATTTCGAGATCCGCCAGCAGGGAAAGCCGGTCGACCCCTCGAGATTCCTGCCCAACCGCTGAGGTCCGCGCACCGCGAACCTTCGCTAACCCGTCGAAGAAGCGCCCATGAAACACTCGCCGGACCAGCTCGATGATGATTCCGCCCAGGATGATTTCCCGGACGAGCCGATGGACGAGGCGGTCATCGACGCCGACGCCGACGCCGACGCCGACGCCGACGACGGCGACGCCGACGCCGACGGCGCGCCCGCCGCCGCGGTCGCCGGGATCGTCATCGACACCGTCGACGAGCTCAAAAAGGTGCTCGCGGCCGAACTGTCGACCGACACCACCCAGCACTACCTGAACCAGATCGGCATGCGCGCGCTGCTCACGGCGCCGCAGGAGGTCCATTACGCGACCCTGGCCAAGGCCGGCGACTTCCCCGCGCGCCAGACCATGATCGAACACAACCTGCGCCTCGTCGTCTCGATCGCCAAGCACTACATCAACCGCGGCGTGGTGCTGCTCGACATGATCGAGGAGGGCAACATCGGCCTGATGCGCGCGATCGACAAGTTCGAGCCCGAGCGCGGCTTCCGTTTTTCCACCTACGCCACCTGGTGGATCCGCCAGAGCATCGAGCGCGCCATCATGAACCAGGCCCGCACGGTGCGCCTGCCGGTGCACATGGTGCGCGAGCTGAACCAGATCCTGCGCGCCAAATACCACCTCGAGGCCCAGCACCACGACGGCAAGGACGCCAGCGCCGAGGACATCGCGCACCTGGTCGGGCGCCCGGTCGAGGAGGTGCAGGACATCCTCGCGCTGTCCGAGCACGCGACCTCGCTCGACGCCCCGCTCGACAACGATCCCCAGTCGAGCCTGATGGACATGCTGCCCGGCGACGCCAGCGACAGCCCCGACGCGCGCGCCGAGCACCACGAAATGACGCTGCTGGTGCGCGACTGGCTCACCAAGCTGCCCGACAAGCAGCGCGTCGTGATCGTGCGCCGTTTCGGCCTCGACAACGACGACCCGGCCACGCTCGAGACGCTGGCCGAGGAGATGGGCGTGACGCGCGAGCGCGTGCGCCAGATCCAGCAGGAGGCGCTCGTCAAGCTCAAGCGGGCGATGGCCGCCCGTGGCGTGGTGCGCGATTCCTTGCTATGATTCGCCCGGGCTGACCGGCCCGCCCAGCCCCATCCCCAGAGTTGCGCCGCCGCGCCGATGCGCGCTGCCGGCGTTTGTTCGCCCTTTCCGCCCTTTTTCACCGATCCAAGTAGACGACGCCATGCCAGACACCATCATCGACATCAAATCCCTCGACATGGACGCGCGCGGCGTCGGCCACCTCGTCAACGAGGACGGCAGCCAGGGCAAGGTCATCTTCGTCGAGGGCGCGCTGCCGGGCGAGCGCGTGAGCTTTTTGACGTTCAAGAAAAAGAAGAACTGGGAGGCGGCGCGCATGACGGCGCTGCACAAGCCCTCGTCGATGCGGGTCGAGCCCAAATGCCCGCATTTCGACAATTGCGGCGGCTGCTCGATGCAGCACCTCGAGCCCTCGGCCCAGGTCGCCATGAAGCAGCGCGTGTTGGAGGACAACCTCTGGCACATCAGCAAGGTCAGGTCGCAAACCATCATGCGCCCGATGTACGGCCCGACCTGGGGCTACCGCTACCGCGCGCGCCTGTCGGTGCGCCACGTGGCCAAGAAGGACACGGTGCTGGTCGGCTTCCACGAGAAGCGCTCGGCCTTCGTGGCCGACATGAGCGACTGCAAGATTTTGCCCCCGCACGTGGCGGCGATGCTGCTGCCGCTGCGCGCGCTGGTCGGCGCCTTGTCGATCTACGACCAGATGCCGCAGATCGAGGTCGCCGTCGGCGAGGACCTGACCGCGCTGGTGCTGCGCATCATGGCGCCCCTGAGCGGGGCCGACGAAACCTTGCTGCGCGCGTTCGCCGACCAGTGGAACATCCAGTGGTGGCTGCAGACCAAGGGCCCCGAGACGGCCGCGCCGTTCTATCCGCTCGGCAAGCAACTGGCCTACACGCTGCCCGAGTTCGGCGTGCGCATGCCGTTCAAGCCGGTCGACTTCACCCAGGTCAACCACCACATCAACCGGGTGCTGGTGGGCACCGCGCTGCGCCTGCTCGACGCCCAAAAACACGAGCGCGTGGCCGACCTGTTCTGCGGCATCGGCAACTTCACGCTGCCGCTGGCCACGCGCGCGCGCGAAGTGGTCGGCATCGAGGGCAGCACCACCTTGACCGAGCGCGCGCGCGACAACGCCGTCGCCAACGGCCTCGAAGCGAGCACCTCGTTCTCGACGCGCAACCTGTTCGACGTCACCGCCGACGACCTGCTCGCGCTGGGCAAGTTCGACCGCATGCTGGTCGACCCGCCGCGCGACGGCGCGATGGCGCTGTGCGAGGCGCTCGCCGGCCTGCGCGCGGCGCATCCGGACATGCTGCCGCAGCGCATCGTCTACGTCTCGTGCAGCCCGTCGACGCTCGCGCGCGACGCCGGCATCCTGACCCACCTGGCCGGCTATGTGCTGCGCAAGGCCGGCGTCGTCAATATGTTCCCGCACACCTCGCACGTGGAGTCGATGGCCGTGTTCGACCTGCCGGGCCCGGCGGAAGCGGCGGGGATCGCGGCGGCCGCGCAGCAGGCCGCGGAGCAACAGGCCGCGCAACAGGCCGAGCAACAGGCCGAGCAACAGGCCGAGCAACAGGCCACGCAACAGCTTGCGCAACAGGCCGACCCCGCGGAGCCGGCGGCGGCCTGAGCCCGGCCGTCCCCGGCGCGACGCGCCTGGCCGCCCGGTCAGGCGCGTTTTTTTACGCCCGGATGCTTGCGTTGTAGATTTATTGATATCGAATAATTGACCCCTGGAACATTTGGCGGACACTGGACCGATCAAGGAATTTCTTGCCCATCCACTCCAGACCAGGGGAACCACCATGAAACTGCGTGCACTTTCAGCCGCCGCGGCCGCCGCGCTCGCGCTGTCGGCGTCGGACACGGCCACGGCCGCCACCGTCGTGATCGACTTCGACACACTGACCAACAACGCGGCCGTGAACCAGTTCTACAACGGCGGCGTCGACAGCCTCGGCCTGGCCGGCATCGATTTCGGCATCGAATTCATCAACTTCAAGGCCGGCACGGCGGCCGCTTCGGTGTCCGCGCCGAACTACGGCTACCTGCCGGCGGCGCTCGGCAAGATCAACGTCGCGGCCGGCTTCACGGGTTTCGATTTTTCGTACGGCACCCTGGCGCCGACCACGGTCAGCGTGTATTCCGGACTCAACGGCACGGGAACCCTGCTCGGCCAGATGGTCGTCAACGGCAACGCGGGCTTGTTCGCGCAAGGCGCGCTCGCGTTTTCGGGCGTGGCGCATTCGGTCACGCTGGCGGGCACGCCGAACCTGGCCGCGGTCGACAACCTGCGCTTCGTGATGGCGCTGCCGGTGCCCGAGCCGGGCACGCTGGGCCTGATGCTGGCCGGCTTCGGCGTGCTCGGCCTGTTCGGGCGCCGCCGCCTGACTTGAGCCGAAAAGCCGGACGACAAAAAGGTCGTCGCCGCGATCGGCGTCGTCTGGCCGA
>JAZKIN010000237.1:0-17687 GCA_040384885.1 Pseudomonadota bacterium | reverse complement strand
ACCCGCGGGTCGGCTTTTTGTCGTCCGGCGCGGCGATCAGCCTGTCGGTGCGCCACGTGGCCAAGAAGGACACGGTGCTGGTCGGCTTTCATGAAATACGCTCGGCCTTCGTGGCCGATATGAGCGACGGCAAGACTTGGCCGCCGCACGTGGTGGCGATGTTGCTGCCATGCACGCATAGGCAGAGTTGGACAAGGTGACGGGGGCTCGCGTCCAGTTAAGATGATGGTCAGCGCTAGGCAACAATCAATTTTCCCGTATTTTAACTATCTCAGGCATTTGGGTGACCCTCCCACGGCGCCCGGCCAATGCACGCGTCGCATCGGGGGGCAAAGCCTGGCCAGATAGGCTTTTCCAGGTTCCCCTGCAAATTCGAACGACCACATTAGTTCGACAAGGCGCTTGTGCCTATCGTGCGACATCCACGTCCCGTCCAGTGAAAATTGGGAAAGACCAGCCTCGACAAGGCTAGCAATTCGTTCCAGCGATCCGGGATGGCCAGCGGCGGTGGCAACTTGCGCAGCGCCTGTGCCTAAAGCGTTTTCGGCTGAGATCTCATTGAACGCGTCAGCTCCGTAAGGCCGGACCAGATGTTCGGGAAAGCGCGCTAGGATGGTGCGCGCGTAGGGCCGTATATCGTGGTCGGGTAGGGCATCTGATTCTTGTGGGAACCGTTCAAATGCGGATTTCGCAACGGCCGCAGCGAAGTGCGCGCTTGGTGGCAATCTGAATGCAAGCGTCAGATTGTATTCAGATTGGCGATACTTACCGAAATTTCCAGACGATTCGAGGGCAGTCCCAACGCGGCGCATTATGTCGGGACCGGCACACGGGTTTAATCCCAGATATTGCTGCGCTCCGATTTCAAGCGCTAGTGAGTTCGGGCCCTCAGCCAATTCCACCATCCTCGCCGCCAGTTCAACCAGCGCGAGCGTGTTCTTCGATGGTCTGCAAGGCGGTAGCGGGTCGTACTTTATCAACGCGTCGACATATTTCCACTGTCTTGCGCCGGGCTCAACTTTATGGGTGACAGGTGCATTGAGCCGGGTGTCGAGAGATGTTGAATCATTGATAATCGGGACTGTGCAGCCTACTAGCAAAACAGACGCACAACAAAGGAGAAGTTTCAGCACGTACTTCCTTAAAAAAAAACCGGATCCCAAATAAAGAACGGCCCGCTCGAAAGTTCGAGCGGGCCGTTGAAGCCTTCCGTACTCAGCGCGCGAATCAGTCGCGCGACGAGCCGCCGAGGCCGAGCAAACTGAGCAGGTGGCTGAAGATCACGTACAGGTCGAGGTAGATGCTCAGCGTCGCCTTGATGTAGTTGGTTTCGCCGCCATTGACGACCTGTTGCACGTTGTACAGCAGGTAGGCCGAGAAAATCCCGATCGCGCACACCGAGATGAGGATCCACAGCATCGGCATGCCGAGCACGAAATTGGCCAGGCTCGCCAGGATCAGCACGACGGCGCCGGCCGCGAGCCATTTGCTCATGCCCGAAAAGTCGGTCTTGCTGACGGTGGCGATCGAGGCCATCACGGCGAACACGGCCGCGGTGCCGCCGAACGCGGTCATGATCAGCATGCCGCCGTTGCCGTAGCCGAGGGTGCGCGCGATCAGTGGCGTGAGCATCAGGCCCAGGATGAAGGTGAAGCCGAGCAGCACGAACACGCCGGCGCCCGAATTCTTGGTCTTTTCGACGGCGTAATAGGCGCCGTAGATCACGGCCATGAAGAGCAGGAAGCCGAAAATGCCCGTTGGCATGGGGATCCGCATCGCCACGCCGAGCAGCGCGCCGAACACGGTAGGGATCAGCGACAGCGCGAGCAGCCAGTAGGTGTTGCGCAAAACCTTGTTGCGCTCGGCGAGGGCGCCGGCGCCAAGGTCGTAGGGATTGTTGATAATTGTGCTCATATGGCCTCCGGTGGATGGATTACCCGAAAAGCATAGCACAGCCGTCGCAAAGCGTGCAAAATCCCCCCGAAAACCGGCCCCGGAACCAGGCCGCCGCGCCCGCGCCCGGGCCCCGCCGGGGCTGCCCGGCCCGGGCGGGCGCGCAAACTCCGTCAAAAAGGGTGTTGTATGGTAAAATCGAAGGTTGATTGAGTCCCACTACTCGACATTAAACCTTTCTTTTTATTGGAGTTTTTACAAATGGCAATCGAACGCACCCTGTCGATCATCAAACCAGATGCAGTAGCAAAAAACGTCATCGGCCAAATCTACAGCCGCTTTGAAGGCGCCGGCCTGAAAGTGGTCGCCGCCCGCATGACGCACCTGTCGCGCGCCGAAGCCGAAGGCTTCTACGCCGTGCACGCCGCCCGTCCTTTCTTCAAGGACCTGGTCGACTTCATGATCTCCGGCCCAGTCATGGTCCAGGCGCTCGAAGGCGAGAACGCAATCGCCGTCCACCGTGACCTGATGGGCGCGACGGATCCGAAAAAAGCCGAAAAAGGCACGATCCGCGCCGATTTCGCCGATTCGATCGATGCCAACGCAGTCCACGGCTCCGACGCCGCCGAGACCGCCGCCGTCGAGATCGCGTACTACTTCCCAGCACTGAACGTGTACTCGCGTTAATTGCCGGTGGCCGGCTTCGGCCGGCCTGCAAGATCGTGCACCGCGCGCCCGGCACCAGTGCCGGGCGCGCGGGACTGCAAGGCAGGGCCCAGGCAGGACCAAGGCAAGGCCAAGGCAAGACCAAAGCAAGAGCAAAGCAACAACGTAATGCTGAAATGCAATAAGATTCACCTGATGCAATAAGATTCACCTAATTCATTGAGAACCCTATGACGACCCTCACCAACCTGCTGGACTTCGATCCCGCGCAACTGGTCGCTTATTGCGCCGAGTTGGGTGAGAAGCCGTTCCGTGCCAAGCAGTTGCAACGCTGGATCCACCAGTTCGGCGCCCGCGACTTCGACACCATGACCGACCTGGCCAAGTCGCTGCGCGACAAGCTGGCCACGCGCGCCGAGATCCGCGCCCCCGCCACCATCAGCGACCACACCTCGCTTGACGGCACGCGCAAGTGGCTGGTCGACGTCGGCAACGGCAACGCGGTCGAAACCGTGTTCATCCCCGAAGAAAACCGCGGCACCCTGTGCATCTCGACCCAGGCCGGCTGCGCCGTCAACTGCCGCTTCTGCTCGACCGGCAAGCAGGGCTTCAACCGCAACCTCACGGTCGCCGAGATCATCGGCCAGCTCTGGATGGCCGAGTTCGAATTGCGCCGCACCAAGGGCATCGAGCCCGGCCCCAAGGGCGAGCGCCAGATCACCAACGTGGTCATGATGGGCATGGGCGAGCCGCTGCTCAACTACGAGCCGACCGCGACCGCGCTCAAGCTCATGCTCGACGACAACGCCTACGGCCTGTCGCGCCGCCGCGTGACGCTCTCGACCTCGGGCGTGGTGCCGATGATCGACAAGCTCTCGCAGGACGTGCCGGTGGCGCTCGCGGTGTCGCTGCACGCGTCCAACGACGCGCTGCGCGACAGCCTGATCCCGCTCAACAAAAAATACCCGCTGCGCGAACTGCTGGCCGCCTGCCGCCGCTACCTCGCGTTCGCGCCGCGCGACTTCATCACGTTCGAGTACTGCATGCTCGACGGCGTCAACGACAGCGACGAGCACGCGCGCGAGCTGCTCGCGCTGGTCCAGGACCGCGAGACGGGCGTCTCGTGCAAGTTCAACCTGATCCCGTTCAACCCCTTCCCCGAGTCTGGCCTGCTGCGCTCGAACAACCCGCGCATCAAGGCGTTCGCGCAGGTGCTGATCGACGGCGGGCTGGTGACGACGATACGCAAAACGCGCGGCGACGATATCGACGCCGCATGTGGCCAGCTGGCCGGTGAAGTGCAGGACCGCACACGGGTCCAGGAACGGATGGAGAAAATGGCTGAATACAAAACCAAGTTCGGGCCCGATTTCGGCCGCATCGTGGAGATCCCGTCGTGAGCGCGCGCGCAGCCGGTTTTCCCAGCCTCGCGCGCTGGACGGCGCTGCTCGGCGCGGGCGCGCTGGCCGCCTCGCTGGCCGCCTGCGGCACCGGCTCCGGCATCGACGGCGGCAGCCGCACCGAACTCAAAACCCTGTCCGACCAGACCACGGCCGAGAAGCGCGCCGACATCTGGCTGCAGCTGGCGATCGGCTACTACCAGAACAAGCAGTACGAGACCGCGCTCGACGAGATCAAGAAGGCGCTCGGCGCCAACCCCGATTTCGCCGACGCCTACGGCATGCGCGCGCTGATCTACACGGCGATGGGCAACCAGCTCGCGCTGGCCGACGAGAATTACCAGAAGGCGCTGCGGCTGGCGCCGTCCAATCCCGAAATAAGCAATAATTACGGCTCTTTCCTGTGCCAGAACGGACGCCTGCAGCAGGGCATGGCGTACTTCGACGCGGCGCTCAAAAACCCGCGCTACCAGTCGCCCCTGAACGCGTTGCTCAACGCCGGCAGCTGCAGCATCAAGCTCAAAAAGCTCGACCAGGCCGAGCGCTACCTGCTCGACGCGCTGCGCCTCGACGCCGAGCTGCCCGTCATCAGCGCCGGCCTGGCACGGGTCTACTACGAACGGCGCGACTACACGCGCGCCGGATTTTTTATCAACCGCCTCAAGGCGAACGCGAAGCTCGAGACGCTGCCGGCCGACCTGCTGTGGCTCGGCATCCGGATCGAGCGCAAGCTCGGCGACACCGCCTCGGAGACCAGCATGGCCACGCAGCTGCGCCGGCGCCATGCCGGCTCGCCGGAGTATGCCGCGTACACGCGCGGCGCATTTGATGAGTGAGACAGGAACAACAATGACTGCAGAGTGGGTAGAACAACCGGCCATGCCGGGCAATGAACAGACGGTACCCGGTAAAATCCTCGCCGCCCAGCGCGAAACCATGGGCTGGTCGGTCGAGCAGGTCGCAGACCAACTCAAGCTGGCCACGCGCCAGGTCGTCGCGCTCGAGGCGGGCGACTACGCCTCGCTGCCCGGTCCGGCCGTGGTGCGCGGCTTCGTGCGCGCCTACGCCAAGGTCGTCAAGCTCGACGCGGTGCCGCTGGTGGCCATGATCCCGCTCGAGGCGCCCGCGCCCAACGACGCCACCACCACCACGGTGCGGCGCGACAAGCCGGCCGCGTTCTCGGAGGTGCGCTTCCCGACCAACGGCAAACGCAAGGGTCTGCCGCTCGGCGCGCTCGCGCTCGGCGCCGGCGCGCTGCTGGTGGCCGCCGCCGGCATGGCCTGGCAGTTCGATCTGCTGCCGGCCGGCCTGCTCGGCGGCGAGCCGGCCGCCACCGGCGCCGCGCAAACGGGCACGCTGGCGTCGCCGGTCGCCAGGCCGGCCGCGCCCGAGGCGGCGCCGGCCGCTGCCGCCGGCGCCGACCCGGCGCCGGCCGCCGCGGCGCCCGAGGCCGATCTGTCGGCGGCGCAAAAGCTGTCGGTGCCGCTGATCTCGGTCACGCCGCCGGCCGCCAGCGCCCCCGCCGGCGCCGGCGTTGCGCCGGCCGCCACGACCGGCGCGGCCACCGGCCCCGGCGTGCTCGTGCTCAAGATGCGCGACAACTCCTGGGTCGAAGTGCGCCCCGAAAAAGGCGCGCCCGTGCTCAAGCGCCTGCTGCGCCGCGGCAGCACCGAGACCGTGACCGCGGCCGGCCCGCTGACCCTGGTCGTGGGCAACCCCGGCGAAGTCGAGGCCAACTGGCGCGGCGCCGCCGTGGCATTGCCGCCGGCCGCCGGCAGCACCATTTCACGCGTGAACCTGAATTAAACCGTCCGCCACCACTATGTCGAGCTCCGCTATGTCCGCCCCCGATTCGAACTTCGCCATCCCCTCCGGCGCGCTGGGCCGGCGCGCGAGCCGCAGCGTGCTCGTCGCGCACGGCGCGCGCAAGGTCTGGGTCGGCGGCGACGCCCCCGTGGTCGTGCAGTCGATGACCAACACCGACACCGCCGACGTGATCGGCACCGCGATCCAGGTCAAGGAGCTCGCGCGCGCCGGCTCCGAGATGGTGCGCATCACGGTCGACCGGCCCGAGGCCGCCGCCGCCGTCGCGGCGATCCGCGAGCAACTCGACAAAATGGAGATCGACGTGCCGCTGGTGGGCGACTTCCATTACAACGGCCACACGCTGCTGCGCGACTATCCCGAGTGCGCGCGCGCGCTCTCGAAATACCGCATCAACCCGGGCAACGTGGGGCAGGGCGCCAAGCGCGACACCCAGTTCGCGCAGATGATCGAAATGGCCGCGACCTACGACAAGCCGGTGCGCATCGGCGTCAACTGGGGCAGCCTCGACCAGTCGCTGCTGGCGCGCATCATGGACCAGAACGCCGCGCGCGCGCAGCCCTGGAGCGCGCAGGCGGTCATGTACGAAGCGCTCATCACGTCGGCGATCGAAAACGCGGTGCGGGCCGAGGAGCTCGGCCTGGCGCGCGACAAGATCATCTTGTCGTGCAAGGTCTCGGGCGTGCAGGACCTGATCGCGGTCTACCGCGAGCTCGCGCGCCGCTGCGACTACCCGCTGCACCTGGGCCTGACCGAGGCCGGCATGGGCAGCAAGGGCATCGTCGCCTCGACCGCGGCGCTGTCGGTGCTGCTGCAAGAGGGCATCGGCGACACGATCCGAATTTCGCTCACGCCCGAGCCGGGCGGCGACCGCACCAAAGAGGTCATCGTCGCGCAGGAGATCTTGCAGACCATGGGCCTGCGCAAGTTCGCGCCGATGGTGATCGCCTGCCCCGGTTGCGGGCGCACCACCTCGACCACCTTCCAGGAGCTGGCCGACGACATCCAGACCTACCTGCGCGAGCAGATGCCCGAATGGAAAAAAGCCTACCCGGGCGTCGAGGGCATGAACGTGGCGGTGATGGGCTGCATCGTCAACGGCCCGGGCGAATCGAAGCACGCCAACATCGGCATCAGCCTGCCCGGCACCGGCGAGTCGCCGGCCGCGCCCGTGTTCGTCGACGGCCAGAAGACGGTGACCCTGCGCGGCGAGCGCATCGTCGAGGAATTCCAGGCGATCGTGCTCGACTACGTGCAGCGCACCTATGCCAAACCAGCCGTAACGGTTTAAAAAAAGAATCGAAAAGACCAGAAAAGAACCATGTCCGAAAATAAAAAACCCGAAAAGATTGTGGCTGTAAAAGGCATGAACGACATCCTGCCGGCCGACGCGCCGTTGTGGGAGCTGTTCGAAAACACCGTGCACTCGGTCCTCAAGAGCTACGGCTTCCAGAAGATCGTGACCCCGATCGTCGAAGACACGGCGCTGTTCAAGCGCGCCATCGGCGCCGTCACCGACATCGTCGAAAAAGAAATGTACTCGTTCACCGACTCGATGAACGGCGACGCCCTGACCCTGCGCCCCGAGGGCACGGCCGGCGTGGTGCGCGCCGTGATCGAGCACAACCTCGTGTACGAGGGCCCGAAGCGGGTCTGGTATAAGGGCCCGATGTTCCGCCACGAGCGCCCGCAGCGCGGCCGCTACCGCCAGTTCTTCCAGGTCGGCGCCGAGGCGGTCGGCTTCGCCGGACCCGACATCGACGCCGAACTGATCATGCTGTGCCGCCGCCTCTGGGACGACCTCGGCCTTGAAAACATCCGCCTCGAGCTCAACTCGATCGGCGACGCGGCCGAGCGCTCGCGCCACCGCGCCGACCTGATCGCCTACTTCGAGGCCAACATCGACCAGCTCGACGCCGAGGCAAAAAACCGCCTGCACGCGAACCCGCTGCGCATCCTCGACACCAAGAACCCGGCGATGCAGGACCTCGTCAACCAGGCGCCGAAGCTGCTCGACTACCTCGAGGCCGAGTCGATCGCCCACTTCGAGGGCGTCAAGCGCATCCTCGACCACAACAACGTGCCGTACAAGATCAACCCGCGCCTCGTGCGCGGGCTCGACTACTACAACCGCACCGTGTTCGAGTGGGTCACCGACGCGCTCGGCGCGCAGGGCACCGTCTGCGCGGGCGGGCGCTACGACCCGCTGATCGAATCGTTCGGCGGCAAGCCGACCCCGGCGGTCGGTTTCGCGATGGGCATCGAGCGCCTGATCGAACTGATGAAAATGGCCGGCGAGCCGGCCGATCCGTCGACCTGCGACGTCTACATGGTGCACCAGGGCGAGGCCGCGCAGATGCAGGCCTTCGTGCTGGCCGAGAGAATTCGCGATGCCGGCCTCGATGTTGTGCTACATTGCGCGGCTGCGAGCGGCGCGGGCAGCTTCAAGAACCAGATGAAAAAGGCCGACGCCAGCGGCGCCGCCTTCGCCGTGATCATCGGCGAGGACGAAATCGCGGGGCAGGTGGTCAACGTCAAGGCGATGCGCGCGGCCGAGGGCCAGCCGCAGCAGGCCACGGTGCCGTTCGACGGTGCGGTCGACTACCTGGTCGACCAGATCATCGGCGCGCACGAGCACGACCACGACCACGAGCACGTGCATTACCACCACTAAGATGTACCACCGCTAGGACGTGCCACCGCGAGGACGTACCACCACCAGGCCGGCGGCGGCGATGGCGGACCCGCTTGTTAGCGGGTATACTTTTTAGCGGGTATACTTCTTTGGCAAGCATTCCGGCCACACGTTTTTGATATCGGACCGGCGGCGCGTACGCAAGACAGGTACCGCCTCGGTCCATTTTGATCCACCTTTTTTCATACACTTCATACATTCATCTCATGGCATACGATCTCGAAGAACAAGAACAACTGGCCTCAATGAAGGCGTTCTGGGCCCAGTACGGCAACCTGATCACCTGGGTGCTGATCGTCGCGCTCGGCGCTTTCGCCGCCTACACCTTCTGGGGCCAACGCAACACCAGCCAGGCGCGCGAGGCCTCGGCCCTGTACGACGACCAGCTCGTGCTGCTCGCGGCCAAAGACAACGCCAAGGTCCAGCGCATCGCCGCCGACGTCCAGGCCAAGTACAGCCGCACCGTGTACGCGTCGATGAGCGCGCTCGTGGCCGCCCGCAGCGCCTTCGACGCCAACGACAACAAGGGCGCCAAGGCCCACCTGCAATGGGTCGTCGAGCATGGCAACGACGAGTACAAATCGGTCGCGCGCCTGCGCCTGGCGGCCGTGCTGCTCGACGAAAAAGCCTACGACGAAGCCCTCAAGACGATCGCCACCGACATGCTGCCGTCTTTCGCCGGCGCCGTGGCCGACCGCAAGGGCGACATCCTCGCCGCCCAGAACAAGGTGGCCGAGGCGCGCGCCGCCTACAAGGCCGCGCTCGAGGCGATGGCCAAGGACAATCCGGGGCGCCAACTGGTCCAATACAAGCTCGACGCGCTCGGCGAGCCGGCGCCGAAGGCCGCAGCCTGATCCTCGCCGCGAACGGCAGGACAGCAAACCGAACAACAATGCAGCACAAGCCAAGTACAAGGTTAACGAATATGCGTATCACCCTGGGTACCACCAAAAAGCTCGTTAGTGTCAGCGTGCTGGCCATGATGGCGGGCTGCTCCACGCTCAGTTCGCTCAACCCCTTCGCCGCCAAGAAGGCCAACGAGCCGGCCAAGCTGGTCGAGCTCAAAGGCTCGATGGCCGTGCGCACCGCCTGGAAGCTCGACATCGGCAAGGCGCAGGACTTCGTGTTCGCGCCGGCCGTGGTCGGCGCCACGCTGGTCGTGGCCGGCGCCGGCGGCGACATCGCGCGCGTCGACGCGGCCAGCGGACGCCAGCTCTGGCGCGTCAAGGCGCCCACCGCCCTGACGGCCGGGGTCGGATCGGACGGCGCGCTGCTCGTCGTCGGCGGCAACGAGGGCACCGTGCACGCGTTCGACATCGACGGCAAATTCCTGTGGACCGCGCAGACCTCGAGCGAGGTGCTCAGCGCGCCCGCGGTCGGGCAGGGCATGGTCGTCGTGCGCAGCGCCGACAACCGCATCATCGGGCTCGACGCCAAGACGGGCGAGAAGAAATGGACCGTGCAGCGCGTCTCGCCGCCATTGACCCTGCGCAGCGCGCCGGGCATGGTGGTGGCCGGCAAAGAGGTGATCATCGCGCAACCGGGCGGCAAGCTGCTCTCGCTCAACCTCGCCACCGGCGCGGCGCGCTGGGAGGTGGCCGTGGCCGAGGCGCGCGGCGCGACCGAACTCGAACGCGTCACCGACATCGCCGGCAATCCGGTGCTGTTCGAGGGCGACGTCTGCGCGGTCGCCTACCAGGGCAAGGTCGGCTGTTTCGACGTCGCCACCGGCACCCCGCGCTGGTCCAAAAAACTCTCGTCCGACGTCGGCGTCTCGGTCGACCAGCGCTTCGTCTTCACGGCCGAGGACAGCGGCGCCGTGAGCGCGTTCGCGCGCGACACCGGCAGCAGCGCCTGGCGCAACGACAAGCTCAGCTATCGCCGCCTGTCGAGCCCGGTCTCGTACGGGCGCGCGGTCGCCGTCGGCGACTACCAGGGCATCATCCACTTCCTGTCGCGGGAAGATGGCGCATTCCTCGCTCGCGCGGCAACCGACGGCAGCCCGATCATCTCGGCCCCGCTGGTGGTCGGCTCGAATCTGATTTTTCAAACACAATCTGGGACAGTGACCGCCATCGCGGTCGAATAACACCATGAAGCCGGTAATTGCATTAGTAGGTCGCCCCAACGTCGGAAAATCGACGCTATTCAACCGTCTCACCCGCTCGCGCGACGCGCTTGTGGCCGACCTGCCCGGACTGACGCGCGATCGTCACTACGGCGAGGGCCGCGTCGGCGAGCGTCCCTTCCTGGTCATCGACACGGGCGGTTTCGAGCCCGTCGCCAAAGACGGCATCATGTTCCAGATGGCGCTGCAGACCAAGCAGGCCGTGGCCGAGGCCGACGTCGTCGTGTTCATCGTCGACGGCCGCCAGGGCCTGACGCCGCACGACAAGACCATCGTCGACTTCCTGCGCAAGTCGGGCCGCAAGGTCATGCTCGTGGTGAACAAGGGCGAGGGCATGAAGTACAGCTCCGTGGTCGCCGAGTTCTACGAGCTCGGCATGGGCGACCCGTACGTCATTTCGGCCGCCCACGGCGACGGCGTGGCCGACCTCGTCGAGGAGGCCCTCAACGAGGCCTTCGCGCTGCGCCCGAACGAGCCCGAGGAGCTCGAGCCGGCCGCGCGCGGCATCAAGATCGCCATCGTCGGCCGCCCCAACGTGGGCAAGTCGACCCTGGTCAACACCCTGATCGGCGAAGAGCGCGTGATCGCCTTCGACATGCCGGGCACCACGCGCGACTCGATCGAAGTGCCGTTCGAACGCGACGGCAAGAACTACACCCTGATCGACACGGCCGGCATCCGCCGCCGCGGCAAGGTGTTCGAGGCGATCGAGAAATTCTCGGTCGTCAAGACCTTGCAATCGATCTCCGAGGCGCACGTCGTCATCTTGCTGCTCGACGCGCAGCAGGACATCTCGGAGCAGGACGCCCACATCGCCGGCTTCATCCTCGAATCGGGCCGCGCGCTCGTGGTCGCGGTCAACAAGTGGGACGGCCTGCAGTCGGACCAGCGCGACGAGATCAAGATCGACATCGACCGCAAGCTCGACTTCCTCTCGTTCGCGAAAACGCATTTCATCTCGGCGCTCAAGGCCACCAACATCGCGCCGATGATGAAGTCGGTCGAGGCGGCCTACGCGGCCGCCACCGCCGACCTGTCGACGCCGCGCCTGACGCGCGCCCTGATCGAGGCCGTCGAGAAGCAGGAGCCGCGGCGCAAGGGCTCGATCCGCCCCAAGCTGCGCTATGCGCACCAGGGCGGGCAGAACCCGCCGATCATCGTCATCCACGGCAACGCCCTCGATTCGGTCGGCGATCCGTACAAGCGCTATCTCGAAAAACACTTCCGCGACACGTTCAACCTCGTCGGCACGCCGCTGCGCATCGAACTGCGAATGGGCAAGAACCCGTTTGCAAAATCGCAGAAATAGTGCTTTTCTATAGGATTAGTAACGTAAAAACAGGTTAGAGTAGACCGGGTCGGCTTAACAAATTCAGCAGATTGCCGTCCCGCCTACTTGAAAACGAGCGAGTCGCCTCCAAATCTTAAACTACAACAACATCACGGAGCTGTTATGAGCAACAAAGGGCAACTGTTACAAGACCCATTCCTCAATGCCTTGCGCAAAGAGCATGTTCCTGTCTCGATCTATCTGGTCAATGGCATCAAACTCCAGGGGCACATCGAGTCCTTCGACCAATACGTGGTGCTGCTGCGTAACACGGTCACCCAGATGGTCTACAAGCATGCCATCTCCACAGTGGTGCCTGCACGCGCGGTCAATCTCAATCTTGATCCCGAAGCGGAGTGAAGGGCAAGCGCTTCACGGCATTGGCCCCGGACTTGAACCCGGTCACCAAGCCCCCCGTGGCGCCGCGCAAGGAAATCCCATGCGTGCGGCGCTAGTTGGCATCGACTTCGGCGCGGGCGACTTCAACGCCGGCGTCGAAGAACTCTCGCTGCTCGCCCAGTCGGCCGGCGTGGAGCCGATCACGACCATCACGGCCAAGCGCAGCAGCCCCGACCCGGCCTATTTCGTCGGCAGCGGCAAGGCCGACGAGATCGGCCTCGCCTGCGCCGACCAGAACATCGAAATCGTCATCTTCAACCATGCACTGTCGCCGGCGCAGCAGCGCAACCTCGAAAAACGCCTCAACATCCGGGTGCTCGACCGCACCAGCCTGATCCTCGACATCTTCGCGCAGCGCGCCAAGAGCCACGAGGGCAAGCTGCAGGTCGAGCTGGCCCAGCTGCAGCACCTGGCCACGCGCCTGATCCGCGGCTGGACCCACCTTGAACGCCAGAAGGGCGGTATCGGCCTGCGCGGTCCCGGCGAAACCCAGCTCGAGACCGACCGCCGCCTGATCGGCGAGCGCGTCAAGGCGCTGCGCGCGCGGCTCGAAAAGCTGCGCAAGCAGCACGAGACGCAGCGCCGCGCGCGCGGGCGCAGCCACACCTTCTCGGTCTCGCTGGTCGGCTACACCAACGCCGGCAAGTCGACCCTGTTCAACGCGCTGACCAAGGCCGGTGTGTATGTCGCCGACCAATTGTTCGCCACGCTCGACACCACCAGCCGCCGGGTCTACCTCGGCGGCGAGGTCGGCAACGTGGTGATCTCCGACACGGTCGGCTTCGTGCGCGAACTGCCTCATCAGCTCGTGGCCGCGTTCCGCGCCACCTTGGAGGAGACCATCCACGCCGACCTGCTGCTGCACGTCGTCGACGGCGCCAGCCCGGTGCGCATGGAGCAGATCGAACAGGTCAACCTGGTGCTCAAGGACATCGGCGCCGACCACATTCCCCAATTGCTAGTCTGGAACAAGATCGACGCCGCCGGGCTCGAACCGGCGATCGAGCGTGACGAGGCCGGCAACATCGGCCGCGTGTTCATCAGCGCGCGCACCGGCGCCGGCCTCGACCTGCTGCGCGAGGCGATCGTCGAGGCGGCGCGGCGCGCGCCGGGCCTGAGCCATTTGTTCGCGGCCGACGCCGACGCGGAGGAGGCCTACGATGTGGAGGCCTACGATGTGGAGGCCTACGATGTGGCGCCCGAAGTTGAAGCCGACGCCGACGCGGCCGGCCTGCTGGCCGACGACCCCGATTTTTCAGACAGTAACCCCACCTCCACCAACGCCGGATCACGATAGTATGCTTGTCTCCCTGTTCAAACGCTTCGGCATCACCTCCGGCCGCCCCATGGCCCAGGATGGTAAAAAACCTGGAGAAGGTCCTCCCGACCTTGACCAGATGTGGCGCGACTTCAACGCCCGCCTGAACCGCCTGTTCGGCCCCAAGGGGCCGGGCGACAACAACAACGGCGGCGGCGGTCCCGCGCTGCCCGACATGCAGGGCGCCGGCGTGATCGCCATGATCATCGGCGCCGTGATGGCCCTGATCTGGCTCGCCAGCGGCACCTTCAGCGTCAAGGAAGGCCAGGTCGGCGTGGTGACCACGTTCGGCGAGCGCAGCCGCACCGCCGGGCCGGGCCTGAACTGGCGTTGGCCGTATCCGATCCAAGCCCACGAAACGGTCAACGTGTCGCAGGTGCGCACGGCCGAAATCGGCTTCGGCGTAAGTTCGGGCAACAAGAAGCTCAGCGAATCGCTGATGCTGACCGACGACGAAAACATCATCGACATCCAGTTCGCGGTGCAATACACGCTCAAGGATCCGGTCAAATGGCTGTTCAACAACCGCGATCAGGATGCGACCGTGCGCCAGGTCGCCGAAAGTGCGATGCGTGAGGTGGTCGGCAAGAGCAAGATGGATTTTGTGCTTTACGGCGGCCAAAACAAAGTCGCGCTCGATGTGCAACAGGTCATGCAGGTGTTGATCGACCGTTACGAGCTCGGCGCGCAGATCACCAATGTGACGATGCAGCGCGTGCAGCCGCCCGAGCAGTTGCAAAGCGCCTTCAACGACGCGGTGCGGGCGGGGCAGGACAGCGCGCGCGCCAAGAACGAAGGTGAAGCCTATGCCAACCAGGTGATCCCGGTTGCCAAAGGCAATGCCTTCCGGCTGCTGCAAGAGGCCGAAGGCTACCGCGCCAAGGTCACCGCGACCGCCAGCGGCAACGCGGCGCGCTTCTCCCAGGTGGTCGCCGAGTACCAGAAGGCGCCGGGGGTGACGCGCGACCGGATGTACCTCGAGACCATGGAGTCGGTGTTTACCAGCGCCAGCAAGGTCATGATCGACGCCAAGTCGGGCAGCAATCTGCTGTACCTGCCGTTGGACAAACTGATCGCGCAAGAAAGCATGCGCGGTGCGCGCTCGGGGCCGGTGCAGCCGGTTCCAGGCGCGCCGGCGGTCCAAACCATTGAACCGGCGCAGGCGGCAGAGGCCCGCAGCCGCGAAAACCTACGCGATCGGGAGAGCCGTCAATGAACCGTATAGTCACCCTCGTCGCCGGTTTATTCCTGGCCTTCATGCTGTTGTCGTCGACGCTGTTCGTGGTCGACCAACGCCAATACGCGATCGTGTTCGCCTTCGGTGAAATTCGCCAGGTGATCGACAAACCGGGCTTGCATTTCAAATTGCCGCAGCCGTTCCAGAATGTGACTTACCTCGACAAGCGCCTGCTCACGCTCGACACGCCGGACGCCCCTTTCATCACGGCCGAAAAGGCGAACGTGCTGGTGGACGCCTACGTCAAGTGGCGCGTAAAAAATGCGCGCCTGTACTACGTCTCCTTCAACGGCGACGAGGTGCGTGCCAACGACCGCATGTCGCAGATTATCAAGGCTGCCCTGAACGACGAAATCACCAAACGCAGCGTGCGTGAAGTCATTTCCGGCGAACGCGGCAGTGTCATGAAGGCGGTCAAGGACAAGGTGGTGGTCGAAGCGTCCCAGATCGGCGTCGAGATCGTCGACGTGCGTCTCAAACGGGTCGAGTATGTCGCGCAAAACATCAGCTCGGTATTCGACCGCATGAGCGCCGAGCGCGCCCGCGTGGCCAACGAGAAGCGTTCGACCGGTTCGGCCGAGTCCGAGAAGATCCGCGCCGACGCCGACCGCCAGCGCACCGTGCTGCTGGCCGAGGCCTTCCGCGACGCCGAGCGCATCAAGGGCGACGGCGACGCCAAGGCGTCCGCCATCTACGCCCAGGCATTCGGCCAGAACCCCGAGTTCTACAAGTTCTACCGTTCGCTCGAGGCCTACCGCGCCACGTTCCAGAGCCGCAGCGACGTGCTCGTGGTCGACCCGAACTCGGAGTTCTTCAAGTACTTCAAGAGCCCGGGCGGCGCCGCGGCGGCCAGGAAGTAATATTTAGTACGGCGAAACCCGCAAACCACCACATCGTCCTCGCGGAGGCGGGGACCCATAGAACGCCGGCGCTTAGCTACCGTTCTATGGGTCCCCGCCTCCGCGAGGACGATGTTGGTTTGGGGGCTCGAAATTCCAGCTTCTCGATTCCTGCGAGTGCCAGGCTTTCCCCTTAAGTTGTGCTCCCAAACCAGCCCACCGACCACCCCCGCCGCGATTTGCTCCCTGCATCAACATGTTTTCGGGTAAAATTGATGGTTCGGCGCCACATTTGGCGTGAGCGCCTGCGCCTGTTGTTGCGCATTTTTTAACATTCTCCCGATACTGCTTCTGCCCATGCCGAATTGGCTCCTGCCTGAAAATATTGCCGATGTCTTGCCGTCGGAAGCGCGCAAGATCGAAGAGCTGCGCCGCCTGATGCTCGACAATTTCCGCCTGTACGGCTACGAGCTCGTGATGCCGCCGCTGCTCGAATACGTCGACTCGCTGCTGACCGGCGCCGGCAAGGACACCGACCTGCGCACCTTCAAGCTGGTCGACCAGATCTCGGGCCGCATGCTCGGCCTGCGCGCCGACATGACGATCCAGGTCGCCCGCATCGACGCCCACCTGCTCAACCGCGAGTCCGTGACCCGCCTGTGCTACGCCGGCAGCGTGCTGCACACCCGTCCGTCGGGCCTGCATTCGACGCGCGAGCCGCTCCAGATCGGCGCCGAGATCTACGGCCACGCCGGCCTCGAAGCCGACGCCGAGATCCAGGAACTGGCCATGGCTTCGCTCGCGCTGGCCGGCTTCGACGAGGTCCGGCTCGACCTGTCGCACGTGGGCGTGCTGCGCGCGCTCATCGCCGACGACGCCGCCGCCATCAAGGACGAGGCGGCCCTGTGCGCGCTGCTGCGCGCCAAAGACAGCCCGGGCCTGCGCGCGCTCACGGCCGACTACGCGCCGGCCACGCGCGCGGCCCTGCTCGCGCTGCCCAATATGTACGGCGACATCGAGGTGCTCGGCCGTGCGCGCGCCGAGCTGCCGGCCTCGCCGGGCGTGGTCAAGGCGCTGGCCGAACTGGCCGCGCTGGCCGGCGCCGCGCTCGGAAGGGCCGAGGTCGCGATCGACCTGGCCGACCTGCGCGGCTACCAGTACGAAAGCGGCGCCATGTTCCGGCTCTACGTGCCGGGGCTGCCCAACGCGGTCGCCAACGGCGGGCGCTACGACCATGTGGGCGAGGCGTTCGGCCGGGCCCGTCCCGCGACCGGCTTCTCGCTCGACCTGCGCGAACTGGCGCGCCTGCTGCCCGGCGCCGAACGCAAGCACGCGATCCGCGCGCCATGGGGCAACGCGCCCGAACTGCGCGAGCGCATCGCGCAGCTGCGCAAGGACGGCGAAATCGTGATCCAGAGCCTGCCCGGACACGACAATGATCAAGACGAGTTCGAGTGCGACCGCGCACTGGTACTCGAAGACAGCAACTGGATTCTCAAAACTTTAGGCTAATGTGATGTCAAAGAAAAACGTGGCAAAGAACGTGGTTGTCATCGGCACCCAATGGGGCGATGAGGGCAAGGGTAAAATCGTCGACTGGCTGACCGACCACGCCGCCGGCGTGGTGCGCTTCCAGGGCGGGCATAACGCCGGCCACACGCTGGTCATCAAGGGCACCAAGACCGCGCTCCAGCTGATCCCGTCGGGCATCATGCGCGAAGGCGTGGCCTGCTACATCGGCAACGGCGTGGTCGTGTCGGTGCCCGACGTGCTGCGCGAGATCGACAAGCTGTCGGCGATCGGCGTCGAAGTCGTCTCGCGCCTGAAGATCTCCGAGGCCTGCCCGGCGATCCTGCCGTACCACGTCGCCATCGACGTCGCCCGCGAAGTCGCGCGCGGCGCCAACAAGATCGGCACCACCGGCAAGGGCATCGGCCCGGCCTACGAAGACAAGGTCG
>JAZKIN010000236.1:0-34608 GCA_040384885.1 Pseudomonadota bacterium | reverse complement strand
GAGCGCGAGGATGTTGGTCTGGAACGCGATGCCGTCGATCACGCCGATGATGTCGACGATCTTGCGCGACGATATGTTGATCTCGCCCATCGTATTGACGACGTCGGACACGACCGTCCCGCCCTTGATCGCGTTGCAAGACGCGGTCGCGGCGAGCTGGTTGGCCTGGCGCGCATTGTCGGCGTTCTGCTTGACGGTGCTGGTCAGCTCCTCCATCGAGGCGGCGGTTTCTTCGAGCGAACTGGCTTGCTCCTCGGTGCGCGAGGACAGGTCCTGGTTGCCGGCCGCGATCTCGCCCGAGGCGACGGCGATCGCGTCGGTGCCCTGGCGCACGTCGCTGACCACGTTGGCCAGGTTGCGATTCATGTTCTTGAGCGCTTGCAGCAACTGGCCGGTCTCGTCGCGGCCGTTGATCTCGATCTTGCTGTTGAGGTCGCCCGAGGCGACGGTCTCGGCCACCTTGACCGCCTGCGACAGCGGGATCGTGATCGAACGCGTGAGCTGCCAGGCCAGCACGATGCCCACGAACACCATGAACACGCCGAGCGAGATCAGCATCATGCGCGCGGAGGCGGCCGCGGAGGCGACCTCGGCGCGGGTGCTCGTGAGCGCCTGCTCCTGGGCGTCGACCACGTCCTGGATCGCCTTGATGTAGGCCGAACGCGCAGGAATGAACTTGCTGTCGACGAGCTTCGACAGCTCGTCGCGCGCCACCTCGGCCCCGCCGTCCGTCTTGAACTTGACGATCTCGGTCCGGATCTCGATATACACCTTGCGCAGTTGCGCCACCTTGTCGAGCTGGGCCTGGACCGCGGGCGACGGGTCCGACGCCTCGAGTTCCTTCTGGACCTTGCTGATCTGGACGGTCTGCTGGCGCATTTCCTCCAGGAAGAATTTCTCATCCTCTTCGCTGCTGGTCTTGAGCATGGCCAGCGTGCGCGCGCCGTTGGCGACGGTGCCGCCCATCCATTGCTGGGCCAGGCTTTCGCGGTTGGCCGCTTGTTTCATCAGCGGCAAGGCCGTTTCGACCTCCATCAGGCGCATCACCCCGGCCGCCGAGGTCAGCGCCATCATGACCAGGATGATGCCGAAGGCCACGCCGAGGCGGGAGCCGATTTTCAAGTCGCGGATTTTCATGCAGATTTCTCCAGGTCGGTGGGGGCGGCAAAAACGCGGCTGGTGGTGGAGGCGGCGCATCGACGCACCGCCCGTCCCCGCTTCCCCGGATCATCTTCTAACTTTCTGCCAAGGTGCGCAATGGTAATGGCGCTAGGCAATTATCTACCTAATCAAGATCCGGCTGCCAAAAAATCCCCGGCGCCACGGCCAGCCGTGCTTTTCCGCTACACTCGCGAATTAATATGAATAAGTTTCGACCGTCAGTTGCGCGGTCGTAAATAGCCAAGCATGATTATTGCCGATCCCCTTTTCTACGCGGTGGCCATCCCCGCCGTGCTCTTGACGGGCATTTCAAAGGGCGGATTCGGAAGCGCCCTCGGCGGCATCGGGGTGCCGCTGATGGCGCTGGCGATCTCGCCGCTGCAAGCGGCCGCGATCCTGCTGCCGGTGCTGTGCTTCATGGACCTCGTCGGCATGCGCGTGTACTTCAAGAAATGGGACTGGGCCAACCTGCGGATCATGCTGCCCGGCGCGCTGCTGGGCATCGCGCTCGGCACGCTCACCTTCGGCATGCTCAGCGAAAACGCGGTCCGCATCCTGATCGGCGCCATCGCCGTCGCCTTCACGCTCAACACCTGGTTCGGCTTCGGCGCCCGGCAAGGTCCTGCCGGGCGCTCGGTCGTCAAGGGCACGTTCTGGTCGGCCGTGTCGGGCCTGACGAGTTTTCTGGCGCACGCGGGCGGGCCGCCGGCCATGGTCTACATGCTGCCGCAGCGCCTCGACAAGACCACCTATGTCGCCACGATCAGCCTGTTCTTCACGTTCGTCAACGCCGTCAAACTGGTCCCCTACGCATGGCTCGGGCAATTGTCGCTTGCCAACCTCAGCACCTCGCTGGTGCTCGCGCCGCTGGTGCCGCTGGGGGTCTGGTTCGGCCTGTGGCTGCAGGACCGCATCAACATCACCTGGTTCTACCGGATCGCGCAGGCCTGCCTGCTCGCGACCGGCCTGCAACTGGTGTATCAGGGGATCGGCAAGATCGGCTGAGCGGAAAAGGCATACGACGCCATCGGCACTTTCATCACATGGTCGACAAACACGGCCGTCCCACGGTCGGCCCCGGCGGCGCCCGCGACGACCATCAGCGGGATCAGGTGGTCTTCGCGCGGGTGCGCCTGGCGCGCGCCGGGGGCCGACGCCCAATCGACCAGCATCCGCTTGCGCACCGCCTCGTCGCCCTGTTCGATCGCGCTGTGGAGATAGTGCTCGAACGCCGCGGCGACCTGCGTCGATTCAGCGCGGCCGAAGCCGCGCATATTGTGGTACGTCAGGCCGCTCCCGATGATCAGCACGCCCTGGTCGCGCAGCGGCTGCAGCGCCTGGCCGACGCGGATGTGCTCGGCCGGGTCGTAGCCCGATTTCATCGACAGCATCACGACCGGCACGTCGGCGTCCGGGAACATCAGCCCGACCGGGACAAAGGTGCCGTGGTCGAAGCCGCGTTCGGCGTCCTCGCCCGTCTCGATGCCGGCGCCGGCCAACAATGCGCGCACCTGCCGCGCCAGCTCCGGCGAACCGGGTGCCGGATACCGGATGCTGTAGGTGTGGGCCGGGAATCCGTAGTAGTCGTACTCCATCGGGGGGTGCGCGCCGGTCGAGACCGTAAACACGGCCGACTCCCAGTGCCCCGTGATGACCAGCACCGCCTTGGGCCGTGCCGGCAGGCGAGCCGGGAGCGCTTTGAATTCGCGCTCCGTCACCGCATAGTGTTGTTTCATGTCGTCGATGTAGGGCCAGGGGCCGCCGCCGTGCGACAAAAAGAAGACCGGCATCCTGCCTGCGCTGGCGCCGCCTGCTGGTGTGGTGGTGGTGTGGATAGTCATGGTCGTTCAGCTCCCGGATTCGAACAGTCAAAGTCACGAAACCAACTATAGCGGGGTGGCATACAAAGCACTAGACGGCAAAATATGCAATCACTATCCATCAGGATGCACAATCGAACGCTAGCCCGCGGCCACCATAGTGAGGGCTATGCGAATAAACGCCTGCACCTTAGGCGAAGCGTATTTTTTCCCGGGATAGACAAAGTAGAACTGGCCCGCGGAGCTCGTCTGCCATTTCGGCAGGACCGGCACGAGAGCCCCCGCGGCGGCCGCGTCGAGCGCGAGGAAGTCGGGCAGCCAGCCGGCGCCTTCGCCGAGCAGCAGCAAGGCGCGCACGGTTTCGAAGTCGTCGGTGAGGACCCGGTGCGCCACCGCGACCTGGTGCGCCGTCTTGCCATCGGTGAGCGACAGCGCCTTCATCGTCGACAGTCCCATCAGGCTGTGTTTGGCCAGGTCGCGCGGATGGCGCGGCGTGCCCGCCCCGGCCAGATACGACGGCGCGGCCCACAGATTGATCTTGATGTCGAAAAACCGCTTTGCGATCAGGCTAGAATCCTTCAGTTTGCCCGCGCGGATGGCGAGGTCGATGCCCTCGCCGACGAGGTCCGTGACGCTGTTCGAGAGCAGCAGCTCGACGCTCGTACCCGGGTGCTGGCGCAGATAGGCCTGGGTGATCCTGGGCAGCAGCGTGTGTCCGAGGTCGACCGGGGCCGTGATCCTGAGCAGCCCGCTCGGGCTGTCCTTGGCCGACAGCAGGGCCGATTCGCCCAGTTCGATCTCGCGCACCGCATTCGCGCAATGCCGAAAATACTGCTCGCCCGCCTCCGTGACGAACAGCTTGCGCGTGGTGCGCTGGATCAGGATCACGCCGAGGCGCTTTTCGAGCGCCGCCACTTTGGCGCTCACGGTCGTTTTGGGCATGCCCAGCAGACGCGCGGCGCCTGAAAAACTGCCCGCCTCCACCACCTTCACATACACAGCAATCGCATCGAGGTCCATTTGGATTGTCCCGTAGTTGGCACAGTATTTCCCAACTTTACCATCTAGTGCACGGTATGCAAACCCGCTAAAGTTGCGGCTGTCAATTACCCTACACCCGATACCGGAGTCATCCCATGAACAAAATGCGCACACTCATCGCCGCGGCCATGTTGGCCGCCCTCGCCGCCCCGGCGCTCGCCGCGCCCGAGACTTACGTCATCGACAGCACGCACACCTTCCCGCGCTTCTCGTACAGCCATCTCGGCTATTCGACCCAACTGTCGCGCTTCGACAAAACGAGCGGCAAGGTGGTTTTCGACAAGGCGGCGGGCACGGGATCGGTCGACATCGTCATCGACATGAAATCGGTGAACACGGGTTTTGCGACCTTCAACCAGCATATCCAGGCCGAAGACCTGCTTGACACGGCCAAATTCCCGACTGCCACCTTCAAATCGTCGAAGGTGGTTTTCAGCGACGGCAAGCCGGCCACGATTGAAGGCAAACTGACCATCAAGGGCGTCACCAAGCCGGTGACACTGACCGTGACCTCGTTCCAGGCCGCGCCGCATCCGATGCTCAAGAAAGACGCGATCGGCGCCAACGCCTTCACCATCATCAAACGCTCCGAGTTCAACGCCGGCAAGGCCGCGCCGTATGTCGGCGACGAGGTCCGCATCGACCTGGCGCTCGAAGCGATCAAGGAGTAGGCGCGGCAAGCGCCGCTGCCACGCCCGGCGCTCAGGCCCGGCGCTCAGGCCTGGCGCAGCATCCCGGGCTCGGCTCGCAGCGCGCTTTTGACGTGCTCGAGATGCTGCGCCGCGAACGGCGCGCCCTGGCGCGAGTCCTGCAGCGCCATATGCCAGTGGCCCACCACCGCCATTAGCGCGGCCGCGTCCTTGGCCTGTCCGACGCGCTCAATGACGCCGGCGCCGAGCAGCCCGAGATGGGTCCGGGCGGTCGCGGCCATGAACTCCCTGACCTGCCCGATCACGTGCGCATCGTGCGTCAGTCCGAACGCCGCGCGGGCCGGCACAACGGCCTTGGCCGGCGCCGGCGCGGCCTTTGGAACCAGTTGCAGGGCCGGTCCGACCGCGCCTGGCTGCGCCATGGGCGCGACCAGCGCCAGTTTCGCCAGGGCCGCGAGAATCTCGTCAAGCTGCTGCCGCGGCAGCGCCGCGCCGTTGATCGCCGCGAGCGCGGCGACATCCTTTTTTCCATCGATGAAAATCAACACGCTGCGCTCGCGCAGGCTCAGCGCGTGGTGCCGCCCTGCCACTTCGGCACGTCCCTTTTCGGTTTTGACAAACACCGTGTCGTCACTGCGGAATCCGGTTTTTTGCATTGCGCTCTTCCATTTGCTTCGATGGCATGCACCTTAAGCGATTGATGTGACGCCCTCATGTCGCAAGGCGATTTGTCTGCATCGCGCCAATCCGCAGGCCGCTTTTCGCCGCATTCATCAGCGCGTCACATTGCGCCATTAAGCTCCAGGCTTCCGACGGGGACTCCCATACCAAGGCCCACCATCGGCAACGCCAAAGGGAATTCATGATGTTGCAGTCACGGTTACGAGAAATAATTGACCAACAAAATCTCACCGCGCTATTTCAACCGATCATCCACATGCAGTCGGGCGAGATCCTCGGTTACGAGGGCCTCATCAGGGGGCCGTCGGACAGTCCGCTGCACTCGCCGCTGAACCTGTTCAAAGTGGCGCTGGCGGCGAACTTGAGCGTCGAGGTCGAGCACCTGTGCCGCAAAGTGGTGCTGGAACAGTTCGCAAAGCTGAACCTGCCCGGCAAATTGTTCCTCAATGTGAGTCCGGATTGCCTGCTGTATCCAAACATGAAGCACGGCGAGACGCTCGACTACATCGAGCAGTTCGGCATCAGCCCCGAGCGCGTCATCATCGAATTGACCGAAAACCAGCCGACCTACGACTACGAGCTGCTCGGCAAGGCGGTCGCGCACTACAGCGCGATGGGGTTCGAGATCGCCATCGACGATCTGGGCGAGGGATTCTCGAGCCTGCGCCTGTGGTCCGAATTGCGCCCGGCCTACGTCAAAATCGATATGCATTTTATCCAGGGCATCAATCTGGACAAGGTCAAGCTGCAATTCGTGCGCTCGATCCAGCAGATCGCCGAGGCCACCGGCACCCTCGTCATCGCCGAGGGCATCGAGACCCAGGCCGAACTGCTGCTGATTCGCGATCTTGGCATCGCCTGCGGCCAGGGCTATCACATCGCCCGGCCGAGCGGCGCGCCGGCCAAACAGGTCGCGCCCGAGATCGCGACGACACTCGGCTACCACGGCGTCGCCGTCTACCCGCAGGAAAAAATCAGCCGCCAGGGCGACGCCACCGCCCTGCGCCTGCTGCGCAACGTCGAGCCGCTGTCGCCGCACATGAGCAACAACGAGGTGCTCGAGATATTCATGCACGCGCCCGAGCTCGAGGTCCTTCCCGTGGTCGACAAGGGCGTGCCCATGGGCCTGATCACGCGGCGCAACCTGGTCGACCGCTTCGCCGTGCAATTCATCCGCGAACTGCATGGCAAAAAGCGCTGCGACATGTTCATGGACCGCGCGCCGCTGATCACCGACAAACACACCAGGCTGCAGGACTTGAGCCGCCTGGTGGCCAAGGCCGACCGCCACCACCTGTTCAACGGTTTCATCATCACCGACCAGGGCCAGTATCTCGGCATGGGCACCGGCCACGACCTGATGGGCGAGATCACCGAAATGCACATGAACGCGGCGCGCTACGCCAATCCCCTGACCCAGTTGCCCGGCAACGTGCCGATCAACGAGCACATCGAACGGCTGCTCGAAAACGGCGCCCGTTTCAGCGCCTGCTATGTCGATCTCGATTTTTTCAAGCCGTTCAACGACGCCTTCGGCTACCGCAAGGGCGACGACCTGATCCAACTCACCGGCAACATCCTCGAGCGCCACTGCGACCCGGCGCGCGACTTTGTCGGCCATATCGGCGGCGACGACTTCTTGCTGCTGTTGCAAAGCGAGGACTGCGAGGAGCGCTACCGCGCCATCATCGCCGCCTTCGAGGCCGACATCGGACTCCAGTTCAGCGGCGGCGACCGCGCGCGCGGCGGCTACCTCAGCGAGAACCGCCAGGGGCAGACGGTACTCAACCCGCTGGTGACGATCTCGCTCGGCGCGCTCAGGGTCGAGCCGGGACATTTTTGCTCGCATCACCAGATCGCGACCGCCGCCGCCGAGGCGAAGCGGCAGGCCAAGCGCATCACGGGCAACAGCTTGTTCATCGACCGCCGCGTCGGGCCCTGCGCCACGACCGTCCCGAGCGCCGACCAGCTCAACCGCCTTTTCAACGGCAATCCGACGCTCTTGGCTTGCACGCATTCCCCCGTACCACTCAACCACCACCCATCAGGACAAATATGGCGCAGCCTCCAAAATTAAAAGATCCGGCGCAAGCGCCCGGCGTGACGCCGGCGGCGCACGGCAAACCTGCGCTCGCCGCGAGCCGTCCGCGCGCACGTGCGAAAGCCGCACCGGCCACACCCGAGGTCGATGTGGCAGAAACTGCCGAAGTGCCGGCAGCCGAAGCCACCAAGGCCGCCAAAGAAACCGTGAAGCTGCGCCTGGTCAGCCGCAACGTCGCCATGTCGGCGGACGAGTACGCGGTGCTCGCGGATGTGAAGAAGGCTTGCGGCGCGGCCGGCTTCCCGGTCAAAAAGAGCGAGTTGCTGCGCATCGGGGTCGGCATGCTTACCTCGCTGCCGCTCGCCAGCATCCAAACCGCCATGGCGGATTTGGCGCCGCTTAAGCGCCGTAACACGAAGAAAAAATAGGCAATGTCGTGAAAAAGAGGCGGGTGGCGTTGCCGCCCGCCTCTTTTCGTTGCGCCGTCGTTGCGCGATCAGGCGGCGATGGAATCGCCGATGTCGCGGTGCGCCGCGGCGAACGCCAGCATCTTGTGCTGTTGCTTGCGCAGTTGGCCGGCCGAGAAGGACGCCGGCGGCGTGGCGCAGCTTGGCGCAGCCTTTCTTACGCTGCTAAAGTAGCTGATCGTGTCGGCAAGTTCGGCGGCCTGCACCTGCATTGCCGCCGCCGCCGCCGCGGCCTGTTCGACCAGGGCCGCGTTTTGCTGGGTGACCGCGTCCATGTCTGCGATCGCGGCGTTCACCTGCGTGATGCTGCGTTCCTGCTCGCCGCTGGCGGCGGTGATGCCGGCCATGATCGCGGTCACCTGCGTGACGCTTTCCAGAATTTCGGCCATCGTCGTGCCGGCCGCCTCGGCAAGCACGGCGCCATGCGCGATCTTGCGCGTCGAATCGGCGATGAGCTGTTTGATTTCGCGCGCCGCGCCCGCCGAACGCTGCGCGAGGGCCCGGACCTCGGCGGCAACCACGGCAAAACCACGGCCATGGTCGCCCGCACGCGCGGCCTCGACGGCGGCATTGAGCGCGAGGATGTTCGTCTGGAAGGCGATGGCGTCGATCACACTCGTGATTTCGCCGATCTCCTTGCCGTACACATGGATCGTCGCCATCGTGCTGACCACCTCGGACACGGCCTGCCCGCCCTTGCGCGCGACCGCCGACGCCGACAAGGCCAGCAAATTGCCGGCGCGCGCGCTGGCGCTGTTGCTCGCCACCACGCTGGTCAGTTCCTCCATCGAGGCGGCGGTCTGCTGGAGCGCGCTGGCCTGGCATTCGGTGCGTCCGGACAGGTCGCTATTGCCCGCTGCGATCTCGCGCGACGCCATGTCGACTGCATGCGCGCCGTCGTGCACGCTGCCGACGATGGTCGACAGCCGGGCTGTCATCGCGCTCAAGGCGTCGAACAACTGGCCGATCTCGTCGACCCTGCCGTGCTCGATGGCAGCGCTCAGGTCGCCCCGCGCGACATCCTTGGCGAGGCGGACCGCGCGGCGCAGTGGCACCGCGATGCTCGACGTCAGGCGCCACGACAGCAGCGCGCCGATCGCCACCGCCGCCAGGCCCATGCCAAGCAGGAGCGCGCGGCTGTCGCCGAACTGGCGCGCCGCATTCGTGGCCAGGCCCTGTGCCTGTTGCGATTGGAATTTGAGCGATGCCTCCATCGCCCCGGAATAGGCCGCGAAGGCGGGCTGCAAGCGTTTGTCAGTCAGCGCCTCGACCTCGAGCGTGCGTCCCTGGTCCTTCCAGGTGAAGACCTGTTTGCGCAGCGCCAGATAGGCGTTGCCGCGCTCGGCCACGGTGCGCATCAGCGCGCGCTCCTGCTCCCCGTGCGGCATGCGCGCGAGCGTGGCTTCGATGCGCGCCTGGACCGCTTCGCCCTCGGACAGCCGCGCCGCGAAGTAGTCCCCGAGTTCGACGCTGTCGCTGCGCGCGATCGAGACGGCATACACGCCGTTGAGCCGGATCGCCCCGAGCTGCTCCGAAATGAGCAATTGCTTGGCCAGGCTGTCGGCGACCAGCACGGACATGGCACGCTCTGCGGTGTGCTGGCGCCACAACGCGATCGTGGTCATGGCCACCATGATCAAGAGGACGACGGCGAACGAGGCGAACACGCGCACGCCGGTGGTAATGCGGGGGATTTTCATTGTGTGGGGCAGTGCCAAAGTAGGTACGTTTGAAAGAGCTAAACGCACCTACTTTGCCTGCCGCGCGTGACCGCGTGATGACAGCCGGGCCAGCGCCGAAAAAACGCGGACGGGACGCCCGACTCAAAGACTGGCGGCTGGCTTTTCGGCGCGCTTCGCCTTCGACGCGGCGATGGCGCCGTCGACGAACTTGCCGATCTCGGCGAGCGCCTCGCGCGCCTCGGGCAGCTCGGGATTGAACAGGTGCCAGACATGCAGGGTGTGGTTCCAGGTCTGCAGCTTGACGGGCGAGCCGGCCGCGCGGGCCCGGTTGGTGTAGCGCACCGCGTCGTCGAACAGCATCTCCGTCTCGCTCGCGTGCAGCAGCGTCGGCGGCAACCCCGACAGGTCGCCGAACACCGGCGAGATCCGCGGGTCGCGCGGATTCAACCCCGTTTGCAGGTAGGTCCCCCACAGCGTGACGGCCTGCGGCAGCTTGCCGATGATGCCGAACGCGGGCCCCAGCATGGCGTCGCTGGCGGCGTTGCGCGACATGCTCGGGCTCGAAAAGGTGGAGTCGGTCGGCGGCGACAGGACGACGGCCGCGTCGGCCGCGCGCAGACCCTGGTCGCGCGTCCAGGCAAGCAAGGACAGCGCCAGCGAGGCGCCGGCCGAATCGCCGGCGACGAACACCATCTGCGCCGGCCCCGCGCCCGCGGGACCGTTGTCGAGCATCCAGCGGTAGGCCGCGCGGCTGTCCTCGATGCCCGCCATGCGCGGGTGCTCGGGCATCAGGCGGTAGTCGAGCGCCAGCACGGCGCCGCCGGTGAGCTCCGAGAAACGCTCGGTCAGCGTGCGGTGGCTGCGCGGGCTGCCGACCGTGTATGCGCCGCCGTGGATGTACAAGGTGCGGCGCGCGGGGTCGGCGCCGGCGGCCAGCACCCATTCGCCCGCCACCGCGCCGCCCGCGAGCTTGGTGATGGTCGCGCGCGGCGTGCGCTCGGCAAACATGAGGTCGATCTGTTCGCGCATCACCGCCACGCGGCGCGCCTTGGGCACGTCCCTGGCCGCCGCGCCGATCTTTTGCACCCGCGCGAGCGCGGCCGGCAGCTCGGCGCTGGGCGGGCGCGCCGAGGCGAAGCGCTCGCCCTTGTCGGTGTCGAACTGGGCCAAACTGGGTCCGCGCATGAATAGCATGGGAATCGCCCATAGCGCGACGATAAGCGCGAGCACCGCCAGCAAGAAAATGATCAGCAGTGTCCTCCTCGACTGCCGGCTGTCGGATCCGGCGCGCTGCGGCGTTTGGGTATGTTTCATTGCGTCCTTTGTGGGGGAAACGGCGGCGGTCGGGCGATGTGCAGGCGGCGCACGATTCGGCTCATCTACACGAGGCCAACGCTCAATTGCGAGGCGACCGACTGGGTCAGTTCGGCGGCCATCGCGACGGCCTCCGGGTTGTTGCGCATGACTTCGGCGACCAGCATCTCGCACAGCATCTGCAGGGCCACATAGCTTGCCGGCAGCACCGGGTGGGCGGCGGAAACGAACAGGCGCAGGTCGGCCTCGCTCGCCAGCGGCGCCGCCTGCGAATCGACGATGACCAGCACCTTTGCGCCGCGTTCGCGCGCGTAACGTGCCAGCTCGACGGTCGCGATCGAGTAGCGCGGCAGGCTGATGGCGATCAGGACGTCGCCCTTGCCGATCGTGCTCATGCGGCTCGCGCTCTGCTCGGTGCCGCCGCTGGCGCTGAGTGCGCTGACGCTGTGGCTGTAGGGCGTAAGCGCGTCCGCCAGCCAGCCGCACACATGGCTGGTCAGGCCGAATCCAAGCACGTATATGCGTCCGCGCGTGGCCAGCAGTCTGGCCGCCGCCTGGATGTCCTGGCGCGGGTTGGCCGCCGCCATCTGCTCCAGGTTGGCGTGCGCCATCGCGAGGTACTGCGACGGCGCCGACTGGCCGCCGCGGCCCTGCTCGTCGCGCAGCTTTTGCACCGGATCGATCGCGGCGCGCATGACCAGCGCCAAGGCGTTTTTCATCTCGGTGAAGCCGGCATAGCCGGCCGTGCGCGCGAAGCGGTTGACACTGGCGGCCGAGGTGCCGCATTCGCGTGCGATTTCCTCGATGCCGAGCATGGCAGCCTGCGCGGAATGGCGCAGCAGCCACTCGGCCACCGCGGCCAGCGCGGGCGGCGCACCGCGCCCGGCCTCGCGTATCTGGTCGTAGGGGTGGGGCGGTGGGGCGGTGGGTTTGGCCATGGTCGTCCATCGATTGGTTGCAGGGTGCCGCTAGTAGGCTGTCGGACTTAGGGAGTCGAAGCGAAAAAATGCCGGGCGACTTTTTGCAGCCGACGATCCTAAGTCCGACCTCCCAGGTCCCAGATTGTGGGGCAACAGGCGGGGCAGCGCAAGCCGCTCCGGCGCATTCTACTGCGCCGCGCAGGTCCCCGCGCACGGCTGAATGTCCAAGGTCAGGCCGGTATAGCTGGTGCGCCCGCGCGCGTTGCGCACCATGCGCCCGGCGGCGGGACGCGATACGCTCAGTTCGAACCGGCCAACCGTCCCCTTGCCCTCGGCCTTGCCGCGCCTGGCCATGCCGTCGACCAGGCCGGCGAGGCTGAATTTTCCGGAGCGCGGCGCGGCGGCGCCGGGAGCGCCGGCGGCGCCGGGCGCCAGCGCCACCTCCAGCGCGCCCGCCCGATCCAGCCGCAGCGTGTCGCCCGCGTGCAGGTAATGGATACGGGCGCCGCGCACGCTGAACGCGGCGGCGGCCGCGCCGCTGGCGCTCGCGGCCCGCAGGTCGACCACCCACACCCCGCCCTCGCCCAGCACGGCCATTGTGGTGCTGCCGTCGGCGGCGGGCCGTCCCACAAGCAGGGCGGTGTTCTCGTCGACCCCAAAACCGTACTCCATGCCGCCGTCCGAAACCAGCCGCGCCAGCCGGCCTTCGCGCCCGCGTTGGGAAAAGTGCGAGTCGAGCGGACCGAAGTTGAACACCGCCAGGCCGCCGCCCGGGTAGTAGCTGGCCCGGCGTTCGGCGCCCTCTTCAAGCGGCGCGCCCGCCACCTCGAGTCCCGAGGCGAGCGCCAGCGCCGACTCGCCGCCGGCGATCATCGGGACCGGCCGCCCGCGCCAATGCCCCCCGGCCTGCACCGCGTCGCCGGCGCTGCTGCCGGCGACCACCAGTTCGCCCGCGGCGTGGCGCCGCCGCAGGATCTGGAGCTGCGCGCTCGGCCCAGTGCGCCCGACCAGGCTGTCGAGGTGGCGCGCCTGGTTGCCGCCCGTGAAAAATATGCCGTCGATGCGCTCGAGGTCCCGGTTCAATGCCGCCCCCTGGTCGGCGCAAGCCTGGCGCCGCAGCGCGTCGAGGTCGGGGAAGAGCTGGTCCATGTGCAGGTATTGGCGCCCCGTTCCGACCTGCGCATAGACGCTGTAGTCGATCGCCAGGTGCGCGCAGTCGCCGGCGTCGAGCGCGCGCCGCAAGCCGCCGTCGAGCGGCAGCCAGACCACCTCGGCGCCGGCCGAGCGCAAGGCACTGACGTTGAGGTCATGGTCGTTGTACGGATTGTCGGCCGACGCGGTGACCACGCCGACCGTGGGCCGCGGCTTGCCCGACGCCGCGGCGGCGGCCGCAACGAAGGCGCGGTAGATCGCGGCCGTGTCGGCATTGGCGGCGTGCGCGGTGCTGCGCAGCTGGCGCTTGCGCGGCCCGGCGGGCTGGCGTTCGACGAACACCTCGCTCGCCGCGGCCACCAGCGCGCCGTCGGCGCCGCCCAACACGGCGACAAATTGCGCGGCCGTCAGCGGCCCGGCGCCCGCCTGCCGCGCCAGCGCCGGCGCCAGGCGCAGCTTGTCGGCGCGCGCCACCAGCCGTTCGGGCAGCGCCTCAAAGGCGCGCAGCGCCGCCGGCGTGATCAGATACGTGAATGCGCGCGCGGGCACGGGGCCGAACAACACCTCGGATTCGCGCACGCCCGCGAAGGCCGGGTCGTTCTGCAAGATCTCGCGCCAAGGGGCCGTGCATTGGCGCGACGGATCGGCCAGGGTGCTCGAACAATGCAGCATGCCGCCGCCGATGATCAGGTTGCCCACTTTGCCGATGGGGGCCTGGTGCGGCGGTGCCAGCGCGCAGCCGCCCAGCGCCGCCAGCGTCGCGGCCAAGGTTCCCATAAGCGCCCTCATGGCGCCAGCGCCGGTCGGTCCTCATCTTCGCGGAAGATGCGGGTCTGCGCCGGCGCGTCGTCGCGCAGCCAGCCGCGGTACATGCCGCGCGAATTGAACGGCATGGCCAGCGTGCCATCACGACCAAGCGCGATCACGCCCCCTTCGCCGCCAAGGTCGGCGAGCGGGCCGCCGATGCAATCGTGCGCCGCCCGCGCCACGCCGTGTCCGCCGTAGGCCATGCGCGCATGGATGTCGTGGGCCACGCAGGCGCGGATGAAATGCTCGCCGGTGCCGGTGGCCGACACGGCGCAGCTGGCGTTGTTGGCGTACACGCCGGCGCCGACCAGCGGCGTGTCGCCGATCCGGCCCGGCCGCTTGTTGGTCATGCCGCCGGTGGAGGTGGCGGCGGCCAGGTTGCCGGCGGCGTCGAGCGCCACCGCGCCGACGGTGCCGAAGCGGCGCGCGTCGCGCAACGCGACCTCGGGCGCCGAATGATCGAGCGCGGTGCTGTCGGGATCGAGGCCGCGCACCCCGAGCAGCTGGGCGTGGCGCTGCGGCGTCGAGAAATAGCCGTTGTCGACGCGCGCGAGGCCGGCGTCGGCGGCGAAGCGGTCGGCGCCGGCGCCGGCGAGCAGCACGAAACGGCCGTCGTCCATGATCGCGTTGGCCGCCAGAATCGGGTTGCGGATGTGGCGCGCGCCGGCCAGCGCGCCGGCGCGCAGGGTGGCGCCGTCCATGATGCCGGCGTCGAGCTCGTGGGTCTCGTCGGCGGTGAACACCGCCCCGCGGCCCGCATTGAACAGCGGGCAGTCCTCGAGCGCGGCGACGGCGGCCGCCACCGCGGCGACGGCGCTGCCGCCGGCGCGCAGGACCGCGCCGCCGGCCGCGAGCGCGGCGCGCAGGCCCGCATGGTAGGGTTCTTGCGCGGTGTCGCCGGCGATCACGCCGGCCCCGCCATGTACCGCCAAAACATAGGTCATAGGGAATTCTTTTTCATGTTGAAAATGGAGAAACGGGTCGGGCCAAAACCTCCTTGGGGACCGCCGCGGCGGCCCCGTCCGGGGCGACAGCCGCGCCGCGGATGGCGATGCCGGTGTAACCGTAAAACACCGCCAGCATCATGCACCCGTAGCACAGGAACGCATAGGGCGCGTACTCGATCACGGGCACGCCCAGTTGGGTAGACATGTAGATGCCCGCCATCGACCACGGAACCAGCGGCACCAGCACGGTGCCCGCGTCCTCGACCGTGCGGCTCAGGTTGACCGGATGCAGGCCCGCCTTGCGGTAGGCCGGGCCGAACATCTCGGCCGGGATGATCAGGCACAGGAACGAGGCGCCGGTGGTCAGGCCGATCACGACGCACGACAGCACGGTCGACAGGATCAGCGGCCCGCGCTTGAGCGCGACCCGGTCGGTGACCGCCCGCAGCAGCGTATCGAGCATGCCCGCGCTCGAGACGATGCCGGCAAAGCCGAATGCGCAAAATACGATGAGCAGGGTCGACATCATGTCCGTCATGCCACCGCGCGTGAGCAGGCGCACCACATCGGGGGGCGCGCCGGGCAGGCCGAGCGCCGCCAGTTTGGCCTGCGCCATGTGGACGCCGAAGCCGTCGACCAGCGCCGAGACGCCATGGGCCAGGCTGAAATGCTGGACCCCGATCCCGAGCGCCAGCGCCAGCGCCGAGGAGCACAGCATGGTCGGCACGGTCGGCAGCTTCATGATCGATCCGGCCACCACCACCACGACCGGCACCAGCAGCAGCACGCTGGTCCAGCCGAAGGTGTACATGCTCTCGAGCGCGCCGAGGGTCGCCTTGACGCCGGCCGGCTGCGTGTAGGCGCCGCCGGCCGACTGGCCGAGCACGATGTACAGGCCGATCGACACCAGGTACACCGGCATCGTGGTGTACATCAAATGGCGGATATGCTCGTACAGATTGGCGCCGGTGACCAGCGCCGCGAGGTTGGTCGAATCCGACATCGGCGACATTTTGTCGCCGAAGTAGGCCCCGGCCACGATCGCGCCGGCCGTGATCGGCAGCGGCACGCCGAGGCTGGCGGCGATGCCGATCAGCGCCACGCCGACGGTGCCGACCGAACCCCACGAGGTGCCGGTGGCGCTCGAGACCACCGAGGCGATCAGGAACGACGACAGCACGATCCAGTCCGGGTGGATCACCTGGATGCCGTAGTAGATCATCATCGGGATGGTGCCCGAGAACATCCAGGAGCCGATCAGGGCGCCCACCGCGGTGACGATCAGCGAGGCCGGCATCGAGGTGGCCAGCTTGGCCACGATGCCCTCCTCCATCCGGGCCCAGCGCAGCCCATGGGCGCGCGCGATGACGCCGGTGACCGCGGCACTGGCGAGCAGCAGCACGGCGACAGGGAAATGGTAGACCCCCGAGCCGATGCCGAGCACCCCGAGCATCACGACGAACGGCGCCGCGCTCCAGAACAGCGGGATGGCCGGCCGCGCGGGCGTGGTTGGTGTGTCGATGATCATGATGCGCTTCCATTCAAGGGTTGGGTTGCCGATGGCGCGATCCGGTAGCTGCGCACGCCGGCGCCGGGGTCCAGCGCGAGCGCGCGCAGCGCCGGCTCCGGCAGTTGAAGTGCGCCGGCGCCCTGGTCGGCGTGCCAGGCCAGGGCCCGGAAGCGCGCGCGTTCAAGATTGGCCAACAGTGTATCCGGCCTGGCGTGGCCGTCGTCGTCGGCGGCGGCGCGCAGGTGCGCCGGCGCCGTGGCGCTCTCGCGCATCACGCGCAGCTTGGCCAGGCGCGATTCGAGCACGGGCCCGGCGTCGAAGATGTCGATCAGTCCCCCGAAGTACATGCCCTCCTGCTCGAGCAGGCGGCGCGCCGGCGCCGTGTCGGGGTGCACCGCCGAGAGCGCGGCGCGCGCCGCCGCCGGCAGGTAAGCCGCGTACAGGGGCTGGCGCGGCATCAGCTCGCCGATGAAGCTCTTGCGCCCGCACGCGGTCAGGTCGTCCGCCTGATCGAACGGCAGCTTGAAGAAATGGGCTCCCACCGCGTCGTAGAACGGCGAGCGGCCGGCGCCGTCCTGGAAGCCGCGCATCTCGGCGAACACGCGCTCGCCGAACAGCTCGGGGAACTGCGCGATGAACAGCAGACGCGCCTTCGACAGCAGCCTGCCGTTGGCGCCGCACCGGTACCGCGGGTGCAGGAACAGGGAGCACAGCTCGGTGGCGCCGGTCATGTCGTTCGACAGATGCAGGGTCTGCATCCGGGTGAACAGCTTGAGTTCCTTGCTCGAGTGGATCACCGTCTCGAGCCGGTAGTTATAGAATGCCTCGTCCAGCCCGACCGCGCCCTTGATCGCCGAGATGCCGGCCACGCGGCCGTTATGCAGGTCTTCGAGCACGAACACATAATCCGCCTCGGCCGCGCTGGCGCTGCCCCCGAACGAGGCGCACGCGATCTCCAGGCGCCGTCCGAGCATGCCGCGGTCGGCCTTGAACGTGGTCATGCCGCTGCCCGCCTCGCGCGCCAGGCCCATGAGCGCGTCGAGGTCCCCCGTGTTTGCCGCGCGCACGATCAGCATGGCGCCCCCTTTCGCTTAAAGTTCAACACACAGCACCTCGTCGCCGCCGGCCAGGCCCAGTGCGTCCATGCTCGCGCGCGACAGGCCGGCCGCGCCGCCGGCGTCGCCGACGCCCGCCAGCAGCGCGCGGAAAGCGCCCGCGCGCGCGTTCGCCACGATGTGCGACGGCGTCGCGGCCACCGTGGCGCAGGGCGCGGCGGCGCGCCGCGCGCCCGCCGCAAAGCTGCGCAATTGCGCGCGCCGCGCATGCAGCACCGCGCCACCGTCGAGCAGGCCGGCGTAGCGTCCATCCCGGAAGCCCTCATCGGCCAGCGCGTCCCGGAACACGGCCGCGGCGGCGTCGCTGCGGCCCAGCGCGGCCTGGGCGTCGGCGGCGAGCAGGTCGACATAGATGGGATAGTGCGGCATCATTTCGACCATCGCCGGGTGCATGCGTGTGGCGCCGAGCATGGTTTCGAGCCGTTCGAGCGGCATGCCGAAGAAATGGCCGCCGACCGCGTCCCAGAACGGCTGCCGGGTCCCGTCCATAGGGCCCGGCAGCGAAGCGAAGAAGCGCTCGGCGAAGCGGTGCGGCGCGGCCGCCGCGAGCAGCACGCGGGCGCGCGCGAGCAGCGCCGCCGGCGCCGCGCCGACCCCTGGCCGCACATAACTGGCGCACAAATGCGAATGGCGCGACAACTCCGAGTTCATGGTCAGCGCTGCCATCTCGTGCGCCATCCGCAGCTCGACCGAAACCTGGCGCAGCAGGTCGCGCCGGAACGCGAAATAGGTCGACCCGGCGCCGGCGAGCGCGGTGATCGAGGCGCAGCCTTCGAGCGCGCCGTCGGCGCCGCGCTCGAGCACCAGCAGGTAGCGCTGGTCCCCCGGCCGTTCCACGCGGGCCGAAAACGCGTCCGTCGAGCGCGCGATGGCCGCGCCAAGCGCGTCGGCGTCGGCTGGCATGCGGTGCGCGCGCCCCGCCCCGTGGCCCGATTGTTCAGCGAGCGCGACCAACCGCGCGAGGTCATCTTGCCGCACCGGCCGCACTACATGCATGCGGCCCCCGCCGGTTGGGCGCGCGGGGCCAGGTGGATGCCGGCCAGCATGCAGCGCACCGACCCGCCGGCCAGTTCGATGGTCGGCACCGGCATCGCCAGGATGCGCGCCGAGGCCTCGATCGCAGCGCGCTGGCCGGCATCGAGCGCGGCCAGGGCGCGGCTCGACATGGCCAGCACCGGCCCGGCCGGGCTCGACAGCTCGATCGCATTGGCGGCGAACTCGCCGACCTGGGATTCGCTCAGCACGATCACCGCGCGCCCCGACTCGGCCAGGCGCCCGAGCACTTCGGCGCGCCGCAACGGGTCGCCGATCATCGACGGCGCGATCAGCGCGAAGGCGGTGCCGATGCACAGCATGACGTTGGTGTGGTAGACCGGCCGCCCCGCGTTGTCGGCCGCCTCGAACGCGATCGGCTCGAAATTGAAGTGCGTGCAAAAGCGTTCCAGCGCGACCGCGCTGGCGCGCTTCGATTGCACCACGTAGGCGGTGCGTTCGACGTGGTCGAGCACCATCGCGCCGGTGCCCTCGAGGAACAGGCCGTCGGCCTCCAGGCCCGAATAGTCGATCACGTCCTGCACCCGGTAGCTGGCCTTGAGCATCTCGATGATGTCGGCGCGGCGCTCGTGCCGGCGGTTCGGCGAAAACATCGGATACAGCGCCACGTGGCCGCCGGCGTGGGTCGAGAACCAGTTGTTCGGGAACACCGAATCGGGCGTGTGCGGCCCGCCCTCGTCCTCGAACAGGTGGACCCGCACCCCGGCCCGCGCCAGCGCCTCGGCCAGCGCGCCGGCCTCGGCATGCGCGGCCGCCGCCAGCGCCGCCGCGCCGAGCGCGCCGGCGCCGCGCTGGAACGCGTTGTCGTGCGCCGTCTGCGGGTTGGGCAGGAAGCGGTGCGGCCGGATCATGACCACCGCCGCCGGCGCCTGCATCGAACGCAGCTGCTTTCCGCTCATGGCTTGTAGGCGTAATGGACGGAGACGTAGGCGTAGCGGCCGGTGGCGTCGACGCTCTGGTCGAAGCCGCGGAAGTAGCCGCCCTGGTTCGACGTGTTGGGCGCCTTGTTGGCCAGGTTCACGATGCCGACGCGCAGCGACGTGTTCTTGATGCCCGAATACGACAGCAGCGCGTCGTACACGCTGTGCGACTTGACCCGCACCGACACCGAGCCCGGCGTGCCGTGGGCGACGCTCGAGACGAACCCGGTCGGCGTGACCAGGCTGGCGAAGGCGTCGCGGTAACCGGACTGGAAACGATTGGTCAGCGACGCGCTCCATTTGCTGCCGCCCCACTCGGCGCTGAGACGGTGCTTCCAGCGCGGCGTCGGATACAGGTTGGCGTATTTGCCGAGGTTGTCGGTGAACTCGCCGCCCGCAGTCAATTGCTCCTCGCTGCGCGTGAGGTAGGTGCCGCTGAAGCTGGTCCTGAGCCGGCCGTAGCCATTGAAGCGCAGCCGGTGCTGCGCCGCCAGGTCGATGCCCGCCACATTGCGCTTGCCCTGGTTGTCCACCGGCAGCAGGATCTCCTCGATCTCGCCCGGCAGGCCGGGATAGGCCGGGTCGACCGGGTCGCGCGTGACGTACTTGCTGATGTACGCGAAATTGGACGCGATCAGGCTTTCGCTCAGCTGCGAAATCACGTGGTCCTTGCGGATGTCCCAGTAGTCGACCGAGGCGGTGAACTCCTTGCCGGGTGCGAACGCAGCCCCGATCGAGAACTGGCGCGAGGTCTCGGGCTCGAGGAAGGGATTGCCGCCCGAGCGGATCGCGAACGGGCCCGGCTTGCATCCCGGCCCCACGGCCGCGATGCAGCGCAGCGGATCGGTATAGAAATTGGCGCTCGAGCTGATGCCGCCCGAGGCGTTGACATCGGCCAGCGAGGGCGCGCGGAAGCCGGTGCCGGCCGATGAGCGCACGACGAGCTGGGGCAGCGGCTGCCAACGCATCGACAGCTTGGGATTGACGCTGTTGCCGATGCTGCCGCTGTCGTAGGCGTCGTAGCGCAGCGCCAGGTCGGCCTCGAGGCGGGACGTCAGCGGCACGTGCACTTCGGCGAACAGGGCCTTGACCTGGCGCGCGGCGCGCGTGTCCGGCGACGAGGTGATGTTGGCTAGCAATCCGGACTTCGCCTCCGCCGACTGGAAGTCGAGCAGTTTCTCGCGGCGCAGCTCGAAGCCGACCGCCAGCTCGACGTCGCCGGCGGGCAGCTTCGCCACGGCCGAACTGGCATGCGCGCTGACGCTCTCCGAAATCGCGTTGCCGGTGCGCCCGGCGACATGGTTGGCCTGGGTCGCGCGCAGTTGATCCATGACCTCGGGCGTGTTGTCGCCCCAGAGGTTGACCACGCCCGAGGTGATCAGCGGCCCGAGTTTATTGCCGTACACGAAACCATTGTTGTACTGCTCGGTGGTCTCCGATTCGGAACGGTTGAGCGCGGCGCTGTAATCCCAGCCGAACAGCTTGCCCTCGGCGCCGAGCACGAGCCGGTTTTGCATGGTGTCCTGCACGCGCTCGCGCTGGCCCAGCGGCAGCAGGCGCACGGCGACGAAAATATCTTTGGTGCTGGGGGTCGCGACCGGCAGGCCGGTCGTCATGCTGGTGTAGGTTTTGGGGAAGAACGGGCCGTTCTTCGGATAGTACAGCGAGGTGCGCGGGCCGCTCGCCGTCATGCGGAAGCTGGTGAAGGTGGCCGGCGAGATCCGGTAGTAGGCCTCGTTGGTCGAATAGGCGGCCTCGGCGAACAGCCGGTGGTTGGCGCCGAGTTTGAGTTCGCCGCGCAGGAAGGCGTTGAGCTTGGTCGACTCGGGCACCAGGTCGGCCGTGGCCTGGTAGTCGAACTGGCAAAAGCCGCCGCTGAACACGCTTTGGGGCGGCGCGCATTTGCCGCCGTTGGTGTCCACGCTGCCGAGCAAGGACGAGGCCGACGAGGTCGTGAACAAATTCGACGGCCAGTTCGTGGTCGAGGTGCCGATGCTGCCCACGTCGGGCCGCAGGGCCGTTTTCGACCACTCGCGCTGGGCCGCGCGCAATTGCGCGCTTTTTTGGTATTGCACCGATCCGAGCACGTTGAAACCGTCCTTGTCGAGGTCGCCGAAACCGAAACCGCCGCTGAGCTGCTTCTTGTTGCCGCCACCGTCCTGGTAGCCGCCGGCGCGCGCGTTCAGGTCGAAGCCGCGGTAATCCTTGCGCGTGATGAAGTTGATCACGCCGCCGACGGCGTCGGCGCCGTAGGTGGCGGAAGCGCCGTCCTTGAGGATCTCGACCCGCTCGAGCGCGGCCAGCGGGATTGAACCGAGGTCCACGCCCTGGCCGCCGAACGCGTAGTTTGCCATGCGCCGGCCGTTGAGCAGCACCAGCGTCGACGACACGCCGAGGCCGCGCAGGTTGGCGCCGGAGAAGCCGCTGTTTTTCTGGGTGTCGGTGTTTTGCTGCTTTTCCTCGATGGCACCGACGTTCGAGGAGATCTGCCCCAGCAGTTGCTCGGCCGTGGTGACGCCGGTCTTGTCGATCTCCTCGCGGGTGATCACCTGCACCGGCAAGGCGGTTTCGGCATTGAGGCGCTTGACGAAGGAACCGGTGATCTGCACGCGGGTCATCTTGGAGGGCTCGGGGGCCGCCTCCTGGGCGTTGGCGGCGCCTGGCAGCGCCGCCGCGAACGAGGCGCCCAGCGCGAGCCTGACCGAGGCCGCGATGATGGTAAGTGCCATGGACTGCTTGCTTCTTGTATTAGTCATTGACGAGCTCTCAGGGTAATGGATGCGGGACTGGGAAAACCACTGTCACCGATCATAGACAAAAGCCGGCTTGAAGTAAATAAGAATTTTCATAAACTGTATTTTTTGGAAAAATCTTTTCACGCACGCGCGCAGCGCGACCCGGCACGGCGGCGGGGGCTTGCCATTGGTGGCCGAACCCCCATATGCTTAGGCATGAACAAACGCGCGCCACTCGACAGCATGTGGGATGCCTTCCATCCCGCGGTCGCAGCCTGGTTCGGTGCGGCCTTCCCGGCCGCGACCGAGGCGCAGGCGCGCGCGTGGCCGCTGATCAAAGCCGGCCGCGCGACGCTGGTGGCCGCGCCCACCGGCTCGGGCAAGACGCTGACCGCCTTCCTCGCCGCGATCGACTCGCTGGTGGCCGAAAGCGGCGCCGCCGCGCTTCCCGACCAGACGCAGGTGCTCTATGTGTCGCCGTTAAAGGCGCTCTCGAACGACATCCGGCTCAACCTGCAAGCGCCGCTCGAGGGCATCGGCCGCGAGCTCGAGGCGATGGGCTTGCCCGCGCACGGCATCCGCGCCGCCGTGCGCACCGGCGACAGCACCACGGCCGAACGCACCGCCATGCGCAAGCGCGCGCCGCACATCCTCGTGACCACGCCCGAATCGCTGTATGTGCTGCTCGGCTCAAACAGCGGACGCGCCATGCTCTCGACGGTGCGCACGGTGATCGTCGACGAGATCCACGCCGTGGCCGACAGCAAGCGCGGCAGCCACCTGGCGCTCAGCCTCGAGCGGCTCGACGCCCTGTGCGCGCGGCGCCCGGTGCGGGTGGGCTTGTCGGCCACCCAAAAACCGTTGTCGGCGGTGGCCGCGTTTTTGGTCGGCGGCGGCGGCGTCGACTGCGCCGTGGTCGACGTGGGCCACGTGCGTGCGCGCGACCTCGCGCTCGAACTGCCGCCGGTCCCGCTCGAGGCGATCATGCCGAACGAGGTGTGGGAACGCGTCTACGACCGCATGGCCGAACTGGTCGCGCAACACCGCACCACGCTCATCTTCGTCAATACACGCCGCATGGCCGAGCGGGTGTCGCGCCAACTGGCCGAGCGGCTCGGCACCGAGCACGTGGCGGCGCACCACGGCAGCCTGGCCAAAGAATACCGGCTGGCCGCCGAACAGCGCCTCAAGCGCGGCGAGCTGCAGGTGCTAGTCGCCACCGCCTCGCTCGAACTGGGCATCGACATCGGCGACGTCGACCTCGTATGCCAGGTCGGCTCGCCGCGCAGCATCGCGGCGCTGCTGCAGCGCGTGGGCCGCTCCGGCCACCAGGTCGGCGGCATGCCGAAGGGCCGCCTGTTCCCGAGCTCGCGCGACGACCTGGTCGAATGCGCGGCCCTGCTCGACTGCGTGCGGCGCGGCGAACTCGACGCCCTGCGCATCCCGCTCGCGCCGCTCGACGTGCTGGCCCAGCAGATCGTGGCCGAAGTGGCCTGCCGCGAATGGGGCGAGGACGAATTGTTCGAGTTGCTGCGCCGCGCCGCGCCGTACGCGCAACTGGAGCGGGCGCGCTACGACGCCATCCTGCGCATGCTGGCCGACGGCTACAGCACCCGCTTCGGGGTGCGCGGCGCCTACCTGCACCGCGACGCGGCCACCCGTTCACTGCGCGGCCGGCGCGGCGCCGCGCTGACCGCCGTCACTTCCGGCGGCACCATCCCCGACAACGGCGACTACACCGTGCTGCTCGAGCCGCAGGGCCATTCGGTGGGCACCGTGAACGAGGACTTCGCGATCGAGAGCCTGGCGGGCGACGTTTTCCAGCTGGGCAACACGTCCTACCGCATCCTGCGGGTCGACACGGGCAAGGTGCGGGTCGAGGACGCGCGCGGCGCCGCGCCCAACATCCCGTTCTGGCTGGGCGAGGCGCCGGGGCGCAGCGACGAGCTCTCGTTCGGCGTGGCCCGCCTGCGCGCCGGGATCGAGGCGCAACTCGCCGCGCCCGCCCCGCGCGGCGCGGACAACGGCGCCGCGCTCGACCGCGCGGTGGCGTGGCTCGGCGAGCATCAGGGCCTGGGCGAGGAGGCGGCGCGCCAGCTCACCGACTACATGGCCCGCGCGCGCGCCGCGCTGGGCGCCCTGCCGACCCACGACACGCTGGTGATGGAACGCTTCTTCGACGAGTCGGGCGGCATGCAACTGGTGCTGCACGCGCCGTTCGGCAGCCGCATCAACCGCGCCTGGGGGCTGGCGCTGCGCAAGCGCTTTTGCCGCAGCTTCAACTTCGAGTTGCAGGCCGCCGCCACCGAAGACGCGATCATCCTGTCGCTCTCGACCAGCCACAGCTTCCCGCTCGACGAGGTGTGGCGCTACCTGCGCGCGGCCAGCGCCGAGGGCGTGCTGGTGCAGGCCCTGCTCGACGCGCCGCTGTTCAACGTGCGGTGGCGCTGGAACGCCACCACCGCGCTGGCCCTGCCGCGCTTTAGCGGAGGGCGCAAGGTCGCGCCCCAGCTGCAGCGCATGAAGAGCGACGACCTGCTGGCCTCGGTCTTCCCCGACCAGGCGGCCTGCCTCGAAAACATCGTCGGCGAACGCGAACTGCCGAGCCACCCGCTGGTCGACCAGACCCTCGACGACTGCCTGCACGAGGCCATGGACAGCGAAGGCTGGCTGGCCCTGTTGCGCCGCATCGAGGCGGGCGCGGTCCGGCTGGTGGCGCGCGACCTGCCCGCGCCCTCCCCGCTGGCCGCCGAGATCCTCAACGCGCGGCCCTATGCCTTCCTCGACGACGCCCCGCTCGAGGAGCGCCGCACCCAGGCGGTGATGAGCCGGCGTTGGACCGACCCGGCCAGCACCGACGACCTGGGCGCGCTCGACGCCGACGCCATTGCCGGCGTGGCCGAAGAGGCCTGGCCGCGCGCGCGCAACGCCGACGAGGTGCAGGAGGCGCTGGTGGCGCTGGCCTGCATCACGCAGGCCGAGGCGGTGGCGCAGGACGGATGGCCGGGCTGGCTCGAGGGCCTGGCCGCGGCCGGGCGCGCGACGCGCCTGAGCGGGACCGGCGGCGCCGATTTTTGGGTCGCGCTCGAGCGCCTCGACTCCCTGCGCGCGGCCTATCCTCAGGCGCTGGCCACGCCCGACCTGATGGTCCCCGACAGCCACCGCGGCAACGGCGACGAGGCCTGGACGCGCGACAGCGCGCTGGTCGAAATCATGCGCGCGCGGCTGGCCGGCTTTGGCCCGCAACCGTTGGCAGCGATCGCCTCGGCGCTCGCACTGTCCGAGGGCAGCGCCACCATCGCGCTGACCCAACTCGAGTCCGAAGGCTACGTCATGCGCGGACGCTTTACGCCGGGCGCGCCGACCGAAGAATGGTGCGAGCGGCATCTGCTGGCGCGCATCCACCGCTACACCATCAAGCGGCTGCGGCGCGAGATCGAACCGGTCGAACGGCAGGATTTCATGCGCTTCCTGTTTGACTGGCAGCACCTGGCGCCCGACACCCAATTGCAGGGGCAGGACGCGCTGACCGAGGTGCTCGCGCAACTCGAAGGCTACGAGGCGGCCGCCGGCGCCTGGGAGAACGACCTGCTCGCGCTGCGCCTGCGCGACTACTCGATCCTCTGGCTCGACGAATTGTGCCGCGCCGGCAAACTGGTCTGGACCCGCATCGGCGCGCCCGCATCGGCCGCCGGCGGGCCGGTGCGCAGTACGCCGATCGTGCTGCTGCCGAGGCGCCAGAGCGCGCTGTGGCATGCGCTGCCCGGCGCGGCCTGCGCGCCCGACATCTCGGCGCGCGCGGGCCGGGTGCTCGAGGCGCTGCGGCGCGACGGCGCCATGTTCTTCGACGAACTGCAGACCGACGCCCGCCTGCTGCCGGTCGAACTCGAAAACGCGCTAGGCGAACTGGTCTCGACCGGTCTGGTCAACGCCGACAGCTTCGCCGGCATGCGCGCGATGCTGCAACCGGCAAGCAAGCGGGCCACCGCCGACAAGCGGCGCCGCCGCGGCGCCGGCCCCACGATGGACGAGGCTGGACGCTGGGCGCTGGTGCGGCGTGCCGGTGCCGATGCCGCGGCAGCCTGCGCGGCGCCCGCGCGCAGGCCGCGGCTCGAACCCGAAACCTTGGAGCATGTGGCCATGACGCTGCTGCGCCGCTACGGCGTCATGTTCTGGCGCCTGCTCGAGCGCGAAGCGTCCTGGCTGCCGTCGTGGCGCGAGCTGTTGCCCGTATACCACCGGCTCGAGGCGCGCGGCGAAATTCGCGGCGGACGCTTTGTGGCCGGGTTCTCGGGCGAGCAGTTCGCGCTGCCTGAAGCGATCCCGCTGCTGCGCGCCGTGCGCCGCCGGCCCAGCGACAGCGTCTTCGTGTGCATCGCGGGCGTCGATCCGCTCAACCTCTGCGGCACTCTGCTGCCCGGCGACAAGGTCCCGGCGCTGGCGGGCAACCGCATCCTGTTTCGCGACGGCCTGCCGGTGGCCACCATCGTCGCCGGCAAAATCAACTACCTGTGCGAACCCGGCGCCGAGCGCGAACTGCTGCACGGGCATTTGCTTGGCCGGCCCCAGCCGGCATCTGGAAAAGAAACCGGCAAACGCCGCAACGCCGTTTAAGCGATGTAATATTCGGGAACCCAGTTGGGGAAGCACCTTTACCAAGGCTCGATTAAGCAACAACGATGATGCTATCAAAATTTTACAATCACGGCACCCGCACCGTGGCTGCCCTGCTGGTCCTCTTTAGCGCCAACAGTCGGGCAGAACCGCTGAGACTGGTCGTACCGGCCATACAAGCGAGCGCCTGGACGCACGCGCAGTACTTCCCGCACGTACTCGACCTGGCTATGCGCAAGACCGAAAGCACGCATGGGCCGTTCTCCATCGAACCATACCCTCGGCGCTTATCGACCGAACGCACCGTGGAGGAACTCCGGTCGGGCAAGGCCATCAATGTGATCTGGACCGCCACCAACCCGAAACGCGAACAGATACTGCTGCCTGTGCGCATCTCGTTGCTGCGCGAGCTGAACAACTACCGGCTGCTCCTCATACGCGCGAACGACCAGGCGCGGTTCGACCGGGTCGAAAGCGCGGACGACCTGCGCAAACTAAAGGCCGGGCTGGGCTTGCAATGGTCCGACGCCGAGATCATGCGCGCCAACGGCTACAGCGTGACCACATCGCTGCACTACGATGCGCTGTTCAAGATGCTGGAAATGAAGCGATTCGACTATTTCCCGCGCGGCTTGTACGAAGTCTGGCATGAGGCGGAGGTGCACCAGCCCGCAGGTCTGCGCATCGAAAAAAACCTCATGCTCTACTATCCCGCGCCTTTCTACTTCTTTGTGAACAAAAAGGAGGTGGCGCTGGCCGAGCGGATCGAACTCGGTCTGAAAATGGCACAGGAAGACGGCAGTTTCGATCGCCTGCTGCTCAGTTTTCCGGGGTTTAAACGTGGCATGCAAGAGCAGAAAAACAGCAAGCGCAAGCTGTTCGTGCTGGAAGGGCCTGCTAAGACGCCTTGAGGCGGCGTCCGATGTGAGCAGCAAGGCATGGCACCCCGGACGGAATCGCAGCGTTTATTCCAAAAACGCATCCATAGCCGCCGCGGGTTTGCCCGCATTGTCGAAAGCGCCCATATTGTATCCAGACCAGTTGTTGTAGGCGGCAGGCTCCCAATAGAATACCCCGACGCCTTTCTTGCCTGCCACCGAACGCGTCTTGGCAATCAAATCGGCGATGATCGCCTTGGCTTCGGGGTCGTTCCAGGCGGTGCCCACCTCCACCAGCATGACCGGCACCTTGTAGGTGTTCGCCATGTCGTTCAAATTGGTGAGGCAACTGCTATTACTGATTTGCCAGTTGGGCGAGTCCTTGTCCCAGAACGGATAGGCCGAGGCGCCGATGATGTCGAACTTGCCGCCATTGGCCTTCACGCCTCCCACATTCCACCTGAACAGGCCGTTGTTGTGGCACTCGGCCAGGTGCAGGATAACCAGCGCTTTCGGAAACACCTCCTTGCTCGCGTCGTAACCGCTCGCGACCAGGCGCGCGTAATTCTTCATATTTTCTTTGGCCTTGCCCTCGTCCCACAACATGCCGTTGCTCGTTTCATTGCCCACCTGTACCCATTCGGGACTGATGCCGGCGTCGCGCAGCATCGTCAAACTGTCGCGCGTGTGGTCCGCGACCGCCTTGACCAACTGGTCGATGCCGTAGTCCTTCCACAGCGCGGGCTTGGTCTGCTTGCCCGGATCGGCCCAATTGTCGCTGTAGTGGAAGTCGATCATCAGCCGCATGCCCGCCGCCTTGACCCGTTTGGCCTTGGCCAGCACGTCGGCCATGCCGTTGTATTTTTTCTCGGGATTGACCCACACCCGGAGCCGGATCGAATCCATCCCCTGCTCCTTGAGGATCACCAGAAGATCCTTCTCGACACCGGCCTTGTTATAAAATTTTCTTCCGGAGTCTTCCATCTCCGTCAACCAGCCAACGTCGGCGCCCTTGGCGAATCCTTCGATGTGTGGCTGCGCCGGCGCGACGGCTGGCGCCGCTTGTGATCCCGTTCCGGCGCTGCCGCACGCGGCAAGCAGGAGTGTGGCCGCCAGCGCCAACAACGCGCGTTTGGGAAGATAGGTAAATTGCTGTCGATTGATCATGGCTGTCTCGCTAATAAATTGAAATTACGTCCGCTTGGGTCCACATTTTTAATTGCCCGGTTCGACCACAACCAGACCTTCAATGCCCGCCATGCCAGCCTCGCCTCCCTCGACCAGCACGCGCAACTGGCGCGCGCCCTCGCCCGCCGGCAGCTCGAGCCGCAACGCGGCCGGGGCCAAGTCAACCTTCACACCGATCAACTTGCCGTCGAGCCAAACCTCGGCCTTGCCGGCGATGCGCCGGAACGCCAGGCGGCCGCTGCCGTCCGCAAGCTTCTTGCGCGGCGTGAACTCGGCGCGGTAGAGGCGATACTTACCATCCTTTCCAGCCTCGGGTCCGTACAGCATCGGCGGCGCGCCCCAGCCCCAGGTGTTCATATCGAAGTCCGCCAAGTGCTGCCTGGGGTCGGGACGGGTCGCGCTGGCCGGCGAGATGCGCCAGTCCTTGACGCTGGTCAGCGGCGCATCCTGTGCGGCAACTGTGGGCACGGGCGCGACCGCCCGCACCGGAATGACGGCGCGGGCCGGCAACAGGCCCGGCGCGCTGGCCGTGACGACGATTTCGCCCGCGCTGTCGTCCTCGGTCTGCACGATCAGTTGCGCCAGTCCGTTGAACAGACGCCGCGTCGGCCCCTTCTCGTCCTCGTGCGAGGTCGGGTCGCCATTGCCGTGGCCGATCGAGCGGCCCGCGCCGCTGACTGTGAACGTGACTTCCGATTGCGCCAGCGGGACGGCGCGGCCGGCCGCGTCGAGCGCGCTCACCGTCAGCGGCATGGCGTCGCGGCCATCGCCATCGAGCCAGGCGCGGTCGGGCTGCAAGGCGATCCGCACGGCGGCCCCGGTGGTTTCGACGGCGGCGCGCGCCACCTCCTTGCCGCCGCGGTAGCCGACCGCCTCCAGTTTGCCCGGCGCGTATTTGACGGTGAAATAGTTCATGCGGTACTGGTCGACGCGCTGCTCGCCGAGCAGCCGGCCGTTAAGCCAGAGATCGACCTTTTCGACATTGGCCATCACCATCACGCGGATGTCTTGGCCCTCGCGGCCCTCCCAGTTCCAATGCGGCGCCAGATGGACCAGGGGACGGTCCCTGATCCATTGGACCTGGTGGATGAAGTACGCCGTCTTCGCAAACCCGTTCAAGTCCATGATGCCAAACACCGAACTGACCGAGGGCCAGACGTTGGGCGTCGGCTCGCCCCGGTAATCGAAGCCGGTCCAGACGAAACCGCCGGCCACGAATGGTCGCGTCCCTATCGCCTGCCAGGCGTCGCGGTGGCTATTGCCCCAGTTGGCGAAGTCGTCGTCGTAGCTCGCAAATACGTTGCGCTTGGCGTCGGTGCGAAACTCGCCGCGCGTCATGAAGGCCGAGGTGTCCTCGGAGCTCGTGAACGGCACGTCAGGGCGCTCCTTGTGGAAGCGGTCGTAGATATCGACCTGGTAGTTGGCACCGACCACGTCGACCCCGTGCGACACATTGAGGTCGCTGAAAAAGCCGCCGTTCATCGCCGCCGTGACCGGGCGCGTGTCGTCGAGCGCTTTGACAGCCGCCGTCATGCGGCGCACCATTTCGTAACCGACCTCGGTGCCTTGCACCGGTTCCTCGTTGAACACCGACCACATGAACACGCTCGGATGGTGGCGGTCGCGCCGCACCATCGACTCGAGCTGCTTCATGTAGTCGGGTGAGACGTTGAAGTTGCGGTTCTCGTCCATCACCAGGAAACCCATGCGGTCGGCCAGGTCGAGCACTTCGGCGGCCGGCGCGGCGTGCGCGAAGCGGATCGCATTGACGCCCAACTCCTTGAGGCGGCGCAGGCGGAATTCCCAGATCGCGTCGGGCAGCGCCACGCCGACCCCCGCGTGGTCCTGGTGGATGCAGACGCCCTGCAGCTTTAAGTGTTTGTCGTTGAGGAAAAAACCATGGCCCGCATCGAAGCGGATGCTGCGCAGGCCCGTGTGCAGGCTGGTTTGGTCGATCGCGGCGCCGTTTTGCAGGACCCGGGCGGTCACCTTGTAGAGCCGCGGCTGGTCCACCGACCAGAGCTGCGGCGCGCCGACCGCCAGCGGCAGCTTGAGCGCGCCCCGCGCCAGCACCGGCAACGCGAGGCGGCCTTCACGCGTGGACACCAATTTGCCCGCAGGGTCGTGCAGCGACACCTGCACCGTCAGCTCGGCCGCCCGCTTGCCGCTGTTTTCGAGGGTGACTTCGACGGGAATCGACCACTTGCCGTCCCTGGCCCGGCGCGGCGTGGCGTGCACGCCGTCGGTGACCACGCGCACCGGCGCCGTCTTGAGCAGCCAGGCGTGGCGGTAGATGCCGGCGCCCTCGTACCACCAGCCCTCCATCGGCACCGCGTCGGCGCGCACGGCGATGGTATTGAGTTCGTCCCCATAGCGCACGTAGGGCGTGATGTCGATCGTGCTGGCGTTGTAGCCCGACCAGTTGCGCAACACCAGTTGGCCGTTGACCCATACGGTCGCGTGGGTGGCGATGGCGTCGAACTGCAGTTCGAAATGGCGGCCCCGTTCGGCCGGGTCGATCCGGATGTAGCGCCGATACCAGCCCACGCCGCGCGGGCGGTAGCCCTGCGCCAGGTTTTGTGCGGGGTCGAACGGCCCTTCGACCGCCCAGTCGTGCGGCAGGCTCAGTTGGCGCCAGCCGCCGTCGTCGTAGATGGTGCCGGCGGCGCCGGCGGCGAAGCCGGCCTTGCCGTAGCCGTAGCTGGCGCCGTGGCCCCTGGCCTCGGGCTGGACGATGTCGCCAAGGTGGAACAGCCAGCCGCGGTCGAGCGAAAGGCGCTCGCGCGCGGGCGCGGCGGCGGCCGTGGCGGCGAACGCCAGTGCCAGCGCGCAGATCGCCAGGCGTAGCAATTGCGTAAAGTGGTGGGTGCTCATGGTCTTGTGCTCCGTGGGGCGCGCGCGGCGGCCCGTGATGTAAAAAAGGCGGAGCACTCGCGCGCCCCGCCAAACACGCCAGAATCAGGCGCGCAGAGTCACAGCTTGTACGACAGGCCGAGGTTGTAGCGGCGGCCGAATTCGGACACCGAGATCGAGGCCGGGTTCTTGGCGCTGGTCGACACCGACTTCTGGTCCGTCAGGTTCTCGATGCCGAAGCGCAGTTGCAGCTTGGGCGTCAGGTGCTTCGAAAAACTCATCGACACCCAGGTTTCCGCCTCGTTCGTGATCAGCTTGCCCGCATCCCAACCCGGCGTGCGCGGCACGGGGCTGTGGTAGTTGGCCGACAGGCGCGCCTCGTAGCCGCCCTTCTCATACCAGAGGGTCAAGCCGGCCAGGTGCTTGATCAGGCCTTCGATCGGATACGGGTCGCCCGCCGGCACCGCCTCTTTGACGTTGCTGGTCGTGTAGGCATAGTTGCTCGACAAGCCCAGGCCGTCGAACGGGGCCGGCAGCTTGTTGAAGTTCTGCTGGTAGATCAGCTCGAGCCCGCGCATGTCGCCGCCCTTGCCGTTGACCGAGCGCGTGAACACGACGTCGCGACCGTTGAGCAGCGGATCGCTGCTGGCCATCTTGGTGCGGTCGGTGTTGATCGTGATGTAGCGGCTGACCTGCTTGTAGAACGCGCCCGCCGAGAACAGGTTGCCCTTGCCGAAGTACCACTGGTAGGCCAGGTCGAGCTGGTTCGACATCATCGGCAGCAGGCGCGTGTTGCCGCCGCCACCGCTGAGCGGTTCCATCGGGTTGCTCGGGCGCCAAATGTTTTGCGCGCCGCGCATCTCGTCGATCGGGGCGCGCGACATGGCGCGCGCCATGCTAAAGCGCAACTGCTGCTGGTCCGTCATATTGAAGATCAAATTCATGCTCGGCAGGATTTCGGTGTACGAGGTGCCGTCCTTGGACGGCGACAGCGTCACGACCTCCTTCCAGCTGCCGTCGGGCTGCTCGACCCAGCCCATGCTGTCGGACGACAGACCCTCGCCGGCCTGGCGCGTGTGCACCACGCGCACACCCGCGTTGCCGCGCACGGGCTTGCCGAACAATTCGCCGCTGAGGTCGGCCTGCGCGTAGATCGATTCGCTACGCTCGGTGACGCGCCAACTGGCCTTGCGGTCGTCGTCTGTCGGCATGCGTCCATTGACGTTGAAGGCGTTGGGGCCGTAGACCTGCGCCACGGTACCGTAGAAGTCGTTCAGGCGGATCAGCGGCGGCATGCCTTCGACGTTGACGGTGTGGTAGGCCGAGTTCGGGATCGAGCCGGTCGGCGCGACATCCCAGGTGGTCTGGTGGTAGGACTTGACGCGGTCGCTCACGCGCACGCCGAACTTGACGCGGTCGACCAGGCCCAAGTCGAGCTTGCGCGCGGCATTGAGGTGCACGGCGCTGAGGCGGTCTTCGATGTGGCCGTCGGTGTTGATGTACAGCGTAGGCGTGTTGGCATAGAAGTTGGCCGGGTTGCCGGTGTCGAAGCCGTAGTCGTATTTGAGGTTGTCGGGGCCGGTCAGCGACCAGGTCAGGGTGTTGCCTGTGCGCGAGAAGATGCGCACGTCGCGCCACTGGCTGTCGCGCCCGGCGCGCGAGGTCGACAGGTCTGCCTCGAGCTTCCAATCGCCGAGCCTGAACTTGCCGTTCAGGCCGCCGGCGAGGTTGTCCATATCCTGGATCCAGACGGTGTCGTTGGATACCAGCGTGACGTTCTTGACCTTGGCCCCGACCACGTAGCCGTTGCGCGAATCGACGTTGCTGTAGTCGGCGCTCTGGCCGCCGTCCCAGTTTCCGACGCCGTTGCCGAGCCAGCGGCCGAAGCCCGGCTCGTCGATCTTGGCGGTGGCGTAGTACAGGTCGCCCGTGATCATGGCCTGCGGGCTGATCTTCCATTCCACCTTGCCGAGCAGGCTGGAACGGGTATCGACACCGACCGTGCCGCCGTCGCCCAGCCCCCAAGGCGTGCGGTCGACCTTGCCGTCGCCGGTGAGGTCGACCGAATGGTCCTCGTTGAAGCCGCCCGAATTGATGTTTTTGGAAATTGACGGCTGCACCTGATGGCTGAACGCGATCGCCACGCCGACGCTCTTGTTGGCGAACTGGTCGAGGTAGATGCCGCCCACGCGCGGCTTGGTGCCCTCGGCGCCGTCGATCTTGCTGGCGATCGCGTAGTGGAGCACGTCGGCCTTGAGCGAGGCCTGGCGGCCGTTGTACTTGAGCGGCTGCACGGTCTGCAGGTCGATCGAGGTGGCGATGCCGCCCTCGACCAGTTCGGCCGCCTGGGTCTTGTAGACGGTTGCGCCGCTGAGCGACTCGGACGGGAACTGCTCGAAGCGCACCGCGCGGTTCGGTTCGGACGAGGCCAGTTCGCGCCCGTTGAGGGTGGCGCCGATGAAGCGCGGGCCCATGCCGCGCGCCACGATCTGGCTCGCGTTGCCGCGGTCGTAGCCGGCCGACAGGCCCGGCAGGCGCGCCAGCGATTCGGCGATGGTGGTGTCGGGCAGCTTGCCGATGTCCTCGGACGCGACCACCTCGACGATGCTGTTGCTGTTTTCCTTGGCCGTGAGGGCGTCGCGCACCGAGGCGCGGATGCCGCTGACGACGACGGTTTGCACCTCGGGTGCGGCGGTCGGCGCGCTGACTTGCTGCGCCGAGGCGTACTGGCATGCCGGTACCGAAAATAAGGACGCGATGATCCAGTTGAGCTGCTTTTGCTTCATGATGAGTCCCCTAGTGAATTTTTATATTCCCCGCGCCGTGTTCACTCGACAGGAGGTGAGGCATCGTAGAGTCAAGGGGGCAGTCGCCACCAATCAATTTTTTGATCGGATCTATACGGCTTGAACATACGTCGCGTGCGATACGATGCTGTCGCGGTTTTTTTGCAAGGCGCTGAATTGGCGCCTAAGACGCCCTGGAAATCGTGTCGAAAAAAATCTACATATCAAAAACCAACATCGTCCTCGCGCATGCGGGGACCCATAGAACAGTTG
>JAZKIN010000235.1:0-2267 GCA_040384885.1 Pseudomonadota bacterium | reverse complement strand
CGACCGAGCCGAGCATACGCATGGCCAGCTGGGCGCCGCCCATCTCCATCGAGAACACGGCCACCGGCAGGCCCGAGTCGATCGCCACGTTCTCGCCGATGTTGATCGAGAACGCGGTCTTGCCCATCGACGGGCGGCCGGCGACGATCACGAGGTCGCCCGGCTGCAGGCCGGACGTCATGCGGTCGAGGTCGATGAAGCCGGTCGGCACCCCGGTGATCTCGCTCTGGTTCTCGCGGCTGTAGAGCTCGTCGATGCGCTCGACCACTTGCGTGAGCAGCGGCTGCACCGCGACCCAGCCCTGGGCCCCGCGCGAACCCTCCTCGGCGATCGCGAAGATCTTCGACTCGGCCTCGTCGAGCATCTGCTTGACTTCCTTGCCCTGCGGGTTGAACGCGTTGCCCGAGATTTCGTCGGCCACGGTGATCAGTTTGCGCAGGATGCCGCGGTCGCGCACGATCTCGGCGTAGCGCCGGATGTTGGCCGCCGACGGCGTGTTCTGCGCCATCGCGTTCAGGTATTGCAGGCCGCCGACGTCGTCGGCCTTGCCCAGGTTGGTCAGCGCCTCGAACACGGTGATCACGTCGGCCGGGCGCGCCATGTTGATCAGTTTGACGAGCTGCTCGAAGATGATGCGGTGGTCGTAGCGGTAAAAATCGTCCGCGTGCATGAAGTCGGCGATCCGGTCCCAGGCCGCGTTATCGCGCAGCAGGCCGCCGATGACGGACTGTTCTGCTTCGATGGAGTGCGGCGGGATGCGGAGTGCGTCGAGTTGCGGATCTGAGGGGACGTTCATGGCGCGAATTATACCCGTTATGGGTGAACAGCTTGCAACTTAGGGTGATAAAAAACAGCGTTCGATGCCCGAAAAGGGCGAAAAAAAAACCGGGCGGACCCGGTTTTTTTGTGCTCCTTTTTTGCGCACCCGCCGGGCTTGGCGCCCGGCCGGCGGCACGAGGGATTTACGCTGCTTCGCCGACCACGGCGATCGTGATGTCGACCACGACGTCGGTGTGCAGGGCGACGGCGACGGCGTGCTCGCCGGTCGTCTTGAGCGGGCCGTTAGGCATGCGCACATTGGCTTTTTCGACGGCGAAACCGGCTTTCGACAGCGCTTCGGCGATGTCGAAGTTGGTCACGGAGCCGAACAGGCGGCCATCGACGCCCGCTTTTTGCGCGATCGTGACGGTCATGCCGGCCAGCTTGTCGCCTTGGGCCTGGGAGGCCGCCAGCTTTTCGGCCGCCGCTTTTTCCAGTTCTGCGCGCTTGACTTCGAACTCGGCCACGGCCGAGGTCGTGGCACGGCGTGCCTTGCGTTGCGGGATCAGGAAGTTACGTGCGTAACCGTCCTTGACTTTGACCACATCGCCCAGGTTGCCGACGTTTACAACTTTTTCTAACAAAATGATTTGCATATTTCTCTCCAGGATGTTCTGACTGTCTTAGATCGTCTGCGGGACGATTTAAGCGTGGTGCAGATCGGTGTATGGCAACAGCGCGAGGTAGCGTGCGCGCTTGATGGCGGTGTCAACCTGGCGCTGGTAGTGCGCCTTGGTACCGGTCAGGCGTGCTGGCATGATCTTGCCGTTTTCCTGGACGAAGTCTTTCAGGGTGTCGACGTCTTTGTAGTCGACTTGTTCCACGTTTGCGGCGGTGAAGCGGCAGAATTTCTTACGCTTGAACAGTGGGTTCTGTTGTTTGCGCTTTTCTTTAAGCTTGAGCTTGTTCTTGTCGAATTTTTTACCGAATGCCATTTGAGGCTCCTGTATCTAAAATGTGCGTCGCTTACGCGGCGGCACTAAAATCAATGATGTGAAACACCAGGGCTTTGCTGCTGCGGTTCTTCTTGGCCAAAAATCCCGTGAACTGGTGCGCCGCCCCCAACTCCGCCCGTCCGAAGCGGCCTGAAATCTCGCCCGCGGCGAGCGCGGTGATTTCAAACTCGACCAGACGGTCCACCCCTGCTTCCATCTGGCGCGAACTGTGCGTCAGGATGGCGGATACGATCGGTATCCCCGCCGGCGTGTAGCGCAAGACATCGCGCTCCGAGATAAAAGCTGCGAACTGGAGCTGATTCACCGAAGTGGACCGGCCGGGTTCACGAAAACGAAGGCCGCGAAATTAGGCGGCTGCTGCGGCTGGTGCCGGTGCTGCCGCCGGAGCCGGGGCTTCCGAACGGTGGCTCTTGGCTGCGTCTTCGCGTTGTACCGATTTCATCATCGGCGACGGCGCGGTTTCAGCCTTCTTCATCTTAACGGTGAGGTGAC
>JAZKIN010000234.1:0-19340 GCA_040384885.1 Pseudomonadota bacterium | reverse complement strand
ACCAGGCTGCGGCGCAGGTTGTCGAACAGCTTCCAGCGCGACAGCGCCGACAGCGGATTCTTTTCGCGCTTGCCATGGGCGGCGGGCACGGTCGGCAGCAGCCAGCCCGCCAGTTGCCAGTCGCCGCGGATCCAGCGGTGGCGCCGGCTCACGTCTTCGCTGTAGCGGGCCGGGTAGGCTTCGTAGAGCTGGACGTCGCTGAGCAGGCCGGAGCGCAGGTAGCAGCCCTCGAGCAGGTCGTGGCTCAGGATTTTGTTTTCGGGCAGGCGGTCGCCGAGCACGCGCTCGAAGGTGTCGACCTCGTAGATGCCCTTGCCGACGAACGAACCCTCGTAGAACACGTCCTGGTAGACGTCGGAGACGGTGCGGGTGTAGGGGTCGATGCCCGCCTCGCCGCCGCACAGCTCCTCGTAGGCCGAGGCGTTTTCGGCCGGCAGCGCGACATTCACGCGCGGCTGCAGGATGCCGTAGCCGTCGATCACGCGGGTGCCGGCCGCGTCGAGCTGCGGCTGGTTGAGCGGATGGGCCATGGTGGCGATGAACTGGCGCGCTGCGTCGCGCGGCAATTGGGTGTCGGTGTCGAGCGTGATCACGTAGCGCACATTGAGCAGGCCGCCGGTGTCGCCTTCGACGACCGAGAACTTGTCGCGCGCGCCGCCGCGCAAAAAGGCGTTGAGCGCGGCCAGCTTGCCGCGTTTGCGCTCGTAGCCGATCCAGGCGTTCTGGCCCGCGCTCCAGACGCGCGGACGGTGCAGCAGCACGAACGGGCCGCGCGCGCGCGGGCCGGTGGCGGGATCGCCGTCGGCGTCGGTGTCCGGGTCACTCGCGGCGTCGGCGTTGGGGTCGAGCTGTTCGGCGCCGGGCTCGTTGCCGTACTTCAGATTGAGCGCGGCCACGCCCTTGCGCGCCAGTTCGACCAGCTCGTCGTCGGCCGGCATGGTCTCGCGCTCGGCGTCGGTGAAATCGGTGAGCAGGCAAAAGCGCAGGTTGGGGTCGCGGTTGGCCAGAAAGCGCACTTCGAGCGCCTCGATCAGCGACGCCACATTGTCCTTGCTGTAGATGAGGGTCGGCACCACCACCATCGCGTGCGCGTCCGACGGGATCCCGAGCTTGTAGTCCATGCGCGCGAGCGGGCTTGGACGCGTGATCTGGGTGGCCATGAAATTAACCAGCGCCAGCGCGAGCTGGGTCGCGCCGACCGCGCCGAGGATGCCGACCAGCCAAAGCAGCGCGCCGTCGGTGCCGCCGTCGCGCGCGTGCAGCACCACGCTGAAGGTGAACAGCGCGGTGAACACGCCGATCGCGCCGAGGTAGGTCGTCAGCGGGGCCGAGCGCGCCGTCTTGGAGATCGCCGGGCCGGCCGCGAAATCGAGCTTGAGGCGCCGCTCGAGCTGATCGAGGCCGGCGCCGACGAGGTAGTAGCCGACGTGGCGGCGGCGCTGGTCAAGCCCGCCGCTGGCGAGGTCGCGGTTCTCCTGTGCCAGCGCGAGCGCGGCCTCGGCGATTTCGACTTCGCTGCAACGGCAGCGGCGCCCCAGTTTTTCGATCACGTGGCGGTAGTTGTCGCGGGTGGCGAAATCCATTTTGCCGTAGGTGCCGGACGGGTCGCCGCGCAGCGCCTCCTCGACCGGGCTCATGGTCTCGACGAATTCGCGCCAATCCATCGTGCCGAGGAAGCGCAGGCTGCCGATGCTGTTGCTGATCGAGACCTGGTCGGCCGCCTGCTGGCCGATATCCTGCTGCACCATCTGCTCGATGGTCTGGCCCGAATCGGCCAGGCGCATCGTGACCCATTGGAGCGCTAGCATCAGCGAAGGGCTCAAGCCCTGCATGCGGCGCGACAGTTCGGCCACGAAGGCGCTGGTCATGGGCGGGCCGGAGCGGGCCATGTCGGCGACCAGCAAAATCAGCTCGCTCGGGTTTTTTTCGGCCGTCTCGGCCATCTGGTCGGCCCAGTTGCCGGCGAGGTCGCGCTGGACGCGGTTGTCGTAGACGCGCGCGGCGACGCGGCGCAGGTTCTCGATCAGCGCGATGCGCAGCATGATCGGGATCGCCCACAGTTCGCCGAGCTTGAGCGTGGCCACGTTCTGGTAGGCCTCGACGAAGCGCGCCAGGCTCTCGGGGTCGACCCGGCCGTCGCCGTGGGAGATGATCTCGAGCGCGATCTGGTAGACGCGCGGGATGCCCTCGGCGTCGCTGTTGGACAGGCGCGGCAATTCCTTGCTGTAATTTTTCGGCAGGTGGCGGCGCGCCGTGCGGATCTGTTCCTCGATCAGGTAGAAATTGTCGAGCAACCACTCGGAGGCCGGCGTGATCTGGCGCCCGGCCTTGATGGCGGCGGTCAGTTCGGTGCAGGTGGTGCCGATCAGTTCGGCGTTTTCGGTAAGCCGAGGCAGCAGCCGGTCGGGGCCGCCGACCTTGCTCAAAGTATGCCGTTCGGCAAGATGTTTTCCGTGCATCGCCATCTGGGCGGCACTGAACAATTCGGAGCGCAGCGGGGATTCGTCATGAATCTCGCGGGTGCGGCGGGCGATGTTCTGCCAAGGGTAAAGCGTATCGGACAGTACTGTGTTTTCTTCGTTCAAAACGGACCTCGCGTTGGGGCGTGAAAATCGCAACCACTGCGAGACAGCGGAATGCGACCGGGTGCGCGTCGAGGCCGATAAAAAAGGCCAGAGCGCACGGCTGTCCCCATGGTAGTGAGCAGTGCCCGAATGCACCGTGCGCTAGCGAACACAGAAAAATCTTAACGCCCGTCAGACGAAAATCATATCGAATTCCCCCGCAAAAGTTTCAAAAATCCCGGGGTCCGACCCCACTTATGCAATGTTTCAAAAAAACCGGGGTCTGACCCGGGTCTGACCCCGGTCGCGTAAACGGCGCGCGGGGCGGATGGGTAGGCGCGGTAGGCGGACTCGACGGGGTGTGCGCCTACACGGGCTTAGGAGGAGTTCCCACATGGCAAAGTGCTTGTTTAAGGTCTAATGGAGTCATTGAATAACTAAACCGATCCGCAAGCAAAGATCGCAGATGCCATGAACCAATTTTCTACCTCCACCACCGATTTCCGCGACTGGGCTTTTGCAGCCGGCGTCCGACTCGCCGACCAGAACAAGCCGCTGCTGGTCAACCTCGCGATCGAGGCGATGCTCACGATCCATGCGCTCGCGTTGTGGGGCCGCAAGCGGATGTGCTTGTGCCGTCCAGCAACACGGGCCGGCGTCGGCTTGTTCGGCGCACCGGTCGCCAGCTACGCACCGTCGTGGCGCACCGAGCGCCGGCGCAACCCGCATCGTCGCAGCAATGTCAACCATGTGCGCTGCACTCCGGTCACGGCGATGCTGGCCCGCTTATCGCAACTTCGACGAGCAGCGCTGTTTTGCCGTGCTGCAGCACTATGCAATTTTTTTGAACGTAGGCCCCAGTTATAGAAAAATGCATAGTCAGGCGCAAAAAAAAAGCGGACTACCCCTTCGGGCAGGCCGCTCAACGGAATTAACTTTTACACTTCAGGCAGCCAGCGCGAGACCTCCCGCCAAATGCCATGCATTCTGATAGCCCAGGCGCTGCAAGCAACGCGCCGCGCGCACGCTGCGGTTGCCGCTGCGGCAGAAAAAAACGATAGGACGCTGCTCCCCGCGCAACCAGCTTGACAACTGGTCCGACAGGCGCGACAGCGGCACGCCAAGCACATCCCTGCCATCCCACGCCGGCTTCGTATCGGCGGCGCGCTCGAACGGCTCGCGCACGTCCACTAGCAGGGCGTCGGGATGGGCCACAAAAAAATCATCGAGCGCCGCCGAGTCGAGATCGATCGCGGCATCCGTGCCGGTCGAGGCCCGGCGCGGTTCCAGCGACAGCAAATCGGCCCGCACGGTGCTGCACACTTCGTTGAACGGGTCGGCGCCGCGGCATACGATGGTATCGGTCCCTGCCAGCGCGGCCAGTCGGTGCACCGTCGCCCCGTCGGCCCCGCAAAACACGAAGCGCAGCGCGCCGCTGCCCAGACTCCCGGCACTGGCAACGCCCAATAAATAGCTGTTCGTCTGGCCTTCCCGCAGACGCGCGAGCACCTGCGTCCCGAGCGTGATTACCTCGGCGCTGGTGCCGTCGCCTAGCAGCATCTGGCCCTGGCCGGACGGCCAGCCCGACACATCGGCCCCCGCGCACCCGTGCGCGACGCCGGCCGCGCAGAGTTGTTCGAGCAGCGCCGCGCGGCCCGCCACCAGCGCGGGCGAGGCGTCGGTCGCGAGCACCGCGGCCACCTCGAATTGTTGGGATCGCAGCAGCGCGGCGATGCGCGCAGCCAGCGCGGCCCGCGGGTCGATCACGATGCATGCGCGGCTGACTTGGTCGAGCAGCAGCCAGCTGCAGGCCCCCTCCGACCACAGTTGCAGCACGCCGTCGCCGGATTCGGGCGCGAGTAGTTGTCCCGCGCGCAGGGCCCGGCCGCAGCGTGCGATGCGCGCGCAAGCTGCCTCGATGAAGGCCGCATCGGCCGCCGGCCCGAACGACATGCGCAGCGCCGACGAACTACGCCAGGCCGGCAGCGCCATCGCTTCGAGCACATAGCTGGGCGCGGCCTTGGCCGACGAGCATGCCGAACCGGAGCTGATGCGCACGCCCGCCGCGTCGAACAGGTCGAGCAGCTCCTTGCTGCTAAATCCGGGCACGCAGAAATTGAGGGTGGTCGGCAGTGTGCCTTCGAACGGGGCGTTGAACACGACGCCGGGCAGGGCCGCGCGCAGGGCATCTGCCAGTTGTTCGCGGTAGTGCGCGAGTTCGTCGTGGGAGCGGAACACGCCGCCCTGCTCGATCGCGCCGAGCACCGCGCCCAAGGCGGCGATGCCGGCCATGTTCTCGGTGCCCGCGCGCAGTCCGGTTTCCTGGCCGCCGCCGGCCATCAGCGCGGTGAACGGCGCGCCATCGCGTACGTACAGCATGCCCACGCCCTTGGGCGCATACAGCTTGTGGCCCGAAAATGGCGCGTAGTCGATGCGGCTGGCGGCCAGCGCCAGCGGCAGTTTTCCGAGCGCCTGGACGCAGTCGACCAGCCACAGCGCGCCCCCGCCGCTCGCGCGCAGCACCGCCTCGATGCCGGCCAGGTCCGAGATCACGCCCGTTTCGTTATTGGCAGCCATGGTGCATACCAGCGCCGCCCGCGGCGCAAGCTCGCGCAGCACGTCGAGCCGGTGCAGACCGTCAGCGTCGACCGGCAGCACGCGCAGCTCCAGGCCGGTGCCGAGCAGCGCGTTCCAGTGCGCCAGGCTCTCGGGCACTGCCTTGTGTTCGGTCGCGCCGTAAACGAGCAGGCCGCCGACCTCCTCGCCGGCGGCCTGCCTCGCCCGCAACGCGCACAGCGCCGACAGCACGGCGGTCTGGATGCCCTCGGTCGCGCCGCTGTTGAACATCACCCGGCCCGCGCCCGCCCCCAGCACCCGCCTGGCGCGCGCGCGCGCCTCGTCGAGCATCGCCCTGGCCCGGATGCCGGCGCCGTGCGTGCTGCTCGGATTGCCGTAGCAATCGCTCATCGCGCCCGCCGCCGCGGCCAGCGCGGCCGGCAGTGCCGCCGAGGTGGCGTTGGCGTCGAGGTAGATTTCAGCGTACGTTTCTTCGTGCATAAGCGCGGCATGGGGAAAATTATTCTTCCGGTGCGGAAGGGGCAGTAGTATATTACCAATCACAACAGGTTAAAACGTCTCTTAATATGCTTATTGCCCACGCCATTTAGCACAACCATACTTCGCCATGTCCAATTCAGGAATGAATCAACTAGACAGGTTCGATTGCGCCATTTTGTCGGCGCTCCAGAACGACGCCTCGCTCTCGATTGCCGCGCTGAGCGAGAAGATCGGCTTGTCGAGCACCCCGTGCTGGAAGCGCCTCAAGCGGCTCGAGGAGGAGGGCTTTATCGAGAGCCGCGTGAGCATCGTCAACCGCCACAAGGTAGGGCTGCCGGTGACCGTGTTCGTCAGCGTGCGCACCAGCATGCACGACGAAAAATGGCTCGCGCGTTTCGCCGCCGCCGTGGTCGCGCTGCCCGAGGTGCTCGAGTTCCACCGCATGAGCGGCGACGTCGACTACTTGCTCAAGGTGGTCACCACCGACATCGACGGCTACGACCGCTTTTATAAAAAATTGATCAAGACGGCGCAGCTGACGGGCGTCTCGTCGGCGTTTTCGATGGAGCAGATCAAGTACAGCACGGCCCTTCCGCTCGAACTCATCGCGCATGGCCTGCCCGGCTGAAAAGCGCTATTTGCCGCGCCAAATCGTGAGATCATCCGCTCTTCCCCGCCTGTCCGGCCCAATTAACAAAGGAATCCGCATGTCGCCAAGCCTCTTGTCCCACAAGCTTTTGCCGTTCGCCGCAGCCGCGCTGCTGTGCCTCTCCGCCGCCGCCCGCGCCGACACCGAGACCGTCAAGATCGGCGTCAGCGGCCCGCTCTCGGGCGCGAACGCCTTTGCCGGCAAGGATAACGAGAACGGCGTGCGCCTCGCGCTCGAAGAACTCAACGCCAAGCCGGTCAAGGTGGCCGGAAAAACGCTCAAGTTCGAGCTGGTCTCCGAAGACGACCAGGGCGACCCGCGGGCCGGCGTGAGCGTGGCGCAAAAGCTCGCCGACGCGCGCGTGCGCTTCGTGCTCGGCCCGTACAATTCGGGCGTGGCGATCCCCGCCTCGCGCATCTACAACGAGGCGGGCATCCTGATGTCGACCGTCGGCACCAACCCGGACGTGACCAAGAACGGCTACAACAATGTGTTCCGGATCATCGCCAGCGACACCCAGATCGGCGCCTCGATGGCCTCGTACGCGGCGCGCGACCTTAAAATCAAGCGCATCGGCGTGATCGACGACCGCACCGCCTTCGGCAAGGGCATCGCCGACGAATTCATCAAGCAGGCCAAAAAATCGGGCATGACGGTTGCCAGCCGCGAGTTCACGACCGACAAGGCGACCGACTTCTCGGCCATCCTGACCTCGCTCAAGGCGAAAAAGGTCGATGCGATTTTCTTCGGCGGCTACGCGCCGCAGGGCGCGCCGATGACGCGCCAGATGAAGCAGCTTGGCCTGAACGTGCGCCTGCTCGGCGGCGACACCCTGTGCAGCCCCGAGATGGCCAAGCTCGGCGGCGCTGCCGTCGGCGAGAACGTGCTGTGCGCGCAGGGCGGCGCGATGCTCGACAAGCAAACCGCCGGCGCCGCCTTCCAGGCCCGCTACAAGGCGCGCTTCAAGCAGGCCGCCGACGTCTACGCGCCCGCCTTCTACGACCAGATGATGTTCATCGCCGACGCCATGCGCAAGACCAATTCGCTCGACCCGTCGGTGGTCGGCGTGGCCCTGCATGCGAGCAGCTACAAAGGCGTGGCCGGCACCTACGCGTATGACGCGAACGGCAATATGAAGCAATCGCCGGTGACGATCTACACTTTCAAAAACGGCGCGCCGGTGCCGCTCGTAAGCTACTAAGCCGGGGCCCGCATGCGTCCATTTGGCACCCGTGTTCTGTTCGCGGCCGCGCTGGCCGCGTGTTCCACCCACGCCGCGTCGACGCCGCCATTGAGGCCGGTCGCCGCGCCCCCGCTGGCACCGGCCATGAACGCCTTCGCGCCGTCGCAGCAGACCATGCCCGCGCTGGTCGAGCGCTTCCGGCTCGACCTGGCCAGCCTCGAACACCTGTACACGGTGCGCCAGGGCGCCGCCCGCGCTGCCGAACTGGAGTCGTTCTACCGCCAGTGGCAAGGCGCGCTGGCGGCGCTGCCGTTCGACAGCTTCGGGGTCGAGGACCGGATCGACTGGGTCATGCTGAACAACCAGATCGGCTTTGAGCTGCGCGAACAGCAGGCGCAGCAAGCGCGCTTCCGCGAAGCCGAGCCGCTGGTGCCGTTCGTGCGGCCGCTGCTCGAACTGACCGAGGCGCGCCGCCTGATGCAGGCGCAGGACGGCCAGGCCAGCGCGGCGCAACTGCAAACGGCCCTGCTGGCGGTGCGCAAGGCGCAGCAAGCTCTCGCTGCCGGCGGCGACCATGCCTCCGCGCGCCCGCTCGCGAGCCGCAGCATGGCCAACCGCGCGATGCAAATCCTGGCCGCCACCGCGTTCGACCTGAAACAATGGAACGCCTACTACACCGGCTTCGACCCGCAGTTCAGCTGGTGGATCAAGCGGCCCTACGCCGAACTCGAAAAAGCGCTGGCCGACTACTCCGCCCTGCTCGACGAACGGCTGGTCGGCAAAGGCTCGGCCACGCTGCTCAATGTGACGGGCGACCCGATCGGGCGCGCGGGGCTGGTCAGCGCGCTGCAACGCGAGATGATCGCCTACACGCCCGAAGAGCTGATGGCGCTGGCCGAAAAAGAACTGGCCTGGGGCGAGGCCGAATTGCGCCGCGCCTCGCGCGAGATGGGCTTTGGCGACGACTGGCACGCGGCCATGAACAAGGTCAAGAACCAGTACGTGAAGCCGGGCGAGCAGACCGCGATGGTGCGCATGCTAGCCAAAGAGGCGAGCGACTACGTGAGCGCAAACGCGCTCGTGACGGTGCCCGAGGTGGCGCGCCGCAGCTGGCGCATGGACATGCTGTCGGTCGAGCGGCAACTGGCCAACCCCTTCTTTTTGGGCGGCGACACGATCCTCGTGGCCTACCCGACCGACGACATGACGCATGAACAAAAGCTCATGAGCATGCGCGGCAACAACCCGCACTTCGCGCGCGCCGTGGTGCACCACGAGCTCATTCCGGGCCACCACCTGCAGTTGTTCATGGCCGAGCGCTACCAGCCGCAGCGGCGCCTGTTCGATTCGCCGTTCTTTGTCGAGGGCTGGGCCGTCTACTGGGAGATGCTCCTCTACGAGCGCGGTTTCGCGGCCAAGCCCGAGGACCGCATCGGCATGATGTTTTGGCGGAACCACCGGGCCGCGCGCATCCTGTTCTCGCTCGGTTTCCACCTTGGCAAGCTCACGCCCGAGCAGGCGGTGGCGATGCTGGTCGAACGTGTCGGCCACGAGCCCGACAACGCGCGCGCCGAAGTGCGCCGCTCGTTCAATGGCGACTATCCGCCCCTGTACCAGGCCGGCTATATGATCGGCGCGCTGCAGCTGCGCGCGCTCAAACGCGAACTGGTCGACGGCGGCGCGATGACGCAATTGCAGTACCACGACCGCATTCTCGAAGGCGGCATGCTGCCCGTCGAGCTGGTGCGCGCGCGCCTGAAGGGCCAAAAAATCAAACGCGAGTTCGCCGCCGGCTGGCGCTTTTATCCTTGATCCGGGTTGGAACACACATGAAAAAATCACTACTCGCCGGCGCCGTCGGCGCCGCCCTGCTGTTTGCGGTCGCACCAATCGGCGCGCTGGCCGCGCCCACTGCAGGTGCTCAGGCAAAAACGCAGGCAAGCGCGCCGGCCAACAATCAACTCAAGAAACAGCTCGACCTGCTGGCCGCCGAATACTACGAGGCGGTCGCGCGCTTCGACCCGGTCGGCGCCAGCGAAAACGGCGACAACCGTTTCGACGACCAGATCGGCATGACGATCGCGCCGCTCGAGCGGCTCGCGCAGTTCGAGCGCTACCGCAAATTCAGCGCCACCCTTAAATCGATCCCGCGCGCCAAACTCGCGCGCCTCGACCAGACCAACTACGACATCCTCGCGTACGAATTAAACACCGCGCTCACCTTCGAGGCCTTCCCCGAGCACCTGCTGCCGCTCAACCAGATGGACAGCATGCCCGTCAACCTGGCCAACTACGCGGGCGGCCAGGCGGCGCAGGCGCTGACCAACGTCAAGCAGTACAAGGCCTACCTGAAGCGGCTCGACCAGCTGCCCGCGTGGATCGACCAGGCCATCCTGAATATGCAGGAAGGTATTCGTCAGGGCGTGGTCCTGCCGCGCGCGAACATGGTCTCGGCCCTGCCCCAGTTTAAAAAGCTGGTCAGCACCACGCCCGAGACGAGCATCTACTACACGCCGATCAAAAACCTGCCGTCCACATTTTCAAGCGCCGACAAGGGCAGCCTGGGTGCGGCCTACCGCCGCACCATCGCCCTCAAATTGAATCCGGCGCTGACGCGCCTTGCGACCTTCCTCGAGAACGACTACCTGCCGGCGAGCCGCAACAGCACCGGCTGGAGCGCCCTGCCCGGCGGCATGCCCTGGTACCTCGCGCGCGTGGCCGGACAGACCACGACCACCTTGCAGCCGGAGCAGATCCACGCCACGGGCCTGGCCGAGGTGGCGCGCATCCAGCGCGAGTTCGCGCTGCTCGGTCCAAAGATGGGCTACACCGGGCCGGCGGCCGAACTGCCTACCTGGGTCGCGGCGCAGGACAAGTTCAAGCCGTTCAAGACCGAGGCCGAAGTGATCGCCGTGTACCGCAGGCTCGACGCGGTCCTCAAGACCAAGCTGCCGGCATTGTTCACGCTGCGGCCAAAGGCGCCGCTCGACCTGCGCCTCGAGCCCGAACTAAGCCGCGCGACGGCGTCGGACCATTACACCGCGCCCGCCGCCGACGGTTCGCGTCCGGGCGTGTTCTGGTCGGTCGTGAACGATCCGAAGCAGTACGGCAGCACCGGCATGGTGACCCTGTTCCTGCACGAGGGGCAGCCGGGACACCACTTCCACATCGCGCTGCTGCAGGAGATGAACCTGCCAAAATTCCGCAAATTCGGGGGTAACAACGCCTTCACCGAAGGCTGGGCGCTGTATGCGGAAACGCTGGGCAAGGAGATGGGTTTGTTCGACAAGCCCGAGGATTACTTCGGCCATTTGTCGGACGAGATGCTGCGCGCGGTGCGGCTGGTGGTCGACACCGGCATGCACACCAAGGGCTGGACGCGCGAGCAGTCGATCCAGTACATGCGCGACACGCTCGGCTACCCGGAGTCGAGCGCGCGCAGCGAGACCGAGCGCTATATGGTGTGGCCGGGCCAGGCGCTCGGCTACAAAATCGGCTCGCTCAAAATCGCCGAGCTGCGCCAGCGTGCGAGCACGGCGCTCGGCGACAAATTCAGCCTGCCCAAATTCCACGCCATCGTGCTCGGCGACGGCACGCTGCCGCTGTCGCTGCTCGAGGCCAAGGTCGACCGCTGGATCGCCGAGGCCAAATAGCAGCACCCTGGATTACTTCGGCGCCACGCAGCCCGGGCTCGGGTTGGCCGCCGGGCCGGTCGCCGTTTGCGGTACGTAATTGATGCCGCCGTCGGCCTTGTACGTCATTTCCTCGACCGCGACCGAGCGCCGGAATTCGCCGCCGCCCGGCAGTTTTTCGTTGTGGTAGAAGATGTAGGACTTGCCGTTGAAGTCGACGATGGCCTGGTGGATCGTCTTGACGACCGCATTCTTACCCATGATCACGCCGCCGAAGGTCCACGGTCCGGTCGGGCTCGGCCCGGTCTGGTACACGGTCTCTTCGGGGAAATAACGCGAATACGTCAGGTAGTAGGTGCCGCCGCGCTTGTGCATATACGGCGCCTCTGTGAAGGCGTCGATCTTGAAGGTCTGGATCGGCCCGTCGAGCTCGACCATGTTCTCCTTGAGCTTGGCGTACTTGAGCACCGTGTTGCCCCAATACAGGTAGGCCTGGCCGTTGTCGTCGATGAACACGCCCGGGTCGATGTCGTCCCACATGATGTCGGTTTGCTTGGTCATGTCGTTGGTGACCAGGGCGCTGCCGCGGGTGTCGATGAACGGCCCGGTCGGGCTGTCGGAGACCGCCACGCCGATCGCCTTGCCCGGGATCGTCTTGTGGTCGACCGTCGAGTAGAAATAGTATTTACCGTTGCGCTTGGTGATGTCGGCGGCCCAGGCGTCGCGCCGGGCCCAGCTGAAGCTCGTGTACCGCACCGGCGAGCCGTGGTCGGTCCAGTTGCGCATATCGCAGCTCGAGTACACGCGCCACTCGTTCATCACGTAGTCGGTGCCGCCCGGAAGCGCCTCGTCCTTGCCCACGTACAGGTAGACGCGGCCGTTGTCGACCAGCGCGGCGGGGTCGGCCGTGAAAATATTGGTCACGATCGGGTTGCCCAAGAAAACGGGCGCTGCGGGCGCTGCCGGCGTGGCGGCGACCGGATCGGCGGTGCCGGCGCAAGCGGCCAGTGCCGCCGCGAGGGCGAGTGCGATGGTGCTGCGGTAAATCGTGTGCATGCCTGTCTCCTGTGAATTCATTGTAGTTTTAATTGTTGCGGGCCGCGCCAAAGGTCATCACGCGTTGCACCACGCAGAACACGAACAGCAGCGCGCCGATCACGATCTTGGTCCACCACGAGCTCAGCGTGCCGTCGAAGGCGATCAGGGTCTGGATCGCGCCAAGCACCAGCACGCCCGACAATGCGCCCGCAACATAGCCGTAACCGCCGCTGAGCAAGGTGCCGCCGATGACCACGGCCGCGATCGCGTCGAGCTCGGTCCCCTGCGCGTGCAAGCCGTAGCCCGACAGCATGTAGAACGAGAACAGCACCCCGGCCAGCGAAGCGCACAGGCCGCTGAAAGCGTAGACCATCACCTTGGTGCGCGCCACCGGCAAGCCCATCATCAGGGCCGATTGTTCGTTGCCGCCGATCGCATACACGGCCCGGCCAAAGGCGCTGTAGTGCGCCAGCAATACCGCCAGCGCCAGCAGCGCCAACGCGATCAGCGCGCCGGGCGAGACGAAGCCGCCGAGCACCGGCACCTGGGTCTGCGACATGGCCACGAACAGCGGATCGTCGATCGTGATCGAGTCGATGCTGATCAGGTAGCACAGGCCGCGCGCGAGGAACATGCCGCCCAACGTCACGATGAAGGGCTGTAGCTTGAAGTAATGGATCAGCGCGCCCATGCAGGCGCCGAAGCCGGCCCCAAGCAGCAGCACGCAGGCGATCACGAGCAACGGCGGCCAGTGCAGCGTCTGCAACAGCCAGGCCGCGATCATGGTGCTCAGCGCGAGCACCGAGCCGACCGACAAGTCGATGCCGCCCGAGATGATCACAAAGCTCATGCCGACCGCGATCACGAGCAGGAAGGCGTTGTCGATGAGCAGGTTGAGCACGACCTGCACCGACAAAAATCCCGGGTAGGCGGCGCCGCCGATGCCGAACATCGACAGCAGCAACAGCACCGTGACGAGCGAAGTGAAATACGGCGCGGCCATCAGGCCTTGCATCTTGATGCGCATCATGCGGCCCTCCGGCGTGTGAACATGCGTTTGAATTCGGGCGATTGCGAGATGCACACCAAGAACACCACGACCGCCTTGACCACCATGTTTATTTCGGGCGGCACGCCGAGCGAATAAATCGTGTAGGTCAGGGTCTGGATGATCAGCGCGCCGATCAGGCTGCCGACGAGGCTGAACTTGCCGCCGGCAAGCGAGGTGCCGCCCAGCGTGACCGCGAGGATCGCGTCGAGCTCGAGCATGAGGCCGGCGTTGTTGGCGTCCGCGCTCTTGATATTGGCCGCGATCATCAGCCCCGACAAGCCGGCACAGGCGCTGCAAAACACGTACACGAAGAAGATCAGCGCCGCCGTCTTGATGCCCGCCAGGCGCGCCGCGACCGGGTTGATGCCGACCGCCTGGATGAACAGGCCGAGCGCCGTCTTGCGCATCAGCAGCGCGGTCGCGATGAACACGACCGCCACGATGGTCAGCGAGAACGGCAGGCCGAACAGGTAGCCGCTGCCGAGGAAAAAGAAGGGTTGGTAATAGACCGTGACGATCTGCCCGTCGGTAAGCAGTTGCGCGAGGCCGCGCCCGGCGACCATCAAGATGAGTGTGGCGACGATCGGTTGCAGCCCGACGGTGGCCACCAGCAAGCCATTCCACGCGCCGCACAGCAAGGCCGCCCCGAGCGCCGCGCACAGAGCCCACACCATCGGGATGTTGCTCACGTAATGGGGCTGGCCGTTCTGCATCTCCATGGTGCCGCCGATGAGCATCGCCGCCACCGTGCCCGACAGCGCGACCACGGCGCCGACCGAGATGTCGATGCCGCGCGTGGCGATCACGAGCGTCATGCCGAGCGCGGCCAGCATGAGCGGGGCGGCGCGGTTGACGATGTCGATCAGGCTGCCATACAAATGGCCGTCCTTGAGTTCGAGGTGGAAGAATCCGGGGACCGCGATCAGGTCGACCAGCAGCAGCGCGGCGAGCGCCGCAAGCGGGCGGAACAGCGGATGCGCGAGCGCGCGGTTCAACAGTGCGCGCCACGGCGCGTGCGCCGGGGCATCGGCTGTCGTTGCCAGCGCGGCGTTCGGCAGGCCGCTCATGTTGCCTCCCCGGCGATCACCTGGAGCACCGAGGTGTCGTCGAGTTCGCCCCGCTGGTACTCGCCGCAAGCCTTGCGGTCGCGCATCACGACCAGGCGGTCGGCGCAGCGCAGCACCTCGGGCAGCTCGGACGAGATGAACAGGATCGCCATCCCCTTCCGGCACAAATTGCTTACGTAATCCATGATTTCCTGTTTGGCGCGCACGTCGATGCCGCGCGTCGGTTCGTCCAGTATCAACAACTTCGGCGAGGTCACGAGCCAGCGCGCCAGCAACACCTTCTGCTGGTTGCCGCCCGACAGCGTCCCGATCGGGGTCTCGATGTCGGCCGTTTTAATGCCCAGCCATTTCACATAGTCCTGCGCCATGGCGACCTGCTGCTTGAACGGAATGGCGCGCAGCAATCCGGTGCGTGCCTGCAAGGCGAGGATGACGTTTTCGCGCACCGACAAGTCGAGGATCGCGCCCTCGTGCTTGCGGTCCTCCGAGCAAAACGCGATGCCCTGTCCGATCGCGTCGCGTGGCGAAGCGAACAGCCCGGTGCGCGTGCCCACGGTGATGCTGCCGCTGTCGGCCTTGTCGGCGCCAAACAGCAGGCGCGCCGCCTCGGTGCGGCCCGAGCCGAGCAGGCCGCACAGGCCCAGCAGTTCGCCTTCGTGAATGTCGAGGTCGATCGGCGCGAGCGCGCCGCGCCGCCCCAGCCCTTTAGCCTGCAAGAACGGCAGCGCCGAGCGCTCGTGGGTCTCGCCAGTTTCTTCGGTGCTTGCGGCGGCGGGCGCATCGGCCGCCACGCCCACCATTTTATTGACCAGCGCCAGGCGCGACAACTCGCTGCACAGGTACTCGCCCTCGCACTCGCCGTTGCGCATCACCGTGATGCGGTCCGAGATCGCGTAGGTCTGGTCGAGGAAATGGGTCACGAACAAGATCGCCATGCCCTGCTCGCGCAACCGGCGCAGCACGCCGAACAGCAATTGCACTTCGGCCTCGTCGAGGCTCGAGGTCGGCTCGTCGAGGATCAGCACGCGCGCCGAACTGTTGAGCGCGCGCGAAATGGCGACCATCTGCTGTATCGCCAGCGGAAAGCTCGACAGTTGCGCACCGACGTCGATGTCGATCTGAAGTTGCGCCAGCAGCAGCCTGGCCTGCTCGCGCATGCCGCGCCAGTCGACCATGCCGGCCTTGCGCGGGTAACGCCCGATGAAAATATTCTCCGCGACCGACAGGTTCGGACACAGGTTCACTTCCTGGTACACGGTGCTGATGCCGAGGTCCTGCGCCTGCGCGGTCGAGCGCGGCGAAATCGCCTGCCCGCCGAGCATGATGGTGCCGCGGTCCGGTGCATAGACGCCGGTGAGCACCTTGATCAGGGTCGATTTGCCGGCCCCGTTCTGGCCCATCAACGTATGCACCTCGCCCGGATACATGCGCAGCGACACGTCGCTGAGCGCCTTGACGCCGGGGAAGGATTTAAAGATGCCGCTCAACTCCAGCACGGGCGTGCCGGGTCTGACTATCGTGTTCATCTACAGCCGCCCGCGTTCAATATTTTCGGTTCGGATATTCTTTCGCCGCCACTTCGGCAGGGAACACGCCCTCCTCCGTCACGATGCGCTTGGGCACGGGCTTGCCATCCACCACGTCGCGCGCGATCTTCATCAGTTGCGGGCCGAGCAGCGGGCTGCATTCGACGGTCACGTTGAGTTTGCCCGCGATCATCGCCTCGAACGCGCCTTTGACGCCGTCGATCGAGACGATGACGATGTCCTTGCCCGGTTTCAGGCCGGCCTCTTCAATCGCCTGGATCGCGCCGATCGCCATGTCGTCGTTGTGGGCGTACAGCACATTGATGCTCTTGCCGTGTGCCTTGAGGAAGGCCTCCATGACCTCCTTGCCCTTGGCGCGTGTGAAGTCGCCCGTTTGCGAGCGCACGATTTTTAGCTTCGTGTTGCCGGCGATGGCTTCGGCGAAGCCCTTTTGGCGGTCCAGCGCCGGGGCCGAACCGACCGTGCCCTGCAGCTCGACGATGTTGAGCTTGCGATCCGGCGTCTTGGCCGCGTGCGCGATTAGCCAGCGGCCGGCGCGGCGGCCTTCTTCGACGAAATCGGAACCGATGAAGGTCGTGTACAAGGTTTTATCGACCACATTGACGGCGCGGTCGGTCAGGATCACGGGGATTTTTGCATTGCGCGCCTCGCGCAGGACGGTGTCCCAACCCGACTCGACGACCGGCGAAAACGCGATCACGTCGACGCGTTGGGCGATGAAGGAACGGATCGCCTTGACCTGGTTCTCCTGCTTTTGCTGGGCGTCGGCGAATTTGAGGGTCACGCCCGCTTGCTTGGCGGCGTCTTTGATCGAGCGCGTGTTGGCGGTGCGCCATTCGCTCTCGGCGCCGACCTGCGAAAAGCCGATCACGAGCGGCTTGGCGGCGATGGCGGGCCCGGCCGCTGCGAGGGTGGCGAAGGCGGCAAGCAGCGCGCCCTTCAGATAAGTTCTGCGATCGATAATCATGGCAAGTCTCCGTTGTGTGCGGGGCCGGCACATTCAGGCCCTGCTTATACAACCATGGTAGGAGAAAGCGCAATAACCATCAAATCACTTTTTTGCCTTGATTGATATCGTTTTTAATATACCTTATTACTGGCGCAGCAAACGTAGACCGTACAAGCCGCCCGCGATCGAACCGGGATGGGCGACGAATTTGACGACCAGCCTGGCACCGGGCGCGGCGGGTGGCATGGGATAGTCGATTGTGTAGATTTCGTCGCCTTCGCGGGAACCGAGCGTCACGCCCGCGATTGTCGCCCCGTTGACGAGGATATCGAACTTGCGCCCCGCGTCGAGCCGGGAATAGCTGAGCCGCAATACCCTTGCCTCGCCCCGCTTGTCGTTGAGCTCGTAGCTGAACCAGCCGCTCGCATGGCGCCAGTGTCGCCCCTGGTTGATGCCCGCGTCGGCGCCCTCGCCCTTGAACGCATGATCCGACTCGGGCTGCTGCTGGCCCGGTGCGACCTGGTCGATCGTGCGCGCGTCGAGCGCGATCCGGTCGGCCTCGGCCTTGGCGGTCGCCGCTTGCAGCAGGTCGGCGTTGGCGGGGGTGGCATATGGCCAATACATTGTGTAGCGCGACTCGTGCAGGCGGAAGAACGGGATCAGCCTGAGCGAATCCGCGTTGGTGCCGCGGATCAGTCCGGGCGCTGAAAATGTGAGCGGCTGTCCCGCCACCGGCTTAAACCTGTGCATGAATTGCTTGGTATCGCTCACGAACATCGGCGCCGCCCCAAGCGGGCATACCGGTCCCTGGGCGATATGGCCCATGCGCGAATCGTCGGCCAGAAAGTTAAGCTTTTCGTTGGCGAACGGTGCGGTCTTGGCGGCCAGTACTATCGGTCCATGCAGCACCGCGTAATAGTTGGACCGGTCGGGCATTTGCTCGAGGCGCGTGCTCATGGGCAGGGCGATGTCGATCCGGTCGCCCTTGCGCCACTGGCGTTCGATGCTGATATATTCGCCCGGCGTGCCCGGGAACTTGATGCGTTTGCCATTGATGCGCAGTTGCAGTGCGCCGCGCGCGACCCAGCGTGGATAGCGGATCTTCATGGCGAAGCGCGCGTCGCCTTCGACCGTGATGCGCGAGGTGGACTCGTCGGGAAAGCGGGTCGACTGGATCAGGCGTACGTTCTTGGCGCGCCAGTCGAGCGTGGACGCGATGAACAGATTCACATACAGGGTATCGGGCGCATGCGCGTAGATGAACTCGCCATGACGGGCGTGGCTTTCGATGCCCGATCCGACGCAGCACCACATCGCCTGCTCGGGCTGCGAATAGACGCGGTAGTGGTTCGGGCGCATCGGCGTGAAATAGGCGAAGCCGCCCGTCTTGGGCCGCTGCGAAGCGAGGATGTGGTTGTACAGTGCGCGTTCAATATAGTCGCTGTATTGGACCTGCTGGTCGCCCAGGAACAACATGCCCGACAACTTGAGCATATTGTAGGTGTTGCAAGTTTCGGGGCCTTCGACCTCGCCGACCATCGACGCGAAGTCCTTGTCGTCGTGGAAGTGTTCCTTGACGCTGTTGCCGCCGATTGCCACCGTGCGCTTGTCGTGCACGGTCTGCCAGAAGAAACGCGCCGCGTCCTGCATGCGCCGGTCGCCGGTCAGGTCGCCGATGCGCTTGAAGCCGATCACTTTCGGGATCTGGGTGTTGGCGTGCAGCCCGGTCAGGCGGTCCTCGCCGCGCGCGAGCGGGTCCAGCACCGCCTGGTGAGAAAAGCTGCGCGCCAGCACCATGTACTTATCGTCGCCGGTCATGCGGGCGACGTCGGCCAGCACCTCGTTCATGCCGCCGTGCTCGGCGCGCAGCATCGCTTGCATTTGTTCTGGGGTCAGTTTGGCGCTTAGTTGCAGGGCCCAGTCGGAGAACGCGATCAGCATCAGGCGCGCATCGTCGTTGCCCGCATATATATACGCGTCGCGCAGGCCGGCGAAGATTTTGTGGAGGTTGTACCAAGGGACCCATTTCCCGTTGACCGAAAAATTATCGGCCCGCATTTCTCCACGCGCGATCGCCTGCCACACCGCGCTGCCGCCGGGGATGCCGCCCAGATATCCGTTGCCGTTCTTTTGTTGGCACAGCTTCAGGGCGGCGACGAATTTATTGAGCCGCGCGAGCAGTTCGGGGTCGCCGGTCGAGGCGTGCATGAGCGCGAGGGCGGATAGGTAGTGGCCGCCCATGTGGCCGTCGAGGCCGGATGATTCCCAGTTGCCGTAGCTTGGTTTGGCAAGCGGCAAGCCGGCCTCGCGCTGGAACGGCGCGAGCAGTTTGTCGGGGTCGAGCGCGAGCAGGTAGGCGCGGTTGGTGTCCTGGGCCTCGAGGAAGGGGCCGGCGCCGAGGCGCACATCGGCCAAAGGGAACAGTTCGGCGGGGGCAGCGTGCAGCGCGCCGCTCAGGGCCAGCATCAGGATGCCGGCAAATAGGGATCGCATTGTTTTCCTTGGTTTGAGCTGTGCCTCAATACTCGCGAAGCTAGAATCAAAACCACATCGTCCTCGCGCATGCGGGTACCCATAGAACAGTTGCTCATCGCCAGCGTTCT
>JAZKIN010000233.1:0-27755 GCA_040384885.1 Pseudomonadota bacterium | reverse complement strand
GCAGCGGGACGGCGCTGTACCTGGGTCAACTCGGTTCCGGCGCGTTCTCGGCCGGCATGCAGGGCATGTCCTGGCTGTCGGCGGCGGCATCGATGCGCAGTGCCTCGGGCCTGCAGGCCAACTCCGAGGCCGAGCTGTTCGACTTCTGGCTGGAGGACCTGGTGGTATAACACCGCTCGCCGAGAGGGTCAGGGGTGCGCAGGGGATCGTTGCCGAGTATTTACGCCGCGTTTCGATGCGTTGTCGCGCGGTGGCCCAATTGGTCAACGAATAAGCAATTTCCTTGACAGCAAAAACGAAAGAATCGACACTGGCTAGCTGAAGCTATGGGGTACAGGATGATCAGGATAAAAACGATGGTTTCAAACGCGATGGTTTTACATGAAAAGCGGCGCGCAGGCGCCCTGATGGTCGCCGCCGCGATCGGCGGCCTGCTGGCGGCCTGCGGCAGTGGCGAGGGCGGCAATCCGCCGCCGCCGCCTCCGCCGCCGGCACGTCCGCTGGCGGTATTGGCCGTGTCCGCGCCGATGGCCAGCCAGTCCTCCTCGGGCCGCGCGCTGCTCGCATTCCGCGCCGCGCTGGTCGACAACGTGGCTTATCCGGTGACGCTCAATTTCGCGATCACGGGCGGCACCAGCGGCACCGACTGCGGCGCCGGGATCGACTTCGTGGTGCCGACGGCGTCCGGCCTGGTCATCACCGCGAACGGCGCCACGACCAGCGGCCAGCTGTCGATCGGCTCGGCGGCCTCGGAGCGCCAGCTCAATGTTCTGATGTGCCCCGTGGCGGGCGCGGCCGACCGCACCCTGACGCTCACCTGGAACGACACCAGCCCGAACGGAGCGGGCGAGGCGCGCGGCCTGGCCCGCGGCAGCGACAACACCGCCTTCATCAACAGCAAGCGCCTCAACGACACCGGCATCACCACTTGCTCGAACGCCGGCGCCAATGCGCTGGCCTGCCCGCAAGCCGGCTTTGCGGGCCAGGACGGCGAACTCGGGCGCGACGCCCAGAGCGCCCTCACGGGCGCCGGCAGCAGCCGCATCAGTGCTTTTTTCCTGACCGCATTGCCGGGCGGCGCGGGCTGCGTGCAGGATAACGTGACCGGCCTGCTGTGGGAGGGCAAGGGCGCGGCCGGCCTGCATGCCGCCGGATCGACCTATTCATGGTTCGCCAGCAGCGGCGCGAACGGCGGCGCGGCCGGCAGCGCGAGCGCGGGCGTGTGCAGCGGCAGCGGTTGCGACACCGAGAAATTCGTCGCCGCCGTCAACGCCGAAGCCCTGTGCGGTTTCCGCGACTGGCGCCTGCCGACGGCCGAGGAACTGGCCGGCATCGTCGACAGCGGCGCCGCCACGGCGCCGACCGTGCGACCCCAATTCGCCAACCAGCTCGCCTCCACGTACTGGAGCGCCTCACCGCGCGCCGGCGCCGCGGCCGACGCCTGGCAGCTTGATTTCAACAGCGGCGCAGTCGGCTTCGCGGCCAAATCGACCGCGAACCGGGTGCGCCTCGTGCGCGGCAACTGATGCGCGCAACCGCGTCCACCCAAGCGGGCCGCACCGACCTGCGCACCGAGTTGCGCAGTGAGCTGCGCACTGACCTATTCTTCCCGGAGTCGACATGAAACCAGAATCGCGCCGCCGCGCGCGCGCGCTGAGCACCTTGCTGGCGGCCGCGCTGACAGCCTTTACCGCGCCGGCCGGCGCCGCCTGCAACGGCGCCGACATCACCGCGAGCACGCCGGACGCGCGCTTCGTGGTCAGCGGCGAGACCGTCAGCGACAGCGCCACCGGCCTCATCTGGAAACGCTGCGCCGAGGGCCTCACCGGCGCCGACTGCGCCGGCGGCGCCGCCCTGAGCGGCAGCTGGGCCGAGGCGCTCGCGCGCGTGGCGGCCGTCAACGCGGCCCCGGCCACGCTGGGCGCCAACAGCGCCGACTGGCGCCTGCCCAACCGCAACGAGCTGGCCTCGCTGGTCGAGCGCAAGTGCGCCGCGCCGGCCATCAATGCGACCATTTTCCCGCGCACCCCGGCCCAGAGCTTCTGGACCGGCTCGCCCTACGCGCAGCACACCGCGTTGGCCTGGTATGTCGATTACAATGCGGGCGACGTCGGCCCGGCGCTCAAGACCGGCGCCAAGAACATCCGCCTGGTGCGCGCCGGGCAGCAACAGTAAGCAGGAAGCCGGCACCGGGCGTCGATGGCGCCGGCGATGGCACGACGGGCAGCGCGCGCGCGGTCCGGGCAACAAATGGCAGTGCAAAACCAGGGACCGCGCAAAGGCGGTCCGACCATCGAAAATATTGGAGATTTACATGTTCAAACAAGTCGTTCCTGTGAACCAGCAGCGCCACGCCGGCAAAAAGATCAAACAGGTTGAGGGTTTCGGCTTCGCCTCGCAATTCCACATTGCCTACGTCACGACGCACGAGTTCGTCCGGTCCGCCGCCATCTATCCGCTCGTGTTCATCGAAGACAAAGAGAAGGACGAGTTCCGCCCGGTCGCGCTGCTCGGCCTCGACGCCGGCGAAAACCTGTTCGTCGGCGCCGACCAGAAGTGGGCCGCCTCGTACATCCCCGCCATCATCCGGCGCTACCCGTTCGCCCTGTCGCAGGCGGGCGAGGACGGCCGCTTCCTGGTCTGCGTGGACGAGGGCAGCGAGCTGTTCAACGACACCGAGGGCGCCGCCCTGTTCAACGACAAGGGCGAGCCGACCGAGGTGGTCGAGAACGTCAAGCGCTACCTGTCCGAACTGCAGCAGATGGACGCGATCACGGGCGAGTTCTGCAAGTTCCTGGCCGCGCACAACCTGTTCGTGCCGCTCAACATGCGCGTGCGCCAGAACGACAAGTTCAAGAACATCTCGGGCTGCTACGTGATCAACGAGGAGCGCCTCAACAACCTGTCGGACGAATTGTTCCTCGAGTTGCGCAGCAAGCACTACCTGCCGGCGATCTATGCACAGCTGACCTCGCTCTCGCAGATCGAGCGCCTCGTGATGTTGAAGGACGAAAAACCGCAGCCGCTGGCCGCCTAAGCAGCCACCAGTCGCCAGTTTACCGTCGCCTCGTAAGTACAGCATCACCGGGGCGCACGCAGCACCGCCCGCACCCGCACCGGGTGCGGCGGCGCCCGGCCCGGCCGGCGCGCCGCAGCGGCGGTGCGCCGTGACGTTCTCATTTTTTTGGTCTGTCACGCACATGTCCGCACCAAGCACTATCAAATTTTTCCCGCGCTGGCGCCACGCCCGCCTGTTGTTGCCGCTGCTGCCGCTGGCCCTGGCCGCCGCCGGCGCGTGCGCCCAGCGCTTGCCGCCGCCCGAGCCGCCCGCGATCCCGGCCGCCGGGGTCGTGACCCTGAGCCCGAAGATGCTGCTGCAGCTCGTGGTCGCGCGCAGCGCCGAGGTCAACTACAGCCGCGCCCAGATCGAGGTCGCCGGCCAGCTCAGCGAGGCCGAGGCCGCGTTGTACGAGGCGGTCCTGTACACCAGCTGGCGGCGCGACGCCGGCGAGCGCCAGCGCACCGTCGAGGAGCGCGTCAACAGCCTGGCCACGAGCAAGCTCTCGGTGCTCGACGAGCGCAACCAGAGCATCGAGAGCGGGGTGCGCATGCGCCTGCCGACGGGCGGCGATTTTTCGCTGAGCTACCGGCTGCGCGAACGCCGCAACAACATCATCGGCAGCGCCTCCAAGTCCGACCGCGAATTCGACGGCAGCGTGGTCGTCGCCTTCAAGCAGCCGCTGCTCAAGGGCAGCGGGCGCGACATCGTCGAAACCGACCTGCGCGTGGCCAACCTCGAGCACCGCATCGCCGTGTTGCAGTACCGCCAGCAGCTGCTCAAGACCGGCAGCGACGCGCTGGCCCTGTACTGGCAGTTGTACCGCGCGCTCGAGGTGCGCCGGATCCGCCAGAAGGCGCTCGACTACGCGCACCGGGTCGAGGCCGACACGCTGGCGCGCGTCGACGCCGGCAAGCTCGCCGCGAGCAACAAGATCGAGGCCAAGGCCGCCGTGCTGCTGCGTGAGGTCGAACTGATCCGCGCCGGCCAGGGCGTGCGCGAGGCCGAGGCGCGGCTCGAGACCGTGCTCGCGATCTCGGGGCTGGCCAACGCCAAGCTCGTGCTCACGGCCGCCGAGCCCGGGCCCGAACTGCTCGCGTCCGGCGCGCTCGACGCCAACGGGCGCTACCTGCGCGCGCTGCAGGACTGGCCCGCGCTCGGAATCGCCAAGCTGCGCGCCGAGCAGGCCGGGATCCGCCTGCGCTACGCCGAAAGCCTGTCCCTGCCCACGCTCGACCTCGTGCTCAGCCAGACCAACACGGGCCTGGCCAACGACAACAAACTCGCGCGCGAGGTCACCGAGCAGGCGCGCTATCCGGGCTGGTCGGTCGGCCTGAACCTCGAGATTCCGCTCGAGGGCAACCGCAAGGCGCGCGCCCAGTACGCGGCCCAGGACGCGCGCGTGCGCCAGGCCGGGATCGAGATCGATTCGATCCGCACCGCGCTCGGCAACGAGGTGCGCACGCGCACCGAGCAGGCCGCGGGCGGACGCGAAGAGGTCAATTTGATGGGCTCGGACGTGGCGCTGCGCGTCGAGATGCTGCGCATCGAGCAGGTGCGCTACGACTCGGGCATGGGCCAGTTGTCGCAGCTGCTGCAGCGCGAGAACGAACTGACCGATTCGCGCCAGCGCCTGGTCGAGAGCAACGCCCGGCTCGGACAGGCGAACGACGCGCTGCGCTACGCCGACGGCTCCCTGCTGCAACACTACGCCATAACATTGAGGGATTGAGATGCTTTTTGCCGCCTGCAAACCCGCACGCGCCGCCGCGCGCCGCCTGACCCTGGCCGCGCGCGGCGCGCTGTGCGCCGCCGCGCTGGCCGCCGCCGCGCCGGTCCACGCCGCCCAATACGTCGGCCTGGTGTACCCGGTGCACGACCTGAGCCTGAGCATGGGCGTGGGCGGGGTGGTCGCGCGCCTGCCGGTGCGCGCCGGGCAACAGGTCAAGGCCGGCCAGACCCTGCTCGTGCTCGACGACCGCATGCAGTCGATCGAGGTCAACCGGCGCCAGGTGGTGTTCGAGGACAACAGCGAACTGGAGGCGTCGGGCGAACGCGCGCGCGCGCTGCAGACCATGCTCAACGACACGCGGCGCGTGTTCAAGAGCACCGGGTCGATCAGCCGCGACGAGATGAGCAAACTCGAGGTCGAGTATTCGGCCGCGCGCGCGCGCCAGGAGCAATTGCTGGCGCAAAAACGGCGCGAAAAGCTCGAGTATTCGGGCGCGGTGCAGGAGCGCTCGCTGCGCGCCATGACGGCCCCGCTGGGCGGGGTCATCACGCGCATCGACCCCAAGGTCGGCGAATGGGCCAAGCCGGGCGAGCCCCTGATGCGGCTGGTCGACGCCTCGCGCTGCTTTTTTACCACCAACGTGCCGCTCGCGGCGCTGGCCGGGCTCAAGACCGGGCAGGCCTTGACGGTCAGCTTCGAGGCGGCGGCCAACGCCGCCCCGGTCACGGGCAAGGTCAGCTTCGTCTCGAGCGTGGCCGACGCCGCCAGCGGCCTGGTCGAGGTGCGGGTCGACCTGCCCAATCCGGGCTTGCGCATCCGTCCCGGCATCAAGGGCATGATCGAGCTGCCCGCCGCCAAGCGCTAGCGTCCCAGGCGCCGCAGCGCCCGGCGCGCGCCCGAACCACACCCATTTGACTGACCCGCCTATGAACCGCCAAGCCGACACCGCCGACCCACAGCAGGGCGCCCGCGCGCGCGCAGCGAACCCCGCGGCGGCGCAGGGCGCGCCCGACGCCCCGGCCCTGATCGCGGCGCTGCAGGCGCTGCGGCGCGCCCCGCGCGCAGACGCAGGCTACTGGGACCGGTATTGCGCGCTGATCGGGCCGCTGTGCCGGGCCGGCGCAGCGCTGCTGGTGCAGCGCGAGGATGGCGCCGGGGGCGGCTGGTGCCTGCTCGGCGCCCACGGCACGGGCGACGACTGGGCCCTGCGCAACTGGGGCGCGCTGCTCGAGCAGCGCGGCGACGAACGCCTCGACAAGGGCTTCGCGCTCTCGCCCCTGCACGACGACGCCGGCCGCCTGCGCATTTTGGCGCTGGTGCAAACGAGCGGCATCGGCGAGGCGCGCCTGGTGCTCGAGATCGCCGAGCGCGAGCGCGGCCAGCTCAACGAGCTGATCATGCGCGCCATGCTGATGACCGATTTCCCGGCGCAGGAGGAGCCGGCGGCAATGGCGGCGTCCGCGCCCGGCCCGACCGGCGCGCCCGCCGACGGGCCCGGCCCGGCCAGCGTCGCCATGCTCGACCTGGTGGCGCAGGTCGTGGCCGAGCGCCGCTTCGGCGCCGCCACCCTGGTGCTGGTCAACGGCCTGGCCGCGCGCTTCGGCGCCGCCCAGGTCGCGCTCGGCTGGCGCATCAACGGCGCCATGCGCACCGTCGCGCTGAGCCACGTCGACCGCTTCGAAACCAACACCGAGCACGTGCAGCTGCTCGACGAGGTGTTCCTCGAGGCGCTCGGGCGCCCAGCGCCGCTGTGGTTCGACGCCGCCGCGCCGGTCGAGGAGGCGGCTTGCCGGGCGCACGCGCGGCTGGCGCGCCTGCTCGGCTTCAGCCGGGTGTATTCGCGCCCCGTGCAGCAGGCCGACGGCAGCGCCGGCGCGGTGCTGCTGTTCGGCTTCAAGGAGCGGCGCGAGGCGCCCGACGACGCCGACCTCGCGCTCGCGACCGGCTTTTTGCAGCCCTGGCTGCACGAGTTGCAGCAGCGCGACCGCTGGTGGGGGCTGCGCCTGCGCGACTGGGCGCGCGCGCGCCTGGCACTGTTGCTCGGCCCGCGCCAGGTGTGGCGCCGCGGCGCGGTCGCCGCGTGCTCGCTGCTGCTGCTCTACGCCGTGTTCGGCACCTGGGAGCACCGGATCGAGGCCAACGCCCAGCTGACCACCGACAGCACGCGCCTCATCAGCGCCCAGTTCGACGGCCGCGTCGAGCAGGTCCACGCGAGCGCGGGCGACACGGTGCGCGCCGGCGCGCTGCTGGCCACGCTCGACACGCGCGAATTGCGCCAGCAGCAGCTCGACCTCGGCGCCGAGCGCCAGCGGCTCGAGGCCGAAAGCGACAAGGCGCGCGCCGCCGGCAACCTGGCCGAGCTCGGCATCGCCTCGGCGCGCGCGGCCCAGGCCGAGGCGCGCCAGACCCGGGTCGCCCAATACCTCGCGCAGGCCCAGGCGCGCGCGCCGTTCGACGGCGTGGTGGTCGCCGGCGAGCGCAAGGACCTGCTCAACGCGCCCGTCAAGAAGGGCGACAACCTGTTCCGGATCGCCCGCGTCGACGGCCTGTACGTCGAGATCATGGTGCCCGAGCGCGACGTGCGCCACGTGCTGGCCAACGCGCGCGGCCAGTTGCGCCTGCTCAGCCGGCCCGACCAGACCTTCCCGTTCACGCTCTCGGCGGTGATCCCGATGGCCCAGGTCAAGGGGCAGGAGGGCAACCACTTCCTGGTCAAGGGCCGCCTGCACCACGCGCCCGAGGCGTGGTGGCGGCCCGGCATGAGCGGCATCGCGCAGGTCGACTGCGGGCGCCGCAACGTGATGTGGATCCTGACCCACCGCCTGCTCGACAGCCTGCGCATGCACATGTGGTGGCTCGGTTGAGGGCGCGCGCGGCATGAGCGGGGCCGTCTTCAGCGAGTCCTGGTTCCGCATCGCGCAGGCAAGGGTGGCGCTGCCGGCCAGCGTGCAGGTCGAGCGCCAGCAGTTCGGCGGCGAGCTCTGGTACGTGCTGCGCGACAGCTATTCGCACCGCTATTTCCGCGTCACGGCCCAGGCCTACGCCTTCATCGCCAGCCTCACGCCCGAACTGACGGTCGAACAAAGCTGGCTCGCCTTCATGGCCGAGCGACCCGACGAGGCGCCCGGCCAGGAGGATGTGGTGCGCGTGCTGTCGCAGCTGCACGTGGCCAACATGCTGTACTTCCGCGAGGTGCCCGACAACCAGGCCATCTACGCGCGCGCCCAGACCCAGCGCCGGCGCGAGCTGCAGAGTAAGCTCATGGGTTTCCTGTACACCCGCATCTACCTGTTCGACCCCGACCGCTACCTGAACCGCTGCACGCGCCTGATCGCGCTGACCACCGGGCGCCCCGCGCTGCTGCTGTGGCTGCTGGTGGTCGGCTCCGGCGCCGCCGCCGCGATCATGCACTGGGGCGCGCTGAGCGACCATTCGCAGGGCCTGTTTTCGCTGTCGAACCTGCCGTGGCTGTTCGTGACGTTGAGCGTCATGAAGCTGCTGCACGAGATCGGCCACGCGTTCGCCTGCAAACGCTTCGGCGGGCCGGTGCACGCGTTCGGCATCATGTTCCTGATCATGACGCCGCTGCCCTACGTCGACACGGCCTCGGCCTGGGGCATCAAGAACCGCTTCGAGCGCGCGATGGTCAGCGCCGCCGGCATGTTCGTCGAACTGTTCCTGGCCGCGCTCGGGGCGCTCGTGTGGTCGCAGACCGGGCCGGGCCTGGTCAACAGCCTGGCCTACAACGTGATGGTGGTCGGCTCCGTCTCGAGCCTGCTGTTCAACGGCAATCCGCTGCTGCGCTTCGACGCCTACTACATCCTGGCCGACCTGGTCGACATCCCCAACCTGTACCAGAAGGCCCAGCAGCACTGGATGTACCTGGGCGACCGCTACCTGCTGGGCACGGCGGACGCCGAATCGCCGGCCCAGAACCGGCGCGAGCGCCTCTGGTTCACCGGCTACGGGCTGGGCGCGTTCCTGTACCGGATCCTGATCTCGGTCGGCATCATCCTGTTCGTGATGGACCAGTGGTTCCTGGTCGGGGTGTTCATGGCCGTGGTCACCGCGCTCACGCTGCTGATCTGGCCGCTCAAGAAACTCTACCAGCACCTCAACGGGCCGAAGGTGGCGGCCAACCGGCGCCGCGCCGCCGGCGTGACCGGCCTGATCCTGGGCGGCCTGCTCGCGTTTTTCGTGTTCGTGCCGATGCCGTCCTCGATCATGGCGCACGGGGTGTTGCAGGCCAACGAGTCGAGCGTGCTGCACACGGCCAGCGAGGCGGTGCTCACGCGCCTGCACAAGCGCAGCGGCGACCTGGTCGCCAAGGGCGAGCTGATCGCCGTGCTTGGCAACCCGGAACTCGAGTATGAATACGCGCTCGCGCGCCAGCAGAGCGACGAGCTCGAAGTGCAGTACCGCCAGTCGCTCGCGCGCAACCGCGCCGACAGCGCGCCGCTGGTCGAGCGGCTCGCCGCGCTGGCGGTCCAGATCGGCGAGCTCGAGCGGCTCAAGCGCCAGCTCGAGGTGCGCGCGCCGCACGCCGGCAGATGGGTCGCCGCGACCTCGCTGCACGAGCGCGACGGCGCCTGGATCCCGCGCGGCCAGGCGCTTGGCGAACTCGTGGTCGACCAGCGCTTCCGCTTCGTGGCGGTGGTGCCGCAGGAGCAGGCCGACGACCTGTTCCGCAACAGCGCCGCGCGCGCCCAGTTGCGCCTGGCCGGCCAGTCCGAGATCACGCTGCCGGTCACCGGCTTCACGCTGATCCCCTACCACCGCGACAAGCTGGTCTCGAGCGCGCTCGGGTTCGCCGGCGGCGGCGAGATCGCGGTCAAGCCGGGCGACCAGAGCGGCGAGGCCAGCGCCGAGTCGTTCTTCGAGCTGCGCGCGAGCCTGCCGGCCGACCTGCGTGCGCAGCAGGAGCGGGGGCTCGCGCCGCTGCCGGGCCTGTCGGGCGTGATGCGCATCGAACTGCCCGGCAAACCCCTGTTCGGGCGGGCGCGCAAGGCGTTGATGCAGTTGTTCCAGAAGCGCTATGGCCTTTAAGCCGGGCCTGGCGCAAGCCCTGGGCTGGCCGGGGGCGGCGCGCGCCCGCTTCACGCGCGAGGCGGCGGCCGCCCTGGCGGTGGCCGCGGCCGGCCCGGAAGCAGCGCTGCCGGCGTTGCTGCAGGAGGCGCGGATGGCGCTGCGCCGCGCCGTCCAGCTTGGCCAGGCCGATGGCGGCGCCGCGCGCGCGCCCGCGCTGGCCGCGCTCGTCCTGGCCGGCGCGGCTGCCACCGGGGCCGCGCCGTCGCGCCGCCAACTGGCGGCCGCGCTGGCGATGCACCATGGTTACGCGGTCGAACTGGACGCGCCCGGCGCGCGCCCGCTGGCGGTCGCGCTGGCGGCGATACTTGCCGTCTGGAGCGGGCGTGGGTGCCACGTGGTCGGCGCCAGCGAATACCTGTCCGGGCGCGACGCGGCCGCGCTGGCGCCGCTCTACCATCTGTGCGGCGCCAGCGTGGCGGCGCTCGCGGCCGGCGGCGCCGCCGGCGCGCTCGAACAAGCCTATGCGAGCGACGTGGTGTACGCCTCGGCGCGCCAATTGCTGTCCGATTTCCTGCACGACCGGATGCTGCTGGGCGGCGCCATCAGTCCGGCGCGGCGCGCGGTGCGCGCGCTGGCCGGCGACGCGGAAGGGGCAAGGCCGGTCACGCGCGGCACCGACGTCGCGATCATCGACGACCTCGAGGCGGTGCTGGTCGACGACGCCGCCCACCCCGTGCTGATCAGCGCGGCCGGCGACCTGCCGGTGCTGGCGCAGGCCACGCTGGCGGCGGGTGCGCTGGTGGCGCAGCTGCACGACGGGCCCGACTACCGGATCGCGCGCGCGCCTTTCTGGCTGGTCGAGTTCAGCGAGCAGGGCGAGCAGCGGCTGGCCGAACTGGGTGCGCAGCTGCCGGTTTTCTGGCGCCACCCGCAGCGCCGGCGCGACCTGCTGTCGTCGGCGCTGCTGGCACGCGACATGCTCGAACGCGAGCGCCATTACGTGGTCCAGTCGGGGCGGGTGGTGGTGACCGACGACAACGTGTACCGGATGCTGGCGGGGCGCGCGTGGCAGTTCGGCATGCTGCAGGCGCTCGAGGCGCGCGAGGGGCTCGAGCTGAGCACGCCGCCGCGCACGGTGGCGCGGGCGGCGGTCCAGACCTACTTCCCACGCTATGCGCGGCTGGCCGGCGTGGGCGCCAGCCTCGACGGCTGCGGCGGCGAGCTCGAGGCGAGCTACGGCCTGCCAAGCGTGTCGCTGGCCGCCGCCGCCGGCGCCCGGCCTGCGAAGCACTACGGCTACCGCGACCGCGAGGCCAAGCTGGCCGGCTTCATCGAACTGCTCGCCAAACTGCACGCGCAGGGCGTGCCGCTGCTGGCCTGTGCGCCGCGCGCGGCCGACCTGGTCGCGATCGGCCACGCGCTGGTCGCGGCCGGGGTCCAGTTCCAGGTCGCGGACGGGCGCGACCCGGGTGCGGACGCGCGCCTGCTGGCCGCGGCCGGGCAGCCGGGGCAGGTCACGCTGGTGGCCGCCGGCGCCGGGCGCAACGCCGAACCGGACGCGCGCGCGCCGGCCGCCGGCGCGCCGCCGCACTGCCTGCTGTTCGAGCACGGCGACGGGCGCCGCGCCGACCTCGCGTTCTTCGCACTGGCGGGACAGGGCAGCGTGTTCGCCTCGCTCGACGACGCGGCCGGGCGCGAGCTGCCGCTGTGGGCGGCGGTGCTGCGGCCGCTGGCGCGCCGCGCCGCGCCGGGCGGCTGGGCCATGCGGCTGATGCTGGTGCTGGGGCAGCGGCACGGCGCCCGCCTGGGCGCGCGCTACCGCAAGGGGCTCGGCGCGCGCGAGCAGCAGCTCGACGGGCAGCTTGCGTTTTCGGGGCAGGGCTAGGCGGGTACTGGACGCCGTCGATGTCGCGATCTTTCCAGATCCCCGAAGTGCGTGCACTGAGTCAAATGGAACAACGCTTAGAATGGTAAGCGTACTGTTCGACACCAACATCCTGATCGATCACTTCGCTGGCATTGGGCGGCGACCTGTTCGACGGAACAGGTACGCAGATCGGCGAATCCTGGTAAACGCGGCAGAGCACACGGGCAGCGCGGACGGGCGGGCCGCGCAAGGGGACCCTTGTTGCGATGCTATGAGGTGAACTCGCCGATCGGCCGGTTCCTGGCGATACTCCAGCCGGTCGTCACGCTGCCTGCGGTGGTCTTGTCGGCCTTCTGCGCCGTGTAGGTCCACAGGATCTCGGTAAAGTTGAGCTTGAACCGCTCGGTCGGCATGTCGTTCGGATTGGTCTGCAGCTCGATTTCGCTGATGATCGCGTCGCGCAGCGAGATGGTGATAATGTTGGCGGCCTTGTTGCCGGAATCGCGCGCGATGTAGAGCTTGGTCGGGTGGTCCTTGCCCCTGCCGAGCGGCTCGGCGCGCAGGCAGTACTCGTAGAACTTGACCGAGGTTTGGTCGACGTATTTGGTCAAGGTGAATTCCGTGATGACCGGCCGGCCCGAGGTGCGCGCCGAATTGCTCACATCGGTGTTGATTTGCTGCTTTATGCCCTGGTGCGCCGACACCAGTTCGAGGCACTGCCCGAGGCCGATGACGGTATCGCGCCACACGCTGTCGATCAGGCTGCCGCCGTTGTCCCAGTCGTTGGTGCCGCCAAAGACTTCGGGGTTGCCAGGTTGTAAAAGAATCAGATCCATGTTCGCTCCAAAAAATTGTGTTGTCCCTAATGGCGTTTACTTCGGCAACTCGGCGACCAGCCGCATCGACGCGGTCCGTCCTTCGAGCTGGAAGTGCGGCTTGAGGAACACGGTGGCGCGGAAGGCGCCCGGTTCGCCGGGAACGCCGGTCACCACGACTTTAGCCGAACGCAAGGGCTAATCTGATTTATTTTTTTTGCAAGGCGTTGCTCGATGTAGTGGTCACAGCGCGATGCCGCCCTATGTGTTAGTGCCAAATATAAGGGAACTATCGAAACAAGCTTATCCGCGCAAATCGGCAACCGTTTCACGCCCGAAGTTCTCGCTCAGTAGATAGTCCACCAGACGCTGCGCCCCATCGGCAGGCGCGCTTAAAGCCCCATCGCGCTTTAGCCGGTCGAATTTTTCGCGGTCCGGGAATTGCTCGAGGGAGCAGGCGCGCAAGTCGGCCTGCATGTCGGTGTCGATCACGCCGGGTGCCAGGCTGCAAATGCGCAGGCCGCGGGTGCGGTCGAGTACCACGCTGCGCGCGTGGTGGTCCAGCGCCGCCTTGCTCGCGCAATAGCTGCCCCAGCCTGCGTATGCGCCCCGTCCCGCGCCGCTTGAAACATGCACGATGCGGCGGTCCGCCGCGGCACCGCCGGCCGCAACGAACGCGCTCGAGAGCATGAGCGGCGCGGCCACATTCAGGCTGATGGCGGCGCCGACCTGCGCAATGTCGAGTTGTCCGAGCGGCCCGACCGGTTGCACCATCCCGGCATTGTTAATCAACAGCACCGTATCGGCGCCTTCAAGAAAGCGCGCCAGCGCCGGACCGGCGAGCCATCGCGCCAGCGCGGCGCTGTCCGAGAGGTCGAGTTCGACTTGGCCCAGCGTCGCGGGATAGCGTGCGGCGAGTTCGGCATTGAGGCGGCGGGCCAGCCCGAGCACGGGGATTGCGCGCGCCAGTAGATTTGCCGCGATCGCGGCGCCGAGTCCGCGCGTATGGCCTGTCAGAACAGCTTTCACGATGACTCCTGGGCGTTAGCGGCGCGCATTCGCGCGAAAAACAGCGACTGATGCTGACTTAGCGCGACTTTACAAAACGTACGTCGACATTGGACACCTCGGCCGTGAACTTGGCCCGGTTCGGCTTCTTGGGTTTCTTCGGCTTTTTGACGACCTGGCCGCTGGTGTCGGTCACCGGCACCCGGTGTTCGGGTTCGAATCCGGCTTCCTCGACGCGCTCGAGGGTCTGGCGCGTGAGGATTTCGATCGCCGCCAGCAGCGGCACCTCGTCGGCGCACACCAGCGACACCGCCTGGCCCGAAGCGCCCGCGCGCCCAGTGCGGCCGGTGCGGTGGATGTAGTCCTCGGCCACGATCGGCAGGTCGAAATTGACGACCTGCGGCAGGTCGTCGATGTCGAGTCCGCGCGCGGCGACGTCGGTCGCCACGAGGATCTTGACCTCGCCGGCCTTGAAGCGGTCGAGCGCGCGCTGGCGCGCCGGCTGCGGCTTGTCGCCGTGGATCGAATCTGCGCTGATGCCTTGCGCGAGCAAGATGTCGACGAGCACATCGACGCCCTTGCGCGTCTTGACGAACACGAGCACCTGGCCCCAGCGCTTTTTCTTGAGCAGGTGGAGGAACAGTTCGGGCTTGCGTTTTTTATCGACCGGCACCACCCACTGGCGGATCGTCTTGACGGTCGTGTTGCGCGGGCTGACTTCGATGCTCAGTGGATCGTTGAGCATCTTGGCCGCCAGCGCGCGGATGGCGTCGGAGAAGGTCGCCGAGAACAGCAGGGTCTGGCGCTTTTTCGGCAACGCCGCGAATACGGCGTCGAGCTCGCGCGAGAAGCCGAGGTCGAGCATGCGGTCGGCCTCGTCGAGCACCAGCGTTTGCAGCTGGTCGAACTTGACCGCGTTCTGGCGGTACAGGTCGAGCAGGCGCCCGGGCGTGGCCACGAGCACGTCGAGCCCCTTGCGCAGCTTCATCATCTGCGGATTGATGCTGACCCCGCCATAGGCGACGCAGGTGCGCAGCGGCAGTCCGGCGCCATAGCCGCGGAAGCTCTCATGGACCTGTTCGGCCAGCTCGCGCGTGGGCACGAGCACGAGCACGCGCACGCAGTTGCTCGACACTTGCGGCCCCTCCATGGTCAAGCGTTGCAGCAGCGGCAGGGCGAAGCCGGCCGTTTTGCCCGTGCCGGTCTGGGCCGCGGCCATCATGTCGCGCCCCGCGAGCACCGCCGGGATGGCCTGGGCCTGCACCGGCGTGGGCGTGGTGTAGCCAAGCTCGGCGAGCGTGCGCTGGAGAGGGTCGATCAGACCGAGGGTGGAAAACGACATGGAGGAACCTTGCTGCGGAAGAAGAATAGGCGACAGTTTACCCTGTCCGGCGGCTGGCGGGACAATGCGTGCCGATTCGGCCTGCGACAGGCTCAGCGCGCCGGCGCGTTGGCCCCGGCGGAGGCCTGCGCGACGGTCGGTTTGGTCGGCTCGTGCTTGTCTTCACAGGCCGTCAGAGCGAACAGGCAGCAGGCGAGGGCGGTGCAGCGGAAGGCGGACAGGATCATGGTTGGCTCCGGCGTGTGCGCAAAGTGGATGGTCAGGCCATGGTAGCGGGGCGCTGGGGCCGGCGGCGCGCGCTATCGAGCACGGGTATTTATGGCGTTAACCGTGCTGTTGAACGCCGCTTTAGAAATTATCGTGGGAAATTTTAAAAGTCATAAACCCAGATCGTCCCTGCGGCGGCGCGACACATAGAGCGGTGGCGTTGAGCGACTGTTCTATGTGTCAACGCGGGGGCGCCGAGCCCTCCGCGAGGACGATGTCGGTTTGTTTTTAGAAACTGGCAACTTCGCGATTTTTGACATGCTAAACACGAATTCTGAATCGCCGAGCCTCCGCTTGGACGACGTTTTGTCGTCAAGTCGGGGCATCATGGCGTGTAGCCGTAGCGCGCGTAGATGCGCGCGACTTTGCCGTTCTTACGCAGCCGGCCGAGGGCCTCGTTCATGACGCGCACCCGCTCCCCGTCCAAGGCGCGGTGGCACGCGAGGTACATGCTGCCGTGCTCCATCGTGAGCACGGGCACCACCCCCCGCACCTTCTGGTTGCTGAGCAAATATTGGCCCGACAGCTTGCCGGTGGCCCAATAGTCGATGCGTCCGATCATGAGCTTGCGCGGGTTGAGGTCGTCGCGCGGCGCGACGTCGACCTTGAAACCCTGGTTGCGCAGGTACGCCACGCCGCCGTCGCCGAGGTAGCTGCCGATGCGCGCGCCCTTGATGTCTTTTAGCGAGCGCAGGCGTTTGCCGGGCTGGCCCTTGGTGAACAGGGTGAAGTCGTTGGTCGCGATCGGGCCGATCCAGCTGAACTGTTTTTCGCGGTTGTCGAGCCGCGACATCGAGAACACGCAGTGGCCGGGAAGCATGCGCGCCTTCTCCATCGCGCGCGCCCACGGCATCATCTCGAGCGAGTATTGTTGGCCCGCTTCGCGCATCAGCGCGCGCACGATGTCGGTCGACAAGCCGGCCACGCGCCCGTCCTTGTCGCGCATATTGAAGGGCGGATAGTCCTCGGTCATGAGGACAAGCGGGGCCGCGCCGGCGCCGGCGGCCGTCAGCGCGGCGGCGAGCAGCGCGCCGCCGAGCGCGCTGCGCCCCGCCATGGTCAAAATGGGCCGCATCATCGGTCCCGGTACGCTGAATGCATCGGCCTGCCTTGTTTTTCTAACTTCCCAAAGGGGCCATTGTAACGCGCGCGGTGAGGCTGCGGCCGTATGGGGGGGGGCGGCGGCGCGGCGCGGCGGCCGTTTTTAGCGGTTTTTTTCGTGGTTTATCCCGGTTTGGGCCGCTTTCGTCGGCCCTTGTGCAACTCCATCGGATACCATCGCGGATGCGCGGTGCGGCTTGCTAAAGTTCAAGCATACCCACCCAACCGGAGACCTTCGATGACCAGCTTCTTTTTCCTATTCCGCCTTGCGCTCGCCTGGGGGCTCGCGTTCATGGCCTTCACCATCGCGATCGTCGAGACCATGCGCCCCTGGTTCGAGCCCGAGGGCGGGCCGTTCGTCCTGATCGGGCTGGTCACCGCCGGCATGGTCGTCAGCGGCGCCTTCTCGCACCTGCGCCGGGTGCGCCTGATCGTGGGCGACGTCAACCGCAGCACGCTGTCGAACCGCCAGCGGCGCCAGATCGAAGTGCCGTTTGAGGCCGGCGAGACCTTCGACATGGTCGACGCGGCGATCCGCGAACTGCCGGGCGCGCAGCAGATCGAAAGCGCGCGCGACAGCCTGCAGGTGCGCGCCAAGCTCAAGCGGGTCGACCCGTACATCAACAGCGGCGCCGCGCTGCCCGCGCTGGCAAGCTATTTCGCCACCCGCCGCAACCAGATCCTGGTCACCGTCACGCCCAACGGCGAGGCCGGCAGCGTCACGCTGATCTGCGAGCCCGAGCGCGCCGCCTGGAGCGACTGGTTCCTGGTCGACGACGGCACCAACCTCGAAAACGCCGAGGCGATCGGACGCGCGCTGATGCGCCGGGTCGCCGAGCGGCGCCGCTGCGAAAAGGCCTCGGTCAAACAGACCGTGACCGAGAAGGAACTCACCGTCGCCAAACTGAGCCTGCTGCACGCGCAGGTCGAGCCGCACTTTTTGTACAACACGCTCGCCAGCGCCCAGTTGCTCACGCGTTGCGACCCGGCCCGCGCCGACGAGATGCTGGGCAACCTGATCATGTACCTGCGCCATTCGCTGCCGCGCACCGACGACACGCTCTCGAGCGTGGGCGAGGAGCTCGAACGGGCCCGCGCCTACCTCGACATCCTGCGCATCCGCATGGGCGCGCGCCTGAACCTGCAGATCGAAGTGCCCGACAAGCTCAAGGCCGTGCCGTTCCCGACCATGATGCTGCAAACGCTGGTCGAGAACGCGATCAAGCACGGGCTCGAGCCCAAGTCGGGCGGCGGCACCATCTGGATCCTGGCGCGCGCGCTTGACAATGCGGTGGCGCTGACCGTGGCCGACGATGGGCGCGGCTTCAGCGCCGAGGGCGGCGGCACCGGCATCGGCCTGCGCAATGTGCGCGAGCGCCTGCGCCTGGCCTACGGCCCGACGGCCTCGTTCGCGATCGTCGCCAACTTCCCGAGCGGCGTCGCGGCGACCATCACGGTGCCGTATGCGGGCCCGCCGGCGCAGGACGAGGCCAGCGCGCCATCGTTCGTGCAGATGGTGGGGGCGCAGCATGACTAGCTGCGTGATCGCCGAAGACGAAGCACTGCTCAGCGATGCGCTGGTCGCCCTGCTGCGCCAGGCCTGGCCCGAGCTCGAGATCGTGGCCGTCTGCGACGACGGCGCCGCCGCGCTCGAGGCGATCGCCGAGCACCAGCCAGACCTCGCCTTCCTCGACATCCGGATGCCGGGCCTGACCGGGCTCGAGGTGGCGGCCGCGCTGGCCGGCGTGAGCGCCCAGACCCAGGTGGTGTTCGTGACGGCCTACGACCAGTACGCGATCGACGCCTTCGAGCGCGGTGCGCTCGACTACCTGCTCAAGCCGGTCACGCGCGACCGGCTCGACGCCTGCATCGCGCGCATCCGCAGCCGCAGCGCGCGCAACGCGGCCGACGCGGCCGCGATCGACGCGCTGTTGCAGCAGCTCGGCAGCCGGCTGCCGGCGCCGGGCAGCGCGCCGCCGCTGGTGTGGCTGACCGCCAGCGCCGGCAGCGAGACGCGCCTGATCATGGTCGACGACGTCGCCTATTTTCAGTCCGACACCAAGTACACGGTCGTCATGACGGCCGAGGGCGAGGCGCTGCTGCGCAAACCGATACGCGAGCTGCTCGAGGTGCTCGACCAGAATATCTTCAAGCAGATCCACCGCTCCACCATCGTCAACCTGAAGGCGGTCGCCTCGATCGCGCGCGACGAGGCGGGCAGGGGGGTGATCCGGCTCAAAACGCGGCCCGAGACGCTGACCGTGAGCCAGCCGTTCATGGCGCTGTTCCGCAATATGTAAAGAAGCGTAACACCGGCAACATATGTGCGACAGCGAACAGACCCGTGTGTTTCCTCTGCTAAACTCTGGTCCATGGTCAAGCAGGATGCAAACGCGCTTGGATTGGCCTTCCGCCTCCGGGCCGCTCGAGAATAGACAGAAAGGCACACCATGAGAAAATTCATCTTCGCCGCAGCCGTGTTTGCGGCAGCGATCGCCCCAGTGGCCGCGCAAAACATTTTGAGTGTCCCGCTGGGTAATACCGGCTTTTACGGACGCATCGACCTGGGCGGCTACAGCCAGCCGGTGGTGTACAACCAGCAGCCGATCATCGTCGAGCGCACCCGCTACGTGCAGGCGCAGCCGATGTACCTGCGCGTGCCGCCGGGACACCGCAAGAAATGGTCGAAGCATTGCAGCAGCTACAACGCGTGCGGCCAACAAGTGTTCTTCGTGCAAGACAACTGGTACAACAACAGCTACGTGCCGCAGTACCGCGAGCGTAACGGCGGCGGGAAAATCAAGATCAAAGGCAACGACCGCGGCTACGACAACGACCGTGGCCACGACAACGACCGCGGCCACGACAAGCACGACAAGCATGGCAACGGCAACGGCAAGGGTAACGGCAACGGCAACGGCAAGGGCCACGGCAACGGCAAGCATTAACAGCGCCAATGTCGCGCCAATGACGCCTGCTGGCGGCTTGGGGTAGACTAAGGAAAGGCCCGGCGCTGCCGGGCCTTTTTCATGTGCGCGCACCACGCAACTGAAATTATTCGGGAGATCTTTTTGCAGATCGAAAAAGCAGGAATTGTGATCGTCGGCGGCGGGGCGGGCGGCCTCGAACTAGCTTGTAAGCTCGGCCGCAAGCTCGGTCCGGCGCAGGTCACGCTGGTCGACAGCCGCCCGTTCCATGTCTGGAAGCCTTCGCTGCACGAGGTCGCCGCGGGCACGCTCGACATCCACCAGGAGGGCCTGTCGTATCAGATGCTCGCGCACGACTGCGGCTTCACCTTCGTGTATGGTGCGCTGACCGGGCTCGACGCTGCGCGCACGCAGATCGACATCGCCGCCGTCAGCACCGCGGCGGGCGAGCAGGTATTGCCGCCGCGCTCGCTTACCTATGGCTCGCTGGTGATTTCGGTCGGCAGCACGTCCAACTATTTCGGCGTGCCCGGCGCGGCCGAGCACACCATCTCGCTCAACACGACCGAGGACGCCGAACGCTTCCGCATGGGCCTGCTCAAGTTGCTTTCAATGGCTGAACAAAAGAAGGTCATCGGCGACAACGCCGGACTGAACATCGTGATCATCGGCGGCGGCGCCACCGGCGTCGAGCTCGCGGCCGAACTGCGCGAGGCCAGCGGCGTGTACACGGCGTATGGCTTCAACCATCTGCAGGCCGCGCGCGATGTGCGCATCACCTTGCTCGAGGGCGCGCCGCGCATTCTGGCGCCGCTGCCCGAACGGGTCTCGGCGGCGGCGCTCAAGCTGCTGCGCGAGCGCGCGATCGAGGTCGTCACCGGCTGCCGCGTGAACGCGATCGCGCCCGACCACCTGACCGATGCGAACGGCAATGTTTATCCGGCCGACCTGTGCGTGTGGGCGGCGGGCATCCGCGCGCCGCAATTGCTGTCGGGCCTGGGACTGCCCGTGAACAAGGGCGGCCAACTCGAAGTCGACAGTTTTCTGCGCGTAAAAGGGCAGGCCGACATCTACGCGCTCGGCGACTGCGCCGCGTGCGTGGACGCCGATGGCGTCAAGGTGCCGCCGCGGGCGCAGGCGGCGCACCAGCAGGCCGATTTCTTGGCCGATATTTTCCTGCGCAAGGCCCGCGGCAAGGCGCCGTCGGACCAGCCATATCGTTACCGCGACTATGGTTCGCTCGTGTCGTTCGGCCAGAGCGGGACGGTGGGTAGCTTGATGGGCTCGCTAAAGGGTCTGAGTTGGTTCGTGGAAGGCAGCTTTGCGCGCATCATGTATGTGAGTTTGCACCTGCTGCACCACAGGGCCGTGCTCGGCAGCGTGCGCACGGGCTTACTCGCGCTGGCGCGCTTTCTTATCAAGCGCAGCACGCCGCTGGTCAAGTTGCATTGATTCTGGAATGGGGCCGTACTCGCGCGGTACGGTCAAGGTCGTTTTTATAATTCGTGTCTGAAATCGCAGAAATCGCGAAGTGGCCGGTGCGTCAAGCTATTGGCGCGCCGCGGGGCAAAACCATGCTCGGCGCCGTGCCGCAAGACTCAAAATGCGCTGCGTGATTTGGGAGGAATCGCGAAATCGTTAGCTTCTAATACCTCAAACCAACATCGTCCCCGCATGCGCGAGGACGATGTTGGTTTTTGATATTTAATATTTTTGCGACGCGGTTTCTGATGCGTCTGAACGGCTAATTCAGAACCAGCCCGTCAAGCTATTGGCGCGCCACGCGGCAAAACCATGCTCAGCGCCGTGCCGCCCGACGGTCCCGGCGCCAGCGTCAATTCGCCACCCAGATACACGGCGCGCTCGCGCAGGATGCGCAGGCCGTGGTGCCGCGCGACGCCGTCCTCATCCGCGCCCGGCCCGCTCCCGTTGTCGCGCACGGTCAGCATGACCTCGTCGCCGTTGTCGTCCAAAATGACATCGAGCTCGGTCGCGCGCGCATGCGCCGACACATTGCGCAGCCCCTCTTCCAGGCAGCGCAGCAGCGCCACGCTGACCCGGCGCGGATAGTCCGCCTCCTCATCGGGCAAACTGGTGCGCGCGACGACGCCATGCTCGCCAGCGTATGCACTGACCAGTTCGCTCACGGCGGCCTTGATTCCCAGAAATTCGAGTTTGTCGTTCCAGAGCGCCAACTGCATGTCGCGGTTGGTGTTGATGATGTTGAGCAGCAGCTGCTTCATCTGGGCCGCGCGGTCCTGCAGCGCTGGTTCGGGCGGCAGGTTTTTGGTCAGCAAGGCCAGGTGCATCGTCAGCGCCGTCATCGAGGACCCGAGGCTGTCGTGCAACTGGCGCGCCAGCAGGCGCCGCTCCTCGTCCCAGCAACTGGTGGCATGGCCGAGCAACTCGTTCAGGTCTGCGCTGCGCTCGGCGACCAAACGTTCCAATTCCTCGTCAACTTGGGATCTCGCTGCGGTCATGTCACGCTCAATAAAGTTTCTCAGATCATACAACAGCTTGGCGCAAGCCGCCCGTGCGCTGTGGCGTGTGCGCGCCAGCGTGAAGTGCCGAACATACGCGTCGGCGATTGGTGGTCAATCTTGGGTGCGTGCCAATCGGCTCCGACACCCATCCCATCTGTTGCCAAACCCCCTCGAGGAGTTTCCATGAAAGCCAAGTCAAACGACGCCATTTCCATGCTCACGCGCGAGCACCGTGAAGTCGAGGATCTGTTCAAACAATACGAGGCGCTCGGCGAGCGCGCCAAATCCAGCAAAAAACGCATCGCCGACCAAATCTGCACGGCGTTGACGATGCATGCGACGGTGGAGGAAGAAATCTTTTATCCGTCCCTGCGCGAGGCCGGCGTCAAGGGCGCCGACGAACTGCTCGACGAGGCCGTCGTCGAACACGCGAGCGCGAAGGAGCTTATCGCGCAGCTGCAAGAAATGGAACCCGAGGACGAGTTGTACGACGCCAAGGTCAAAGTGCTCGCCGAGCAAATCGAGCACCACGTCAAGGAAGAAGAAAAGGAGATGTTCCCGATGGTGCGCAAAGCCAAACTCGACCTCGAAGCGCTCGGCGAAGAAATGGCGCTGCGCAAAGAAGAGCTGGCCGCGGCCGGCGTCTAGCAGACTGTCGGACTGCGAAATCGACTAAATCTGTCCTCGCCCAGCTATTTTTTCGCTTTGGCTCCCTAAGTCCGACAGGCTGCCAGCGTTCTCCGGCGAATTTCTAGCCGGCGAGTGGCGTTTTAGCCGGCGTCGGCATCGGCGTCGGCATCGGCGCACTGGCCGATCGCGTCGAGCAGGTTCTGGATCGCGACCGGCTTCACGAGGTGCATGTCGAAGCCAGCAGCGAGCACCCGGCGCTGGTCCTCGGCGAGGCCGTAGCCGGTCAGCGCGATGAGCTTGATGCCGCGCGTGAGCTCGTTGGCGCGCAGTCGGCGTGCCACTTCGTAGCCGTCGATGCCGGGCAGGCCGATGTCGACCAGCGCCACCTGCGGGCGCAGCGTCAACGCCTTCTGCACACCCTCGATGCCGTCGGACGCGTGTTCGACCGGATAGCCATAGGCGCCGAGCATGGTCGCCATCATTTCGCGGCCATCCTCGTTGTCCTCGATCAGCAGCAGCGACGGCTTGGCCGGTTCGCCCGCCAATTCCAGCACGGCCGGCACCGGCAGCATGGCCGCCTGCGCGGCCGGCAGCCGGATCGCGAAGGTGCTGCCGAGGCTGGGGCCGTCGCTGTGCGCGCTGACGCTTCCGCCGTGCAACTCCACGAGGCGGCGCACGAGCGCCAATCCGATGCCGAGCCCGCCTTGTGAGCGGTCCAGCGTGATGGTTCCCTGCACAAACACGTCAAACACTTGCGGCAACAGTTCGGCCGGGATGCCGACCCCCGAGTCGCGCACCGTAAGCACGATCTCGGTGCCTGCCGGCGCCACCGTAATGGCGATGCTGCCGCCCGGCTGGGTGTACTTGAGGGCGTTGTCGATCAGGTTCGTGGCGACCTGCTCGAGGCGGGTCGGGTCGCCGCTGACCCAGCCCGGGCTCAGGTCGACCGTCAGGCTGTAGGCGGCGCTGCGGCCGGTCGCCTTGAAGGTGTCGAGGCAGGCCGAGACGATCGCGCCGACGTCGACCGGCTGGCGCGACAGCAAAATCTTGCCCGACATGGCGCGCGAGAGGTCGAGCAGGTCGTCGACGATGCGGCTCAGGTGCCGGCTCTGGCGCTGGATGATCGCCTTGGCCCGCGTCACCGTCTCGGGGCCGGCGCCGGGCAGGCCGATCAGCGAGGCGGCGCTGCTGATCGCACTCAGCGGATTGCGCAGCTCATGGCCGAGCATGGCGAGGAATTCGTCCTTGGCGTTGTTCTTGCGCTCGGCGGCCTGGCGCTCCTCCATTTCGCGCGTGAGGCGCTTGTTGGTCGCGCTCAGTTCGGTGCTGCGCTGGCTCAGCTTGGCGGCCTGGCGCTTGAGTTCCTCGTTCTTGGTCGCCAGCGCGACGAACACGCCGACCTTGGCCTGCAAAATCTGCGGGATCACCGGGGTGAACAGGAAATCGGCGGCGCCGCGCTGGTAGGCCTTGAGCCGGTCGATCTCGTCGGCCAAAAAGGCCGTCACGAAAATGATCGGGATGTCGGCCGAGCGCGCGCGCTGGTGGATCGCCTCGGCCGTTTCAAAACCGTCCATGCCGGGCATGTTAACGTCGAGCAAAATCACGGCGAAGTCGTGCAGCAGCACCTGGCGCAAGGCCTCCTGCCCGGAACGCGCCGCGAGCACCTCGTAGTTCAATTCGACGGCCCACATATCAAGCAGGCTGGTTAGTGCCAGCAGGCTTGCAGCGTCGTCGTTGACGACCAGGATTTTGGGTTTTTCAATTTTGAGCACGTGGTTCCTGGACTGCGAAAGGGAGCTGCGGCCATGGGCGGCGCTTTGCCGATGGACACGGGGAATCGTTGGTGCCGCTTGCCCAATGGCGACAATCATAGCAATCGGGTAATCCGATGTCAAAAGGCAAGCGTGCGCGTTCGCGCAATTGCGCAACGTTCGCTGCCGCACATACGCCCGGGGGCCGCTGTGACATAGTGAAAACGAGTCCAGATTGACGCTCGCGCAACGGCGCATGCAGCAAGGACAGTTCGGTCAACGCGCCGGCCGCAGGCCCGCACCACCGCTTGAATTCCCACTCGAAAGGACCACCATGAATATCAATACCATCATTGACGACGCGTATGCAGGCAAATGCTTGCGCGACCTCGTCGCATCCCCGATCAACGCGCTGCGCGGCGTCAGCGCCGCCGACGCCAAGCTGCTGGCCAAGGCCTTCGGCGTCAACACCATCGGCGAACTGGCCGACCTCAAGTTCGTCAAATGGGCCTGCGCTATCCAGACCCTGGCCGCCGGCGAAGCCGACACCACCGAACAGGTCGCCAAAGAGACACTGCTCGACGAGGCCGTCGAAATGACCTTTCCGGCCAGCGATCCGATCTCGGTCGATTCGGGTATCACGCGCATCGAGGTGGCGCCCGAAATGGTCGACGCCCACACCGACCACCAGAGCGCCGGCGCGATCGAAGAAAACTGCAAGCAGGCCGACAGCCGCACCGCATAAGCAACGTCGGCCGCCCGCTCACCCACGTCGTCCGTTACTCACGCTCATAAAGCGTCGGTAACTGCGCTCACAGGGCGATGGTCAGCCCCACCCGAACGGCGTGGACCGCCTGCACGTCGAAGCGGCCCGTCAAGCGGGCCGCGTCGGGCAAGTCTAGTTAAACCCCATCCCAAACGTCGGGCCGGGCGCCGCGTGGCACTAGCAGCCTGTCGGCCTCAGGATCGTCAGCTGCAAAAATACCTGGGACGGTCCATAGTTCGTCGTTTTCTCGGTCAATAGCTCGCTATTGACACTGCGAAATCGACTAAATCTGTCCTCGCCCAGCTATCGCTTTGACTCCCTAAGTCCGACAGGCTGTTAGCGCCGCGTCGCCACCCGCGCCTCGTCGACCGCCACTTGCGGCGCCGGCTTGCCGGAGGTCGCGCAGAAGCGGTTTTTTCCGCCACGCTTGGCCTCGTACAAGGCATAGTCGGCGATGCTGATCAGCGTCTCGACGGTTTCGGCGTCATCGGGATAGATGCTGATGCCGATGCTGGTCGAAATCTGCAGCGTCAGGTCGTTGATAAAGAACGGCTCCGACACCGCCTCGACCAGCTTGGCGGCGGGGCCCTGGGCGTCCGATAAACTGCTCACATCGCCCAGCACGACCATGAATTCGTCGCCGCCGAGGCGCGCGACCGTGTCTTCCTTGCGTGAGGTGGCGACCAGCCGCTGGGCAACGATTTTGAGCACTTCGTCGCCATAGGCGTGGCCGTAGGTGTCGTTGATCGCCTTGAAACCATCGAGGTCGAGATACATGATGGCCGCTTTGTGGTGGTTGCGGTTGGCGTGCTGCAGGGTGGTCGCGATGCGGTCCTCGAGCAGGCGCCGGTTCGGCAGCCCGGTAAGCGCATCGTGCAGCGCCAGCTCTTGCTGGGCCTTGCTGTATTGGGCCAGTTCGCGGTACAGCAGGCGCACCTCGAGCATGTTGTGGATGCGCTTGTGCACCTCGAGCAGGTCGAATGGTTTGCTGATGAAGTCGCGCGCGCCCGCCTCGAGCGCGGCGATCTTGAAGCTTGGCTGGGCCGTCAGCGCGAGCACCGGCAGGTAGCCGCCTTGCTCGATCTCTTTAAGGCCTTTCATGACCTGGAAGCCGTTCAGGCCGGGCATCTGCAGGTCGAGCAAAATCAGGTCGTAGCAGTGCTGGCGGTGCAGCGGACACACGGTCTCGGGCAGCATGGTCGAGCTTACGCAGCGATATCCCTCTTCGCGCAGAATCTCTTCCATCAGGTCGATATTGTCGGCGGAGTCGTCAACCACCAATATCTTCGCGTTCAGTATGTCTTCTCTGCTAGGCATCCGATAGTCTCAATCTCAGCAACATTAGTGGCCCCGCCGACAGGTGGAGCCAACGGCCCGCGCACATCCTTCGCACTTGGGGAAGGGTCGGGCGCGACGCCGGTGGAACTGGAGCCAGTGTAACAAATCTTTAATAATTTCTTGTAGGACATCGCCGCGTCGAAAAGTAGGAAATCCGAGGCCGATGTATTGCGTTACATCAATAGAAGTTATTGCCATACGTCTATAAATAGCACAAATTGGCTGAATGTCAATCCGTCGGAAAGATGATTTTTTACATTGACGGCGCTTCGCGGGGCGCAGCGAAGGCCGCGTCGAAAGCGTCAGATGGCGTACGAACGGGCCTGTTTTTGCCTGGTTTGCCTGTTTTTCCTGTTTTTGGAGTGCGTTCGGCTACCCATGCGTGCGGCGCCTGCGCTGGCCGCGGGGTTCGCGGCAAGCCTTTGCGCCCTCGATAGCGGTCTGGGTTTCCGCCTGGCTTAGGGGCCCGTTCCGGGTGCGCTTGCGCCGGCCTTCGCCGCCGGGCACGCCGGGGCCGCAGCCGGCGTCCTCAGCCCGCCGCGCCCGGCGCGACCAGCGTCGCCACCGCCGCGATCAGCTCGGCCGGCTCGACCGGCTTGGCGATGTGCGCGGCGAAGCCGGCCGTGAGCGCGCGCACCCGGTCCTCGGAGCGCGCGAACGCCGTCAGGGCCACCGCCGGGACCGCGCCGCCGCCCTCGGGGCCGAGCGCGCGCACCAGCGACAGCAAGGCGAAGCCGTCGATGTCGGGCATGCCGAGGTCGCTCACGAGCACGTCGAAATCGTCCTTGCGCAGCTTGGCCAGCGCCTCCACCGCGCCGCCCGCCGTGCTCACCTGCGCGTGGCAGTCGCTGAGGATCCGGTAGATCAGTTCGCGCGCGTCGGGCTCGTCGTCGACGACCAGCACCTTGACCCCGCTCAGGTCGCGCAGCAGCAGCTCGGGCGCGGGCGGCGCCGGCGGATGGTAGCGCGCGCGCTCGCTGCGCGCCGACATGGCCGCCCGGCTGGCCGCGGGCAGCTCGATCGTGAAGCTCGCGCCCTGGTCGAGCCCGGCGCTGTAGACCTCGACCGTGCCGCCGTGCTGCTCGATCAGGTGCTTGACGATCGACAGGCCCAGCCCGAGTCCGCCGTGCTGGCGCGTGGTCGAGGCGTCGGCCTGGCGGAAGCGCTCGAACACATGGGCCATGAAGCCCGGCGCGATGCCGGCCCCGCTGTCCTGCACCGAAATGCGCACCATGCCGGCGTCGGCCTCGGCACCGTCGCCGTCCGCGCCGCCGCTCAGGGTGATGCGCACCAGGCCGTCGCGCGGGGTGAATTTGATCGCGTTCGAGAGCAGGTTCCAGATCACCTGCTGGAGCCGGGCCGGGTCGCCCGCGATCGCGGCGACGTCGGGCGCGTAATGCTTCTCGAGGCGGATGTTTTTGGCGTCGGCCGCCGGGCGCACCGTCTCGATGGCGGCGTCGACGAACACCGACGGCGCCACCGTCTGCATGTCGAGCAGCACCTTGCCCGAGGTGATGCGGCTCATGTCGAGCAGGTCTTCGATGAGCTGGGCCTGGGCGCGCGCGTTGCGCTCGATGGTCTGCAGGCCGCGCTGCAGGTCGGCCTGGTCGCGGCTGCCGCGGCGCAGCACCTGGGCCCAGCC
>JAZKIN010000232.1:0-7865 GCA_040384885.1 Pseudomonadota bacterium | reverse complement strand
TGTAGTGCTCGAAGAAATGCTGGATCTGGCGCAGGCGCAGTTCGTTCATGTCTTCGGGCTTTTGCCAGTGGCTGTAGATCGACAGGATCTTGTCGACAGGCACGGCCAGGATCTTGGCGTCGCCGCCGGCTTCGTCGGTCATCTTGAGCACGCCGATCGCGCGGCAACGCACGACCACGCCCGGGATCAGCGGGAACGGGGTGATCACGAGCACGTCGCACGGGTCGCCGTCGTCGGCGATGGTGTTCGGCACGTAGCCGTAGTTGCACGGGTAATGCATCGCGGTGCCCATGAAGCGGTCGACGAAGATCGCGCCCGACTCCTTGTCCACTTCGTACTTGATCGGATCGGCGTTCATCGGGATTTCGATGATGACGTTGAAATCGTTCGGCACGTCGCGGCCGGAGGAGACTTTATTCAAACTCATGGGATTCCTTGGTGACTGGCAATGGCTATGGCAATTGCGGAATTATAACTAAAAAACGGGGCGATTGGTGCGGCGCAGCACGGAAATCGCCGCGGAACGCCGCCATTTGCTACAGGATGCTCGCCAATGCGCACTGGCGGAAATGGGCGGCGGCCTCCTCGTGCTGGCCGAGCGCCTCGTGCATCTGGGCCAGCTTGAGGTGGACCCCGCGCACCATGCGCGCGTCGCCCGCGTCCGACAGGGCCTGCTCGAGGTAGCGCTGGGCCTTGCCCCACAGCTTTTGCTTGAGGCACAGTGCGCCGAGCGTGAGCGCGAGTTCCGGGTCGTTCGGGTGCTGCTTGATCCACGCTTCGCAATGCTCGATCTGGGCCAGCAGCGAGGGCGAGCCGGCCGCCGGCGCGGCGTCGCGGTAGGCGCGCAGCACGCGCGCGTCCCACTCGGCGGCGAGCGAGGCCTCGGCGGTCAGGCGAGCCTCGTCGTGCAGGCCGCGCGCGCTCAGCGCGGCGGCCGCGCGCGCGGCGATGTAGGGCTTGACGCGGTCGCTGCCGGGCACCGTCGACCAGACCCGCATGATCGACTCGGCGTCGTGCGCGCCGTCCGACAGCAGCGCGTCGTAGGCGAGCTCGCGCAGGCGCGCCGACAGCGCCGGATGCAGCGCCTTGTGCTTGTCGAGCGAGCGCACCAGGCGCAGCACCTCGGGCCAGTTCTTGGCCTGCTGGTGCGCCTTCATCGACCATTGCAGCGCGTGGATGTGGCGCGTGCCGCTCGCGGTCAGTTCGGCCACCGCGTCGAGCGCGGCCTCGGGTTGGTGGTCGTCGACCAGCAGTTCGGTCACGGTCATCAGGCGCGCGGTCTTCATCGTGTTGTCGTGCACGATGCCGGCCAGCCAGCTGTCGCGCCGCGCCGACTGGCGCATGCGGTGCGCCGCGCGCGCGCCGATCAGGGCGGCCAGGCCGGCGTTCTCGGGCAGTTCGGCGGCGCGCATGGCGGCCTTTTCGGCATGCCCGAAGCGGCCTTCGAACAGCGCCTTGAGCGCGTCGCGCAAACCCTTGTTGCCGTCACGCTCGCGCTTGCGCTGGCGGTAGGCGGCCACGCGCTTGGGCATGCTGATGGTGGCGCGGAAGGCGCGCACGGTCGCATACATCAGGGCGAACAGCAGCACCGCGACGACCACGAAGAAGTTGAGCGACAGGTCGACCCGGTACGGCGGGTAGAAGAACACCACGTTGCCGGGGTTGAAACGCGCCGTCACGGCGATGCCGATGGCGGCGGCCATCAGCGCGACTAACCAGAGGAGGAGGCGCATGGTTTAAGGCTTCGCTTTGTAGTTGCGCACGGCGTTGATGCTGTCGGACAGGGTCGGCATCTCGATCGCCAGGTTGTTGGCCTGGACCTGGCGCAGCGTGGCCTGGGTCGCCACGGTGTCCTTGGCGCGCGTGTCGAAGTACTTGGCGAGCACCTGCTGGGCGGCGACGAGGTCGCCGCGGAAGGCCGCCTCGTTGCGCGCGAGCAGCGCCATGCGCGCATTGAGCAGGCGCAGCTTGAGGTTCTCGCGCACGAAGTAACCCTCGCTCGGCGCGAGCATCAGCACGTCGGGCTCGGTGACCTTGCGCACGCGGACCAGCTCGCGCACATCGGTCCACATCTCGTTGCTCCAGTTGGTCCAGGTCGCTTTCGCGCGCGAGGCGTAGGTGCTCTCGGGCGGCGCCTGCGGCGGCAAGGGCTTGGCGCCCTTGGCGGCCTTGGCCGGGTTGGGCTGCTTGGGCGGCTTGGGCACGATCAATGGCGCGACCGGGGCCGGCGTCTCGGCCGACAGCAGCGGCAGCTTGTCGACGCGCTCGATGGCCTGGTCGAGCTTGAGCGCGACCCCGGCCAGGTCGACCGAGGGCAGGCCCTTGAGGGTTTCGATGTCGCGCGCGATGGCGCGCCGGATCGAGATGAACTGCGGCTTGTCCGACAGCGACAGGGTGCGGTCGGCGTTTTGCAGCGCGATCAGCGCGCCCGACACGTTGCCCGCCAATTGCAGTTGCTGGCTCGCGGTCGAGAGCACCTGTTCGATCTCGGCCAGCGCCCATTCGTCGCGGTTCTTCGACATGTCCTGGTACAGCTGTTCGAGCGCGATCTGCTGGCTCTGCGCCTCGAGCTGGCGCGTCTCGAGCACGCCGACCTTGGCCTGCAGCTCGCGCGTGTGGTCCTGCACCGTGCGCGCGAGGGTGCGCGCGGCGACCGACTCGGCCGTCGTGGTGCGCAGGCCGTTGGCCATGTCGCGGCGCAGCTTGTTGAAGCGGTTGTGGGTCGACCAGGCCAGCGCGGCGAGCAGCACCACCAGCACGACCACGGTCAGCGGCAGCCAGCGCTGCACGAACTCGGACAGGGTGTCGACCTGGATCGGCCTGGCCGGCGGCGCGGGTGGGACCGGGGATTGGGCAGCGGCGGTCGCGGCTGCGTTGTGTTCGGGTAAGGTAGGCAATTCGTTCATACTCGTGATTGTAACGCGGCAAGCAGGCGGGCGTCGCCTGATCCGGTGAGGGTGATTCGGGTCAATCCCAGCGCCTGCGCCGTTTCAGCGATGCGCGCGTGCGGCACGATCAGGTGTTGTTGTAGCATTTTTGCAACGCCGTCGACGGGTTCGGCCTCGCGCGCCAGCGCGACCAGCCCGCGCAGCGCCTCGGAACTGGTGATTATCCAGTCGTTCGGGGCCGCGAGCAAGCGGCGCAGGGTCGCGCCCAGCGCGGCCGTCAACGGCGGCGTGCTGCGGCGGTAGGCGGCCACGGTGCGCACCGCGGCGCCGGCCGCGCGCAAGCCGTCGGCCATCAGTTCGCGCCCGCTCTCGCCGCGCACGATCAGCACGTTTTTGCCGGCCAGCGCGGCCAGGTCGATCGACTCGAGCAGGTTTTCGGAGTCGCTGCGGGCCGGATCGGCCGGACACAGGATGCGCGCGTTGGCGTCGCTCACGCCGTGGCGCGCGAGCGCGGCGCGGCTGCCCTCGCCGAGCACCGCCAGCGCGACGCCCTCGGGCCACGCGGCCAGGTGGGCGAAGGCGGCGTCGATCGCGTTCGGCGAAACAAACGCGACCAGCGCGTAGGCCGGCAGGCCGGCCAGCACGGCGGCCAGTTCGCGCTGGTCGGGCAGCGCCGCGATCTCGAGCAGCGGCAGCAGCACCACCTCGCGCCCGAGCGCGGCGACGCTGCGCGCGAGCGGCTCGGCCTGCGCGCGCGGACGCGTGATGACGACCACGGGATCGGCGATGGCGGCCACCGGATCAGGCGGCGGGGTCGGCCGCGTCGGCCGCGTCGGCCGCGTTGACCGCGTCGGCGGCATCGGCGGCGTTGACCGCGTCGGCCGCGTCGGCCTGCTGGTGGCAGGCGGCCAAAATGTCGGTCGCGTCCTGCGCGCGCAGCAGTTCGGACACCGCGCGTCCCAGCGTGGCCGGGTCGGCCGCGGGGCCCGACAACTCGGCGCTGGCCATGCGGGTGCCGTCGGGCGTGGCGACCATCGCGCGCAGGCGCATGGTGTCGCCGTCGATGGTCGCGAACGCGGCCAGCGGGATCTGGCAGCTGCCGCCGAACACCTTCGAGACGGTGCGTTCGGCCGTGACCGCGCGCGCCGTGGCGCTGTGGTTGAGCGGGGCGAGCAGCGTGGCCAGGTCGGCCCCGCCGGCGCTGCGCCCGGCCACGATTTCGATCGCCATCGCGCCCTGGCCGGCCGCCGGCAGGCTGAGCTCGGGTTCGAGCAGGCTGCGGATGCGCTGGGGCAGGCCGAGCCGCTTGAGCCCGGCCGCGGCGAGGATGATCGCGGCGTAGTCGCCCCGGTCGAGCTTGCCGAGGCGGGTGTCGAGGTTGCCGCGCAGCGGCTTGATGACCAGTTGCGGGTGGCGCGCCGCGATCAGGGCCTGGCGGCGCAGGCTGCTGGTGCCGACCACGGCGCCCGGCGGCAGCTCGGCCAGGCTCGCGTAGTCGTTCGAGACGAAGGCGTCGCGCGGGTCTTCGCGCTCGAGCACGGCGGCCAGCGCGAAGCCCTCGGGCAGGTCCATCGGCACGTCCTTGAGCGAATGCACGGCGAGGTCGGCGCGCCCGTCCTGCATCGCGGTTTCGAGCTCCTTGACGAACAGGCCCTTGCCGCCGACCTTGGACAGGGCGCGGTCGAGGATCTGGTCGCCGCGGGTGGTCATGCCGAGGATCTCGATACTGCATTGTGGATATAATAAAGCCAGTTGCGCGCGCACGTGCTCGGCCTGCCACATGGCAAGACGGCTTTCGCGCGAGGCGATGACCAATCGGGTCGGGTGCTGCGGCATTGCTTCGGTTGGTTTCAAAACGGATACTTTCGCTGTCGTTGGCCCTGGCAGAAAACGTTTTATCGCTGCAGGCTCATGAATAAGATCACAAATTTTATCATGCGGCCCCTGTTCGGACCGTGGCCACGAGCCTTTTGCACCCCAGTTCCACCGTATTTGTAGACACATAGTAGGGACATAGTCACTCCACTGCAGTCACTCCACCGCTTCATGCTGGACAACCGGGCAAACTAAAATGGCAAGCAATATGGAAAGTACGATGCAAAGCGCCACCACCGACAAGGACGCCCCGCTCAAGGAAGACATCCGCCTGCTCGGGCGCCTGCTCGGCGACGTGCTGCGCGAACAGGAGGGCGAGGAGGTGTTCGCCGTGGTCGAAACGATCCGCCAGACGGCCGTGCGCTTCCGGCGCGAGGCCGACGAACAGGCCGGCGCCGACCTGACCACGCTGCTGCACAAGCTCACGCGCGAGCAGACCATCACGGTGGTGCGCGCGTTCTCGTATTTTTCGCACCTGGCCAACATCGCCGAGGACCAGCACCACATCCGGCGCCGCCGCGCCCACCTGCTGGCCGGATCAAAGCCGCAAAAGGGCAGCGTCGGCTTCGCGCTGGCCAAGCTCAAAGGGGCCGGGGTCGGCGCCGAGACCGTCGCCACCTTCTTCAACGACGCGCTGATCGTGCCGGTGCTGACGGCGCACCCGACCGAGGTGCAGCGCAAGAGCATCCTCGACGCCGAGCACGAGATCGCGCGCCTGCTGGCCGAACGCGACCTGCCGCTCACGCCCAAGGAGCGCGTCTCGAACCTGCAGCTGCTGCACGCGCGCGTGGCCACGCTGTGGCAGACGCGCATGCTGCGCTACTCCAAACTGACCGTGGCCGACGAGATCGACAACGCGCTGTCGTACTACCGGATCACCTTCCTGCGCGAGCTGCCCGGCCTGTACGACGACATCGAGGACGAACTCGCGGCCTGCTACCCCGACCAGCCGGCCGCGCTCGGCGCGGCGCCGTACGTGCAGATGGGCAGCTGGATCGGCGGCGACCGCGACGGCAACCCGAACGTCAACGCGGCCACGGTTTCGCACGCGCTGGTGCGCCAGGCCACCACGATCCTCGACTTCTACCTCGACGAGGTGCACGCGCTCGGGGCCGAGCTGTCGATTTCGACGCTGATGGTCGAGGCCAGCGACGCCCTGCTGACGCTGGCCGAGGCCTCGCCCGACCATTCGCCGCACCGCAGCGACGAGCCGTACCGGCGCGCCCTGATCGGCATCTACGCGCGCCTGGCGGCGACCGCGCGTTCGCTCGGCGCGGCCAACATCTTGCGCAAGGAGGTCGGCCAGGCCGCGCCCTACCCGGCCGCGGCCGACTTCGGCGCCGACCTCGCCGTTTTGGCCGAGTCGCTCCGGCTCAACCACGGCGCCCTGCTGGTCAAGCCGCGCCTGGCCACGTTGACGCGCGCGACCGCGATCTTCGGCTTCCACCTGGCCTCGCTCGACATGCGCCAGACCTCGGACGTGCACGAGCGCGTGCTGGCCGAACTGTTCGCCGGCGCCGCGGCCGAGCCGAACTACGCGCAGTTGGCCGAGGCCGACAAGGTCGCGCTGCTGCTGGCCGAACTGGCGCAGCCGCGGCTGTTGTATTCGCCGCACGCGCGCTATTCGGACGAGACCAATTCGGAGCTCGCGATCCTGCGCGCGGCCAAGGACATCCGGCGCCGCTACGGCGCGCGCGCGATCCGCAATTACATCATCTCGCACACCGAGACCGTGTCGGACCTGCTCGAGGTGCTGCTGCTGCAAAAAGAGACCGGCATGCTGCGCGGGGACGAACTCGAACTGATGGTGATCCCGCTGTTCGAGACGATCCCCGACCTGCAGCGTGCCGCCGCCATCATGGACGAGTGGATGGCGCTGCCGCTGGTGGCCGCGCTTGTTGCGCGCCAAGGCATGCTGCAGGAGGTCATGCTCGGCTACTCGGACTCGAACAAGGACGGCGGCTTTTTGACGTCGAACTGGGAGCTGTACAAATCCGAGATCGACCTCGTGAAAGTGTTCGCGCGCGCCGGCGTCAAGCTGCGCCTGTTCCACGGGCGCGGCGGCACGGTCGGGCGCGGCGGCGGGCCGAGCTACGAGGCGATCCTGGCGCAGCCGCCGGGCACCGTCAACGGCCAGATCCGCCTGACCGAACAGGGCGAGATCATCGCCTCCAAATTTTCGAACGCCGAGATCGGGCGCCGCAACCTCGAGCTGCTGGTCGCGGCCACGCTCGAGGCGAGCCTGACGCCGCACGAGGCCGACGGCGAGGCGGCGCAGGCGCTGGCGCGCTTCGAGTCCGTGATGGCCGAGCTGTCCGGGCGCGCCTACCGCGCCTACCGCGGCCTCGTGTACGACACGCCGGGCTTCACCGACTACTTTTTCGCGGCCACGCCGATCGCCGAGATCGCCGAACTCAATCTGGGCTCGCGCCCGGCCTCGCGCAAGTCGACGCGCCGGATCGAAGACCTGCGCGCGATACCGTGGGGGTTTTCGTGGGGGCAGTGCCGCTTGCTGCTGCCGGGCTGGTTCGGGTTTGGGTCGGCGATCGGCGACTGGATCGAGGACGGCGGGCAGCGCGACGAGAAGATCGCCGCCCTGCGCGAGATGTATGCGCAGTGGCCGTTTTTTGCGACGCTGTTGTCGAATATGGACATGGTGCTGGCCAAGACCGATCTGGCGATCGCTTCGCGCTATGCGGAGCTGGTGGCCGATGTCGAATTGCGCGAGCGGATTTTCGCGCGCATCGAGGCCGAGCATGCGGCCACCTTGCGTTGCCTGGAGTTGATCACGGGCGCGCATGAGCGGCTGGCCGGCAATCCGCTGCTGGCGCGCTCGATTCAGAACCGCTTCGCCTATCTCGATCCGCTGAACCACTTGCAGGTCGAGCTGATTCAACGGCACCGGACCTTGTCGCAGCAGCCGGGCAAGGTCGATGAACGGGTGCACCGGGGGATTCATTTGTCGATCAATGGGGTGGCGGCGGGCTTGCGCAATACGGGGTGACCGGCAGGACCCATAGGAATCGAAGAACCAACACCCCAAACCAACATCGTCCTCGCGCAGGCGGGGACCCATAGAACAGTTGCTCATAGCCGACGTTC
>JAZKIN010000231.1:0-21271 GCA_040384885.1 Pseudomonadota bacterium | reverse complement strand
CCTGTGACCTTCGGGTTATGAGCCCGACGAGCTGCCAGACTGCTCCACCCCGCAGCCGAATTATATAACAGAACAGCGCTCCGCGCAAACCGGCCGTCGCCGCGCGCTTCAGTGCGGCACCAGGCCCGGGTCAGTCGAGCATCAGGCCTTCGCCGCGAGGCGCCACAGCGAAGTCACTTCGGCCGCGCGCGCCGCGTGCAGCGGGTCGGCCGCGTCGCTCGCGCGCGGGTGGGTCGGACGCACGTCGTGGCGCTCGATCAGCGCCAGGCCGCCGGCTTCGAACAGCGCCAGCAACTGCTCGCGCGGACGCAGGCCGAGGTGTTCGGCCAGGTCCGACAAGATCAGCCAGCCCTCGCCGCCGGTCTCGAGGTGGCCGGCCAGCCCGGCCAGGAAACCCTTGAGCATGCGGCTGTCCGGATCGTAGATGGCGCTCTCGATCGAGGCGCTCGGACGGCCCGGCAGCCACGGCGGGTTGCACACGATCAGGTCGGCGCGGCCTTCGGGGAACAGGTCGGCCGGGCGCAGTTCGACCTGCCCGCCGAGGTCCATGCGCAGCAGGTTTTCGCGCGCGCAGCTGAGCGCGCGCGGATCGGTGTCGGTCGCGATCACGTTGGCCACGCCGCGCCGGGCCAGCAGCGCGGCGAGCACGCCGGTGCCGGTGCCGATGTCGAACGCGAGGCGCGCGCGCGCCGGCAGCGGCGCGTCGGCCACCAGTTGCACGTATTCGCCGCGGATCGGCGAGAACACGCCGTAGTGGGGGTGGATGCGTTCGCCGAGCGCGGCGATCTCGACCCCGTTCTTGCGCCATTCGTGCGCGCCGATCAGGCCGAGCAGCTCGCGCAGCGAACTGACGAACGGCTCCTCGCCGCGGCCGTAGGCCTCGTTGCAGGCGAGTTTGACGTCGGGGGCGCGCCGCAGCGGGATCGTGTAGTCGGCCTCGAACGGCACCAGCAGCATGGCCAGCGTGCGCGCGCGCTGCGACTGGGCCTGGCGGTGCAGGTGGAAGGCCTCGGCCGGGCTGGCGGGCGCCTTGGCCGCCTTGGCGCGCTTGCCCTTGTCGCCCTTGTGGTCGGCGCGCCGGGCCAGCGCCTGCAGCAGTTGGCGCGCGTTCTGGAAGTCGCCGCGCCAGAGCAGGGCGGTGCCCTCGCAGGCGAGGCGGTAGGCCAGGTCGGCGGGCGTCTTGTCGTCGGCGATGACGACTTTTTTCGGGGCCGGCATGCCGCTTTCGGAACGCCAGCGCGCCGAGCGCTGCTCGCCCGCCTCGGTCCAGCTGATGCGCGCCGGTTCCTGCACGGCGCCGATCATGCCGGCCCCTGCGGGGTGGTCGGGTTGGCGGCTTGCGCGGCGCTGGAGGCTTGGAATCGGGGCATGGAGTTCAGTCGAAAAAGGGAGGGCGCGCCGGGCGTGGCCGGCTGCGTTACTGCTGCGTTGCTTCTACGTTGATTATCGGCGTTGATTATACGGCCGCGATCAGTGGTGATGCGACCATTGGCCGTCGGCCGAGGCGAGGTAGGACGCGACGGCTTCCTTGCTGCCGGTCGCATGGCGCTTGAGTTCGCCGCAGGCGCACAGGCCCTGGTAGGGCTGGATGTGCGAACAGGCCGAGACTTTCTGCAGGAACACTTTGACGGACTTGGCGCATTTTTCGCACTTGAAGGTCAGGGTACGGGCGGGCTTGAGCATGGTGGCGCTTCCTGGAGTCGGAAAAAAGGCGCATTTTATCATCCTGCGCCAGCACGTTTCAAAGCGGCAGAAATCGCGACCGCTGCGAAAACCAACATCGTCCTCGCGGAGGCGGGGACCCATAGAACAGTTGCTTATCGCAAACGTTCGATGGATCCCCGCATGCGCGAGGACGATGTTGGTTATTGATATTTCAATTTATTCTGAACGAATTTTGTTGCGACTCAGATCCAATGCCGGATACTGCATATGTCAACACGTCGCAATTGCGGCGGAACGCGTCGCAGAAACCGCCGTTGTACTGATCTTGAGCGCCGCTCTTATTGACCGACCGTGACGCTGCTGGTGCCGCCGCCGTTCGGTTGCACCAGGATCCGGGTCGCGATCCGGTCCGTCATCTCCTGCACATGCGAGATCACGCCGACCTTGCGCCCCATCGACTGCAGGCCGTCGAGCGCGTCCATCGCGGTGCGCAGGGTTTCACTGTCGAGGCTGCCGAAGCCCTCGTCGATGAACAGCGATTCGACCCGCACCCGGTTCGACGACAGCGAGGCCAGCCCCAAGGCCAGCGCGAGCGAGACCAGGAACGATTCCCCGCCCGACAGCGAATTGACCGAGCGCACCTCGCCGCCCATGTCCTGGTCGCGCACCAGCAGCCCGAGCGAGGGGCCGGCCGCGCCGGGCACGCGCTCGAGCCGGTAGCGCCTGGCCAGCTGCCCGAGGTGGCTGTTGGCGTAACCGAGCAAGACGTCGAGCGTGAACTGCTGCGCGTAATTGCGGAACTTCTTGCCGTCGGCCGATCCGATCAGTTCGCTGAGCCGGCCCCAACGCTGCTCGACCACCTGCTGCCGCGCCAGTTCGCCCATGACCGTCGCGGTCTGGGCGCGGCGCGCGTCGTCCTGCGCCAGTTGCAGGCGCAGCGCCGTGGCCGCCTCGTGCGCGAGCGCGCGCTCGGCCAGCACGGCGTCGAGCGCGGCCGCGGCGGCGGCGGTGTCCTCCACGGTGTCTTCCACAGTGTCCGATTCGGCGAGACCGGCGGCGTGTTGTTCGCGCTGGCCGCGGCGTTCGGCGAGCACGGCCGCCGCTTGCGCGCGGGCGCTGTCGAGCGCGGCCAAGGCGCTGCGTTCCTCGGCTGTCTGGCCGGCCGGCTGCGCGAGCATGGCCGCCAGTCCCGACAGGGCCAGCGTTTCGGATGCGGGGTTGGCCTCACCGAACGCGGCCAGCCAGCTGCCGAGTTTTTCGGCGGCCAGCGCGGCCGCCGCCTTGAGCGCGGCGAGCCGCTCGCCGCCGTGGGCCAGCGCCGCGCGCGCCCGCGTCTCGGCGTGCGCGCTTTGCTCGGCGCCGGCCTGGCCGGCCGCGAGTGCGCGTTTGGCATTCCCGATCGCGGCCTCCAGCGCCGCCTCGATGCCGGCGCTGGCCGCGCCGTCCCAGAGTGCGGCGCGCGCATGCCGCTTGGCGCCGATTTCGGCGTCGATGCGGGCCGCCTCGTCCGCCGCCGCGGCCTTCGCCAGCGCGGCCTGGCCGGCGCGCTGCACGGCCCCCGCATGCGCGGCTTCGAGCGCGCCGAGCGAAGCGGCGCGCGCCGCGTGCGCGGCCGCCTGGGCCGACCACTGGCCGGCCTGTTCGGCGCAGTCGGACCGGAAGCTGGCCGGATCGCGCTGCCAGTGCGCGCGCCAGCCGGCGTCGGGGTGGGCGCCATCGAGTTCGCCGAGGATGGCGCCGAGGCCGGCCTGCGCGGCGGCGTGCTTTTCGCTTAGCGAACGCTGTTCGGCGCCGGCCTGCGCCAGCGCTGTGCGCGCCGCCGCGGCGTGTTCTTGCGAACGGGTGTGCGCGAGGGCCGCCTGGTCGCATGCCTCCTGCGCCAGGTCGCGCGCCGCGCCGGCGTCGCGCGCGGCGCGCTCCTGCGCATCGAGTTCCTGGGCCGCAGCGCGCAGCGTTTCGTGCTCCTGCTCGAACCACGCCAGGTCGTGCATGTCGGGCGGCGCCGCGCAGGCGAGCGCGCGGGTGTTCCAGAGTGCCCCGGCACACGCGAGTTGGGCGGCGAGCACGTCGCAGTCGCGCCGGCGTTGCGCATGCTGGATGTCGGCGGCTTCGGCCGCGCCGCGCTGCATGGCTTGCCCCTCGAGATTGCGGCGCGCCAGCGCGGCGGCCTGTTCGCGTTCGCCGCGCAGGCTGTCGAGCATGGCGTGCAGGCGCGCGTTCTGGTGTTGGTAGGGATGCTCGGCGCTGCCGCACACGGGACACGGGGCGCCGTCGGCCAGCGTCGAGCGCAAGTCCTCGACCTTGTCGGCGCAGGCCAGTTCGGCGGCCTTGAGCGAGCGCTCGGCCTGGCCCGAGGCCGCCGCCAGCGCGGGCTCCTCGGCCAGCAAGCGCGCCAGCGCGGCCATCGCGCTCGCGTGCGACTCGCCCAGTTGCGCCGCCTGCGCGCCGGCCATGCGCAGCCGTTCGCGCGTGCCGTCCAGTTCGGCCCAGGCGCTTGCGGCGCCCTGCAGGCTGTCGCGCCGCAGGTCGTGGGCAGTGCGCTGGGCGCGCAGCGCATCGGCGTCGAACCGCGCCAGCGCGGCGATCGCACCCTGGCGCGCCGCTTCGTTCGCCTGCTGCCGGGCGCCGGCCGCCGCCAGCGCGGTCGCCGCCAGTGCCTCGCCATCGGTCGCGTGCCGCACATCTTGCCCGGCGGCCGCGAGCGCCGCCGCCAGCGCCCGTTCCTGCGCGACTATCTGCGCGGCCTGGGCGAACAGCCGGTCCCAGCGCGGCCATTGGGCCGCCAGCGGCTCGCGCGCGCGGTGCGCGGCCAGCCACTCGGCGCCGCGCTGGTGGGCCTCGAGCGTGCGGGTGCGCTGCGCGGTTTTTTCGGCCAGCGCGGCGTCGGCCTGCGCCGCCTCGTGCGCGGCGGCGTCGCGTGCGGCGCCGGCCTGGCGCTGCGACGGCGCCAGCGTGGCGATGGCCGTGTCGAGCGCCTTGGCCTGGTCCAGCAGCGGCGCGGCCGCTTGCCGCGCCTGCTCGGCAGAAGCCAGCTGCGCGCCCGCCGCGGCCAGCACGGGCAGGGCCTGCGCGCGCGCGGCGAGGGCGCGCGCGAGCTGTTCGCCGCTGGCCTCGATGGCCGCTTGCGCGCCCGCCGTTTCGGCGTCGAGCCGCTGCACCTCGGCCAGCAGCGCGCGCGCCGGCTGCACCGCGTCGAGCATGGCCAGCGCGCGCCGCCTCTCGCCGGCCGCCTCGTGTTGCGCACCGCTGTCGGCGAGCGCCTGCGCGGCCTGCGCCTCGCTGCGCGCCAGCCGTTCGCCTTCCTGGTGCCAGCGCAGCCGCTGCTCAAAGTGCCCCTTGCGCTGATCGAGCGCCGCCAGCGCTGCGTCGGCAACGCCGCTCGCGTCGGCGAGCGCGGCGCGTTCGGGCCCGGGCAGCGGCGCGCGGTCGGCCAGGCGCAGCGTCAGTTGCGCCAGCGCGCCTTGTTCGGCCTTGTAGCGTTCAAAGGCGCGGCGCGAGATGGCGCTGTAGATGACGCTGCCCGTGAGGGTCTCGAGCAGTTCGCCGCGTTCGTTCTCCTCGGTCTTTAAAAAGGCCGAAAACTCGTTTTGCGCCAGCAGCACGGCGCGCGTGAACTGCTCGAACGTGAGGCCGATGCGCTGCGCGATCTCGGCCGCGACCTCGGTCTTGGTGCCGCCGATCGCTTGCAGCTCGGGCAGCCGGTGCAGCGTCATGGCCGTTTTTTGCAGCCCGCCGGCGGCCTTCGCGCGCGCGCGCCGCACGCTCCAGCGCGCGCGGTAGCGCAGCGCGTCGTTGCCGACGAAGTCGACTTCGGCGTAAGCCTCGACCGCGCCGCGCCGCAGCAGCGTGCGCGGGTCCTGCGCCGACACGGTCTCGTTGCCGACGTCGGGCAGCAGGGCGCCGCCGCGCCCGCTCTTGAGCAGGCGCGGCGTGGCGTCGTACAGCGCCAGGCACAGGGCGTCGAGCAGGGTGCTCTTGCCGGCGCCGGTCGGGCCGCTGATGGCGAACAGGCCGCTCGAGGCGAGCGGCTCGCGCTCGAAGTCGACGCAAAATTCCCCCGCCAGCGAGGCCAGGTTTTTGCCGCCGATGCGCAGGATCCTCATGGCGCGGGCTCGCCGGCCGCCGGCAGCATCAGTTCGGCGAAGGCGCTCAACTGGTCGGCCGGCGCCTCGCCGCCGAAGCGCTGCTGGTACAGGCGCCTGAAAATGTCGTCGGGCTGGAGCTGGGCCAGCTGGTCGAGCGACATCGCGGGCGCGCCGCCGGCTTCGCCCTGTTGGCTGCGGGTCGGTTCGATCTTGGCCAGGCGCACCGGCTTGCCCTCGAGCGCGGCCTCGATGCGCGCGCGCAGGCCCGGCTCGGGCGCGTCGAGCAGCACGCGCACCTCGAGCAGCGGCTGGGCGTGCAAGGGCAGCGGCGCCGGCGCGAGCGCGGCCAGCTCGGCGAGTACCTGTTCGAGCGGCGCCGGCCTGGCCGGCACCCGCAGCAGCTCGACCGCGCGCGGCACCGGCAAGGCGGTGACGGCGGCGGCGCCGTCGCCGGCGAGGTCGACGCGCAGCACCTGGTGCCGGTAGCCGACTTCGGCGAACGAGAGCGGCAGCGGGCTGCCGCAGTAGCGCACCTGCTCGCGCTGGCCGACGCGCTGGGCCAGGTGCAGGTGGCCCAGCGCCACGTAGGCCAGGCCCGGGTCGAACACGGCCGCCGGCAGCGCCTCGGTGCCGCCGATGACGATGCGCCGCTCCGACTCGAGCGAGGCCTGGCCGTCGACCATGTGGCAATGGCCCATCGCGACGATCGCCTGACCCGGGGTGCGGCGCGCGGCGGCCAGCGCGTAGGCCTGTTGGTAGAGCAGGGCGATGCCGTTCAAATACTGGTCGGCTGGCGCCGCCCCGTCCTCGCCCGCGCGCGGCACGTCGCCCGGGCGCAGGAACGGGACCGCCAGGCACCAGGCGCGCACCGCGCCCGACGCGTCGTGCAGCGGCACGAGCATGCGTTCGAGGTCGATCTGGCCGGCGCCGTCGCGCAGCACGTGGCCGATCACGGCGGTGCCGTGCGACTCGAGCAGCGGCGCGGGCGCCTCGATGCGGCCGGGCGAGTCGTGGTTGCCGGCGATGATCACGATGTCGAGTCCGGGCGCGCGCTGGCGCGCCTGCTGCAGGAAGCGGTACAACTGCTTTTGCGCCGCGGCCGAGGGGTTGGCGTTGTCGAACACGTCGCCGGCGACGAGCAGCGCGTCGGCCTGTTCGGCCACGATGGTGTCGAGCAGCCAGTCGAGGAAGCACTGGTGCTCGTAGCCGCGTTCGAAATTATGCAGGGTCTGGCCCAGGTGCCAGTCGGAGGTGTGCAGCAGACGCATCGTTGTGCTTTAGGGGGAGCCAGCCCTGCACTATAGCGCAATGGGACGCGCTGCGGCTCAGGCGGCGCTGCGGTAGGTGTTGCGTCCGGCCTGTTTGGCCTCGTACATCAGCAGGTCGGCCTGCTTGAGCAGGTCCTGCGGGTCGAGCGCGCCGCCGCTGTAGAAGGCGAGCCCGATGCTGGTCGAGACCGACACGGTCACGCCGTCGAGCTCGAACGGCGCCCGCATCGCGCCGACGATCTTGGCCGCGACCGCCTTGGCCGTCGCCGGGCGCACGATCTGTTCCATGATGATCGTGAATTCGTCGCCCCCCATGCGTCCGGTCTTGTCGGTCACGCGCAGGGCCTGCGTCAGGCGAAGGGCGAAGGCCTTGAGCAGTTCGTCGCCGACCTGGTGGCCGTGGGTGTCGTTGACCGGCTTGAAATGGTCGATGTCCATGAACATGACCGCCATCAGGTGCCCGCTCTCGGCGCTCTCGCGCATGGCCTCGCTCAGGTGCTGCAGGAAGCCGGCCCGGTTCGACAAGCCGGTCAGCGCGTCGACCCGCGCCAGCTGCAGCAGGCGGTTTTTCTCGCGGTGGCGCGACGTCACGTCCTGGCGCATCACGTGGAACCCGGCCACGGTGTGCCCGTCCTCGCCGAGCTGCGGGATGTAGGTGACCTCCATCGCGTGGCCCGGGCCGTCCTCGTCCTGCTCCTCGAACGTGACGGTCTGGCCGGCCAGCGCCTGCTCGATGTAGGGCAGCAGCAGCGCGTGGCGCCGCTCGCCGAGCGTCTCGCGCACCGTCCTGCCCTGCACCTCGATGGCGTCGCGCGCGAAGGCGCGCTCGTAGGCCAAGTTCAGGAAGCGGTAGACCTGGCCGGCGTCGATGTAGGCGACCATCGCCGGCAGCGTGTCGGCGATGGTGCGCAGGCGCGCCTCGCTCTCGCGCAGCGCCAGTTCGGCCTCGCGCAGCACGGTGATGTCGTCGATGCTGGCGGCGAAGCCGGCCACCCGTTCGCCGATCCGGATCGCCGCCACCTTGGCCGAGACCCACACGGTCTTGCCGTCCGGGTGCACCACCCGCACCACGCGCGCGAACGGCTCGCGCGTGCGCAACTGGTGCGCCAGCACCTCGTGCAGCAGGTGCAGGTCGTCGCGGTGCAGCGCGGTGATCCAGCCGCGCCCGGACGCCTGTTCGCGCGTGAGCCCGGTGATGCTCTCGAAGCGCGGGTTGACATAGGTGCAGTGCCCGTCCGGGCCCGAACGGACCAGCCCGAGCGGCGAGCTGTCGGCCACCGCCGCCAGCTCGGCCTCGCTGGTGCGCAGGCTGAGCTCCTGCTCGCGCCGCAGCGTCACGTCCTGCGCCATGGTCAGGATGTACTCGGGCCGGCCGTCCTCGCCCTGCAGCGGCACCGACACCGAATGCAGGTAGCGCAGGGTGCCGTCGCGCCGCAGCATCGGCAGCTCGGGTTGCTCGCGCACGGCGGCGGCCGCGGCGTCGCCGGGCGCGCCGTCGCTCAGCGCGAAGCCCGACGGGAACACCTCGCGGTCGACCAGGCCGACCACGCCGACCGCGTTGTAGCCGGTCAACTGTTCGGCGCCGCGGTTCCACACCACGACCTTGCCGAAGTCGCGCGCGCGCACGCTCTTGACGCACACGAGCATCGGCAGGTGTTCGACCAGCGACTGCAGGAAGCTGCGGTCGAGCCGGATCCGCAGTTCGGCGTATTTGCGCTCGGTGATGTCGCGCACCGTGACGGCGACCCCGCGCTCGAGCGGCACGATCTGGTAGTACAGCCAGCGCGGCTCCATCTGCGGCAGGTGCAGCTCGCGCTCCTCCTCGAGCGGCTCGCCGCTCTGCATGACCTGCACGAAGCGCTCGAAATAACCCTGCGCGCGGTAGGCCGGCAGCAGCGCGAACACCTTCTGGCCGACCAGCTCGGCGCGCGGCAGCTGCGCCAGGAAGGCGCCCTTGTCGTTGATGTCGTCGAACGTGAAGTCCTCGACCACGCCGCCGGGGCCGCGCAGCGCGCGCAGGATCATCACGCCGTCGAGGCTGCCTTCGGAGGCCGCGCGTAGGGTGGCCTGGGCCTCGCGCGCGCGCGCGATGCTGGCGCGCAGCTGCGCGCTTTGCTTCATCAGCAGCGACACCACGAGCACGATCAGCGCGCTCGCCGCGAGCGTGATGCCGATCGCGCTGCTGCGGTGGCGCTCGAAGCGCGCCAACGCGGCCCGTTCGCTCACGCCGACCACCGCCAGCAGCGAGAAGCGCGCCAGTTGGCGCGCGCTGTAGATGCGCGCGGTGGCGTCGAGCGGGGTGTTGGCGACCAGCTCGTCGGGCGGACGGCGGCCCTTCGGCGGCTTGGCGAACGACAGCGTGCCGGTGCTGAAGATGCGCTCGCCGATGCGCCCGAGCCCGCGCCCGTTGGCGCCGCTCATGAGCATGACCAAGCCGTCGTCGTCGAGCGTGAGGCGGTCGTAATCGTCGATGAACAGGGCCGGATCGACCAGAATCACGATCGCGCCGGCGAAGGCGCCGGCGCTGTCGTTGAGCCGGCGTGCGACCTGGATGTGCCAGTACAGCGGGGGCGCGCCGGGCGACGGCGGGCCGTAGAGCGGGGTCGTGAACACCGCTTGGTCGGCGCCGGCGGCGGCCAGCGCCTTGAAAAACGGTTCGGCGCCGACGTTGGCGCGGGCGAAGCCGTTGGCGCCGTCGAGCTGGGCGCCGTCGCGGTCGAACAGCGCGAGCGGCAGGCCGAGGCGCGCCGGCAGCACGCTGTCGAGCAGGCCGCCGCGGCGGCCGAACTCGGCCAGGCGCAGGGCGCCGCCGCTCTCCTCGAAGCGCATTTTGAACAGGTGGGTCGCGTGCTCGCCCTGGCGCAGGGTGTGCCCGACATGCTCGGCCAGGGTGCGCGCGAGCGACTGGCTTTGCGCCACCGCCTCGGTGCGCACCGCCTCGCGCTCGAGGTTGACCTGGTAGAACAGCACGACCCAGATCGCCACCAGCAGGCCGATCGCGAACGCCGGCAACAAGGTCCCGCGCAGCAGGCGCTGGGCCGAGTGTCGAACTGTGCGCGATAGCGTGGTCACGTGCCCCCCCATGGTCAGGCGTCGTACAGGATGCGGCGCCAGGATGGCGCGGAAATCCCCCTTGCGCGGCTGGCATCGCCCATTTTGCAGCATTTGGCCCGGTTTGACGAGCCCGCCAAAAAATATAGCCCGCCGGCCGCGCGGGACGGGCGCGGCTTCATTAGAATGCTGGGATGAGCAAATCTACCAACGAACCGGCCGACGACGAACGGACCAAGGACCTGACTAACGAAGCGGCCGACGCCGCGGCCAACGAGCCGACCTTTACGATCGCGGCGGCGCGCGCGCTGCACCTCGCGGCCCAGGGCATGCTGGCGCCGCGCCGGCGCAAGGCCGTCAAGGCCGACCTCATGGAGGCGATCCGCACCATGGGCGTGCTCCAGATCGATACCATCAGTGTCGTCGCGCGCAGCCCCTACCTGGTGTTGTGGAGCCGCCTCGGCGACTACGAGCCGGCCTGGCTCGAGCAGCACCTGGCCGAGGGCAGATTGTTCGAATACTGGGCGCACGAGGCCTGCTTCGTGCCGATCGAGGACTACGGCCTGTACCGCCACCGCATGCTCGACCCGGCCAGCATGGGCTGGAAGTACTCCGAGAGCTGGATGCGCGAGCGCGCCGGCGAGGTCGAGGCGGTGCTGTCGCACATCCGCCGCAACGGGCCGACCCGTTCGGCCGATTTCGAGCGCACCGACGGCCAGGCCGGCGGCTGGTGGGGCTGGAAGCCCGAAAAACGCTCGCTCGAGGTGCTGTTCACGTCGGGCGCGCTGATGATCGCGCGGCGCCACAACTTCCAGCGCGTGTACGACCTGGCCGAGCGCGTGCACCCGGGCTGGGACGAGGCGCTCAAGCCGTCCGACGCGGCCGTGCAGCGCGAATTCGTGCTGCGCGCGGTCAAGGCGATCGGCATCTGCAAGGCGTCCTGGATCCCCGACTACCACCGCACCCGGCGCCCCCATGTCGAGCCCGAGACGCTGGTGGCCGAGGGCGTGCTGCTGCGCGCGCGCGTGCAGGGGTGGGACGAGCCGGTGTACGTCCATCCCGCGCACATGGCGCTGGCCCTGCGCGCGCTGGCCGGCGAACTCGTGCCCAGCCTGACGAGCGTGCTGTCGCCGTTCGACCCGGTGGTGTGGGACCGGCGCCGCGCGCTCGAGCTGTTCGGCTTCGACTACCGGCTCGAGTGCTACACGCCGGCCGAGAAGCGCCAGTGCGGCTACTTCACGCTGCCGCTGCTGCGCCGCGGCGCGCTGGTGGGCCGGGTCGACGCCAAGGCGCACCGGCGCGACGGCGTGTTCGAGCTCAAATCGCTGGTGCTCGAGCCCGGCGTGCGCGCGAGCGCGCGCTTCACGCGCGACATCGCCGCCGCGCTGGCACGTTGCGCGCGCTGGCATGGCTGCCCGAACGTGACGGTCACGCACACGCTGCCGGCCGGGTTCGGGCCGGCGCTCGAAGCGGCGCTGGCGGACGAGCAGGTGGCCGGCCCCGCACGCGACGGGGATCGTCTTGCCGGATAATGTTAATATCGCAATATTGACGCCGCCGGCGCCAGCGCCCCTCCCAGAAAGCACGCAGAAATGAAGCTCCTTTATTCGTCCGCGCTCGTCCTGTTTTTGATCCTGGGCCCGGCGGGCGGGCAGGCGCACGCGGCCGCGGCGGCCGCCGATCCGACGCCCGCGGCGGGCAAGCTGCCAAACCTGCTCGACGCGCGGCGCGGTTTCACCACCAGGCTAATTCGCAAAGAGCGCGACGGCACCCCGATCCCGGTGCCGCCGGCACATATTTTTTCGCTGATCCGGTATGACGCGCCGGGCGGCAAAAATGGCGCCTACCTGAGCCCCAACCCGGGCGACGGCAAAAAACACCCGGCCATCATCTGGCTCACGGGCGGCGACTCGAACACCATCGGCGAGGTCTGGCACGCTGCGCCCGCCGCCAACGACCAGAGCGCCGCGGCCTACCGCAAGGCCGGCATCGTGATGATGTTTCCGTCCCTGCGCGGCGGCAACGACAACCCCGGCCACCGCGAAGCCTTCCTCGGCGAGGTCGACGACATCCTCGCCGCCGCCGACCACCTGGCCAGGCAGGACTACGTCGACCCCAAGCGCATCTACCTGGGCGGGCACAGCACCGGCGGCACGCTGGTGCTGCTCGCGGCGGCCTCGAGCAGCCGTTTCCGCGCGGTATTCTCGTTCGGCCCGGTCGCCGACGTCGCCGGCTATGGCCCCGACATGCTGCCGTTCGATCCCACCGGCACCCGCGAACTGAGCCTGCGCGCGCCCGGGCGCTGGCTGCAGGCGATCACGGTGCCTGTGTTTGTCATCGAAGGCGAGGGCGGCAACATCGACGACCTGAAATCGATGGCCGCCGCTTCGCGCAATCCGAAGATCCAATTCCTGGCGGTGCAAGGCGCGGGCCATTTCACCGTGTTGGCCCCGGTCAACCGCCTGATTGCCGAAAAAATCATGGCCGACACCGGGCCCGCGGGCCAGTTGGCGATCAGCCAGGCCGAGGTGAACCGGCCGTTTCAATGGGCGCCACGGAAATAATCCTTCGAATGGGACAACATATGGAAATCGAGCTTACTAAGCAAGTGGCGGCCGACGGCAGCTTGCGGCTCGCCAGCGGGAACGGGCAATTCACGTTCCGCCGGCTGTGCCCGGGCGCGCTGCTGGTGACCATCACCGGCAACGACACCGGCCAGTTCGGCACGGCCGCGCTCGACGAGATCCGCCTCGAGATCTTGCGTCACGGCGCGCTCGAGTTGCTGATCGACGCCGAAATGGCGCAGCTCGTGGCGCCCGAAGTGAGCCAGGAATGGACCCGCTTCTTCTCGGCCAGCCGCGAGCAGCTCAAGCGGGTGAGCGTGTTGACGGGCTCCAAACTGATCAACCTGACCGTGGCGATCGCGCAGCACCTCTCGTACACGGGCAAGCTGATCCAGATTTATTCCGATCGCGAGCTGTTCGACGCGGCGCTGGCGCGCGCGGGCGCAAATGGGCCGGACCATCGCGCCGGCGGCGCTTGAAGCGGCGCGCCGGCCGCCGGGTCGGCTCGGCCGTCCCGCAGCGCAGCTCCCGGGCCGGCCCAAATTGATGATCTTTCCACTCCACCCCAGGGAGCACCTCTTGCCACGTTTTCTTACCCTGATCGTCGTTGGATCCCTGTTCGTATCGGGCGCCGCCATGGCCGGCAGCAATTTGGTCGCACTCGCGCAGGCGCGCTGGAGCGTCGTCGCCAGCCCGAATTTCGAGATCATCACCGACCTCGACGAGGAACAGGCGCGGCTGCTGTCGAGGGACCTGGAGATGGTGCGCGAATTCACGGTGCGCACCATGGTGCTCGAGGTGGTGCAGGACGCCAAGCCGCTTAAGATATTGGCGATCAGCGACCGGGGCAATTTCCGCCGGCTCGGGCTGCCGGAGCAGTGGGCCGGCCTGTTCGCGCGCAGCCTGTCGGGCTACGCCGCGATAGCCAACGTGCGCCACTACAAGCTGGACACCGATGCAGGGCGCTTCGCGCGCCAGGTCCTGCTGCACGAATACCACCATTTCCTTGCCAGTCACACCGAGCGGCCGCAGGCGTTGCCGGCCTGGGTCAGCGAAGGCATGGCCGAATACTGGGGCTCGTTCAGCTACGAAGACGGCAAGGTGACGCTGGGCGGCCTGCGCTCTGGCGCCCACATGCGCGTCACCGCGCTGTACGACCATCGGGGCCGGATCGCGGTCGACACCGAGTCGCTGTTCACGCGCAAATACGGCGTGAACGACGAGAGCGATGTGGAGCTCCACCGCTTCTATGGCCAGGCCTATTTCGCGATCCACTATTTCAACTCGACGCCGGCGCTGCGGGCCGAACTGGCCGCCTATGTCGCCCATGTGGGCGCCGGGTATACCTGGGAGGCGGCGGCCAGGCTGGCGTTCAAGCGCACCCACGCGCAGCTCGACGAGCAGATCGACGACTACCTCAAGAACGGTTTCGGGGTTCGGGTGTTCTCGGCCAGGGAAGGCGCGCTGACCTTTACGCCACCACAGACGCGCGCGCGCGTCCTCGACCAGGCCGGTTTCCACGCGGAGGCGGCCGGCGTGTTGTCGCACGCCTCCGGCGCCATCGAGCGCAAGGCGCTCGACGACTTTTTCGCCACCGCCGTGGCGCTCAACCCGACCCTGGTCGAACTGAAGTTTTTGCAACTGAACCATGCCAACCCGGCCGACTGGACCCGCATCGCGCGTGAACTGGAAGCCGCTTTCCCGAACCATCCGCTGGCGCTCGTGGTCAAGGGCGACGCGCTGTGGCTGCGCGCGGCGCAAGCGGGCGCCGGCGCCGGCGCCGACGGCGAGCGCGGCGCGCTGCTGCGCGCCGCGCGCAACCTGTACCGGCGCGCCGTCGCCGCCGATCCGATGCTGGTGCAAGGCTACCACCGACTGGGCCTGATCTACGCCGACCTGCCCGCGGGCGAACCCTTGCAAGAGGGCGTGCTCGGTCTCGATTCGGCCTCGATCTACCTGCCGACCAGCGGCATCTTCGAGGCGATGGTCGACCTGTTCATCCGCATGGACAAACCAATGGAGGCGCTGCCGTCCCTGCGCAACGCCGTCGCCTTGAGCGGCGATCCGGCCGCCTCGCGCTATGCGCTGCTGCTCGAGAATGTCGAATTGCTGTCCGACCTGGGCGCCGGCGGCAAGGCGGCAGAAGGGGGGCTGGCCTATCCGAGCGGCACGTCGTACCGCGGGCCGGTGCGCGACGGCAAGCCCGATGGCGCCGGCAAACTGACCCGCAGCAACGGCAATTTCTACGAGGGCGCGTTTGCCGACGGCCTGATGCACGGCGCGGGAAGGCTGGGCTTCCCGGGCGGCCCATCCTACGAGGGCGCTTTCAGCCGGGGCATGGCGCGCGGCCAGGCCAGGATCGGCTATCGGTCGGGCGCCGTTTACCTGGGCCCGGCGGCGTACTCGCTGCCGGAAGGAAAGGGCGTGCAGACCATGCAGAACGGCCGCTACGAGGGCGACTTCGTACGCGGCCAGGCGCACGGCGATGGCGTGTTCACGGCCGCGCACGGCCAGACGGTGCTCAGTGGGGCCTGGGTCGCGGGCGCGCACCGATGGCCGCTGGCCGACGGCGTGCACTTCAGCGGCGCCGTCAGCGCGGCCGGTCGGCGCGATGGCAAGGGCGTTTGCCGCAGCGCCGGGATCGACGCGCCAGCCGCGCCGTGCCACTACAAGGACGGCCGGCGCCTGCCGGACCCGAGCGCGCGCTATTGAGCGAGCGTGCCGGTGTAAACGCGCCGTGAACGCGCGCCTGGAGCGCGCGGGCCGTGCAAGTCGCGCGCCTGGACCCGGCCGCGCCGGCGCACGGGCCCGCGTTGCGAACCAGCGCGGCAAGGCGCCGCCGCCCCCGGGCGCTTGCGCTAGATCAAACCACCCATGTCGGACTTCTTTACACTGGTTTCTCCGGGCTCACGGAACCAAGCTAACACAACGAGTTCCATGCCTGTCCAAACTCCCCGCCAACGACCGGCTGCCGCTAACGCGGCACGGTTTTTTGCAGGTGTGATATTTCTGAGGAGAGCGAATGTTAACGGCGACTTATACATTGGTTGCGCTATCGGTTGAACAAGCGAGCGTACGCGTGAGCCTGCAATCGCTGCAAAAGCTACTGCAATCGAACTTCCTGACCCAATCCGCATTGACCCAAGGCCAGGTCAACCACACTTTCCACGCCGTGCAGCGCCTCTACGACACTTGCCGCTGGCGCAAAATCGAAATGTTCCTGATTCCAGCCATCCGGCGCGCCACGCACGAGGCCGACCAGCTGCTGCCCGACCTCGACTGCCTGAGCCTGGCCGCCGCCAAGTCGATGGAGGCGCTCTCCGACGGCCTCGGCAACACCATGGTCGACTGCGAGGCAAAGGTGGCCAACTTCTGCGCCTGCGTCGAAACCTTCTGCTGCGCGCTGCTCAAACGCCTCGAACGCGAAGAAAAAGAACTGTTTCCCGTCGCGCGCGCCGTCATCTCGGGCGAGACCTGGTTTTCCCTCGCCAATCAAATGCTCGCCCACGACGCCTACCGCCAAGAGAGCAAGGCCGCGGTCGCCCCGGCCGCCGGCACCGGCAGGCACGGCCGCGGGCGCGCGCCCCGCACCGAGGTCGAACACCTGCACGACGATCCGTTTTCGGCCGTTTTTGCCCATTAGGCGGGCGCTGGCCGGCGCACCGGCCAGTGGCTTGGCGAGTGCGACGAGGGCGCGCGGCGGGCACCTGTAGAGCCTGCGGCACGCTTGCTCGGGACCCCGCAACCACCGCGCCGCGCCGCGCCGCCGGGCACTACCGCCGGTAGCGTCAGGCGCGACAATGACGATCGCACCGTTTGCCCTCCGAGTTCTTGCTATGATGGCGGTTTTGAATGATTGATCCCACGTCATGTTCGAATTCCTCTTCAAGCGACCGGGCGACAAGCCTGACGCTGCACCTGCCGCGCCAAGCGTGCAGCTGAACCAGCCCAACGAGGCCACCGTGCAGCGCGCGCAGCAGGCCGAGCTGGCCAAGACGCTCGCCGGCGACGAAGCCGCGGCCGCCGACTTCATTGTGCAATCCGCGTTTTCCGAGCTGCGCCTTGCCGCGGCCGAATTCATCCATTCCCCGGTCCACCTCGAGCGCGTGCACGCGGCGATGCGCAACACCGACCGCCGCGTCGCCAAGCTGATGCAGTCGCGGCTCGACGCGATCCGCCACCACGGCGCCGAGCTCGCCAAGGGCGAGGCCTGCCTGGCCCAGGCCGACACCATGCTCGCCGACGCCCAGCTCACGCCCAACCAGGTGGCCGCGCTCGACCGTGCCTGGTCCGTCATCGCCGCGCCCGAGCTCGGCGCACGTTTCGCGGCCGCGCGCACGGCGCTGGCGCAGCGGCTCGAGGCCCAAGTCGACCTCCAGCGCGGCGTGATCGACAGCCTGGCCAGCCTGCGCGAGCTCGGCGGCGACAGCGCCCCGGACGCGATCGCGCAGCGCCTCGACGCGCTGGCCGAAGCCCACGCGGCGGCCCTGGCCGCGCCCGAACACGCAACGCTGCCGCGCACCCTGCTCAAGGAGTTCGCGGCCGAGCACGCGCGGCTCACGCAGTCGCTCGCGGCGCGCCCCAAACAGCAGGCGGCCACGCCCGAGGCTGGCGCCGAAGCGGCGCCTGGGTCGGCACCTGCATCGTCACCCGCGAGCCAAGATCGATCCGAGCCGGCCGAGGGCACGGCCACCGCGGACGCGGCCGACGCCCCGGCGAACGATGTGGCCACCACAGCAAGCACGAGCGCGGCCGGCGCCGCCCCCGCCGCCAAAGCGCGGCGCGAGAAGCGGGCGCCGGCCCCCGCGCTGCCGCCCGACCAGCATTTCCTCGACACGCTCGAGGCGATGGAGGCGGCGGTCGAAAACGGCGCGCTCGCCAACGCGGGCGAACTCGACAAAGCGCTCAAGGAGGTCAAGGGCGTGCGCCTGCCGCCGGCCGTGTCCGAGCGCCTGGTGCATGCGCGCGCCGAGCTCAAACGGTTGTCGGACTGGGCGCGCTGGGGTGGCAACGTCTCGCGCGAGGAGCTCGTCAAGGCGGTCGAGCAATTGCCGACGCTGCAACTCGGCGTCGCCGAGCTGGCCAAAAAGGTCGGCAGCATGCGCGAGCGCTGGAAGGGCCTCGACACCCTGTCCGGGCCGGCGCCGAAGAGCCTGTGGGAGCGTTTCGACGCCGCCTGCACCAGCGCCTACGCGCCCGCCGCCGCCCACTTCAAACAGTTGGCCGAGGAGCGCCACGGCAACGCGGCCAAGGGCCAGGCGCTGGTGGTCGAGGCGGCCGCTCTCGCGGCCGGACTGGCCGCGGCCGACGCCGGCGACCCCGACTGGAAGCAGCTCGCGGCCACGGTGCAGCGCCTGCGCCAGGCCTGGAGCCATCTGGGCACGATCGACCGCAAGGAGAAAAAGCGGATCGAGCACGAGTTCGACGCCGCCCTCAAGGTATTGCAGGCGCCGCTGGCGCAGCAGCGCTCGGGCGCGGTCGCGCTGCGCGAGGAACTGATTGCGCAGGCCGGCGCGCTCAACGAGCAAGCCGGCGCGCCCAATGCGCAAGGGCGCAACACGCTCGACACCCTGCGCGCATTGCAGGAACGCTGGCAGGAACACGCGCGCGCGCTGCCGCTCGAGCGCAAGACCGAGCAGGCGCTGTGGCTGCGCTTCCGCGCCGCCTGCGACGCCGTGTTCGCCAAGCGCAAAGAGAGCGCGCACGCGGCCGACGCCGAACGGCGCGCCCACGAACTGGCCAAAGAGGCGATCTGCGAACGGCTCGAAACCGCCGCGCCCACGCTCGACGCGGCCGGCGCCGGCAAACTGCTGCGCGAGGCGGCCACCGAATGGAGCGCGGTCGGCCCGGTGCCGCGCGCGCACGAGGCGCGCATCGACAAGCGCTACCAGGGGGCGATCGCCGCCGTCCAGCAGCATCTCGACGCCGCCAAACGCAATGCGAGCATGGCGCAGGCCGGCGCGCTGCGCGAAAAGCTGCGCCTGTGCCAGTCGCTCGAAGCGGCCGTGGCCGGGCAGGGCGCGGTTGGCGAAACCGGCGCCGACTGGGCCGCGCGCTGGGCCGCCTTGCCGCCGCTGGCCAAGGAATACGAACGCGCGCTGCAGCAGCGCTTTGACGCCGCCCTGGCCGCGCGCGAAAACGGGCGCGAGGCCTACGCCGCCGGGCTGGCCGCGAACCGCGAACGCCTGATGCGCGAAGTGCTGCGCCTCGAGATCGCGCTCGGCGTCGACAGCGGCAGCGAATTCGCGCGCGAGCGCCTCAAGCTGCAGGTCGAGGTGCTGCAGTCGTCGCTCAAGTCGGGCAGCAAGCCGCTCACCGAGTCGGCCCAGTTCGTGCAGTTGTGCGCGATGCCGGCGCTGCTCGACGACCGCACCGCGACCCGCATCGAGCAGCTGTTTTCGCGCATCGGCAAGGACCGCGGGTGAACCCGGGGGCGGCGCCGCGGCTGGACCGGGTCCGGGTCCAGCGTGAGGATTTCGACCTCACGACCGAACTGGCCCTGCTGCGCGCCGGCGACGCCCGCGCCGGCGCCGTGGTCAGCTTCGTGGGCACGGTGCGCGACCTCAACGAGGGCGCCAGCGTGGCCGCGATGGAGCTCGAGCACTACCCCGGCATGACCGAAAAATCGATCGAACACATCGTCGCGCGCGCGATGGCGCGCTGGCCGCTGCTCGGCGCGCGCGTGGTGCACCGCATCGGCACGCTGCTGCCGGCCGAGCAGATCGTGCTCGTGGCGTGCAGTTCGGCGCACCGCGGCGACGCCTTCGCCGCCTGCGAATTCATCATCGACTATTTAAAAACCGAAGCCCCGTTCTGGAAAAAAGAGCAGACGCCGCAAGGCGCGCGCTGGGTCGACGCCCGCGTGAGCGACGACAGCGCGCTGGCCCGATGGTCCGCCGGCCAATGAGCTGGCTCGCGGTCGGCCTCGGCGCGGCGCTCGGCGCCTGGCTGCGCTGGGGGCTGTCGCTGTGGCTCAACCGCTTGCATTCCGAGCTGCCGCTGGGCACCCTCGCGGCCAACCTCGGCGGCGGCTATCTGGTCGGCCTGCTGATGGGCGTGTTCGCGGCGCACCCGGGCCTCGGCCCCGAATGGCGTTTGTTCGCCATCACCGGCCTGCTGGGCGGATTGACCACGTTTTCGACTTTCTCGGGCGAGGCCATGCTGCTGCTCGAGCGCGGCCAGTACGGCTGGGCGCTCGGCCATTCGGCCCTGCACCTGGTCGGATCGATCGTCTGTTGTATCGCCGGGTATGCGACCTGGCGCGCCTTGTCATCCTGACCCACCCACCTAGAAGGAATACACCATGTCAATGCAGCAATCGAACCGTCCCACCGGCGCCTTCGTCGGCGCCTCGTGGCTCGCCATGGCGATCGGCGCCGGGGTCTACCTTGTCGGCGTCTGGAACGCGGGCATGGCGCTCAACGAGAAGGGCTACTACCTGACCTTGCTCATGTATGGTCTGTTCGCCTCGGTCTCGCTGCAAAAGTCGGTGCGCGACCGGCTCGAGGGCATCAAGGTGACGGGCATCTACTTCGGCCTGTGCTGGATCTCGGTCGGCATGTGCCTGCTGCTGCTCACGGTCGGCCTCTGGAACGCGACGCTGGCGTCGAGCGAAAAGGGCTTTTTTGCGATGTCGTTCGTGCTGGCGCTGTTCGGCGCGGTCGCGGTGCAAAAGAACGTGCGCGACATCGCGCTGGCCGACGCCCAGGCCGGTCCGGGCGGCAAGCTCGCCGATTAAGTCCCGGCAGGGCCCCGCGCCCGCGCCGTTTCGACACCAATGGCGCCGCGCGGCGCCATTGGTGTATTGAAAATGCTACGCTCCGTCCCAATCTGTCCGGTATCAAGCAGACACACTCGGGAGCAACACCATGCGGCAAGACAAACTCACCACCAAGCTCCAGGAAGCCATCTCCGATGCGCAAAGCCTGGCCGTCGGCAACGAAAACCAGTACATCGAGCCGGTCCACCTGCTCGCGGCCCTGCTCAACCAGGACGACGGCGGCGCCCGCTCGCTGCTGCAGCGCGCCGGCGCCAATGTCGGCGCCCTCAGCAACGGCCTCAAGGGCGCGTTCGAGCGCCTGCCCAAGGTCTCGGGCACGGGCGGCGAGACCCAGGTCAGCCGCGAGCTCATGGCGATGCTCAACCTGGCCGACAAAGAGGCGCAAAAGCGCGGCGACCAGTTCGTCTCGAGCGAGATGATCCTGCTCGCGCTGGCCGAAGACAAATCCGACGCCGGCCGCCTCGCGCGCGAGTCCGGCCTCACGCGCAAGGCGCTCGAGACGGCGGTGCAGGCCGTGCGCGGCGGCGAGGGCGTCAACTCGCAAGAGGCCGAGGGCCAGCGCGAGGCGCTCAAAAAATACACGATCGACCTGACCGAACGCGCGCGTATGGGTAAACTCGACCCGGTGATCGGGCGCGACGACGAGATCCGGCGCGCGATCCAGGTGCTGCAGCGGCGCACCAAGAACAACCCTGTGCTGATCGGCGAACCGGGCGTGGGCAAGACCGCGATCGTCGAGGGGCTGGCCCAGCGCATCGTCAACAACGAGGTGCCCGAGTCGCTCAAGGGCAAGCGCGTGCTCTCGCTCGACATGGCCGCGCTGGTGGCCGGCGCCAAGTTCCGCGGCGAGTTCGAGGA
>JAZKIN010000230.1:0-4792 GCA_040384885.1 Pseudomonadota bacterium | reverse complement strand
AGCTCTCGAGGCAGTTCTCGTGCGGGGTCAGGCCGGACTGGGCGTCGTTCTGGTAGCCGAGGTCGCTCATGCGCAGGCTGGTCGCATACGGCAGGAACAGGGTGTCGTCGGACAGCGTCTCGAGCTGGTGCGCGCGCCCGCGCAGGAAGCCGGTCGAGAGCGCGGGCGAGGCGCCGAACAGGTACATCAGCAGCCAGCTGTAGCGGCGGAAATTGCGGATCAGCGCGAAGTAGCTGGCCGACTGGAAGTCGCGCAGCGCGCAGCGGCGCTCTTCGGGCACGCCGTCGCTTTCGCGCAGCACGTCCCACAGCTGCTCGGACATCGAGTAGTTGTAGTGGATGCCGGCGATGCACTGCATCGCTTTGCCGTAGCGCAGCGCCAGGCCGCGCCGGTACACGTGTTTGAGCATGCCGATGTTGGACTTGCCGTACCAGGCGATGTCGATCTCGTCCTCGGACGGCAGCGCGCACGGCATCGACTGGCTCCACAGCATCTCGGCGCCGAGCCGGGTGTAGGCAAAGCGGTGGATCGCGTCGAGCCGGTTGAGCGTGAGCGCGATGTCGTTCTCGGCCGGGGTGATGTATTCGAGCAGCGCTTCGGCGTAGTCGGTGGTGATCTGCGGGTGGGTCAGGGCCGAACCGAGTTGCTCCGGATGGGGCGTGCGCGCGAGCTGGCCTTGCGCGTCGATGCGCAGGCCTTCGCGCTCGATGCCGCGCAGGCCCTGCACGAGCAATGCGCGGTGCGCGTCGTCGCCCAGCAGGGCGAGGCGGCGGGTAAGTTGGTTCGGCACGGAGATCCTTTCTTGACCTGCTTAATTGGTAATTTGAGCAGAGATTAACCGAAATTTGGCAACTGCGTCGGAGCGGGCCGAGCGCGCCACTGAAGATGCGTAGTTGAAACGAAAGTAAGGTCGATTGCCGTTCTAGAAATCTTGCATATTGCACCTTGGAGAAGCCCGGGAAACCAGGTCCCAGCGATGCGTCAACAAAGGGCGTTCCATTATATTTAACAAACGTCAATCGGACCCTGCGCCGAATCCGGCGACCCCGTGCGGCATGCTTGTCGCCGGATGTGCGGCCCGGCGCCGGCACAACGCAGGCGCGCGCCGTGCCTGCCGCGACGCCGGCCGCGCTGCGCCGCCGCTCACTGCAGAGGCGCCACGGGTGCCGGGGCCTGGCTGCCGATCCAGAGCCCGACCTGCTGCTCGAGCAGGGCCAGCGGCAGCGGCCCGTTGTCGATCACGGCGCCGTGGAAGCGGCGCAGGTCGAAGCGTGGGCCGAGCGTGGCCTGGGCCTTCTCGCGCAACGCCCGGATGCGCATCTGGCCCAGCTTGTAGCCGAGCGCCTGGCCCGGCCAGCCGATGTAGCGGTCGACCTCGACCTCGTTGTCGAACGGCGTGTTGGCAGTGTTGGCGTTGAGGTAGTCGAGCGCCTGCTGGCGCGTCCAGCCCTGCGCGTGGATGCCGGTGTCGACCACCAGCCGCGCGGCGCGGAACAGCTCCGAATTGAGCTGGCCGAAGCGCGAGAACGGGTCGCGCATCAGGCCCAGCTCGGCGCCGAGGCTTTCGGCGTACAGGGCCCAGCCCTCACCGAAGGCGACGTACCAGCCGCGGCGCCGGAACTCGGGCAGCTCGCCGAGCTCCTGGGCGCGCGCGACCTGCAGGTGGTGGCCCGGCACGCCCTCGTGCAGGGCCAGCGTCTCGATCTCCCAGATCGGGCGCGCGGCCAGGCGCGAGGTGTTGACCACCAGCGCGGCCGGCGCGAATGCGTTGCCGGCCTCGTAGTAGGCGGGCGACTGGGTCTCGGCGCCGAAAGCCTGCACCGGCTTGACCACCAGCTGCGCCGACGGCGGATCGGCGAACAGCGCCGGCAGTTGCGCGCTGGCGCGCGCGACCACGCTGCGGTAGCGCGCCAGCAGCGGCTCGGGCTGCTTGTAGAACAGGCGCGGGTCGGTGGTGGCGAAGCGCACGAACTGGGCGAAGCCGCCCGCAAAGCCGGTGCGCGCGATGGTCGCGCGCATGGCGGCGCGGATGCGCGCGACCTCTTGCAGGCCGAGCGCGTGGATCTCGGACGGGGTCATTTCGGTGGTGCTGTGGCTGCGCGCCAAAAAGGCGTAGTAGTCGGCGCCGCCCGGCAGCGCGCCGGCGGCGATGCTCTCGCGCGTTAGCGGCAGGTAGTCGGCGCGCAGGAATTGTTCGAGTTTGAGCAGCGCGGGCGCGGCCCTGGCGCGCAGCGCGGCCGGGCCGCTGGCTGCCAGCTCGTCGCGCACGGGCTTGGGGATCGTGGCCGGGATCTGGCGGAACGGCTGGCCGAGCGCGCCCGTGTCGACGCCCTCGCGCAGCTGGCGCAGCAGCTCGGGCACGGGGCGCAGCACGGCGCGCGGCGTGCTCCAGCCGGTTTTGAGGCCCTCGCGCAGTTGCTCGATGATGCCGTCGATGTGGGCGGGCAGGGCCTCGATGCGGGCCAGGTAGTTGCGGTAGTCGGCCTCGGCGGCGAAGGGCATCTGCGCGACCAGCTGGGCGAAGCTGATGTGGATGCCGTCTTGCGCGCTCAGCGGTTGGACCTGGTAGGGGTAGTAGGAGGCCGCCTCGAGCCGCTGGGACTGCTCGTAGACGAACAGCTCGAGCGAGAGCTGGTTTTGCGGCGTCAGTTTGTCGCGCTCGAGTTGCAAGGCTTGCTCGAGCATCTGCTGGGCGTGCGTGGTGGCGGCGCGGCTGGCCGCGAGCGAGGTGTCGGACAGGGTCGCGTTGTAGCGGTGGTCGCCGGCGGCGGTGGCCAGCTCGGGCCGGTTTTGCATGCGCCACTGCCATTCGGCGTCGAACAGCGCGCGCGCGGCGGCGTTCGGGTTGCCCGCCGCCAGCGCCGTGCACGGAGCGATCACGAAGACACAGAGGACCAGCAGTTTGCGCATGCGCGGCTCCAGGGACGGGTACGGTATTTTAGTGCAGCGGGCGGGGCGCCGGCGCGCGCGGGTTGGAAAACAACGCGATCATCAAGCTAAACATTCCTGCTAGCGTCGTTCTAGCGAAGGCGCGGAAAAACCACATCGCCCTCGCGCAGGCGGGGGGCCATAGAACGGTTGCTATGCGCTACTGTTCTATGGGTCCCCGCATGCGCGAGGACGATGTTGGTTTATGATTTTTAAGGTTTCGCCGTTACGATTTCGTAAGCGCTTACTGCCGAATTGCGAACACTAATGCCCGGCTTTGCGCGCGCCGCTGACGCGCTCGATGTCGGCCAGGTCGCGCCAGCTGCGCACGTCGGTGTAGCCGGCCTCGCTCAGCAGGGCGCGCACCTGCGCGGCCTGGTCGTAGCCGTGTTCCATCAGCAGATGGCCGTACGGCGCGAGGTGCGCTGCCGCGCCGGCGACGATCGTGCGCAGCGCCGCCAGGCCGTCGGCGCCGTCGCTGAGCGCGCCGATCGGCTCGAAGCGCAGGTCGCCCTGCGCCAGGTGCGGGTCGGCGTCGGCGATGTACGGCGGGTTCGAGACGATCAGCTCGAAGCGCTCGCCGGCCACCGCGCCGAACCAGTCGCTGTGCAAAAAACGCAGCTGTGCGCCGTGGCGCGCCGCGTTCGCGCCGGCCACCGCCAGCGCCGCCTCGCTGACGTCGAGCGCAGACACGCGCGCGTCGGGTCGGGTGTGCGCGATCGCGATCGCGATGGCGCCGCTGCCGGTGCCCATGTCGAGCACGCGGCCGTGTTCGGGCAGCCGTTCGAGCGCCAGTTCGACCAGCAGTTCGGTGTCGGGGCGGGGGATGAGCACGGCGTCGGTGACCTGCAGCGCGAGGCCGAAGAATTCGCGCTGCCCGACGATGTAGGCGATCGGCTCGCCGGCCAGGCGGCGCGCGACCAGTGCCTCGAGTCGCGCGGCCTCGGCCGCGTCTAGCGCGCGCCTGTCCTGGGTGATCAGGCTAACGCGCGTCATGCCGAGCGCGTGGCACAGCAAAATGCGGTTCTCGAGCGCGCCGAGCGGCAAGCCCGACTGCAGCGCCCCGATCGTGCTGCCGGGTTTGACGTGCATCAGTGGCGTTTGCGTACCAGGATGTAGGCGAGCACGACGGCGATCACGATGAACGCCGCCAGCGACCATTGCGGGATCGAATAACCGTACAACAATTCGCTCGCGTCCTCGCACAGGCCGTCGGCCTGGAACAGCGCCGGCATGTAGATCGCCGTCGGCAATTTGTTGAGCAGGGTTTCCATCGGGTCGATGCCGCACGACATGCCAGGATTGGCCAGCAGGTGCACGTGCTTGGCGGCGGTCGCGAGGCCGGCCAGCGCGCCCACGAGCGCGGCCGCGGCCCAGGTCTTGACCCGCATGGTCGAAGCCGCCAACAGGCAGAACAGGCCGGTCACGAGGAAGGCGTAGCGCTGCATCACGCACAGCGGACAGGGCAGCATGTCGACCATGTGCTGCAGATAGAGCGCGAGGCAGATCAGCGAAAAGCAGAACAGGGCGATCGCATTCAACAGGATTCGGGAAGCGGGCATCGGATTCTTTCGGTACGAGTGAGCAGTTTGTTGGGCCGTGGCTAATTTTCGCACAAAGCAAGCCTGTGACAGTATCTTCCTTCTATTGTCTTATGGCAAACTTAATCGCCGAGCGCGGCCAGCAGCTCGGCCTGGTGCTCGGCCGCGAGCGCGTTGGTCAGGTCCGCCAGGTCGCCGTCCATGATGAAATCGAGCTTGTAGAGCGTCAGGTTGATGCGGTGGTCGGTCATGCGCCCCTGCGGGAAGTTGTAGGTGCGGATGCGCTCGCTGCGGTCGCCCGAGCCGATCAGGCTTTTGCGCGT
>JAZKIN010000229.1:0-36606 GCA_040384885.1 Pseudomonadota bacterium | reverse complement strand
CGGCGCGGTCGTAGGCCAGGCAGGCCAGCGCCGTCATCACGGCGGTGCCGTTCATGATCGCCAGGCCCTCTTTCGGGCGCAGCCGCAGGGGCGTGATGTTGGCCTGCGCCAGCGCCTGCGCGGCCGGCACCTGCACGCCGTCGCGCCAGACCTCGCGCTCGCCGCACAGCACCGCCGCCAGGTACGACAGCGGGGTCAGGTCGCCGCTGGCGCCGACCGAGCCTTCGCTCGGGATCAGCGGCAGCAGGCCGGCGTCGAGCAGGCGCGCGATCTGCGCGAGCAGCTCGACCGAGACGCCCGAATAGCCCTTCGACAGCGAGGCCAGGCGGGTCGCCATGACGGCGCGCGTCTGGGCCGGGCTCAGGTATTCGCCGAGGCCGCAGCCGTGGTAGGTGTACAGGTGGTGCGGCAGTTCGGCCACCAGTTCGGGCGGCACGGTCACGGTGCACGAGTCGCCGTAGCCGGTGGTGACGCCGTAGATGATGCCGTCCTCGCGCAGCAGGCGGTCGAGGAAATCGGCGCCGCGCGCGATCGCGGCGCGGAACTGCGGGTCCTCCGACAGCACCGCGCGGGCGTTGCCGCGCGCGATGTCGACGATGTCCTCGATGCCCAGGCGGTTGCGGTCGAATTGGACGACACGTTGGGTGGCTTGCTGGCTTGCGTTTTGCGGTAGGGCGGAATTCATTGGGTCTTGTCCAGGTCGGCTTGATGCCAAAAATCGAAAAAATTGAACCACTCGAGCGGCGCGCGCACGCAGTGGTGCTCGAGCCGCGCCGCGTACACGCCGGCCAACGCATCGAGCGCGGCGTCGCGTCCCTTGCGCGGCAGGTTCACCGCTTCGCTGAGCAACTCGAAATGGACTTCGTGGCCGCCTGCGCGGCGCATCGAGAACATCATGTAGATCGGGCATTGCAGCACGCTCGCCATCACGTAGGGGCCGACCGGGAAGGCCGCCTCGCTGCCCAAAAACGGCGCGCGCGCCACGCGCGGATTGGGCGCGACCGGCACCCGGTCGCCGGCGATGACGACGAACTCGCCGCGCCCGATGCGCTCGGAGAGCATGATCGCTGTGGCCGGCGTGACCTCGGTCACCTGCAGCAGGTTGAGCTGGCTGCGCGGGTCGATCTGCCCCATCATCTGGTTGAACGCCTTGGCGTGCTTGGTGTGCACCAGCACCGTCAGTTTCAGGCCGGGGCGCCGGGTCGACAGCGCGCGGCACAATTCCATGTTGCCGTGGTGGGAGCACACCAGCAGCGCGCCCTGCCCGGCGTCGATCATGCGCACCATCGGCTCGATCCCGTGGTAGCTGACCTTGCCGGTGTCGAGCAGGCCGCCCCAGGCCAGCATCTTGTCGAGGATGTTCTCGGCAAAGGCGCCGAAGTGCCGGACCACGCCCATCGCGCCGCTCGGCACCGGCGTCAGTTTGCCGACCCGCGCCAGATATTCGAGCGAGGCAGCGCGCGGCGCCGGCTTGGTCGCCACGTACCACGCCAGCACCGGGTACAGGAACACGCGGAACGGCCAGCGCCCGAACACGCGGCAGATCCAGAACAGCGCGCGCATGCCGGCCACGAAACTGAGCTCGTTGATCGCGGCCCAATGGGTGGCGCGGGCCTGCTTCATGCGCGCCGCCACACGGGTAACTTGCGCACCTTGCGTGCCAACAGCAGCGGCAGGCGCAGCAGCATGCCGAAGAACAGGGTCGCGTGCATCCGGCTGATCAGCACATTGTCGAGCCAGACCCTGAAATGCGAGACGCCGTCGCTCGGGTAGCCGACCCGGGTCGGCAGGTTCACCATCTGCAGGCCGGCCCAGTGCAGGCGCACCAGCACGTCGGTGTCGAAATTCATGCGCAGCCCGAGCTTCTGGCGCGCCGCCAGCGCAAGCACGGGCGCGACCGGATACACGCGCAAACCGCACATCGAATCGCGGATGTCGAACGAGAGCGTGTTGATCCAGACCCAGACGTGGGTCAGGTAGCGCGCGTACAGGCGCAGCTTCGGCACCGACTCGTCGTACACCGGGCAGCCGACGATCAGCGCCTGCGGATTGGCGCGCGCCTGCGCCAAAAAAGCCGGGATGTCGGCGCTGCGGTGCTGGCCGTCGGCGTCGATCTGCAGCAGGTGGGTGAAGCCGGCGCCGGCGGCGTGGCGGAAGCCGCTCAGCACCGCCCCGCCCTTGCCCTGGTTCTGCACATGGCGCACCAGCGCCACCTGCGCCGGCGTCGCCGCGGCCAGCCGGTCGAGCGCGCGCGCGCAGCCCTCGCCGCTGCCGTCGTCGACGAGGATGCAAGGCAGGCCGTGCGCGAGCACCTCGGCCACCACGGTGCCGATCGCGTGCTCGTGGTTATACACCGGGATCACGATGCAGGGATTGAAGCCGGGGGCCGGGGTCGGTGTGGGGTGCGTCATGCGGTCGTTTCCATCTGGCCGAACAGGATGCGCCCGCCAGCGTGCTGGCCGGCGTCCGAAAAATAGCGGAAATTGAGGCTGCCCTTGGCCTCGTCGTGGCTCAGTTCGAGCCAGACCGGGGTTTCGGGACGAATCAAATGCTGGAACTTGAGCGCGTGGACCGCCTTGAACTGCGGCGCGAGCGCGAAATACTGGCGCCCGTACAGGATCGCCCAATCGAGCTGCACGACGCCGGGCAGCACCGGCGCGGCATTGAAATGGCCGTCGAAATACACGAGCGCGGCCGGCGCGTTCAGTTCGAGCAGCACGCGCGCGGCCTCGCGCTCGTGCAGGCGCACGTGCGGCAGGCGCGGACGCGCGTCCGAGCCCCCGTCGAGCAGCGCGAGCAGTTGCGCGTGGGTGGTCTTGCCCTGGGCGTTGAGCGGCAGCTGCTCGAGGTAGCGCCAGCGGCGCGGCAGCGCGACCGGCTCGATCGCGCCGGACAGCAGTTGGCGCAGGCGCTTGTTGAGGGCGGCCTTGCCGCCGCTCGAGAGCAGCGCCTGGCCGGGCGCGGCCGCGACCACGAAGGCGGCCAGCGACTGGCGCTGGCCCGCGACCTCGGGCGCCACGATCACGCGCGCCTCGCGCGCCAGGCCGGTGCCGACGATGGCCGCCTCGACGGCGTCGAGCGAGATGCGTTTTTCTTCGATCTTGACGATGCGGTCGCTGCGCCCCTGCAGCAGGAAGCCGCCGCTGCCGGTCGCCTGCACCCGGTCGGCCATCTGCAGCCAGGCGTCGCCGCCGGCGTGCGGAGAACGCACTTCGAGCTCGCCAGAGGCGCCCACGCGCCAGGCCACGCCCGGCAGCGGATCCCAGCTCTCGATCAGGCCCGGACGGCGCTGGCGCCAGGCGATGCCGCCCGACTCCGAGCTGCCATACACCTCGACCGGCACCTGGCCGAGCAGCGCGCCGGCGCCGAACGCGGCCTCGGGCGCGAGCAGGCCGCCCGACGAGAACACGGCGCGCAGGCAGGCGGCGGCCGGCTGCCAGTCGAGGTGGTCGGGCAGGCGCTTGAGGTGGGCCGGGCTGGCCACCAGCACGCACGGGCGTTGGCCCAGCGCGAGCGCCATCTGCTCGGGGAAATTGAGGCTGGCCGCGTGGATCGCGCGCGCGCCGGCGAGCGGCCACAGGACCTTGAACAGCAGGCCGTAGATGTGCTGGTGCGAGACCGTAGCGACGATCTCGGCGGCGCCGAGGCGCGCGCCGAAACACGCTTCGAGCGTCTCGATTTCGGACGTCAATTGGGCGAAGCGCTTCGGGATCGCCTGCGCTTGTCCGCTGCTGCCCGAGGTGTGCACCACCAGCGCGGCGAACCCGGGCGCCGGCGCGTGCCACGGCTTGGCGCAGGCGTCGCCGGCGGCCGGCACCCGCGGCGCATGCGCCGGCGGGAACTGGCCGAAGAAGGCCTGCACCGATTGCGCCAGCGCCGCGCAGCTGGCCGGCAGCGTGTCGGCGCTGAGCCAGACCGTTTTACCGGCCTGCCAGCAGCCGAGCAACGCCGCCGCGAATTCGATGCTGTCGTCGTGGAACAGCGCCACGCCGGACGCGTCGCAGCGTTCGGCCAGCGCGCGCCAGGCGCCGACGCGCGCGGCGAATTCGGCCATGCGCACATCGCCCCCGGCGCGCCGCCCCACCAGCGCATCGGGCGCGCGCGCTGCCAGCGCGGAGAAGAAATCATTCATGGTGGAGCCGCTTGAAACGCATCCGGAACAGGTATTCGATCCCGAACAAAAGGCCCATCAGCAGGTACGCGATGACGCCCGTGTACAGCGACCAGGCCGCGGGCGAGGCCCACAGGGCCGTGCCCAGCGCGATGGCGCCGTTGACGACGAAAAAACCGCACCAGACCTGGGTCACGCGGCGCGTGTAGCCGATCGCCGCGGGCGGCAAATCTGGCTCGCGCAGGCGCGCGAGGCGCTCGATCATCGACGGCGGCGACGCCAGGCTGTAAGCGAAGGCGGCCAGCAGGGCCGCGTTGACCAGCACCGGGTACAGCTTGAGCGGCAGCATGGCGTTGGCCCACACCGCGCCGCCGGCGAGCACCAGCGCGCCGAGCGCGGACCAGCGCGCCACCGCGCTGATCTTGAGCGATGGCAGGCGCGAGGCCGCCGCCAGCAGCAGCAGCACGGCCAGCCAGCGCGGCTCGACCTGCCCTTGTCCGAACCAGATGACGAGCGGGTAAAGCACGGTGAGGACGACCGCGAGCACGGTCCAGAGAGGGCTTTTTATGTCGCTTGCTCCAACGCCAGCGCGTCGACCACGTCGCCGATCGTGCGGATGGTCTTGAACACCTCCGGCTGCAGTCCCTTGCCGGTCATTTGCTTGAGCCGAACGGCCAGGTCGACCGCGTCGATGCTGTCGATGTCGAGATCGGCGTACAGGTTCGACTCGCGGCCCAGGGCGGCGCGGTCGAGCTCGAACATCTCGGCCAGCAGGTCGGCCACCAGGGCGAAACGCTGATCGGCGTCCATCGTGCTTATTGCTGCCGTACTAATTGCTGCCGTACTGTTTGCTACCATGACATGACTCCCTTACTTCTTCCGATTGGCTTCGATGAGCGCCGCCAACGCCCGCACCGACGCGAAATGGCGGCGCGTGTCGTCCGACTCGGCCGACAGCGTGATGCCATAACGTTTTTGCAGCGCCACGCCGATTTCGAGCGCGTCGATCGAGTCGAGCCCGAGGCCGTCGACGAACAGCGGCGCCTCGTTGTCGATGTCGGCGGCGCTGACGTCTTCGAGCTGCAGCACATCGATGATGAGTTCTTTGACTTCTTGTTCAAGCATGGTGTTGACTCTCTTTCGTAAAATAGTCCTGGAGCTGCTGTGTCAAATGACGCGCAGCCATTACGTCCGAGTCGCCAGCGCCGTGGAACTGGTGGGACTCGATATCTTCGTGCACGTCGATGCTGAACATGACGCGCCGCGGCGGCACCCGCCACCAGCTGCCGTCCTTGCCCAGCGTCGGCGGCTCGCAACGGATCACGGCCGGCGTGATCGGGCGCGCGCCGCGCACGGCGATGTTGGCCGCGCCGCGCCGGAAGGCGAGCGCGCCGCCGGCCGGGGTGCGCGTGCCCTCAGGGAAAATGATCAGGTTATTCCCGGCGCGCAGCGACGCGATGCACGACTCGACCAGTTGGGCGCCCTGGTCGTTGTTGATGTAGCCGGCCGAGCGCACGACCCGGCCCAGGAAAAAATTGTTCCACAGTGCGCCCTTGACGATGCAATCGGCGCGCTTGACGAAGGCCATCAGGAACACCGTGTCGATCAGCGTCGGGTGGTTGGCCAGGATCAGCATGCCCTCGCGTTCGAGCCGCTCGAGGCCGCGCAAGCGGTAGCGCAGCACGCCCAGCGTGCGCATGGTTTCGACAAAAAAGCGGAACGCGAACCGGATCACGGTGCGCGCCATCGCGCTGCGGCGCTCACGCCCGCGCAGCGCGAGCGACATCAGCGGGAACACGAACACGCCCAGCAACAGGCCGCCGACGCCGAACAGGGTAAAACTGACGCCGGTGGCGAACACACGCCAGCCGCGCTCGAGCACCTCAATCATCGCGCGTCCAGCGCCAGCGAAGGCGGCCGTCGCGGCGCTCGAGGCGCTGCGCGCCGCTCGCGTAGAAGCGCAGCACCTCGAGGCCGCCCGGCATCGCGCCAACGTCCGGCGCGGCTGCGGACGCGGTGTCGGCGTCCCAGGCCAGCGCCAGCGCTTCGGCGCCGGCCGGCACCATCAGCCAGGCCCACGCGTTGGGCTGCTCGGCGCAATCCTCGAAGCGGCTAAGCAACTGCGGCAAGGGGCAGTCGTAGGCCACCAGCAGCACCATCGGGACGCCGTCGGCGAGCATGCCGCACGCTTCGATCACGGCGTGTTCGACCGTGCTGGCGCCGGCCGCGAGGGCGACGTGGTTGGCCTGGTCGGCGCGCGCGATCGAGAACAGGCCGGCGCTCGCGTTGTGGACCGCGAGGCCGAAACCGGTCGGCGACAAGGGCAGCCCGGCGGCCAGTTCGGTCAGCAGCTCGATCGCGCGCGCGACCTCGCCGTGGCGCGAACAAAACACGGTCGGCACCCCGGTGCGGCCGTCGAGGCAGTCGTAGGCCACCTCGAGGGCCATCTTTCCGAGCACGCCGGCGCGCCGGCGCAGCATCGCCGGCATCTGCGCCAGCGGCGGCTGCTGCGCGCCGGACTGCTGGGCGCCATCAATCGCGAACGGGACCTCCGACCAGGCGCGCCATGCCTCGGACGTCGTCAAGCCGGGCGCCCAGGCCGCATGCCTTGCAATCGAAAACCTCACCCCATTCACACGCAATCCCTTGTTCCAATCGTCAACCGGCCCGCGCAGCAATGAGGCACGGTTGCATTATAAGTGAAGGGGGATGGCTGGCCGTAGTGGAATTCTTCCAACTTAGAAACGAATTTGGTATCGGCACAACAGTCGCGCCATTTGTCGAGCGGGCGCCGCGGGGGCGCGCGCCGACCTTGCGCCAACGCCCGCGCGGGAAGTGGGGCTTGTGGAAATTACATCAAACGAGCAGCGCGCGCAGCGTTTCCGGAAGCGGGATCGACTTTTCGGCCGGAAAATCAACCCAGACGACCTTGGCCCCGCCGCGCGCGTGCAGCCGGCCCGGCGCGCCGGCGGCGTCGATCAATCGGATTTCGTGCGTCATCTCGAAGCTCGAGCGGCCGGGCGCGCCGACCAGGGTGCGCACCTCGATCTCGCCCGGGTACTTGAGTTGCTTGAGGAACGAGCAATGCGCGTTGACGATGACCGGGCCGCTGCCGGCCGGGTCGGGCGCGCAGGCGATCTCGTCGAACCACGAGATGCGCGCCTGCTCGATGTAGCGGAAATAGACCGTGTTGTTGACGTGGCCCATCGCGTCCATGTCGCCCCAGCGGATCGGCATGCGCATCGCATGGACCAGCTTGTGGGCCGGCCCCTGCCCGGCCGCCTCGCCCGGGACCGTGCCCAACGCGCTCACTGCGCCGTCATGCCGTCGTCGGCCGTGATGATCGCGCCATTGATGAAATGGGTCTCTTCGGCCGCGAGCAGCAGCAACAGGCCGTCGAGGTCCTCGGGCTTGCCGGCGCGCTTGCGCGGCAACATGTCGATCAGCTTGCGGCCCTGCTCGGTGGTGAAGTACTCCTCGTTGATCTCGGTCGAAATATAGCCGGGGCAGATCGCGTTGACGTTGATGCCATACTTGCCCCACTCGACCGCCATCGCCTTGGTCATCTGGATCACGCCGGCTTTGCTCATGCAGTAGACGCCGATCTGCGGCAGCACCCGCAGGCCCGCCACGGACGCGATATTGATGATCCGGTGTTGTTTTTTCGGGTCGCCCTTGGCGCGCGCGATCATGCGTTTGGCGGTCTGCTGGGCCACAAAAAAGGCGCCGCGCAGGTTGGTGTCCATCATGTAAGCGTAGTCTTCGGGCGTGACGTCGATCAGGCGCTGGGTCGTCGAGACGCCGGAGTTATTGACCAGGATGTCGATCGGGCCGGCCTCGGTTTCGGCGTGCGCGATGGCCGACTTGATGCTCGCGATATCGGTCACGTCGAGCGAGACGACGTGGGCGGCGCCGCCGTCGGCTTCGATCTCGGCGCGCAATTCCTTGAGGCGGTCGGTGCGGCGCGACGCCAGCACGACCTGGGCGCCCGCGCCCGCGAGGGCCTTGGCGAAACGTGCGCCGAGCCCGCTCGAGGCGCCCGTGACAAGCGCGATTTTTCCTTCATAGTTGACTTCAATGCCCACGATCGACTCCCTGTCCGGTGCAAACGAAAGCACAATCATTACACAATTTGCCAGCATTAGACGGCGCCGTCTAATAATGCCCGTAAAATGTCGTCAAAGTTGCAATCACCGGCAAAAAGCCGCACACTCGTGCTTAAATTTTCCACCATCCAAGATGAGACCATGACTGAGCCTACTAATTTACTCGAACAATACGGCCCGCGCGAGGCGATGGAATACGACGTCGTCGTCGTCGGCGGCGGCCCGGCGGGCTTGTCCGCGGCCATCAAACTGAAACAGCTGGCAGCCGAAAAAGGCCAGGAAGTGAGCGTTTGCGTGCTCGAAAAAGGCGGCGAAATCGGCGCCCACATCTTGTCGGGCGCGGTCATGGACCCACGCGCCCTGAACGAACTGTTTCCCAACTGGAAAGAGCTCGGCGCCCCGCTCCACACCGAAGTGACGGAAGACCGGATCCTGTTCCTGACCGAAACCAAGGCGATCCAGACCCCGGCCTTCATGGTGCCGGCCTGCTTCGAGAACCACGGCAACTACGTGATCTCGCTGGGCAACGTCACGCGCTGGCTCGGCCAGCAAGCCGAGGCGCTCGGGGTCGAGATCTTCCCCGGCTTCCCGGCCGCCGAAATCCTGTACAACGACAACGGCTCGGTCAAGGGCGTCGCCACCGGCAACATGGGCGTCAAGCGCGACGGCCAGCCCGGCCCCGACTTCCAGCTCGGCATGGAATTGCACGCCAAGTACACCCTGTTCGCGGAAGGCTCGCGCGGCCACCTCGGCAAGCAACTGATCAGCAAGTACGACCTCAACAAGGGCAAGGACCCGCAGTCGTACAGCATCGGCATCAAGGAACTGTGGGAGATCGACCCGGCCAAACACAAGCCCGGCCTGGTCATCCACACCACCGGCTGGCCGCTCAAGTCGGACACCTACGGCGGCTCCTTCCTGTACCACCTCGAGAACAACCAGGTCGTGGTCGGTTACGTGATCGGCCTGTCGTACGCGAATCCCTACCTGTCGCCGTACGACGAATTCCAGCGCTACAAGACCCATCCGGCGATCAGCACCTTCTTCGAAGGCGCCAAACGCATCTCGTATGGCGCGCGCGCGATCACCGCCGGCGGCCTGCAGGCCTTGCCGAAACTGGTGTTCCCGGGCGGCGCGCTGATCGGCTGCGACGCCGGCTTCCTCAACATGAGCCGCATCAAGGGCAGCCACGCCGCGATCAAGACCGGCATGCTGGCCGCCGAAGCGGCGTTTGCCGCGCTCGGCGAGCAGCGCCAGCACGACGAACTGGCGAGCTACCCGGCCGCGTTCGAAAACTCGTGGCTGCACGAAGAACTGCACGTGGCGCGCAACGTCAAGCCATGGCTGTCGAAGGGCCTGTACCTCGGCTCGGTCATGACCGGCATCGACCAATTGATCCTGCGCGGAAAGGCGCCGTGGACCCTGCACCGCGATTACGGCGACCACGAATGCCTCAAGCCGGCCGCCAACTACAAGCCGATCGTCTATCCCAAGCCCGATGGCAAGCTGACCTTCGACAAGATGTCGTCGGTGTTCATCTCCAACACCAACCACGCCGAAGACCAGCCGATCCACCTCACGCTCAAGAACGCGGGCATCCCGGTCGACGTCAACCTGGCCACCTACGCGGGGCCGGAAGCGCGCTATTGCCCGGCCGGCGTGTACGAGTTCGTCAAGACGGACGAAGGCAAGGACCGCCTGCAGATCAATGCGCAAAACTGCGTGCATTGCAAAACCTGCGACATCAAGGATCCGACCCAGAACATCGTGTGGGTCACGCCGGAAGGCGGCGGCGGGCCGAATTATCCGAATATGTGATTTATTGACATTGGATTCTTAAGCCGTAGGCGACGCGCTTTCGTCGCCGCAAATACAAAAGCCGTACCCTTTGCCGGGTACGGCTTTTTTATTGGGCGCGACCGTTGCCCGGCTAGCGCCTGCGGCCGAAACGGTGGCCCGACACCAGCGTGGTGCTCGCGACCAGGCTGCTCAGACCGATGACGAGCTGGATCAGCTTGTCGTCCGGCAGCACCCATGATTGGCCGGGCGGCGGCGGGCTTTGCGTGGCCGCCGAGATCAGCGGCGCGACCCATTGCGCGTCGGGCTCGACATCGAGCATGATCGCATCGCCGTTGGTCTGCATGAAGATGTTGCCCCCTTCGGCCAGCGTAAAACACACGCCGTAGCCGGTTTCCTGGGGGCCGATATGCTCCTGCAAACTACGGTTGTGCTCGTCGATCCACAATTCGACATCTTGCACCGTCTCGAGTGCGGTCCATGGACAAGGACGGAAACGGGGCGCGGGTTCGGCCTCTGGTGCCTCGATTTGTGGCTCTTGGTTCATTCTTTCCTGTGCTGGGGGGCAAGTGGGCGGCGACGCCGGTATGGTACGGCATTTCCGCGCGGACGTACAAGCGAACCGGCGCGTTTGGGCCCGGTCAAAGTAGCTCCACATGGAGGCACTATGAACCAGAAACCTGCAAAATTCCGCCTCAACCGGGCCGCCTACGTATCAGAATTTGACCAGTTCCTCGGCGATTACCTCGGCGAACACCCCGAGGTCGAAGAGGACAAAATGCGCGGCTGGTACATATGGTGGGACCACCGGGTCGACCTCGACGAACTCGACAAGCAACGCAAGGATGCCGTGCCGGTCAAGCCATATCATTACGAATGAAAATTATTTCGTGTTTGTTGGAAAATTGTTATTGCGCAGTGGAAATTTTGCACTACGATGGAATTGCGAGGTTCGCTTATTGGTAAAGCCCAGCCGTGACCGACGTCAGGTCACCGTACTGATAACCAGGTTCGATCCCTGGACCCCGCACCAGATTCTAAGAAGTATCATATGGAATAAAAACCCGTAGGCCTCGAGGCCTCGCGGGTTTTTTATTTTCCATGATCCGTGCCGGCGATTAAGTCACTGGGCTGCGCCCTTGCCCGCCCGTAAATCAGTTAGAACACCTTTCCGTCGCCAAGTTCAGCGGAACAATTTTTGCCGCCAGCTTGCCGGCGCATAGATGTGCTTGGCGGGTTGCCCGGGCTCGCACTTGATCACTTCTCTTTTGGCAAGCCGCCGTCCCTGATAATAGAAATTCTCCGTCTCCGTGGCTGCGGTGCAGACACCGGCGTGCTTCTCCATGCTGCCCTCACGGCTAAGCTCGGCGGTGCAAGCGCTACCGACCGCCTTTCCTCGGCAAAACCTGTCGGCGGGCGCAGGATGTTCAGGCGTGCAGTTCCAGCGTCGGTTCTCCTGCCCGTCCTCGGTGGCGATGATCGTGGCCTGTCGCGCGCACAGGTCGGCGTCATGCACGAAGCCACCCGCCGGCAGCTTGCGGTCGATCTCGACCCGTTCCGAACGCACGCAGCTCAGGTCGATGCTTGATTTACTCTCATTGATCGCATTGGTGCATACGCCTTTCCCGCCCCCGGCAAACGTATTGCCGGCAATCGTGCACAGGGCCCCGGGGCGCTTTCCTGCGCAATACGTGTCGAATCGATCGAAGGTGTTCGGGTTCGCCCGCAAGCGCTCCTGCGCCGCCTGCACTTGAGGAGAAATCAGGTCTGCCCGGCAAAAATTGGGCACGCACATCGCCAGCATGGCAAGGCACTTCAACAGTTTGAACATGGTCCTTCCTTTCAAGGGGAAATCGCTTAGCCTTGGGGCATTTTTCACGCGTCCATCGCGCGCGCCGTGCCGCCGCCCGGTTGTTGCATGCTTGGGCCCATACAGAGTAAGGCCATGAGCAACACTGGCCACTCCAGCCATGCATGGAAACCCGCCGCGACTGCGTACAGTTGGCGGGCGCTGCTGAAGTCGTGCAGGTAGTATGCCAAGTGCAAAAGCACTGCCACCAGCAATGCAAACAACAACGGCGCCGGCGTGATGGCCTTGCCCACCCGCCGTGCCTCGGCACGCGGCAGCAAAACGATGACGCAATAATAGTGCAGGCATTGCGCCAGCACAATCGCCGACAGGACCGCCTCGCCGCGGGCGCCATCAATGTTGGACGGCAGTTGCCCGGCCAAGGACCATGACTGTCCGGCGAAGGCCGCGGGCACGATGCCGCCACCCCAAGCGCTGAGCGCCACCAGTGGCGGAAGCATCAGCATGCCGGTGATCATCCATGCCATGCCGCGGGCAGGCCGATGTTCGCGGGCCATGTCCCACGCCAGCGCCAGCGGCGTGAAATTGTGGGCTATCGCCAACAGCAACAATGCTTCGACGAGGTCGCCGCGTTCGAGCAGCCACATGACGGCGCCCGCCCCAAGCAAGCCGGTGACTCGCGCCGGCCAGCCGACCCGCATCGGTGCCAGCAGGATCAGCAGCGCCAGCAAAAACAGCGCAAGCACGTCGACGATTCGGCTTGATTCGACTGAAAATTCCCCGTGCCAAGCGGCAGCGCGCCCAAGCGCCTGCAGGAGCAACACGATGCCCAGCGCGATCCACCAACGCGTCGGCCAGCGTGCCGCATACCGGCTGCGCAGGAAACTGAGCTCGAGCACGATGTGGGGCAGCCCGAACAATGCGAGCGAAACAAGGTATAGCGGCAGCGGCATCCAGAGCGCCAATACCAGCAGGATGGCAATCAGTCCCGCGTGCGTCGACAACTGTCGCGTGTTCGTGGCCATCATGTCAGCAGGTATCCAAGCAGGAACGACGCCGCATTGGCGACCAGCGACCAGCCGAGCGAGCGCATCAAACCGGCGCGCAGCCATGCCTGCAGCCACAAGCCTTCGGCCACGACGACACAGGTCTCAATCATGGGCACGCCGATCGGATATTCGGCCGGAGACAGGATGGAGGCCACATGCCATGCCAGGGGATGCGTCAGCAGCGAGGCGCCTGTCCCGCTGAAAAATATGGCAAGAATCGCCCGCGGCCGGGAGAGGACGATCAGCAAGGGGACTTCGCAGGCGAGCGTCCATCCGAGGGCTTGCCACTGGTTCATGCGTCTGCCTGCATATCAAAACTCTCTGGCGATTGATGAGTGAAAGTGAACGCAATCCGCGAATCATTTACTGAGTATCCATTAACAATGGCATGCCCACAACTTGCAGGGTAGAAAATTATTAGTTTGCCATGCTTCCCGTGTTAGGCTTGGCGCTGGCACCGCAGTCCCATATTCCGCATGAAAGATCAAAGTCCATGTCCACACTGCACCATGTCCTCCGCCCTACCGTGTTCGCCCTGGCGCTCGCCTTGGCCCTGCCTTCCTTGGCGGCCGACAAGCAGCGCATCGAGCGCGAGGCGGACATTCCGCAATTTAGCTATGTCCTGACGGACAAACTCGAGAAGGTCGTGCGCGACCCGGTCCTGTTTGCGAAAGTGGTGCAGCCGATGCGCGCCGACATCCAGGCCGTGCTCGACAAATATGACATCGCCGACAAGGCATCGCAGCGCCGCTACATGAGCACGCTGGCCTCGCTCGACTTCTTGGCCGGCAATTACGACGGCGCGCTCGCCGGTGCCGAAAAAGTTCGCCTGCTCGAAGACAAGCCTGCCAACAAGCACGTATCCGGCCTGCGGCTGCGGGCGATGTCGACCGCTGCCAAGAGCACGGGCGGCCAGCTCAACACGCCGGCCTACCTCGCGGCCGTCGCCGCCTACCTGGACCGGGAACTGGCGGCCATGCCCTACGAGGTCGTGGCCAACGACCTCAAGGGTTTCAAGAGCAATGCGGAGACGCTCGGCGAGGGAGTTTTGATGGGCACGGTCAACGACGAGATGCAGGCCACCGTGGACAAGACGGGCGCCTTCAGTTCGACCATGACGGCGCAGCTCGTGAGCATCCGCTTGGCGCTGACCAATGTCATGCCGATCAAGAGCACGCTGGTTGGCAGCTACTCGGCCTATCTGAATAAACACAAAGTCGAAAAGGCCGACATGTGGGCCGCGCGCGACGTCGCGTTGCCGGCCAAGGGCGCCTATTCGCCCGTCAATGTGGCCATCTGGGACAGCGGCGTCGACAGCAAGCTGTTCCCGGGCCAAATGCTGATGAAGGGAAAGCAGCCCGTGCTGTTCGCAACCGACCTCGAGAGCCGGCCCACCACGGGCCAGTTGTTCCCGATCCCTGCCGCCTTGCAGCCAAAGTTGCCCGAAATGCTGGCCCGCACCAAAGGCTTCTCCGACCTGCAATCGAACATCGACAGCCCCGAGGCGTCCGAGGTCAAGCTATTCATGTCGAGCCTGAAGGCGCAAGATTTCAAGGGCGCCGTCGAGCCCTTGGGCCTGGCGGGCAATTATGTCCACGGCACCCATGTGGCCGGCATTGCGGCCGCGGGCAATCCATGGGTGCGGCTGGCGACGGTGCGCCTTTCGTACGACTACAAGCTCCAGCCTTCGCCGTGCCCGAGCATGGCGCTGGCCGAGCGCGGGGCAAAGGCGCACCAGGCCACCGCCGAGTTCCTAAAACGCCACAAGGTGCGCGTGGTGAACATGAGCTGGGGCGGCAGCGTGCGCGACTACGAGGCCGGCTTGCAAAAATGTGGCATCGGAAAAACGCTCGACGAGCGCAAAACGCTCGCGCGCACCTACTTCGAGATGGAGAAGGCGGCGTTGACCAAAGCCTTCTCGAGCGCGCCGGAGATCCTGTTCATCACCGCCGCCGGCAACAACAATTCCGATTCGAGCTTTGCCGAATTCATTCCATCGAGCATAGTGCTGCCGAACCTGCTGACCGTCGGCGCGGTCGACAAAGCCGGCGACGAGGCGCCGTTTACGAGTTACGGCCCGACCGTGGCCGTGCATGCGAACGGCTACCAGGTCGAGAGCTACCTGCCGGGCGGCAAACGGGTCGCGCTGTCGGGCACGTCGATGGCGGCGCCGAATGTGGCCAACCTCGCCGCCAAACTGCTGGCGGTCAAGCCCGCCCTCACGCCGGTGCAAGTGATCGCGATCATCCGTGAAACGGCCGAGACCACGGCCGACGGACGGCGCATCTTGATCAATCCGGCCAAAGCGCTCGCGCGTCTGCAGCCGTAGACCGCACACGTAAAAAAGGACGAGCACGATAAAAAGCCGCCCGGCGCCAAGCGGGCGGCTTTTTTTTGCCTTTGGCACGCGGCCCGTGCGGATCGAACTCAGGCGCTGCGTGGTTTGGTGGCCAGCTTGACGGCGAGATACAAGGAGTACAGCGCGGCCAGGCCGACGAGGACGTACACCACGCGCGACGCCGGTGTCTGCGTACCGAACAGGGTTGCAACAAGGTCGATGTTGTACAAGCCGACCAATCCCCAGTTCAGGCCGCCGATGATCATCAGGGCCATGGCGATCCAGTCGAGCGCCGACATCTTTGCCCCGTGACGCGTGCTCACGGACGTGCGGCGTTCAGGCATGTGCCTGCGTTCGTTCAATGGTGCGTTGATTGTTGCCATCTTTACCTCCTGTCGACGTGGTGAATGGAAGGCCGCCGCGCGTCGTGCTAAACGGCGGCGGCAAGCCGGTTCACTGTATAAGACAGTCGATGGAGGGATGAAGTTTAGCGCTGAGAACGCAAGTAGGGCCGCATTCGGCGTTTAACCCTTCCACACCCGGTTCAAGCCGGTGTCGGCATGGATCCAGCCCCCGCGCGGGCCTTCCCGGTAGTAAAACCCGACGCCGCCCTGGCGGAAACTGCGCACCAGGCCGCCCAGCACTTCGGCGTTGAGGTTGGCGATGCGGATGTCGGCGGCCTTGCCGAGCACGTGCAGCGACTGGCGCGCGGCCGGCACGCCCTCCTCGATCAGACGTTTGTTCGAGGCCGCCGTGCGGTAGCCCGAAAGGATTTCGAGCGGCTGCTCGATGCCGTAGCGCTCGAGGAAGGCCTGGGTGCCCCACAAGGTCTCGAACAACTTCGGGTCGATCGGCGCGACCGATTTGCCGTTGACGTCGCGCATCAGGTGACAGAGCTCCTGGTAGGCCGCATCGATGATCTCGCCGTCTTTCCAGTACAGCAGCTTGGCCTTTTCGCCGCTCGCGGGCCGCACCACGGTGATCGTGCGCGGTTTGAGCCAGAACTCGAGGTCCAGGGCCTGGGCGTCGAAGATGTCCGGCGGCGGCTCGAGCTCGCGCGCGAGCGCGCCCTGCTCCTGCATTTGCGCGCGCGCGAGCACGGTTTTCCTGGGCGCGGGCGAGGCCTTGGGTATGTCCTTGGCGGGCGCCTTGCTGGCGGCGGCGCGCGGGCGCTCGGCCGGCGAGGCGCAGCCGATTAGCGGGACCGACATCAGCCCGAGGGAGCTCAAGTACAAGCCGCGCTGCATAAAATCTCTGCGTGAAGCCATCAGTTAACACTCATTTCAATGTGGTCGATCGGCGCATGGCCTATTGCCCGCTGCAGCCGCAATAGCGCTTGCGGGCCTGTTCGTCGGCCGCTGGGGCGTCGGGCGTCAGTTTTTTCCAAAAGAAGTCGCACTCGACCCCGTAGCAGGAGCGCTCCTTGCCGGCGTCGAGGTAGCCGTGGCGCACATAGAAGGCGCGGGCGCTGGCGGTGCTGTGCAGACGCAACACGCTGATGTCCCAGCGGCGGGCCTGGGCTTCCACTTCGGCAAGCAGGGCTTTGCCGACGCCGCTGTGCAAGACGGCGGGCAACACGTAGCACAGTGATAATTTGCCGGCCTGGGTCAACAGGGCGACCCCGACGATTTCACCGTCGCGCTCGGCGACGAGGGTGTAATTGCTCGGCGAAGCGATCCAGCTCGCGACATTTTGCGCGGATTTGTTGCCGAGCCAGGCGTCGAGGATCTGGGGGTCGTTCTTGTGATCCTGCACACAACATTGCTCGATGGAGGTGCGCAAGACCGCGCACGCGTCTGGCGCGTCTTCCGGCGAAGCAATTCGAATTTCGATACCCATGTGCAGCTCACAAAAAACAATTTATCGCGCTTGAAGCGTCCGTCGCAATGAAGCGCGCCCCGACTATACACCGAAGCCGTTGCGCCCGCTCACGGCCATGCGCGCGCCGCCGATGCGGCGCAAAACAGCGGCGTAATTTCGCTGCGGATTTTAGACCATCCTTGAGCATTCCGACAATATTACTGGCGGTTTTTTCGCTGGCGCGTACGGCAAACGTGCTCTACGTTAAGTGCGTAACGGATAGGACAAATCAAGCTTGTTTATTATGCAGTTGGGACAGGAGCCTCACTTCAGCCGCTTTTTAGTTACTCACTGAAACACTTAATCCGTCCGTGCAGCATAGACAGCGTAGGGTCGTGATGCTATCTTTCGGCCGTGTCATTGCCGTATGGCTATACATCTCATGCTCCGGACTAGGAGGATCCGCCTGGCGGGGCAGTTCCGTTACGCCCCGCAACCGGCGCCAGACATTGAACCGCAGCACCTAATTCGGTACCCAATCATGATCAAGAAAATCACCTTCGGTTTGCTCATCGCAATGGCAGGCGCGGCCGCCTCGGCGGTGCCATTCGGTTCCCAATCGGTGCTCGTGATCGAAGACGGCACCGGCAAGATTTTGCTCGAAAAGAACGCGGACGCCGTCGTGCCGATCGCCTCGCTGACCAAGCTGATGACGGCGATGGTCGTGCTCGACGCCAAGCAGGACATGTCCGAGCCGATCTACATCAACCAGGGCGATGTCGATGTGCTCAAGCACAGCACCTCGCGCGTGCCGGTCGGCGCCGCGATCAGCCGCGCCGACATGCTGCAGCTCGCGCTGATGTCGTCCGACAACCGCGCCGCCGCCGCGCTCGGACGCACCTTCCGCGGCGGCCACGCCGGGTTCAAGGCCGCCGTCAGGAACAAGATTGCCGCGCTCGGCATGACGCACACCGTGATCGAGGAGCCGACCGGCCTGTCCCCGCGCAACACCTCGAACGCTTCCGACATGGTCAAGATGGCCGTGGCCGCGTCGGCGTATCCCGAAATCGCGCGCATCACGACCGAATCGAAGGACATCATCAAGATCAACGGCCGCGGCGTGGAATACCGCAACACCAACCGCCTCGTGGGCGCCAAGGGCTGGGATATCGGCCTGTCCAAGACCGGCTACACGACGGAGGCGGGACGCTGCCTGATCATGCGGATCACGGCGGCCGGCAAGAACGCGACCTTGGTATTGCTCAACGCTAAAGCCTCGTCGGCGCGCGCCTTCGACGCGCTGAGCATCCGCCGCTTCATGACCGGCGGCGACGCGCCCGTGATCAAGACCGCCCTGCGGCGTGGCAAGCAGTTGCGCCGCACGCATGTGCGCCAGCGCCGCCACGCCTGAGCCTGGCGCCCTAGTCGTACCTGAACAGGTAGGCCGCATACCCGACCACCTCGCGCGGGGTCGAATACAGGTCGCGCCATTCGAGATAGCGCGCATGCGCGGTGCCAGTGACGCGCACCCCGTTGCGCTCGAGCGCCAATTGGGTGCGCGGCACATGGAAGTATTGGGTCGCGACGTAGGCCGAGGCCAGCCCGTTTGCGCGCATGTAGGCCGCCGCGTTGCGGCCCGTGGCCGCCGTGTTCACGCCGAGGTTGTCGAGGATGATCGCCTGTTGCGGGACCCCGTTTCGTACCAGGTAGGCCGACATCGAGACCGCCTCGTCGAAACCCAGCCTGCCGATGCCGCCGCTGACGAACACGCGCGGCGCGCGCCCTTCGCGATACACGACGAGCGCGGCATCGAGGCGCGCGGCCAGGCGCGGGCTCGGCGTGCCGTCGGGCGCGATCGCGTTACCCGGTATTACGATCAGGTCGGCCCGGCCCTGGCGGTCGTTCAGGCCAGCGAACACCAGCACGGCCGTGGCGAGCGCGAAGGCGCCTGACGACACCAGCAGCGCACGCTTAAGCAGGCGCCCGGGGCGCTTAATCACGCAACTCGCACATGAGCGCGAGCAGGTTCTGGTCGGGGTCGCGAAAAAAACCCATCCACAGCGCATGGTCGGGCATTTTTGCGACGAGGTGCGGCTCCGACTCGAACACGACGCCGCGCGCCTTCAAGGCGGCGCTGGCGGCGCCGATATCGGCCACCTTGTAGTAAATGGTCGAGCTATGCTTGTGCGCATGCGTATTGGCCGACACGTCGAGCATCAGGCGTACGCCGCCGCAATCGAAAAAGCCCAGTCCGGGCGGCGCCTTGAACAAAAAGCGCATGCCCAGCACGTCGCGGTAAAAGCCGATCGCGCGATCGACGTCGGCCACCGGCACGGCGATCTGCCCGATCGAATCGAGGCCAAAGTCCGTAGTCGTCCCTGTCATTGCATCCCCTCTGCCTGTCGTTTGTTGGTCGGTGCGGTCATCGCGCGATCATTTCACGCAAACCGCTGGCGCGCCGCGTGCTGCAGGCGATGGCCTCGCCTAGGGCGGCGCTGCCCGGCGAGACCAGCGTGAACACCGTGCTGGCGCGCGTGATGCCCGTGTAAATGAGTTCGCGCGCGATCGGCGCGGCGCGGTCCGGCGGCAGCACCAGCACCGTGTGGCGAAATTCCGAGCCCTGCGATTTGTGCACCGTCATCGCGAACGCGGTCTCCACATGGCGCAGGCGCGTCGCCAGCACGCTGCGCACATTGTCGCCCTCGAGGAAATACACGCGCAGCGATCCGGGGCGCGCCGGGTCGGCCAGCGTGAGCCCGATGTCGCCGTTGAACACGCCGCTGCCGTAGTCGTTGCGGGTGACCATGACGGGCCGCCCGACATACCATTCGCTGCGCCGTTTGATCAGTCCCTCGGCCTCGAGCCGCAGTTCGATCGCCGCGTTCAGGCCGGCCACGCCCCACTCGCCGTCGCGCACCGCGCACAATACGCGGAACGCTTCGAAGCTGTGCAGCACCGTGCGCACCCAGGCCTCGTGTTCGCCGGCGGCGCCGTCGCGCACCAGCGCGAGGTAGCCGCGGTAGCCGCCGCCCTCGCCCGCGCGCCCGTCGAGTGCCAGTTGCACCACATGTTTCTGGTGCGCGTGCTCGATCCAGTGGACCGCGCCGTCGCCGGCGCGCAGGATGGCCTCGGACGCGGCGACGTCGCCCGCGTTCACAGCCAGCGCGAGCCGGCCGATCGGTCCGCCGAAGCGGCGGCTGTGGCGCAGCATCACGGTCTGCTGCGCGAGCGGGCCGGCCGCGCCCATGAACTGCGCGGGGATCGTCTCGGCGCTGGCCGCCTCCACATACGCCAGCGTGGCGGCCGAATAAGCGCCGGCCTGGGCGTCGCGGCACAGGTCGCCGAGCACGGCGCCCGCCTCCACCGAGGCCAGTTGGTCCTTGTCGCCCAACAGGATCAGCGTGGCCGTGGGCGGCAGCGCGTCGAGCAGCGCGGCCATCATCTCGAGGTGCACCATCGACGCCTCGTCGACGATGAGCACGTCGACGTCGAGCGGATTGCCCTGGTGATGCGCAAAGGCGCGCGTGCCGGGCCGTGCGCCCAACAGGCTGTGCAAGGTGCGCGCCGCGCCCATGCGCGCATTGAGTTCGCGCAGCGGCAGCGCGGCGCCGACTTTCTCGGCCAGCTCGCCGAGCGCCTTGTCGATCGACTGCTTGAGCCGCGCGGCGGCCTTGCCGGTCGGCGCGGCGAGCGCGATGCGCTGGCGGTTGGCGTCGGGCGCGACCGCGAACAGCAAGGCGAGCAAGCGCGCCACGGTGTAGGTCTTGCCGGTGCCCGGACCGCCCGTGATGATCGCGACCGAGCCGCGCAGCGCCACCGCGCACGCCAGTTTTTGCCAGTCGGGCGATTCGTCGCGGCGCCCGGAGGCGAACAGGACGTCGAGCCAGTGGCGCACATTGGGCACGTCGACTTCGCGCAGCGCCAAAGCGCGCGCGCGGATGCTGTGCGCGACCACGGTCTCGTCGCGCCAGTAGCGGCGCAGGTAGAGCCGCTCGCCGTCGAGCACGAGCGGCTGGTCGAAATCGAGCTCGCCGACCTGCCATACCTGGTCGCACGCGCCCAATTGCGCGCTCCAGCCCTTCGCCTGCCTGGGCAGCGGCGCGAGCGCCCCGGCCAGCGCATGCCACTGCTCCCTGGTCCAGCCGAGCAGCGCGCACGGGTCGCCGGCCAGTTCGTCGAGCATCAGGCAGCTGTGGCCGCGCCCTTCGAGCTCCGACAGCACCACGCAGGCGAGCATCAGCGGCGGCGAGGCGGTGCCGAGCGAGGCGACGAAGCGCGCGAACACCCCGCTCAGGCGGCGCAGTTCGCCGGCCTCGGTCAGCGTCTCGACCTCGGTCCACAGGCCGTCGAGTTGTTCGTCAATCGTCATCGGTTTCGCTTTGCGCAGGTGCGCCCTTGTTCAGGAGTCGATCGAGCCCGTCGAGCAGCGCCAGGTCCGGCTCGAGCACGTAGCAGCCGTGGGTCTGGGGGTTGGCTATGCCGCGCAGGAACAGGAAGATCGCGCCGCCGAGCTGTCGCGCCGGGTCGTAGTCGGCGCCGAGCCGGCTCGCGAGCAGGCGGTGCAAGGCCAGCATGTAGATCGCGCCCTGGATGTCGTAGCGGTGCGCGGCCATCCCCGCCGCCATCGCGGCCTGGCTGTAGGCGGCGTCGCCGGGCCCGAGCGAATTCGACTTGTAGTCGAGCACCCAATAGCGCCCCGCGTGTTCGAACACGAGGTCGGAAAAACCCTTGAGCATGCCGTGCAGCTGCCGCTCGGGCAGCATCGGGCGCGCCGTTTTGCCCAGCAGGCGGGCGCTGCACAGGCGGTCGAGGTCGGCCGATTTGAGGTGCTCGCTGGGGAACCAGAACTCCATCTCGGGCAGCGCGATGTCGATCTGCGCCAGCGCCGCGCCAAGCGGCGGCAGCGCCGTCTCGGCCACCGCGGCGAGCCAGGCGACCGTGTCGTCCTTGCGGTTGGCCCAACCGGCGCGCTCGCAGCGCTGGCCCAGGCGCAGCGCGAAATTGGCGTCGCCGACCAGCGCGAAGCCCTCCTGCCCCATCCACTCGAGCTGCTCGTGCAGGAAATTGCCGGGCATCGAGCCGCGCGGAAAGCGGTGCCATGGCGCGTCGTCGGTGCGCGCGCTGCTTTGCCGCGGCGCCTCCTCGAACAGGGTTTCATCCTGCGCGCGCATGGGCGCGGCGCTGGTCTGGCGCGTGAGCGAGGTGAACGAGCCGACGCTCCAGTCGCGTTCGAACCTGCCGCGGAACGTGGCCGCCTCGACCAGCGGCGCCCGCTCCTCGGGCCGCGCGAGCTGGGTCACGCCCTGCGGCGCCGCGAGCGCCTCGAGCGCGATCGACTCGCACGGGCCGCGCAATTGCTCCCATTGCGCGCCCATGGCGGCCAGCGCGATCGGGGTCCCGCCCGTCAGCAGGTAGCCGAGCGCCGAGTCGTGCAGCTTGTTCTCGCCGCCTTTTTTGACCCCGAGCGCCGCCACCCCGAGCCACAGGAAGTGGCGCGCGCGCGTGAGCGCCACGTACAGCAAGCGCAAATCCTCCTCGATGCGCGCGTCTTCGACCGCGTCCAGCGCCTCGGCCGACAGGGTCAGGTCGATCCGGCGCTGCTCGTCTTTGCCGGTGTAGTCAAAGAAGCTGCGGTTGCGCCGGTCGGTGTGGCGCGCGGTGACCGCGAACGGCAGGTACACCAGCGGGTACTCGAGCCCTTTCGATTTGTGGACCGTGACCACCTTGACCAGCTCGGCGTCGCTTTCGAGGCGCAGCACGCGCTCGTCGCCGCCGTCGCCCTCGCCGGCGAGCTGCTCGGCCAGCCAGCGGATCAGGGCCTGCTCGCCATCGAGCTGGCCGCTGGCCGACTGCAGCAACTCGGCCAGGTGCAGCAGGTTGGTCAGCCTGCGCTCGCCGCCGGCCTCGCCCAGCAGGGCCGCCGGCAGGCCAAGTTCGTGCACCAGGCGGCGCAGCATCGCCAGCACGCCCTGGCGCTGCCAGACCAGGTGCAGCGCCTTGAGCTGCTCGACGCGCGCCTCCCAGGCCAGTTCGTCGCTCGACAGGCGCGCCAGTTCGGCCAGCGACAGGCGCGCCGTGGCGGTCGCAAAAGCCGCCCGCGCGAGGCCGCCGTCGAGCGGATTGGCAACCGCGCTAAGCCAGCGCAAAACGTCGCCGGCCTCTTCGCTGCCGAGCACCGAGTCCTTGTCCGACAAATACACGCTGTTGACCTTGCGCTGGGCCAGCGCGCGCCGGACCGCGGCCGCCTCGCTGCGCCCGCGCACGAGGATCGCGATATCGGCCGGCATCAGGCGCGTGAATTTTTCGCCCTCGCGCAGGCCCGCTTGCGGATCGTTGAGCAGGCCCACGATGTGCTCGGCGCAGTGGTGGGCGAAGAATTCGCGGTAGTCGTCGGCCTTGAAGTCGTCGCGATCGGAACTGCAGATCGACAGCGCCGCGCACGGCCCGCCCACGCCGACCAGCTCCTGCTTGCGGCCCTGCGCGCCGACGGCCTCGAACGGCAGCGGATTGTCGTCGCCCTTGCGGAAGCGGAAGGCGCCGGCGGCAAAGCCTGGGCGCCCGGCGTCGCCCTCGGCATGCAGGAACAACTGGTTGACCGCCGCCACCAGCGCCGCGGTCGAGCGGTAGTTGGTGCCGAGCTGGTAGTGCCGGCCCGCGGTCGCCTTGCGCGCGGCCAGGTAGCTGCGGATGTCGGCGCCGCGGAATCCATAGATCGACTGCTTCGGGTCGCCAATCAGGAACAGGCCCTGCGCGCGCGCGTTGGCGGCCACCTGGTACAGCAGGTCGAAGATGCGGTACTGGTCGCGCGAGGTGTCCTGGAACTCGTCGACCATCGCGATCGGGAACTGCGCCGTGATGGTGTTGCGCAGCGCCTCCCCGTTAGGCCCTTCGAGCGCGCCTTTGAGCCGCTCGAGCATGTCGGCGAAGCCGAACTGGCCGCTGCGCGACTTCAGCTCGGCCATGCGGCGCGCGATGTTGACCGCCGCGTGCCGCACCATCGCATGTTCCACCAGGTCGAGCCTGGCCAGCGCTTCGGCCAAGGCCGTCGTATGCGCGAAGCAGTCCGGCACCTCGGCCGCAAAGCCCTTGTTGAAGGCCTGCTCCATGCCGTCGACGGTGAGCCGCTCCCAGCCCTTGGCGTTCATGTCCGGCTTGACGAGGGCCGGGTCTTCGGCCCATTCGCGCAGGGCGTCGAGCCAGCGCGCGGCCGTCTCGGCTTTGAGCTTGACGCCACTGAAGCATTTGGGCGAGCCCGCGCGCTGGGCGTTGATCCAGGCCGCCATCGCGCCGGCCCGCTCGGCCCAGCCGATTTTGAGCCGTTTGAGCGCGGCCAGCTGCGCCCGTTCGACCCGCGCGATCAGCGCCGGGATCGATTCGTCGGGCACCTCGCCGAGCGCGTCGACGCGCTTGACGAGCTCGCGCACCGATTGCTTGAGCGCCGAAACGTCGGACCAGCACTCGCGCAGCGCGCCGAGCGCATCGCTGTCGAGCGGGTAGACGTTTTGGCGCCAGTAGTCGTGCGCGGCGTCCTCGAACAGCGCGCGTTCGTCGCTGAGCAGCTCCTCGTCGAACAGGCTGCCCGAGTCGAAGGCGTGCTCGCGCAGCATGCGCTGGCACCACGCGTCGATCGTGAAAATGGCAGCCTCGTCCATCGTTTCGGCAGCCATCACGAGCAGGTGCGCGGCCTGCTGGCGCGCTTCGTGGCCCGGGTACGAGGCGGCCAGCGCGGCCAGGAACGGGTCGTCCAGTTCGAGCTCGCCGCGGAAGTAGGCGGCCGCCTGCACCAGGCGCTCGCGCACCCGGTTCGACAGCTCGCGTGTGGCCGCGCGGGTGAAGGTCATGACCAGGATTTCGGACGGCAGCAGCGCTCGCGCGTAGCCGTCGTCGGCGCCGTGCCCGAGCACCAGCCGCAGGTACAGCGCGGCGATGGTCCAGGTCTTGCCGGTGCCGGCGCTGGCCTCGATCAGGCGCGAGCCATGCAGGGGAAAGGTCAATGCCTCGAGCAGCTGGCTCATGCCTCGTCCTCCTCGTCGGCGTCCGCTTCGAGCGGGCGCACTTCCACGTGCTCGCCGAGCCACTGCACCAGCGGCCCGTAAAGTTCTTCCGCGGTGGTCTGCCACGCGCCGCCGGCGGCCAGCGCGGCGAAATCGGGCCACAGGCGCGCCAGGCACAGGTCGGCGACCTCGCCGGTCATGTCGAAACCGCCGTCGTAAATCGCGCGCGGGTCGCCCCCCTGCAGCAGCGCCAGCGCCGTCTTGCAGGCGGTCGGCAGCGGCTCGTCGAGGTTGGCGCGCCACAGCCGGACCAGGTCGGCCAGCGCCTGGCGCGCGGCGCCCTGCTCGAGCGGCGCCAGCGTCACGACGGCGTCGCGCGCGACCAGGTAGCCGGTCACCTCGTGGCCGCCCGCGGCCGCCGCGAGCTGGCGCAGCCAGGGGCCGATCAGTTTGTCGCCGCGCGGCCTGCCTTTTTTGTCAAGCGCCTTGGACGAGCTTTGCATCAGCCACACGGCCTGGCCATCGCTGGTGCGCAGCTTGTCGATCCAGTCCTCGAGCAGCACGCCGTCGAACGCGAGGCTGACGGCCAGCTTGGGCGCGGCGGCCGCGAATTGCGCGCCCAGCGTGAGCCAGGCCGAGCGCACCGGCACCAGGCCCTTGACCAGCTCCCTTTGCACCTGCGCGCCGACCAGGCCGATCGGCAGCACGCCTTCGCGGCCCAGGCGTTCGGCGCGCAGCCCGAGCGCGGCGGGCACCTCGTCGATCGCCTCGGACGGGCCGGCGTCGTCGAGCAGGCTGTCTTCGAGAAAATAGCGCTCGAGCGCGTCGAGCGCGAACGGCTCCTCGTCCTCGCCGACTTGGGCGGCGTCGCCGAAGGCCACGCCGAGCCGGCGGCGGAAAAAATAGCGCGCCGGCTGGCGCAGGAAATTGAGCAGCTCGGCCAGCTTGAGGCGGTGCCCCGGTTCGAGTTCGAACGGCGGCAGCGCGTCGGCGTCCCGCGCGGCGTCGGCGGCGTGGGCGGCGCGCCATTCGCGCGCGTAGGTCAGCAGCCCGCCCCGCTCGAAATAGCGGCGGCTGAACGGCTGCAGCGCGTGTTCGGTCGTCAGCGCCGCGAGCTTGAGGTCCCAGCCGGCGGCGAGGTAGTCGCGCAACTGCGACACCAGCACCGAGGCCGGCTGCTCGCTGTTGTCGCGCACATTGCGCCCGACCCAGCTCACATACAGTTTGTCGCGCGCGGCCAGCACCGCCTCGAGCATCAGGTAGCGGTCGTCGTCGCGCCGCGAGCGGTCGCCCGGGCGCGCCATGCGCGGCAGCGCGAGCAGGTCGAAATCGGTCTTGGGCGCGCGCCGCGGGAAGTCGCCGTCGTTCATGCCGAGCAGGCACACCACGCGGAACGGCACCGCGCGCATCGGCATCAGGGTGCAAAAGGTGACTCCGCCCGAGACGAACTGGTGGTTCAGGGTTGGTTCGGCCAGCGCGCCGAGCCAGGCCTCGCGCAGCACCGCCAGCGGCACCGCCTCGTCGAATTCGGCGCCGGCGCATTTCTCGAGCCAGCCTTGCAGGGCCTCGCCGAGCAGGGACAGGGTCAGGCGGTCGCCCTCCTCGCCGGCGTCGAAGAACGCGGCCAGCAGCACGCGCGCGTGTTCGCCCCACTGCGCCGGGGTGTAGGCCTGCGCCAGCCGCGCGCGCCAGGCGAGCAAGGTTTCGAGCAGTTGCGCGAGCGAGCCGGCCAGCGCGGCGTCGAGCCCGCCGACCTCAGCGTACGGTTCGATGCCGCCATAGTTGGCGCCGGCGCCGGCCGCGTAGCCGAGCAGCATGCGCCGGACCCCGAAGATCCACGCGTTCTGCTCGCCCGCCGAGCCCAGTCCGAGGCCTTCGCGGTGCGCGCGGTCGAGGCCCCAGCGCACGCCGGCGCCCTCGATCCATTGGCCCAGCGTGGGCAGGTCGTCGGGTCCGAGCCCGAAACGGGCCGCCAGCGCCGGCACGTCGAGCAGGTCGCGCACCTCGCTTTGGCGGCAGCGCTGGCCCGGCAGGCGCAGCAGCCATTCGAGCGCGACCAGCAGCGGGTTGACGCTGCGGTCCTTGACGTCGCCGATCTCGAACGGGATGAAGCGCGCGTCGTTGCGCTTGTGCTGGTCGAACACCGCGTGGATCGCGGCCGAAAAGGTGTCGATGTCGGGCACCATGACGACCACGTCGCGCGGGCGCAGGCCGCTCGCATCGGCCGCGCCGAACCACGACAGCAGTTGGTCGTGCAGCACCTCGACCTCGCGCTGGACGCTGTGGGCGAGGTGGAATTCGATCGAGCGGTCGTGCGCCGCCGGCGCTTCGCGCGCGTGCTCCTTGAGCGGCAGCAGGTCGCGCACTGCCGCCTGCACCTGCTCGAGCAAGGTCTCGCCCGCCTCTTCGCCGAACAGGTCGACCCGCACATTGCTGAAGCTGGCGCTGTCGGTGTCGAATTCGTCGAGCATGCGCACGAAGTCACGGCCCTGCCGGCCCCAGCTCGCCAGCAGCGGATGGCTGTGCGCGTGCATCGATTCGAGCGCCATGTCCGACAGGTCGACGCCCTTGCGCGCCTGCTGGCGCTTGCGCGCGGCCCGCAGCAGCTCGCGCCCCTCGATGATGTCGCCCCAATAAAACCGGCACGGGTTGGGCACGGCCAGCAGCACCTGGGTGTGGCGCGCGAGCGTGGCCACGGCCTGCAGGCTCTGGTACGGCAGCGCCGAGATGCCGAACAGGACCACGCGGCGCGGCAGCCGGCCCAGCGGCGCGAGGCCCTCGGCGCCGGCGGCCACGAACAGCTCGTGGATGGTGGCGCGGCCGGAGCCGCGCTGCGCCTCGGGCAGGCTGGCGCCGACCGCGCGCCAGAGCTGCGCCTGCCAGCGTTGTTCGGGCGCCAGCGCGCTGACGTCGCCGCGGGCGTCGCGCAGCTGGTCGCGCCCGGCGGCCCAGTCGGCCAGCCAGTCGGCGCGGTACACCTGGTATTGGTCGAACAGGTCGGCCAGGCGCTCGGCCAGTTGCAGGCGCCGCTCCGGGTCGCCGTCGCCCAGAAAGTGTTCGAGCGGCTTGAACACCGGGTCGGCCAGCAGGGCCGGCAGCAGGCGCATCAGGCGCCAGGTCAGCGGCCCCTTGTCGAACGGCGAAAGGCTCGGCACGCGTTCGCGCCCGAGCATGCCGCGGTAGGCTTCCCAGAGGAAACGCGCCGGCAGGGCGATGCGGGTCGCCGCGCACACGCCCAATTGCTCGGCCAGCGCGATCTTGAGCCATTCGGCCACGCCGTTCGACTGCACCAGGATGGTCTCCTGCTCGAGCGGGCCGAGCGGATTGTCGCGCAGCCAGCTGAACAACGCTGCGCGCAATTGCTCCATCTGGTTGCCGTGCAAAATGAGAAGGCCGGGCTGGACGGTAGAAGGCATGCGGTTCCGATTGGTTGAGCCGGTAGCATACTAGCTTTGCGCCCGTGGCGGTGGAACTGTTGGTGCGGCTGTTACTGCGGCGCGCCCACGGTCAGTTCGAGCGCGATGTGCGCGCGCAGCAGTTCGAGCAACGGATACATCTGGTCGATGATCGCCTGCGCCTGCTCGAGCGTGCCGCCGTCGCGCAGTTGTTCGAGCGCCGCGCACAATTGGCCGAAACTGACGGCGCCGACCGCGCGCGCCGACGACTTGATGCGGTGCCCCAGTTCGGACAGGCGCACCAGGTCGCCGCGCGAACGCGCCTCGTCGATTTCGGCCAGGCCGTCGCGCGCCGAGTCGAGGAACATGAACGCGTACTTGCGCATCTTGTCGGGATTGCGCCCGAAAGTGGCGGCCAGCGCGGCCATGTCGAGCAGCTCGGCGTCGCTCGACACCAGCGGCGCGGCCGTGGTCTTGGTCGGCGCGTTGTCGCCGGCGCCGACGGCGCGGCGCCGCCCGTTGCGCGCGGGCCGCTTGCGCAGCCAGCGCGCGATCACCTCGAACAGCAACTGCGGCGCGATCGGCTTGGTCACGAATTCGTCCATGCCGGCGGCCAGGCAGCGGGCCCGGTCCTCCTTGCCGGCGTTGGCCGTCATCGCGATCACGAGCGCGTCGCGCAGGCGCGCGTCGGCGCGGATCGCGGCGGTCGCCTCGAAGCCGTCCATGACGGGCATCTGCACGTCCATGAGCACGCAGTCGAAGCGCTCCTTGAGCATCATGTCGATCGCCTCCTTGCCGTTGTTGGCGATGACGACCGTCGCGTGCACGTCCTCGAGCAGCTCCTGGCCGACCTGCTGGCTGAAGATATTGTCCTCGACCAGCAGAATGTAGGCGCCGGCGATCTCCTCGAGCACGTCGAGCGGCACCTCGTCCGGCCCGGCCGGCAGGAAGTTGACGCATTTGCCCAGCCGCGCCGTGAACCAGAAGGTGCTGCCGTGCCCGGGCGCGCTCTCGACCCCGACGCAGCCGCCCATCAGTTCGGCGAGCTGCTTGCTGATCACCAGCCCGAGGCCGGTGCCGCCGTATTTGCGGGTGGTCGAGGGGTCGGCCTGGTGGAAGGACTTGAACAACTCGCCCACCTCGGCCGCGCTCATGCCGATGCCGCAGTCGGCGACGTCGAAGCGCACCATGGTCTCGCCGCCGGCCTCGTTCAGGGGCCGGGTGCTGATCACGATGCTGCCGTTCTCGGAAAACTTGATGGCGTTGCTGACGAAATTGAGCAGCACCTGCTCGAGCCGCAGCGGGTCGCCGCGGAACTGGTGCGCGAGGTCGTCGGCCATCCGGAACTCGAGCGTGAGCTTGCGCGCGGCGGCCGCCTCGCCGAGCTGGTTGGCGATGTTCTGCATCAGCGTCTGCGGGTCGAAGTCGAGCACCTCGAGTTCGAGCTTGCCGGCCTCGATCTTGGAGAAATCGAGGATGTCGTTGATGATGCCGAGCAGGTGCTGGCTCGAGTGCGAGATTTTCTCGAGGTAGTCGCGCTGCTTCGGATTCGTCACCGACTTGAGCGCGAGGTGCGACATGCCGATGATGCTGTTCATCGGGGTGCGGATCTCGTGGCTCATGTTCGACAAAAAATTGCTTTTGGCCTGGTTGGCGGCGTCGGCCTGCGCCTTGAGCGCGCTCAGTTCGGTGACGTCGGTGGCCAGCCCGATCACCGCCGTCACCTCGCCGTCCTGCATCACGGGCACCTTCACGCTCCACAGCTGGCGCGGCGCGCAGCCCGGCAGCGCGAATTCGGTCTGGGACGCGGTGCGCTCGCCCGAGTCGAATATCTGCAGGTCCTCGCGCCAGTACTCGTCGGCCAGCCCGGCGGGCAGCACTTCGCGGTCCAGTTTGCCGATGACCTGGTCGGCGCGCAGCCCCATCCCGGCGGCGCTCTTGGCGTTGATATAGGTGTAGCGCCGCTCGCGGTCCTTCATGTAGACGTGGGCGTCAAGGCTGTCGAGCACCGAATCGAGCAGCGCGCGCTGCTCGATGGCGCCGCGGCGCGACCAGTACAGCGTGAAAAAGAAGGCGTACATGAGCATCGTCCCGGCCATGCCCGCGACCATCGCGACGAGCGGGAAGGTGCGCTCGAAGGTCGTGTACAGCGCGCTTTTGCTGACCCGGAAGCGCGCCTTCCAGCGGCCGCCGTTGAAGTCGACCGGCAGCACCGTCTCGAGGTAGCCGGCGCTTGCCGGCGCGGCCGCGGGCGCGCCGTCTTCGCTGAACAGCAGGCGGTCGGCGCCGCCGCCGCCGTCCTCGTACACGGACAGGCGCACCTGGCGCAGCGCCATCTCGTCGATCGCGCCCTGCACCAGCGCCGGCATCGACAGGCCGATGCCGACCGAGCCGGCGTAGGCGCCGCGGCGCGCCGCGAGGCCGAGCGGAACGGCGCCGCCGTGGTAGATCGGCAGCTGCATGTGCAGGTCCATATGCGTGTGCGGCAGCGGGTTCGGCAGCGGCTCGCCGGCGGCGTGCAGGCGGCCGCTGTCGCGCGCCCGCGCCAGCGCGCGCGCCGCCTTCGGCTCGGCCCCGATGTCGGTGCCCAGCGCGCCCCTGAGCGAGTCGACCGGTTCGATGAAGGTCAGGATCGTATAGGCCGGACGCGGCCCGGGCGGGCGCAGCGCGAAATCGGGCTGGCCGGCCGGGTCGACGCTGCGGTCGGCGCGCACCTGCGCGACGAAGGCGGCCAGCTCAAAGTCGGGCACATGCGCGGCGTAGGTGAGCACTTCGATCGCCGGGAAGTTGTCCTCGATGTCGAGGCCGTCGACGTAGCGGTGGAACTGCAGCCGCGTGACGGGCGCGTCGGAGGTGTGGAACAGCGCGACCACGCCGCGGATGACGTCGGTGTACGACTTGACACGCGCCGTCAGGCTGTACTGGGCGCTGCGCGCGACGCCGCCGAAACGCTCGCGCGCGTCGGCCTCGACCGTGCGGGCGGCGGCCATATGGGCGAGCGCGCCGACCAGCAGCGACAAACCGATGCCGGCGCCCCATAGCAGCAGGCGCGACCGGCTCGCGCCCTTGGCTGCGCTGCTGATGTTGCTGATCACGTGCTCCATGTGCCCGCTCCATTGCTGGCGACGCCGACCCGGTAAATGTTTCCTGGAGGTTCTTTTACTTGCACAATACTATCAAACTCGCCGCCGGCGCGCACGATCGCCCGCCGCGCATTGTTGACAGTGTCAAAAATCCCACTTGACGAAAACGATACCAGACCGGCAGCCGCAACATGGCGCCGCGGTCCATAAATATTTGTTTCGCGCCACAAATTCGGCGGACCGAACCGGTGCATCGCGGTGCCCGGTCCAAGCGGGGTCGGCACTAACAAAACGAGCATTTTATATATTTTGCAACAGACCATCTTCCCCTGCGTGGCTCCGCAAAAGGTATGCGAGCCGCATGAAGAATCATCCAGATCGGGTAAGCCGTAACTATTAGTATTGCTAGGTATGCCTATGGGCGCCCGAGTGGATAATGGGACACATTTGGTTTTACTGGGATGCATCATGGGTGAAGAATACAATGACGGAAACGCGCTCGACATCGAGCCGGCGGCCGAGCGGTCCGCCTTTGCGGGCTTTGCGGGCTTTACTGGCCAAGCGGGAAATGCTGGCCATGCGGGCCACCCGGTCACGCGCAACCTCGTGCTGCGCGACCTCAAGCAGATCCGGCTCAACCGGGGCGAAAGCCAGGCCATGTTCTGGGCCCGCTTCGGCGTGACGCAGTCGAGCGGCAGCCGCTTCGAAACCGGCCTCGGCGTGCCGCCGGCCGTCGCGATCCTGATCAAGCTGTATATATCGGGCCGCCTCAGCGACGGCGATCTTGTGGTGTGAGGATGCCAAGGCTGATCGCCTTGACCAGCGCCTGCTGGCGCGTGTTGACGTTGAATTTCTGCCGCACGTTGGCAAGGTGGAAATTCACGGTGGCCTCCGAGCAGCGTGTGATGATCGAGATCTCCCACGACGACTTGCCGGCCATGACCCAGTTGAGCACTTCGAGTTCGCGCCTGGTCAGATGCGGCGCGCCCTCCTCGGGCGCGCGCGCGCCGGCGAACGCGAGCGAGGATTGGAAGGCATAGTCGCGGATCAAGGCCAGGCCGGGCATGAATTGGCCCGAGGCCTTCCTGAAGGCCTTGCCCGGCAGGTGGTCGGAGGCGAAACTGACCACGCCGAATTCGCCGTTGGGGCCGTGGATCGGGAAGGTGATGCCCGAGCGGATGCCGTAGCCGCACGCCTCCTCGTAGAGGGCGCGCTGGTCCGGCGCGCCGAAGGTCTCGGGCTCCCAGATGATCGGCAAGGCGCTGCCGAGGCAATGGCTGACGGTCGGATCGACATAGGCGAGCTTGCCGGCATCGTAGGTGTCGCGCCATTGGGTCGAGTAATTGCTGTGCAAAAAGGCCGTTTCGAGCCGCGCGTGCCTGGACCCGACAACGCCGTACAACACCTGTTCGAAACCCTGCGCGCGCGCCAGCCCGAACAGGGTCGCGCGCCAACTTTGCTCGTCTTTACATGCGAGCAGTTCGAGCAGTTGCGCGAGATCGACCATCTTATCCTTCCAAAAACAATTGCCGCACAGAATAACCTGTATTTGTTGCCCAACCCGGATAATGTTGGCAAAACAAAATCTTTGGCCAATTCTGCCAGAAAGCGCCGCCTTTCGCGTCCGCGCGGCAGCTCCGGTGCCGGACCCCGCCGCCTTCCTGAATCGTGCGTCAGGGAAATTTAGCGCTTGATAAAATCGATAAGGTTTATGTGCCTTTTCTGCTTGGAATTGTTAAACTGCCCCGTGCTTTGAGCAATTCCGGGCTTTCGCTTTGAAACAGGCTGACCGGCGGCGAGCCGGACAACGGGGCCGTTTTCGACGTGCAGATTTCGACGTGCGGGTTTCGACGTGCAAATATTAGACAATCGCAGCAGGGATCGTCCCGGCGCCTGCGCGGCCGCTTGCCCGCGCGCGCCCATGCCGCGCGGCCCCGCGGGCCGCCGTTCCACATCCCTAATCAACACTTCAATCAACACCTTCATCCAAGACAAGCGAGGACTACGTCAATGAACAACATGACCGAAATGGCCGAAGAGCTCGACGCGAAACTGCTCCTTGCCACCCTGATGGCCCTCAAAAAGGGGGACTTCACGGCCCGCATGCCCTCGGATTGGACCGGGGTGTCGGGCAAGATCGCCGACACGCTCAACGAGATCATCGAGACCAAGGAAAAAATGGTGCACGCGGTGACCGACGTCAGCCGCGTGGTGGGCCGCGAAGGCCGCCTCACGCAGCGCGCCTCGGTGCCCAACGTGGTCGGCGGCTGGGCCACGATCATCAGTTCGGTCAACACCCTGATCGACGACCTGGTGCGCCCGACCACCGAAATGGCGCGCGTCATCGGCGCGGTCGCCAAAGGCGACCTGTCGCAGACCATGGCGCTCGAAGTCGACGGCCATCCGCTCAAGGGCCAGTACCTGCGCGCCGCCACCACCGCCAACACGATGGTCGAGCAGCTCTCCTCGTTCTCGTCGGAGGTGACGCGCGTGGCGCGCGAGGTCGGCACCGAGGGTAAGCTCGGCGGCCAGGCGCAGGTCAAGGGCGTGGCCGGCACCTGGAAGGATTTGACCGACTCGGTCAACTCGATGGCGGGCAACCTCACCTCGCAGGTGCGTAACATCGCCGAGGTGACCACCGCGGTGGCCAACGGCGACTTGTCCAAGAAGATCACGGTCGACGTGCGCGGCGAGATTTTGCAGCTCAAGGACACCATCAACGTCATGGTGGACCAATTGCGCTCGTTCGCCTCGGAGGTCACGCGCGTGGCGCGCGAGGTCGGCACCGAGGGTAAGCTCGGCGGCCAGGCTTACGTGCCGGGCGTGGGCGGCACCTGGAAGGACTTGACCGACAACGTCAACTTCATGGCCTCCAACCTGACGGGCCAGGTGCGTAACATCGCGGCGGTGACGACCGCGGTGGCGAACGGCGACTTGTCGAAGAAAATCACGGTCGACGTCAAGGGCGAGATCCTCGAACTGAAAAACACGATCAACGTGATGGTGGACCAATTGTCCTCGTTCGCCTCGGAGGTCACGCGCGTGGCGCGCGAGGTCGGCACCGAGGGCAAACTGGGCGGACAGGCGCAGGTCAAGGGCGTGGCCGGCACCTGGAAGGACTTGACCGACTCGGTCAACTCGATGGCGGGTAACCTCACGGGCCAGGTGCGCAACATCGCCGACGTGACCACCGCGGTGGCCAACGGCGACTTGTCCAAGAAGATCACGGTCGACGTCAAGGGCGAGATCCTCGAACTGAAAAACACGATCAACGTGATGGTCGACCAATTGAATTCGTTCGCCTCGGAGGTGACGCGCGTGGCGCGCGAGGTCGGCACCGAGGGTAAGCTCGGCGGCCAGGCCAACGTGCCCGGCGTCGCGGGCACCTGGAAAGACTTGACCGACGGCGTGAACTCGATGGCGGGCAACCTGACCGGCCAGGTGCGTAACATCGCCGACGTGACCACCGCGGTGGCCAACGGCGACCTGTCGAAGAAGATCACGGTCGACGTCAAGGGCGAGATCCTCGAGCTTAAAAACACGATCAACGTGATGGTCGACCAATTGTCCTCGTTCGCCTCGGAGGTGACCCGCGTGGCGCGCGAGGTCGGCACCGAGGGCAAGCTCGGCGGACAGGCCTACGTGCCGGGCGTCGGCGGCACCTGGAAGGACTTGACCGACAACGTCAACTTCATGGCGTCCAACCTCACCGGCCAGGTGCGTAACATCGCGGCCGTGACCACCGCCGTGGCGCGCGGCGACTTGTCGAAGAAGATCACGGTCGACGTCAAGGGTGAGATTCTCGAGCTGAAAGACACCATCAACGTGATGGTCGACCAATTGTCGTCGTTCGCGTCCGAGGTGACCCGCGTGGCGCGCGAGGTCGGCACCGAGGGTAAGCTGGGCGGACAGGCAAACGTGTCCGGCGTGGCCGGCACCTGGAAGGACTTGACCGAGAACGTCAACCAGCTGGCGGCCAACCTGACCAACCAGGTGCGCGCGATCGCGGAGGTGGCGACGGCGGTGACCCGCGGCGACCTGTCGCGCTCGATCCAGGTGGAAGCGCGCGGCGAGGTGTCCTACCTCAAGGACAACATCAACGAGATGATCCGCAACCTCAAGGAAACCACGCAGAAGAACGCGCAGCAGGATTGGCTCAAAACCAACCTGGCGCGCTTTACCCGCCTGCTGCAGGGCCAGCGCGACTTGCAGGCCGTGACCAAATTGATTTTGTCGGAGCTCGCGCCGCTGGTGTCGGCGCACCACGGCGTGTTCTACATGATGGACTCGAAAGAGCTCGACGCGCGCCTGCGCATGATCGCCAGCTACGGCTACCGCTCGAGCCGCAAGCTGGCCACCTCGTTCCTGCCCGGCGAAGGCCTGGTCGGCCAGTGCGCGCTCGAGAAGAGCCGGATCTGGCTCACCGACGTGCCGCGCGATTACATCGTGGTCTCGTCGGGCCTGGGCGCGGCGCCGCCGACCAACATCGTGGTGCTGCCTATTTTGTTCGAGCAGCAGGTCAAGGCGGTCATCGAGATCGCCTCGCTCGACCGCTTCACCGAGACCCACTTGTCGTTCCTCGACCAGTTGATGGAGTCGATCGGCGTGGTGCTCAACACGATCGAGGCGAACAGCCGCACCGAGTCGCTGCTGACCCAGTCGCAGTCGCTCGCGCAAGAGCTGCAACAGACCAACCAGGAACTGGCCGAGAAGGCGCGCCTGCTGTCGGAGCAGAACATCGAGGTCGAGCGTAAAAACCGCGAGGTCGAACAGGCCAAGCTGGCGCTCGAAGAAAAGGCGACCCAGCTCGCGCTGTCGTCCAAATACAAATCGGAGTTCCTGGCCAATATGTCGCACGAATTGCGCACCCCGCTCAATTCGTTGCTGATCCTGGCCCAGCAGCTGTCCGACAACCCCGAGGGCAACCTCTCGGGCAAGCAGGTCGAGTTCGCGCGCACCATCCACGGCTCGGGCTCCGACTTGCTCACCTTGATCAACGACATCCTCGACTTGTCGAAGATCGAGTCCGGCACCGTCACGCTGGACGTCTCGGAGTACCGCTTCATCAACCTGCGCAACTACGTCGACCGCACCTTCCGCCACATGGCCGAGGCCAAGCACCT
>JAZKIN010000228.1:0-28976 GCA_040384885.1 Pseudomonadota bacterium | reverse complement strand
CGCTCGACAACGGCAAGACCATCCGCGAAACGCGCGACGCCGACCTGCCGCTGGCGGCGCGCCACTTCTACTACCACGCCGGCTGGGCCCAATTGCAGGCCGAGGAGTTCGCCGACCACCGCGCCGTCGGCGTGGTGGGCCAGATCGTGCCGTGGAACTTCCCGCTGCTGATGCTCGCCTGGAAAATCGCACCGGCGCTGGCCGCCGGAAACACCGTGGTCTTCAAGCCGGCCGAATTCACCTCGCTGTCGGCGCTGCTGTTCGCGCAGATCTGCCAGCAGGCCGGCGTGCCGGCCGGCGTGGTCAACATCGTCACCGGCGACGGCAGCGTGGGCGAGGCGATCGTCAACCATGCGGGCATCGATAAAATCGCGTTCACCGGTTCGACCGAAGTGGGCCGCCTGATCCGCAAGGCGACCGCCGGTAGCGGCAAAAAGCTCTCGCTCGAATTGGGCGGCAAGTCGCCGTTCATCGTGTTCGAAGACGCCGACCTCGACGCCGCCGTCGAAGGACTGGTCGACTCGATCTGGTTCAACCAGGGGCAGGTGTGCTGCGCCGGTTCGCGCCTGTTGGTGCAGGAATCGGTCGAAGAACGCTTTTTGGCCAAGGTGCGTGTGCGCATGCAGAACCTGCGCCTCGGCTCTCCGCTCGACAAGTCGATGGACGTCGGCGCCCTGGTCGACCCGGTGCAGCAGCAGCGCATCCACGGGCTGGTCGAAGCGGCGCGCGCCGAAGGCTGCACCATCTGGCAGCCGACCTGCGAAGTGCCGGCCGCCGGCTCATGGTTCCTGCCGACCCTGATCACGGGCGCCTCGACCTCGGCCGCCGTGGCGCAAGCCGAAATTTTCGGACCTGTGCTGGTGGCGATGAGCTTCCGCACCCCGGTCGAAGCGGTCCAACTTGCAAACAACACCGTGTACGGCCTGGCCGCCTGCGTGTGGACCGAGTCGATCAGCCTCGCGCTCGACATCGCGCCGCAAATCAAGGCCGGCGTGGTCTGGATTAACACCGCCAACCAGTTCGACGCCGCCTGCGGCTTTGGCGGCTACCGCGAATCGGGCTTCGGCCGCGAGGGCGGGCGCGAAGGCATGTTCGAGTACATGACGCCGCTGTCGGAGGACGCGCGTCCTGCCGCACCGGTAATCGCCAAAAGAGGCAAAGTGCAGCAGGCCGCGGACGGCAATCCGTTCGCGATCGACCGCACCGCAAAGCTGTACATCGGCGGCAAGCAGGCCCGCCCCGACGGCGCCTACAGCCGCGCCATCGCCGGCGCCAACGGCGCGTTTCTGGCCGACGTCGGCGAAGGCAACCGCAAGGACATCCGCAACGCGGTCGAAGCGGCGCACAAGGCCTCGGGCTGGGCCAAGGCGACCGCGCACAACCGTGCGCAGGTGTTGTATTACATCGCCGAGAACCTGACCGTGCGCGCCGACGAATTCGCCGCGCGCCTCGCCGCCATGACCGGATCAAGCAATCCAGAGAAGGAAGTGCAGGCCTCAATCGAACGCCTGTTCTACTACGCGGCGTGGGCCGACAAGTACGACGGCCTGGCGCACCAGCCGCCGATGCACGGCATTACGGTCGCGCTCAACGAGCCGGTCGGCGTGATCGGCATCATCTGCCCGAACGAGTCGCCGCTGCTCGGCTTTATCTCGCTGGTCGCCCCGGCGCTGGCGCTGGGCAACCGCGTGATCGCCGTGCCGTCCGAGGCGTTTCCGCTCGCCGCCACCGACTTGTACCAGGTGCTCGACACCTCGGACCTGCCGGCCGGCGCGCTCAATATCGTCACCGGCAGCGCCGACGAACTGGCGCGCACGCTGGCGTCGCATTCGGACGTCGACGCGGTCTGGCGCCACGACGGTTCGGCCGAGGGCTGCGCCGAAGTCGAGCGCCTGTCGGCCGAGTCGCTCAAGCGCACCTGGGTCGGCGGTGCCAAGGGCCGCGACTGGTTCAGCACGAGCCAGGCCGGCGGACGCGCGGTGCTCGCGCACGCGAGCCAGGTCAAGAATGTCTGGATCCCTTACGGCGTGTAAGTGGTCTGCAAAAAATCAACTAGAACGGGATTACCATGTTTTTGAACCAAGAGATCATCCGCAAAAAACGCGATGGCGGCGTGCTTAGCGCGCAAGAGATCGAGTTTTTTGTGCGCGGCATCACCACCGGTGGCGTCACCGAGGGGCAGATCGCGGCGCTCGCGATGGCGGTGTTTTTCAACGACATGAACATGGATGAGCGGGTCGCCTTTACGCTGGCGATGCGCGACTCGGGCCAGGTCATGGAATGGCGTTCGATGAACCTGCCAGGCCCGGTGGTCGACAAGCATTCGACCGGCGGCGTCGGCGACGTCGTCTCGCTCATGCTCGGACCGATGATCGCCGCCTGCGGCGGCTTTGTGCCGATGATCTCGGGCCGCGGCCTGGGCCACACCGGCGGCACGCTCGACAAATTCGATTCGATCCCTGGCTACTGCACCGTACCCGATCCCGAGTTGTTCCGCACCGTGGTCAAGGACATCGGCGTGGCGATCATCGGCCAGACGGCGCAACTGGCGCCGGCCGACAAGCGTTTTTATAGCATCCGCGACACCACCGCCACGGTCGAATCGGTGGCCATGATCACCGGCTCGATCTTGTCCAAGAAACTGTCGGCAGGCCTCGACGCCTTGGTCATGGACGTCAAGGTCGGCACCGGCGCCTTCATGCCGAGCTACGACAAGTCGGTTGAACTGGCCGAGAGCATCGTCAGCGTCGGCAATGGTGCGGGCACCCGCACCTCGGCCATCCTGACCGAGATGAACGAGTCGCTCGGCCCCGTGGCCGGCAACGCGCTTGAAGTGCGGCTCGCGATGGACTACCTGACCGGGCGTTCGCGTCCGGCGCGCCTGCACGAAGTGACCATGGCGCTGTGCGCCGAAATGCTGATTTTGGGCGGCCTCGCCAGCACCGAAACCGAAGCCCGCGCCAAGCTGCAGACGGCGCTCGATTCGGGCGAGGCGACCGAACGCTTCTCGCGCATGGTCGCGGCATTGGGCGGCCCGTCCGACCTGGTCGAGCGTCCCGACGCCTACCTCGAAAAAGCCCCGATCGTGGTCGAAGTGCCGGCCCTGCAATCAGGTTATGCCAGCGCCACCGACTGCCGCGGCCTCGGCCTGGCCGTGGTCAGCCTGGGCGGCGGGCGCCGTCGTCCGGAAGACCCGATCGACTTCGCGGTCGGCCTTACCGGCCTAGCCGAGCTGGGTGACGAGATCGCCGTCGGCCAGCCGCTCGCGATCGTCCACGCGCGCACCCTGGCTGGCGCGGAGCAGGCCGTGCGCGAAGTGCAGGCGGCCTACCAGATCGGCGCGGGCAGGGCCGAGGCGAACCCGATCATTTACCGCACCATCCGTCCATAAAGGCAGCGCCGTGAACTACGAAAAACTGATCGACGAGGCGCGCGAGGCGCGTTTGCTGGCTTACACGCCGTATTCGAACTTCCAGGTGGGCGCCGCGCTCGCCTGCAAGGACGGCCGCGTGTTCCGCGGCTGTAACGTCGAAAACGCCTCCTACGGCTTGTGCAACTGCGCCGAGCGCACCGCGTTCTTCAGCGCGATCGCGCATGGCTACAAGCCGGGCGACTTCAGCGCGCTGGCCGTGATCGGCGCCACCGACGGCCCGATTGCACCGTGCGGCGCCTGCCGCCAGGTGATCCTGGAGTTGGGCGGCAACGAGCTGCCCGTGGTGCTTACCAACCTGAATGGCGACATCCTCGAGACCACCGCCGCCGGGCAGTTGCCGAACGCTTTCGGTGGCCGGGACTTGAAAAAGTAAGCTTTGAGAAAAGCCATCGATATCCAGGCCGCGGTCGCGCTGGCGGCCGTTGAAGCTGTCGCCGCGCGCACCCAGGGTACGTTCGGGGTCGGCGGCGTGCTGCTCGACCAGCATGGCAATGTGCTCAAGTCGCTGCCGAACAACGTGGTGCGCGACGGCCTCATATTCGATCCGACCGCGCACGGCGAACGCCAACTGGTCGACTGGTATTTTTCCGAACTGGCGCAGGGCCGCGACCTTCCGCCACCCGAAGAGCTGACCATTGTGACCTCGCTCGATCCATGCGCGATGTGCACCGGCGCGATCCTGACGGCCGGTTTCAATATGGTGGCCGCTGCCTCGGACCGCAAAGCGGGCATCAACTACGACAGCAGCGCCGCGTTTCCATCGCTGCCGGCCCCCTTGCGCGAACGCGCCGCCGCGACCTTCTCGTACCCCGCGGTGCTGGGCACGTCGTGCTATGCGCGCGAGAGCACCGGCGCCGCGCCCAAGTCTTTTTTCATAGGTAAAACGATCGCCGAGCCGACCCAGGCATTGTGTTCGCTCGTGTTCGAAGCGACGTCCGACAAGGTGCAGGTTTTGCTCAACACCGATTTGGGGAGGGACGAACTCAAGGACCCGGCCACGCTGCCGTCCGGCCATCCGGTGGTGCGCAAACTGAAAAACCTGTATCCGAATGCGCTTGCGTATCGCTGCGCACCGCACCTGCCCGACGCTGGGCTGGCGCCGTTTCTGGCGGCCGCTGTCGAGCAGGATAAGCGCCAGGGTGGCGAGGGCGACGCCGTCGCCCTGCTGGACTCATTCGGCAACCTGCTGTTGTGCGTGCCCGGGCGCCGCGCGACGTCGGCGGTCTGCACCGCCTTCATGGAATGCACGCGCCAGTACGCGCAGCTGCGCTACACGCTGATGCATGGCGCCAGCGCGGAGCGCCAGGCCGAGGTGCGTCAGTATCTGGGACATCCGAAAGAAGGCACCTTCGTGTTCGTGCGCGGGCCGGACGAGAGCGCGCAAAGCCTCATGAACCTCGGCGCGTATGGCTCGACCATGGAAGGCCCCCTGCCTGCCTACAATACGGCCCAGTTTCAGTACGTGTTGCCGGTGTTGTTGCAGGAAGTTGTGGCTGCATTGTGTGCAGGCTTGCCACCGTTGTACAGCAATGAGATCGCGATCCGCCCGGTGCAAGTGGCAGATGCAGCGCTGATTGAAGCTTTAAGCTAAGCTACTTCCGCTCCGCTTGCGCCTTGCATGCCGCGATCCAACTGGGACCATCGCACTTAGTTGCTTACGCGTCAGTGGTAGCGCGTCTGGGGCGCTTTTTGCGGCAGCAGGAATTGCTCTATTCTCTACTGGTGATGGCATTCGCAGAGTCACTCGTTTAAGTATTCTCGACATATTGCTTCGCCTCTCGATCGGCATCGCCTATATCAACCCGGCCAAGCCGTCATCATAGCGCTGACGGCACTATTGAGCTTGGCCTCGGTGGCGCCGCTCTTGGCCAACACTCCCATCCCTGCGATAAATGAACTGAACATCACAGCCATATCCCCGGCGTTGGCGCCCGGCGGCAAATGGCCGTCGCCTTTGGCCAGCAGCAGACGCGCAAGGACCATCGCCTCGGTGCCTTGCAGGGCCGCGCGCAAGGCCTGTTCGATCGCCTCGGGCATGGTGCTGCCGCCGCTGTCGGCGGTGCCGTTGATGATGAAGCAGCCGCCGGGCAAAGCCGGGTCGGCCATCATCGCAGCCAGTGAGCGCAAGAAGCCTTCGAGCGCGCGGCGACCATCTTTTTCTTCGTTGAGCGAGCCTGCATGGCGCGCGATCAGTCCAGCCACGTAGCGTTCGAGCGCCTTCAGGTACAGCGCCTCCTTGTCGCCGTAAGCGGCGTACAGGCTCGGTTTGCTCAAGCCCATGGCCTCGGTCAGCTCCTGCATCGAGGCGTTTTGAAATCCGTGTTTCCAGAACACGTCGGCCGCTCGGTCGAGCGCGAGCTCGGCATCGAATGTGCGTGGGCGACCTCGTTCGCGGTTCATGGCTGCTTCCTCGTTCAATTGGGTTGACTATTATTATACTACTCGGTATATTAAATACTGATCGGTACATAAATATGTTCCGGCAACCATTTCAACACTCACAGGAGAGCAGCATGGGCAGATTGACGGGCAAGACGGCTTTGATCACGGGCGGTACCACGGGCATCGGAATGGCCACGGCCAAGCTGTTTTTACAGGGGGGCGCGCGCGTGGCGATCGTTGGGCAGAATGCGGGGCGCGTGGCTGCGGCGGCTCAAGCACTCGGCGCCGGCGTGCTCGCGCTGCGCGCCGATGTCTCGTCCCGGACGGACATGGACGCCGTCGCGTCCCGCATCAAGAGTGAGTTCGGAATTGTCGATATCGTGTTCGCCAACGCCGGGATCGCGCAGCCGATGCCGTTCTCGGATGTCGACGAGGCGAACATCGACAAGCAGGTCGATGTCAACTTCAAAGGTGTGATCTACACGGTGCAAAGCATGCTGCCGCTGCTGGCCAATCCGTCGAGCGTGATCCTGACCTCGACCACGATGATCGAAAAAGGCGTGGCCGGCATGAGCGTGTACGCGGCCACCAAGGCGGCAGTGCGCTCGCTGGCACGGACCTTGTCGGCGGAGCTGGCGCCGCGCGGCGTGCGGGTCAATGTGATCAGTCCAGGCCTGACCGAGACGCCGATTTACGGCAAGCTTGGTTTGCCTGCCGAAACAGTGCAAGCCTGGGCCGCGCAACTGCTCGCGAAAGTACCGGCCGGACGTTTTGGACAGGCGGAGGAGGTGGCCAAGGCGGTGCTGTTCATGGCCAGTGACGATTCGTCGTACATGATAGGAGAGAACATCCTGTTTGACGGGGGAATGGCGACTATCTGAGGCCAGCAGGCATGCTGGGGGCGCATTTCAAAAAACGCCAGCCTCGCCCTTGCGGCGCGCTGCCAGTTGATATCGCGTCCTTAGTGCCTCGGACCGATTGTCGCGAAAGGTCTTAGTGGATTAGTCTGCACGCGCGTGTCTATTGATGGTCTGTATCCCCATCTCCATTTTCAGTCGCGCCGAAGAATTTGCCGAGTGCACCGATGCCTTAGGCGGGACAAAGCCCCGGGTTATCACGGCTTCTTCTATCCAGAGAACGACGTCATAGCCGGTGCCACGTTCGTCGTCCCCCAGGTCGTGGTCCAAACTAATCTCAGTCACCTCTCCGGTCTCAAGAAGCGCAATTGCTTCATCCGGCCAGTACACCCGATGCCAGCCTTCGGGAGTGGCGCGCTCGTCGTCCAAAAACACTTTCATAGTGTTCCCTTTGGGGTTGTACCGCCGCATTCTTTTCACTTGCCCGTGACGGGCTGCGATGAACGGTTCGAAGCCGTCGCTAACTCACGCAGAACTTCTGGATGCGCAACGGCTACCCGAAGTAGGGTCTTTGCGGCGCCGTTCGGCTCTCTTCTACCCTGCTCCCAGTCCTGTAGGGTGCGCGCGGACACACCCAGGAGATTGGCAAAATCTAGCTGGGACAAACCAACTTGTGCTCTGGCTTCGGCAGCCACGGGAAGTTGAACTTTTGTCATTCGCGCTGCTTGGCCCTGTTTCATTTGCTTAACCGACTCGAGCAAATCACGTTGAAATTTTTCCAATTCAGAGGGCATCTTCGACTCCTTGTTTTAGTTCGGCCAAAAACGATGAGGGCAAATTATCGAACTTGCCCTTCGTGTAGACAATGAGTAGCCAAATTGTATGTTCTCTGAGGTTGAAGTAAATCACTCTAGCGCCGCCACGCTTGCCTCGGCCCGAAGCATGCCACCTGATTTTCCGGCACCCACCGCTCCCCTTGATCACATCCCCGGCATCGGGATTGCCGGCTATCCAATTGACGAACTCATCTAACTCTGCTTGAGTCAAGATGTCGGCGGCATAGCGCTGGAAGACGGGGTTTCGGCTACTGTTCTCACAGTTACACAATACGGCAATGCCGTATTGTATGCAAGCGCCGCCTACCGGTGTATTAGTTCCCGCACGCGTCCGCCATTTCGACTCGTGGGTTGCGATAAATTGAATGACGCCGGTAGCTTAAATTGCATCCGGCATTGTCTCGACTACATCTGCTGGAACAAATTGGAATGATTGCGGCTCACCTCAAGCAGCTCAGGGTGGTTGCGCAGCCTGAGCATCTGGCGGCCCCGCTCGTCGCGCGTGACCTCCGCAATGGCGTCGACCCGTACCAGCGTCGAGCGGTGAATCCGCCAAAACTCGCTCGGATCGAGTTCGTCGGCGAGCTCCTTTAGTGTCTTGCGGATCAGCAGCTCGGTCTGCAGCGTTTGAACCCGCGTGTACTTATCGTCCGATTGGAAAAACAGCACCTCGCGCGTGCTGATCATGCGCAGGTTGGCGCCGACCTGGGCCTGGATCCAGCGAAGGTATTCGGGCTTCTTGGCGCCGCCGTCCTGCAGCACCTTGGTCAATTGCGCCAGATGGTCGCCGATATCGTCGGGCTTTTTGTCGAGGCGTTCGCGCAGCCGCTCGCAGGTGGTGCGCAGGCGGTCGGCCATCACGGGTTTAAGCAGGTAATCCATCGCGCCCTGTTCGAACGCGTCGAGCGCGTATTGGTCGTAGGCGGTGACGAACACGATATGGCAGCTCTGGTACAGCAGGCGCGCGGTCTCGATGCCGCTTTGGCCGGGCATGCGGATGTCGAGGAATACGATATCGGGCGCATGCGCGCCGGCCATCGCCACGGCCTCGATCCCGTTGCCCGCCTCGCCCACAATCTGCAATTCCGGCCACACCTCGCGCAGGCGCAGGCGCAGCTGGTCGCGCATCGGAGATTCATCGTCGACGATCAGGGCGGTGATGGTTTTTTGCGCAAACGCCATTTAGATTTTCTCCAGTGCGGAAGGATTGGGTACGCGGATCGAGGCGAGAGCGCCGCCCTCGACCGGCATCTCGATGACCAGTTCGGCGCGGCCGCCGTACAACAGCAGCAGCCGTTCGCGCACATTGGCCAGCCCGACGCCGTCGTCGGAGTGCATATTGAAACCGACCCCATTGTCGCGCACATCGACTTGCATCATGCCGTTTTCGATCCGCGCGCTGACCTCGATCTTGCCACCTTCGATCTTCGGCTCGAGCCCATGCTTGATCGCGTTCTCGATCAGGATCTGGAGCATCATCGGTGGAAACGGCGCGTAGTTGAGCGACTCGGGCACGTCGAATGACACCTGCAGCCGTTCCTTCATGCGTGCCTGCATGATGGCCAGATAGGCGCGCGAGAGTTCGACCTGGCGCCCGAGCGTGCCGCCGCCGACCGCGCGCAGTTGCGGCAGGGTCGATCGCAGGTAGGCGATCAGGTGCGTGTGGATGCGCGCCGCCTCGGGAGGATCGGTCTCGATCAGCTGCCCGATCAGGGCCAGCGTGTTGAATAAAAAGTGCGGCTCGACCTGCGCCTGCAGGGTCGACATCTGCGCCTCGAGCAGGCGCCGTTCGAGCGTTGCGACGTCGGCCTGCTCGGTCGCCTCCTTGGCCATCAGCTCGGCGCGCCGCTTGCCGCCGGCCAGTCCCTTGACGGCGGCCGAGATGATGATGAACCAGATTGCCGGCTCGGCCGCGTTGAGAATCGCAAACGGGATTCCGACGACGAACCACACCAGGGCCAGTTGGCGGTATTCGACCATTGCCACCCAGTCGAAAAAGCGCCACCAGAGGTCGCTGGCGACACCTTTGGCGTCGCGCAGGAAATCCATGACCTTATTGGTGTGCTTCGTCTTCACGCTATTCCCCGTCTTTATGTAAAGACACGGTTTCACGCACCGGCTCGGGCTGCACGCGGTCGCCGGCGATCAGCTTGAGCGCCATGAAGATGATGAACAAGAACAAGGCCAGAGGTGCGACCGTCAGGAAGGCGGCCAGCAAAATGCAGGTCACCACCAGCATCGGCCAGGACATCTTGGCCACGGCGCGCAGGCCGTAGCGCACCGCGTCGGCGAAAGCGTGGCCCAGTTCTTCGGCCAGCGCGAGGAAGGATTCGAGTGTCGTGGTTTTCATGTTATTTCTCCATCAAGTGAGTGGCAATGGAGTCACTTTATCAAACGCATTTTGTGTGTGCGAGCGGCATCCGATGAAGCGCGCAAAAAGGGGCATGACCGGTGTGGAGGAGCGATTAACGGGAGCCGGGCTCATGAAGATGTCGGACATGCAAATATGCCGCACTTGCTATGCCCCAACTGCTGCCGCAGGCTGCGCGACCGCCGCGAGCACCATGTCGACGATGAGTTTTTCGGCGTCGTCGAAGTCGCGCCGGGTGAGCTGCTTGCGGCCCAGCACAAGCGTCATCTGGGCCGAAAAATCGGCATACGATTGCGTCATCGCCCAGATCGCAAACAGCAGGTGGGTCGCGTTGACGGGCGCGATCTTGCCCTCGCTGACCCAGCGCTCGAACACCTCGATGTCCTTGCGCAGCAGCGGCACCACGCGCTGCTCGATCTGCTCGCCGTACAACTTGGCGCCGCCGATGACCTCCATCGCGTAAACACGCGACGCCCACGGCTGCTCGCGCGAGAAGCGCAGCTTGGCCTGGACGTACGCGCGCAGCATTTCCCGCGGGTCCTGCTCGGGGTCCGACAGATTGTCCATGCGCTCGAGCCATTCGTCGAGCACGTCGTCGAGCACGCGCTGGTACAGCGCCAGCTTGGTCGGAAAGTAGTACATCAGGTTCTGCTTCGACAGGCCCGCGTTCTCGGCCACGGTGGCCACCGAGGCACCCTCGTAGCCGCATTCGGCGAACACGCGCACCGCTTCGGCGACGATGTCCGCTTCGAGCTTGTCGCGGTTTTGCACACGCCGTTTGACGGTCGGGCTTTGCAGGGCGTTGAGGTTTTTTGACATGGTTACTTTCAGCGGATCGACCGCAGAAAATCGATTAGCTCCGGGGTTTCGGCCGCGTAGGCGACGTTGAAGCGGAACCAGATCGAACTCGATTGGCGCAGCATGAAAAATTCGTTCGGTGCGAGCAGGATGCCGGCCTTAAGCGCGAGGTCGGCGATCACCTTGCCGTTCCATTCCGGTGTGGGGGTATCGGGCCAGCCGGCGCTGACGAACATGCCGCCGCGCGGCCTGGCGATCGGCGCCATGCCGGCCTCGCGCAGGCGTTCGATGGTGCGCGCGCGCCCGTCGTCGAGCTGGCCGGTCAGGCGTTCGATCATGCGCCGGTAGGGTCGCGCCGATATCGCGTGGTACACGGCGCGCTCGTTGATCTCGGAGGTGGTCAGCCCGGCCAGCATCTTCACGCGCAGCAGTTCGGGCAGCAGCGAGTTGGAGGCGCAGATCGAACCGACCCGCAGCACCGGCGACAAGGTCTTTGAAAAACTGCCGACCCGGATCACGCGGCGCAGGCCGTCCATCGCCGCCAGCGAGGCCTCGCCGCGCGCGGCCAGCTCGCGGTAGATGTCGTCCTCGACCAGCCAGAAATCGAACTGCTCGGCCAACCCGAGCAGGCGGTGGGCCTGGGCCTGCGTGAGCGAGGTGCCGAGCGGGTTTTGCAGCACCGTGTTGACGAACATGAGCTTGGGCTGGGTCGCGCGCGCCTGCGCCTCGAGATACGCCATGTCGAGTCCAGACTCGCCGCGCGGTATGCCGACCGCGATGCAGCCGTGGTGGCGGATCAGCGAGAGCAGGTTGCTATAACCCGGGTCCTCGACGAACACGGTGTCGCCCGGTTTGGTCAGGGTGCGCAAAATCAGGTCGAAGGCGTGGGTGGCGCCGTGGGTCAGCATGATCTGGTCGGCATCGAGCGCGAACAGTTCGTCGGTGAAGCCGGCCGCCATGTGCTGGCGCAGCGTCGGGAAACCGAGCGGGTGGCCGTAGCCGCGCAGGCGGTTGGCCGGGATCCGCATCGCGTGGCGCACCGCGTCGAGGATGGTGGCCTCGCCATACCATTCGGGCGGCAGCCAGCCGGCGCCGACCGGCAGCGCGTCCGATACGCCCGAGTACAGGTCGGGCGTGAGCGCGTCGATCGCGCTCGGCGTGGCCGGAAAGGCCGGTTGTTGTGGCGCCGCCGCCACATCGTGGCGCGCGACGAAAAAGCCCGAGCCGCGGCGCGACGACAGCAAACCGACCGTCAGCAGCCGGTCGTAGGCTTCGACAACCGTGAAAGTGCTCACCGCGTTGCACTTTGCGAATTGTCTAACCGACGGCATTTTGGTGCCTATACGAAGCTCACGCTTGTTTACCATCAAGGTGATCGCTGCCACAATCTGATCGACCAGACACCCGCGCCTGCCGCGGTCTATCGCGAGCACGGGCCAGCACGCTTCATCGCTGCCGGGAGCAATTTCATCAGCCGAAACCTTCAAGACATCCATGCAATTCCTTTTGCGGCGCCACCAAAAAACTGTACAGTTAGGGCGACCTGTACGGTTGGCCGGTTTTGCGATTTGTGTATCTGTGCCGCTGAGGTGGCCATGACTATTATTGCATCATCATTTTGCCAACTGGTAAAGTATTTTTTTGCTCGTAAAAATTCCTGGAGACCCACATGAACGAATCCCGACCGGAATCAATGTCGTCGTTTTGGATGCCATTTACCAATAACCGCGACTTCAAAACCAATCCGCGCCTGTTGGTGTCGGCCGAAGGCATGTACTACAAGGATGTGGACGGCAACTCGGTGCTCGATGGCACTGCCGGCCTGTGGTGCGTGCCGTGCGGACACGCCCAGCCGCGCATCGTCGCCGCCGTGCGCGAGATGGTCGGCCAGCTCGACTTCGCGCCGACCTTCCAGATGGGCCACCCGGCCGCCTTCGACCTGGCCGAAAAGCTCATGGAATACACCAACCACCGCTTCGGCCAGGTGTTCTACACCAACTCGGGCTCCGAGGCGGTCGACACCGCCCTGAAAATGGCGCTGGCCTACCACAAGGCGCGCGGCGAAGCGGGCCGCACGCGCCTGATCGGGCGTGAACGCGGCTACCACGGCGTCGGCTTCGGCGGCATTTCGGTCGGCGGCATCGCCGGCAACCGCAAGACCTTCGGCCCGCTGCTGGCCGGCGTCGACCACCTGCCGCACACCCACAACCTCGAGAAAAACGCGTACACCCGCGGCGAGCCCGAATACGGCGCGCACCTGGCCGATGAACTCGAGCGCATCGTCGCACTGCACGACGCCTCGACCATCGCCGCCGTCATCGTCGAGCCGGTCGCGGGGTCGACCGGCGTGCTGATTCCGCCCAAGGGCTACCTCAAGCGCCTGCGCGAGTTGTGCACCAAGCACGGCATCCTGCTCATTTTCGACGAGGTCATCACCGGCTTCGGACGCCTGACCACGCCGTTCGCGTTCGACTACTTCGACGTCGACCCGGACATGGTCACCACCGCCAAAGGCCTGACCAACGGCGTGGTGCCGATGGGCGCGGTGTTCACCAAACAGCATATCTACGACACCTTCATGGAGTGCCCGGCTGGCATCGAGCTGTTCCACGGTTACACCTATTCGGGCCACCCGCTCGCTTGCGCGGCCTCGCTGGCGACGCTCGAGGTGTTCAAGGAGCAGAACATCCTCGAGCATGCGAAAAGCATGCAGGGCTACTGGGAAGACGCGGTCCATTCGCTCAAGGGCCTGCCGCATGTGGTCGACCTGCGCACGATCGGCATGATCGCCGGTATCGAGCTCGAGACGATTCCGGGCAAGCCGGGCGCGCGCGCCTTCAACGCCTTCAAGCAGGCCTTCGCCGACGGTGTGCTGATTCGCACCACGGGCGACATCATCGCGCTGTCGCCGCCGCTCGTGATCGAGAAGCAGCATATCGATGAGCTGTTCGGCAAACTCGCCACCATCCTCAAGAACCTGGACTGACCCATGACCGACCTCGACACGATTACCCATTACATCAACGGCGCCAAGGTCGACACGGCCAGCGGCCGCTACGCCGACGTCTTCAATCCGGCGCTCGGCGTGCCGGTCGCGCGCGTGGCGCTTGGCACCGCGTCCGAGGTCGACACCGCGGTGGCGGCGGCCAGCGCGGCCTTTCCGGCGTGGTCGGCCACGCCGCCGCTGACGCGCGCGCGGGTATTGTTCAAGTACCTGCAGCTGTGCCAGGAGCACACCGACGAATTCGCCGCGATGCTCACGCGCGAACACGGCAAGACGTTCTCGGACGCGCAGGGCGAAGTCGCGCGCGGTATCGAGATGGTCGAATTCGCGGTCGGCATCCCGCAACTGCTCAAGGGCGAATTCACCGACCAGATCTCACGCGGCATCGACGCCTGGTCGATGCGCCAGGCGCTCGGCGTGGTCGCCGGGATCACCCCTTTCAACTTCCCGGTGATGGTGCCGATGTGGATGTTCCCGGTCGCGATCGCCTGCGGTAACACCTTCGTGCTCAAGCCGTCCGAGCGCGATCCATCGGCCTCGCTGCTGCACGCCAAACTGCTCAAAGACGCTGGCCTGCCGGACGGCGTGTTCAACGTGATCCAGGGCGACAAGGTCACGGTCGACGCGCTGCTCGACCACCCTGAAGTGCAGGCCATCAGCTTCGTCGGCTCGACCCCGATCGCCGAGTACATTTACGCACGCGGCAGCGCCGCCGGCAAGCGGGTGCAGGCGCTGGGCGGCGCCAAGAACCACATGGTGGTCATGCCCGACGCCGACATGGACATGACGGTCGACGCCTTGATCGGCGCGGCCTACGGCTCGGCCGGCGAGCGCTGCATGGCGATCTCGGTGGTGGTGGCCGTCGGCGACGCCGGCGACAAACTGATTGGCGCGCTGGCCGAACGCACCGCCGCGCTCAAGATCCGCGACGGCATGGCGGCCGACGCCGAAATGGGGCCGGTGGTCTCGAGCGCGGCCAAGCAGCGCATCGAACGCCTGATCGGCGAGGGCGTGGAGCAGGGCGCGACATTGCTGGTCGATGGGCGCGACTGCAAAGTGGTCGAGCGAGAGAACGGCTTTTTTGTCGGCGGCACCCTGTTCGACCATGTCACGCCCGACATGAGCATCTATAAAGAAGAGATTTTCGGACCGGTGTTGTGTGTTGTGCGCAGTCCCGACGTGGCCAGCGCGGTCAAGTTGATTAATGCTAACGAATACGGCAACGGTGTGGCAATCTATACCCGTGACGGCGGTGTGGCGCGCGAATTCGTGCGCCAGATCCAGGTTGGCATGGTCGGCGTCAATGTGCCGCTGCCGGTGCCGATGGCGTTCAACAGCTTCGGCGGCTGGAAGCGCAGCATGTTTGGCGACCACCATGCCTACGGTCCCGAAGGCGTGCGCTTCTACACCCGTCACAAGGCGGTCATGCAGCGCTGGCCCAATACCGCCAGCGCGGGCGTCGAATTCGCCTTCCCGCAGATGAAGTAAACAAAGCTGTCCGCACCATATAACTATAAACAGGGATGGAAAATGATCGACTCTCTTAAACACCTGCTGCCGGCCGCCGCCTCGAACAGTGCACTTGCCGAGCAATTCACGGACCTCGCGCCGCCGCTCACAAAACGCCAGGCCGCCATCGAAAGCGCGCGCTGCCTGTACTGCTACGACGCGCCGTGCACGCGCATCTGCCCGTCCGAAATCGATGTCGCGAGCTTCATCCGCAATATCCACGATGGCAACATCAACGGCGCGGCGGCCGGCATCCTCAAGCAGAACATCCTCGGCGGCAGCTGCGCCCGCGTATGCCCGACCGAGATCCTGTGCGAGGACGCCTGCGTGCGCAACCACGACGAGGAAGGCCAGCCGGTCAAGATCGGCCTGCTGCAGCGCCACGCGCTCGACAACGCCACGTTTAAGAGCCATCCATTCCAGCGCGCCGCGGCCACCGGCAAGACCATCGCCGTGGTCGGCGCCGGTCCTGCCGGCCTGTCGTGCGCGCACCGCCTGGCGATGCTGGGCAACGATGTCGTCATCTTCGAGGCGCGCGCAAAGTCGGGCGGCCTCAATGAATACGGCATCGCCAAGTACAAGCTGACCAACGACTTCGCGCAGAAGGAGGTCGAGTTCCTGCTCGCGATCGGCGGCATCGAAGTGCGCCACGGCTTTACGCTCGGCGCCAATCTCAAGCTCGAGTCGCTGCACACACAATACGATGCGGTTTTTCTCGGCCTCGGCTTGAACGCCAGCCGCCAGCTCGGCCTGACCGGCGAAGACGCCCCCGGCCTGATGGCTGCGGTCGAGTACATCGCCGCCCTGCGCCAGAGCGCCGACCTGGCCTCGCTGCCGGTGCCGCGCCGCGCCGTCGTGATCGGCGCCGGTAACACGGCGATCGATATGGCGGTGCAGATCAAGCGCATGGGCGCCGACGAGGTCACGCTGGTGTACCGCCGCGGCTTCGAGTCGATGAGCGCGACCCACCACGAACAGGAGATCGCCAAGGCGAACCAGGTGTCGATGCGCACCTGGGCTGCGCCGCTCGAGGTTTTGCTCGACCCCGCCGGCAAGGTGCGCGGCATGCGCTTCGAGCAGACCAGGCTTGAAGGCGGCCGTTTGGTGGGCACGGGTGACTTTATCGAGATCGCGGCCGACGCCGTGTTCAAGGCGATCGGCCAGAGCCTCGACCCGGCCGGCCTGTCGGACGCGATGGCGCAGCAGCTCGAGCGCGTGGGCGACAAGATCCACGTCGACGCGCAGTTCCGCACCGCGCTGCCGGGCATCTACGCCGGCGGCGACTGCGTCGCCCCGGGGCAGGACCTCACAGTGCAGGCAGTCCAGCATGGCAAGCTGGCCGCGCACGCTATTCACAACGACATCCAAACCAAAGTGGAGGCTGCATAATGGCCGATTTGAGCATTGAATTTTGCGGCATCAAGTCGCCCAATCCTTTCTGGCTCGCCTCGGCGCCGCCAACCGACAAGGCCTACAACGTGGTGCGCGCTTTCGAAGCCGGCTGGGGCGGCGTGGTCTGGAAGACGCTCGGCGAAGACCCGGCGGCCGTCAATGTGTCGTCGCGCTACTCGGCCCACTACGGCAAGAACCGCGAGGTCCTCGGCTTTAACAACATCGAGCTCATCACCGACCGCAGCCTCGAGATCAACCTGATCGAGATCACCCAGGTCAAGAAGGACTGGCCCGACCGCGCGATGATCGTCTCGCTGATGCTGCCGTGCGAAGAAGCCCTGTGGGCCGAGATTTTGCCCAAGGTCGAAGCGACCGGCGCCGACGGCATCGAACTCAATTTCGGCTGCCCGCACGGCATGCCGGAGCGCGGCATGGGCGCGGCCGTGGGCCAGGTCCCCGAGTACGTCGAACTGGTCACGAGCTGGTGCAAGAAGCACTCGAAGCTGCCCGTCATCGTCAAGCTCACGCCGAACATCACCGACGTGCGCAAACCTGCGCGCGCGGCCAAGGCCGGCGGCGCCGATGCAGTCTCGCTGATCAACACGATCAACTCGATCACCCACCTCGACCTCGACCGCATGATCGCCTTCCCGATCGTCGGCAATGCGAGCACCCATGGCGGCTATTGCGGTTCGGCCGTCAAGCCGATCGCGCTCAATATGGTCGCCGAGATCGCGCGCGACCCCGAAACGCGCGGCTTGCCGATCTCCGGCATCGGCGGCATCGGCAACTGGCGTGACGCGGCCGAATTCATCGCGCTCGGCGCCGGCTCGGTGCAGGTGTGCACCGCCGCCATGCTGCACGGCTTCCGCATCGTCGAAGAGATGAAGGACGGCCTGTCGCGCTGGATGGACGAGCAGGGCTACGAAAACATCGCCGCCTTCAGCGGCAAGGCCGTGGCCAACACCACCGACTGGAAGTACCTTGACATGAACTACGAGGTGATTGCGCAGATAGACCAGGACAAGTGCATCAAGTGCGGCAAATGCTACGTCGCCTGCGAAGACACCTCGCACCAGTCGATCGCCCAGTTGATCGACGCGGCCGGCGTGCGCACCTACGAGGTGATCAAGTCCGAATGCGTCGGCTGCAACCTGTGCGAGATCACCTGCCCGGTCGAAGCCTGCATCACCATGGTGCCGCAGGCGAACGGCAAGGCCTATATGAACTGGACCCAGGACCCACGTAATCCGCGTGCCGAGGTGGCGTAAAAGCGGCCTGATTGCTCTATGGCGAAGCAGTGTTTTGCGCTACACTGAATTGCCCTTTTCGCCACTCTAAATCCGATGGAGACGAACACCGTGAGTAATGATTTTTCAGGTAATACGCAGTTATGGAACGCAGACCTGGCGCCGACCACCGCGGCGCAGCGCACCTGGCGCTGGTACCACTTCGCCGCCCTGTGGGTGGGGATGGTGATGTGCATACCGGCGTACACCCTGTCGGCCAGCCTGATCGAAGGCGGCATGTCGGGCTACCAAGCGGTCATCACCGTGTTCCTGGCGAACGCCATCGTGCTTTTGCCGATGCTCCTGATTGGTCACGCGGGCACCAAGTACGGCATTCCGTACGCGGTGCTGGCGCGCTCCTCGTTTGGCACCACCGGCGCGCGTATTCCCGCACTGATGCGCGCGATCGTCGCCTGCGGCTGGTACGGCATCCAGACCTGGTTCGGCGGCAGCATGATCTACGTGCTGCTCGGCGTGATGATGGGCGGCGAAATCGGCGGTGACAAAATCGCCGGCCTTGGCATCAACGGCGCGCAGCTGATTTGCTTCCTCGCGTTCTGGGCGATCCAGTTCTGGTACATCGTGCACGGCATGGACTCGATCCGCAAACTCGAAACCTATACCGCGCCGCTCAAAATCATCATCTGCTTCGTGCTGCTCGCTTGGGTGTACAACAAGGCCGGCGGTTTCGGCAACCTGCTCGACCAGCCATCGCAGTTCGTCGAGGGCGGCAAAAAAGCCGGCCAGTTCTGGAGCGTGTTCTGGCCGTCGCTGACGGCCATGGTGGGCTTTTGGGCCACGCTGGCGCTGAATATCCCCGACTTCACCCGTTTCGCCAAGACCCAGCGCGACCAGATCATCGGCCAGTCGGTCGGCCTGCCTGTGCCAATGGGCCTGCTCGCGATGATGGCGGTGATCGTCACCTCGGCCACCGTGGTCTTGTATGGCAAGGCGCTGTGGGACCCGGTCGACCTGGCCAGCCGCATGACCGGAATCGCCGTCCTCATCGCGCTGATCGTGCTGTTGATCGACACCGTCAGCGTCAACCTGGCCGCCAACCTGGTCGGGCCGGCCTACGATTTCTCGTCGCTCGCACCAAAGCAGATCTCCTACCGCACCGGCGGCTACATCACGGCAGGCATCGCGCTGGTCATGATGCCGTGGAAGATACTCGAATCGACCCAGGGCTATATCTTCACCTGGCTGATCGGCTACTCGGCCTTGCTCGGGCCGATCGCCGGCATCCTGATCGTCGACTACTACATGGTGCGCAAGACCGAGCTCAATGTGGCGCACCTATATCGCGACAATGGCGAGTATTCGTACACCAACGGTTGGAACATGGCTGCCATCATCGCCTTTGTGCTCGGCGTGCTGCCCAATATCCCGGGCTTCCTCAACGCGGCCTTCCCGACGCTGCTGCCCGATGTGGGCGAGCTCCTTAAGACCATCTACACCTATGCGTGGTTTGTCGGCGTGGCCATTTCCGCCGTTGTCTACGGCCTGCTCATGAAGGGCAAATCCGTGCCCGTCATGCCGGCGGCCGCCAAAACCTAGAACTTTCAGGAGAAGTAAATGACTACGACGATTATCCGCGGCGGCACCGTCGTCAACGCCGACCGCGCCTTCAAGGCCGACGTGCTGTGCGTGGACGACAAGATCGTCGCGGTCGGCCCGAACCTCGAGGTGCCGGCCGGCGCGGTCGAAATCGACGCGCTCGGCCAATACGTGATGCCGGGCGGGATCGACACGCACACCCATATGCAGCTGCCGTTCATGGGCACCGTGACGGCCGACGATTTCTTCAGCGGCACCGCCGCCGGCCTGGCCGGCGGCACGACCACGATCATGGATTTCGTGATCCCGAATCCAAAGCAGTCGCTGCTCGAGGCTTACCACCAATGGCGCGGCTGGGCCGCCAAGTCGGCCAGCGACTACACCTTCCACGTGGCGGTCACGTGGTGGGACGAGTCGGTGCACCGCGATATGGGCACGCTCGTGCGCGAGCATGGCGTGAACAGCTTCAAGCACTTCATGGCCTACAAAAACGCCATCATGGCCGACGACGAAACCCTGGTGCGCAGCTTCACGCGCGCGCTCGAGCTGGGCGCGATTCCGACCGTGCACGCCGAAAATGGCGAACTGGTTTACATGCTGCAGCAAGACCTGATCAAAAAGGGCATCACGGGGCCGAGCGCGCATCCGCTGTCGCGCCCACCCGAAGTCGAGGCCGAAGCCGCAAACCGCGCCATCGCGATCGCCAATGTGCTCAACACCCCGGTCTATATCGTGCACGTCTCATGCGCCGAGTCGCTCGACGCCATCACGCGCGCGCGCGCCAAGGGCCAGCGCGTGTACGGCGAGGCGCTCGCGGGCCACCTGGTCATCGACGACAGCGTGTACCAGAGCGAGGACCTCGAATTCGCGCGCGCCCACGTCATGAGCCCGCCGTTCCGCAGCAAGCACCACCAGGACGCGCTGTGGCAGGGTCTGCGCGGCGGCAACCTGCACACGACCGCGACCGACCACTGCACGTTTTGCGCCGAACAAAAGGCGGCCGGCAAAGACGACTTCACGCGCATCCCGAACGGCTGCGGCGGCGTGGAAGACCGCATGTCGGTGGTATGGGATGCCGGCGTCAATTCGGGCAAGCTGACGCCGTCGGAGTTCGTCGCCGTCACCTCGACCAACGCGGCGCAGATCTTCAATATGTATCCGCGCAAGGGTGTGGTCGCGGTCGGCGCCGACGCCGACATCCTGGTATGGGATCCGGAGGCCACGCGCACCATCTCGGCCAAGACCCAGTTCGCCAAGGGTGGTTTTAATGTATTCGAAGGTCGCACCGTGCGCGGCAATCCGTCGCACACGATCGCCGCCGGCAAGGTGGTGTTTGCGAACGGTGAACTGCGCGCGGTAGAAGGCGCCGGCCGTCACATCGACCGTCCCGCGTTTGCGGCTGTAACGGCACGCTAATCATAAAGAGAGAGCTTCAAGATGAATGAGTTGCGTATCAATGGCGAGCGCCTGTGGGCCTCGCTGATGGAACTGGCCAAGATCGGCGCGACGCCTAAAGGCGGTGTCAAACGCCTGGCGCTGACCGACCTTGACCGCCAGGGCCGCGACCTCGTCGTCGGTTGGGCGCGCGAGGCCGGCCTGTCGATCACGGTCGACCAGATCGGCAACGTGTTCATGCGGCGCGAGGGCAGCAACCCTGCGCTGGCGCCGATCGTGACCGGCAGTCATATCGACACCCAACCTACCGGCGGCAAATTCGACGGCAACTACGGTGTGCTGGCCGGCCTTGAAGTTGTGCGCACGCTGAACGACTTGAACATCGTGACCGAGGCGCCGATCGAAGTGGCGTTTTGGACCAACGAGGAAGGTTCGCGCTTTGTGCCCGTGATGATGGGATCGGGCGTGTTTTGCGGCGCGTTCAGCCTCGAGACCGCGTATGCGGCCAAGGACACCGAAGGCAAGTCCGTGCGCGACGAGTTGGAGCGGATCGGCTACCTCGGCGACCAGGTGCCGGGCCAGCATCCTATCGGCGCGTATTTCGAGACGCATATCGAACAGGGCCCGGTGCTCGAAGACGCCGACAAGGTGATCGGCGTGGTGCCGGCGGTGATGGGCTTGTCGTGGTACGACTGCGTGGTCACGGGCATGGAGGCGCATGCCGGTCCGACGCCGATGGGCCTGCGCAAGGACGCCTTGCAGGTATCGACGCGCATCATGCAGGAAGTCGTCAAGATCGCCAACAAGTATCCGCCGTACGGGCGCGGCACGGTCGGCATGGTGCAGTTGTTCCCGAACAGCCGCAACGTGATTCCGGGCGAGGTCAAGTTCAGCATCGACCTGCGCAACGTGAACGACGAACTGCTCAACACCATGCACGAGGAGATGCTCGCCTTTATCGAGATGACGCGCGTCGAAAGCGGGCTCGCGATCACGATCGAGCGCGTCTCGTATTACCCACCATGCCCGTTCCATCCGGACTGCGTCGATGCGGTGCGCAACGCGACCGCGAAACTCGGTTACTCGACCATGGACGTGGTCTCGGGCGCCGGCCACGACGCGATCTACGCGGCGCGCCTGGCGCCGTCGGGCATGATCTTCGTGCCCTGCAAAGACGGCATCAGCCACAACGAGATCGAGGACGCCAAGTCCGAGCATCTCGAAGCCGGCTGCAACGTGCTGCTGCTGGCGATGCTCGAACGGGCGAAGCTGGCGTCGTAAAAGGCGACGCCGGCTTTATCGCGCATCGGCCTCAGGTCGTTTCGCGTTCCGGCGTGGCGCTGATGTTGTGGATCGACAGATCGGCGCCGTTGAATTCCTGCTCGGCGTCGAGCCGGATGCCGACGGTGGCCTTGAGCAGTCCATAGACGATCAGGCCGCCGAGCGAGGCGATCACGATGCCCAGCGCGGTTCCGGCCAGCTGCGACATGAACGACACCCCGCCAAGGCCGCCAAAGGCCTTGCTGCCGAAGATACCCGCCGCCAGTCCGCCCCATGCGCCGCACAGGCCGTGCAATGGCCACACGCCGAGCACGTCGTCGATCTTCCATTTGTTTTGCGTCCACGTGAACATGATCACGAACACCGCGCCGGCGATGGCGCCGGTGATGAGCGCGCCCAGAGGATGCATCAGGTCGGAGCCGGCGCAGACGGCGACGAGGCCGGCGAGCGGGCCGTTGTAGGCGAAACCGGGGTCGTTCTTGCCGAGCATGAGCGCCGTCAGCGTGCCGCCGACGAGCGCCATCAGCGAGTTGACCGCGACCAGGCCGTTGATTTTATCGAGCGTTTGCGCGCTCATGACATTGAAGCCGAACCAGCCCACCATGAGGATCCAGGCGCCCAGCGCGAGGAAGGGGATGCTCGATGGCGGATGGGCGGCGATGCGCCCGTCTTTGCCGTAACGCCCGCGGCGCGCGCCGAGCAGCAGGATCGCGGGTAGCGCCGCCCAGCCGCCGACCGCATGCACGACCACCGAGCCGGCGAAGTCGTGGAATCCGAAGCCGAAGGTCGATTCCAGAAAGGCCTGCACGCCGAAGCGTTGGTTCCATGCGATGCCCTCGAACAGCGGGTAGATCAGGCCGACCAGCGCCGCCGTGGCCACGACCTGCGGATAGAACTTGGCACGCTCGGCGATGCCGCCCGAGATAATCGCGGGGATCGCCGCCGCGAATGTGAGCAGGAAAAAGAACTTGACCAGCTCATAGCCGTTTTTGGCCATCAGGGTCTCGGTGCTGCCCAAGAAATCGGCGCCATACGCGATGCTGTAGCCGACAAAAAAATACGCGATCGTCGAAATGGCAAAGTCGACCAGGATCTTCACCAGCGCGTTGACCTGGTTTTTCTTCCTGACGGTGCCCAGTTCAAGGAACGCGAACCCGGCGTGCATCGCCAGGATCATGATTGCCCCGAGAAGGATGAAGAGGGCGTCGCCCCCGCTCTTGTATGCGTCCATGTAAATCGTCTCCCAATTAGTGTGCAGTTTTTAGCTGTGCACCATTACTAAGCAATTTTCATGCCGTTTTGGTGCGACTGCTAAGTCGCTGATTCTATTGGGGTGATCTGCGGCAGGAGGTGCTGCTGCACCATTTATGGGCGCTCGGATCGCCCGTAAATGGTGCGTGCGGTTTTAGCGGGCGTGCGGCTGGAAGGCGCGCAGGAAATCGAGCAGTACCTGTGCCGCGGTCTCGGCGTCGTCGGCGGTCATGGTTTCTAGTCGGTTGTGGCTGATGCCGCCGTTGCCGCAGCGGGTGAACAGCATGGCCACATCGGTGACCTTGGCCATCGCCATGGCGTCGTGACCGGCGCCCGAGGCAAGGTCGTAGCGCGGCAGTCCGGCGCGTTCGAGCGCCGCGCCCAGTTGGTCCATCATCCAAGGCGCACACGGGGCCGCGTTGGCCGCCACCACCTGTTTAATATTGGCTTCGATGTGGCGCCGCGCACAGATGGCCGCGATGCCTTCGAGGATATCGGTCACGGCCGACAGGCGCACAGCGTCATCGGCGGCGCGGATGTCGAGCGACAGATTGCAGTGGCCCGGGATCACATTGACGGAGCCGTTTGGCACATGTAGCTGGCCCACGGTGCCGACCAGCGAGGCGGCCGTGCCACAGCGGTTCTCGACCATCAGCACGATTTCGGCCGCTGCCGCAGCGGCATCCTGGCGCATGTTCATCGGGGTGGTGCCGGCGTGGCTGGCCAGGCCGGTCAGCTCAACCAGGTAGCGCGAGCTGCCCGCGATGGCGGTCACCACACCAAGCGCCAGGCCGTGCTCGAGCAGCACGGGGCCTTGTTCGATATGGACCTCCACATAGCCGAGCAGCTCGGCCGGGTCGCGCGCGATGGCGGCGATGGCGTTGACGTCATGGCCGGCCGCCGTCAGTGCTTCGCGCATGCTGACGCCGTCGGCGTCGGTCGCCTCGAGCAGCGCAATGTCGAACTGGCCGATGACCGCGTTACTGCCCAGGAAGGTGCTCTTGAAACGCACCCCTTCTTCTTCGGCGAAGCCGACGATCTCGAAGTGGAAGGGCAGGCGCTCGCCGTTCTGGTGCAGATGGCGCACGATCGCGATCGGCAGCAAAATGCCGAGCCGGCCATCGTACTTGCCGCCGTCGCGCACGGTGTCGTAGTGGGAGCCGGTCATGAGCGTTTTTGCGTCCGCCCGGTCCGACAGGTAGCGGCCCACGACATTGCCGACGTCGTCGATGTGGGCGACCATGCCGGCTTCCTGCATCCAGCCTACCAGTTGGGACGCGGTGCTTTTGTGGGCGTCGGTCATGTACGCGCAGGTGAGGTTGTCGGGTGCGTCGCTCCATGCGGCCAAGACCTCGGACCAGCGCATGATGTCGGCCCCGAACAGCGGTGTGACGCCGAGCAGGTCGTTGATGCGCAGTTCGGCGATGCGGTGGATCTGGCGCAGGCATTCGGCCATCTCGCCGGCGCGCTGGTTCTTGAGGCGGCGCGTAAAGGTGTCGATCACGGCCGCGCGCGTGAGGCCGTTACCGTCCGGGCCCTTGACCGCGAGGATGAACGGAAATCCGAATTTTGCGTTGTACTCGGCATTGAGCTGGTGCAGCGTCGCGTACTCGCTGGCGCTGCACAGGTTCAGGCCCGAACGCGCCTGCTCGACCGTCGACTCCTGCGTCAGTTCGCCCGCGATGGCGGCTTTGCCGGCCAGTTCGGGGTGGGCCCGGATCAGGCCGAGCTGTTCGTCCACGCTGGCCGTGGCGACCACTTCCTGCAAAGCCAGTTTGAGCGCCGCCGCGCTTGCAAACGGCCGCTTGACGGCGGCCCGTTCGGGGATCCACGGCGAGTGCTCGTAGATGCCGCGCAGTGTGTCGACGAAGGCCGCGGCATCGAGGCCGTTCAGGTGCTGGAGAGTGGTCATGGTGTGGGAGTCCGATCATGCGAGCGTTTGATCATATACCGCGCGGTGGGCGCGTTTATAAGCGGTGGTTGATTGTCGCTATAGTTGGATAGCCTAACTCTGGAGCAGCGCCTTGGCCGTGGCGGTGATCTGGTCGCGCAGCCATTTGTGCTCCGGCGCCTGGTGCACGCGCTCGTGCCACAGCTGGTAGAAGCGCATCGGCGGAAACTTGACGGGCACCGTGAAGATCTTGAGCGGCAGCGTTTTCTCGTAGAAGCGCATGAACTGGCGGCCCGTGGTAAGCACCAGGTCGGTCTGGGTCAGCATGTAGGGGATCAGGCCGAAGTAGGCCGATTCGACCGCCACGTTGCGCTGCATGCCCTGGCGCTCGAGGTAGGCGTCGACCACCCCGTGGTAACCGGGCAGCATCTGCGACGGGGCCACATGGGGCAGGCTCAGATAATCGTCGATCGTCATGGCGTCGCTGGCGGTGCGCTTGGCGTACGGGCTGTCGGCGCGCATGGTGCAGATGATCGGATCCTCGAACAGCTTCGAGATATGCAGGTGCGCGGGCGGCTCGTCCCAGTTGGCGATGACGAGGTCCATCTCGCCGTCCGAGAGCATGCGCAGGTAGTCGACGCCGGGCCCGAGGCTGTGGATCACCACGCGGCTGTTGGGCGAACCGCGGCGCAGGGTGGCGACCACATTTGGCAGGAACTGGCTGTCAAGATAATCGGGCGCGGCGATGTGGAAGGTGCGCGCCTCTTCCTGCGGCACGAACGGCGACTTTTTAATGAACAGGTTTTCGGTCTCGTCGAGGATGCGCTTGGCCGGCTTGAGCAGGCTCTCGCCGTGCTGGGTCGGCACCATGCCGCGCGCCCCGCGCACGAGCAGCGGATCGCCGGTGAGCTCGCGCAGCTTGCGCAGCGAGGCCGAAATCGACGGCTGCGGCTGATTGAGCTTGAGCGCCACGCGCGAGACGTTTTTTTCGACCAGCAGCAGGTACAGGATGCGGATCAGGTGCAAGTCGAGGTGTTGGGGCAGGGCGGACATGGTATTTGTATATGAATTTGCTTATGTCGAATATACGCGATTTTTCATGTTGAAGTGGCGGTTTCAGTTTATCTTGAGTAAGTTCGCGCTCCTGTGCTCGCCCTATTTGCAACAAGGAATCCCCAATGGAAGTATTCGCATATCTGGCCCCCTACGGCCTTGAGTGGCTCAACCTGATTGTGCGCTGGCTCCATCTGATCACCGGGATCGCCTGGATCGGCGCCTCGTTCTATTTTGTTTGGCTCGATAATTCGATCAGGGCGCCCGCGCCCGATTCCGAGCTCGCCAAAAAAGGCGTCTCGGGTGAATTGTGGGCGGTGCATGGCGGCGGTTTTTATAACCCGCAAAAGTATCTGGTCGCGCCGGCCGAACTGCCGAAGGAACTGCACTGGTTCAAGTGGGAGGCGTATTCGACCTGGTTGTCGGGCTTCGCGCTGCTGACGATCGTCTACTACTTCAACGCGCAGGCCATGATGGTCGACACGGCCGTGGCCGACCTGACGACGTGGCAGGCGGTGGCCATCGGACTCGGTAGCTTGTTGGTCGGCTGGGTGGTGTACGACTTGCTGTGCCGCTCGCCGCTGGGCAAGCACGAGCTCGCGTTCGGCGTCGTCGTGTTCTTGTTTTTGGTGGCCAGCGCGTATGTGCTTAACAAATACCTGAGCGGTCGCGCGGCGTACATCCACGTGGGCGCGATGATCGGCACCATGATGGTCGGGAACGTGCTGATGCTGATCATTCCGGGCCAGCGCAAACTGGTCGCGGCGATGATGGCGGGCCAGAAGCCCGAGCCGATCCACGGGCAGAAGGCCAAGCAGCGCAGCGTCCACAATAACTACTTCACGCTGCCGGTGCTGTTCATCATGATCAGCAACCACTACGCGATGACCTACCGCCACGAGTTTGCGTGGGCGGTGCTGGGAGTGATGATGGCGTCGGGCGTGTTGATCCGCCACTTCTTCAACCTGCGGCACAGGGGCCGCACCGAGTGGCGCTACCCGGTTGCGGGCGTGGCGCTGTTGCTGGCATTGGCGGTCGCGCTCGCGCCCAAGGCGCCGGTGGCGCGGGCAGGTGCCAGCGACTCGGCGCTGCAGTTCGCGCAAGTTCGCGCGATCGTGGAGCAGCGCTGCGCGAGCTGCCATGCCGACAAACCGACCCAGCCTGGATTCGCGAGTGCGCCGGGCGGTGTCATGCTGCACACGCCGGCGCTGATCGGCCAAAACGCGGCCAAAATCTACCAGCAATCGGTGCAGCTCAAAGCCATGCCGATCGGGAACCTGACCAATATGACCGACGCCGAGCGCGCGCACATCGCTGCGTGGTTTGAAGCCGGCGCCAAACAGGAATGACCATGACACAAAAAAACGAAGCGCAGCAAAAACTGGCGGCCTGGATCGATGCCCATTTCGACGACGAGGTCGCGTTTTTGCAGCAGGTGATCCGCATCCCGACGGACACGCCGCCGGGTAACAACGCGCCGCACGCGGACGCCGTGGCGGAAATGGTGGAGGCATTCGGCTGGAGCGCAGAGAAGTATGCGGTGCCGGCGCAGGCGGTGCGCGACTACGGGATGGAAAGCATCACCAACTTGATCGTGCGCCGGCCCTACGGGGCGGGCGGCCCGACGGTGGCGCTCAACGCGCATGGCGACGTGGTGCCGCCGGGCGAAGGCTGGACCCGTCCACCGTATGGAGGCGTGATCGAAGACGGCCACATTTACGGACGCGCGGCGGCGGTCTCCAAATGCGACTTCGCGACCTTCATTTTCGCGGTAAGGGCGCTCGAGGCGCTCGGCGTGCCGCTCAAGGGCGGGGTCGAACTGCACTTCACGTATGACGAAGAGTTTGGCGGCCTGCTGGGGCCGGGCTGGCTACTCGAGCAAAAACTGACCAGGCCCGATTTCGTCATCGCGGCAGGCTTTAGCTACAACATCGTCACCGCGCACAACGCCTGCCTCCAGCTCGAGATCACGGTGCACGGCAAATCGGGCCACGGCGCGATGCCGGAGACGGGCCACGACGCGCTGCAAGCGGCGACAAAAATCCTGAACGCGATCTACGCCGAACTGCCGAAGCTAAAAAAAATCAAGTCGAAGGTGGCGGGCATCGACTCGCCGACGATGCTCGTTGGCCGCATCGACGGCGGCACCAACACCAATGTGGTGCCGGGCAAAGTGGTCATGAAAATGGACCGCCGCATGATTCCGGACGAAGACCCGGTGGCGGTGGAGGCGCAGGTGCGCGCCATGATTGAGACCGCGGTTGCCGGCGAGCCGGGAATCCGGATCGAGATCAAGCGCCTGCTGCTGTCGCATGCGCTGCGGCCCTTGCCGGGATCGGAAAAGCTGGTGGCGAACCTGCAGAAAAACGCCTTGGCAGTGCTTGGCGAAGCGATTCCCGCGCAGGGCACGCCCTTGTACGCCGACGCACGCCTGTACGGCGAGCACGGGATTCCGGCGGTCCTGTACGGCGCCGGCCCGCGTACTGTGCCCGAGTCCAACGCTAAAAAGGCCGACGAGCGGCTGGCGGTCGAAGACTTGCGCAAGGCCACAAAAGTCGTAGCGTTGACGCTGCTCGACTTCCTTGGCGCCTAATTAACCAAAGAAAAATAATTTCGCAAACAGGGACAGACCGGGGACAGACTGGGGACAGACCGGGGTCAGACCCGGGTCTGACCC
>JAZKIN010000227.1:0-20597 GCA_040384885.1 Pseudomonadota bacterium | reverse complement strand
CGCACCTGGTTTGGGACCAGGGGGTCCAAGGTTCGAATCCTTGTACTCCGACCAGTATTTCCTTATGCAGGCTGACAAAATTCTAGTCAGCCTGTCATATCCCCCTCAGTAGTTCTCGCAAGATCTCCCCCTGATTATGATTGTTTTCGCTGGCTAAATCGCTGGATGTGTTTTGTCGCGCGCGCATTAAAAACAACCAACATCGAAACTGAAGAACAAACACCACATCGTCCTCGCGAAGGCGGGGACCCATAGAACGCAAACGATCTATGGGTCCCCGCCTCCGCGAGGACGATGTTGGTTAATACTTTAGAAGTATCTGCTGCACGATTCCTAACCAACTACCCCGCCCGTTTCGCCGCCAACGCATTCCCCGCACGGCTGGACCCCTTGCGCCCCAGATGCGCGCTGATGAACTGTCCCGCGTCGACCACCATGTCGAGATCGATACCGGTCTCGATGCCCAGCCCGTTCATCAGGTACAGCACGTCCTCGGTCGCCACGTTCCCGGTCGCGCCCTTGGCATACGGGCAGCCGCCGAGCCCCGACACCGACGAATGGAAAATCGCCACGCCCACTTCAAGGCTGGCGTAGATGTTGGCCAACGCCTGTCCGTACGTGTCGTGGAAGTGCCCCGAAATCCCATCGAGCCTGAACTCCTGCGCCGCGCGCAGCATCACCGCCTGCGTCTTGCGCGCGGTCGCCACGCCGATCGTGTCGGCGATGTCGATCTCGTCGCAACCGAGCTCGCGCATGCGCCCCACCACGTCGGCCACCGCGTCGAGCGAGACCTCGCCCTGGTACGGGCAGCCGAACGCGCAGCTGATGCTGCCGCGCAGGCGCAGGCCGTTTTGTTTGGCCGCCTTGGCGACGCTCTCGAAGCGCGCGATCGATTCGGCGATCGAGCAGTTGATATTGCGCTGCGAGAAAGCCTCCGAGGCCGAGCCGAAGATCACCACCTCGTCGGCGCGACTGGCCAGCGCCGCCTCGAAGCCCTGCATGTTCGGCGTCAGCGCCGAGTAGATCGTGCCCGCGCGGCGCGTGATCGCGGCCATGACCTCGGTGCTGGTGGCCATCTGCGGCACCCACTTCGGCGACACGAACGAGGCGGCCTCGATGTTGACGAAGCCGGCGCGCGAAAGCCGGTCGACCAGCTCGGTCTTGACCTCGGCCGACACCGACTCCTTTTCGTTTTGCAGGCCGTCGCGCGGACCGACTTCGACGATCTTGACCTTGCCTGGCAGGCTAGCTTGCATGTTCATTTCAGTATCCTCGGATGGGGTCGACGATGTCGGCCACGGTTTCGCCGTTCTCGAACGCGCGCAGCTTGCCCGCGATCTGCACGATGCTCGGGCGGCGCAGCGTGATCGCCGACACGTGCGGGGTGATGGTGATGCGCGGCTCGTCCCAGAACGGATGGGGCGCCGGCAGCGGCTCGTTGCGGAACACGTCGAGCGTGGCGCCGGCGATGTGGCCCGAGCGGATCAGGGCCAGCAGGTCCGGGTCGACCACCTGCGCGCCGCGCGCCACGTTGACCACGTACGCGCCCTCGGGCAGCAGCGACAAGCTGGCGCGGTCGAGCAGATTGGTGGTCTCGGGCGTGAGCGGCAGCATGCAAACCAACACGCGGGTGCCGCGCAAGAACGCTTCGAGCGACTCCGTGCCGGCGAAGCATTCGACGCCGTCGATCTGCTTGGCCGTGCGGCTCCAGCCGCGCAAGGGAAAGCCAAAGTGCGCGAGCGAATCGAGCACGCGCTGTCCGAGCACGCCGGTGCCCAGCACGCCGACCGTGAAGTCCTCTTTCCTAAACTGCGGCAACTGGGTCCACACCCCGGCGCGCGCCTGGCGCTGGTATTCGTCGAACCGGCGGAAGTAGCCGAGTACCGCGTGGGTCACGTATTCGGCCATCTGGATCGCCATGCCGGCGTCGCCGAGGCGGATCAGCGGCACCTGCGGCAGCGCGTCGCCGTACTTGAGTATTGCGTCGGCGCCGGCGCCGGTCAGGAACACCGCCTTGACGTGCGCCAGCTGCGGCAGCAGCGCCGCAGGCGGCGACCACAACACCGCGTAGTCGCATGGCGCGATGTCCTCGCCCTCGCGCCACACCACCACCTCGGCCTCGGGCAGCACCTCGGCGAAATCACGCACCCAGGGATCGGTCAGGCCGTCGGCCCGGTGTAAAAGAATTCGCATCGCTGTCCCCCGCTAAGCCGGTTTGTTACGCCGCTTTGAAGGCGAGCAGCGGCGCGCCGTCGGCCACCTGGTCGCCCACCTGGTACAAAATCTCTTCGACCAGGCCGTCAGACGGCGCGCCGATCGTGTGCTCCATCTTCATCGCCTCCATGATCACCAGCGGGTCGCCCTTCTTGACCTGCTGGCCTTTGGTGGCGAGCACCGCGACCACCTTGCCCGGCATCGGCGCGGTCAGGCGCCCGCCGGCCGCCTCGACCTCGCCGGCATGCGCCATCGGGTCGTTGTAGTGCAGCTGGAAGTGGCGCCCGCCCGAGAACACATGGAAAATCTCGCCATCGCGGCGCACGGTGCCGTGCATCGAGGTCGCGCCGAGCTTGATCGACAGTTCCGCGCCTTCGCGCCGGGTGACCGACAGCGCCGCTTCGATGCCGCCCACGGCCAGGTCCCAGCCGCCCGCGCGGTAGGTCAGGTCGACTTTATAGTGCTTCATGTCGCGCGCGGCGCTGTATTCGTCCGAGAATGAAAGCTGGCGCTGGTAGGCGCTGTTCAGGCGCCAGCCGAGCGCGTTGCCCCACGGGTCGGCGCGGTTGGCCGAGACCGCGGTCGAGCCGTCTTTTTCGGCTTCGATCAGCGCCACCGCGGCCAGCGCGAGCGCGCCCACTGGCACCGCCTTCGGCTGCGGGAACAGGGTTTCGGCGTCGCGTTCGATCAGGCCCGTGTCGAGGTCGGCCGAGGAGAACGACTGGCCTTCGACGAGGCGCTTGAGGAAGGCGATGTTGGTGGCCAGGCCGACGATCTGGAATTCGGCCAGCGCCTGCGACATGCGCGCGAGCGCCTGGTTGCGGTCCGCGCCCCAGACGATCAGCTTGGCGATCATCGGGTCGTAGTACGGCGAAATGGCGTCGCCCTCGCGCACGCCCGAGTCGATCCGCACCGCCGCCGGCGCGCCGCCCGGGGTGCCGCCGAGTTCAAACGAGACCGCGCCCGGGGTGTCCATGTGGCGCAGCGTGCCGATCGACGGCAGGAAGCCCTTCTCGGGGTTTTCGGCGTACACGCGCGCCTCGATCGAATGGCCGTGGATCGCCAGTTCGGCCTGGGTCTTGGGCAGCGGCTCGCCAAAGGCCACGCGCAACTGCCATTCGACGAGGTCGGTGCCGGTGATCATTTCGGTGACCGGGTGCTCGACCTGCAGGCGCGTGTTCATCTCCATGAAGTAGAACGAGCCGTCCTGGTTGGCGATGAATTCGACCGTGCCGGCGCCGACGTAGCCGACCGCCTTGGCCGCGGCCACGGCCGCCTCGCCCATCGCCGCGCGGCGTTCGGGCGACATGCCCGGGGCCGGCGCCTCTTCGAGCACCTTCTGGTGGCGCCGCTGCACCGAGCAATCGCGCTCGTGCAGGTAGACGCAATTGCCGTGGGTGTCGGCGAACACCTGGATCTCGATGTGGCGCGGACGCGTCAGGTATTTTTCGGCGAGCACCTTGTCGTCGCCGAAGGAGCTGATCGCCTCGCGCTTGCACGATGCCAGCGCGGCCTTGAAGTCCTCCGATTTTTCGATCACGCGCATGCCCTTGCCGCCTCCGCCGGCGCTGGCCTTGAGCAGCACCGGGTAGCCGATGCGGTCGCCCTGCAGCTGCAAAAAGTCGGGGTCCTGCTCGTCGCCGTGGTAGCCGGGCACCAGCGGCACGTCGGCTTTTTCCATGAGCGTCTTGGCGGCCGACTTCGACCCCATCGCGCGCATGCTCGACGCCGGCGGGCCGATGAACACCAGACCGGCGTCGGCGCAGGCGTCGGCGAAGTCGGCGTTCTCGGACAGGAAGCCGTAGCCCGGATGGATCGCCTGGGCGCCGGTGGCCAGCGCCACGGCGATGATGGTGTCGCCGCACAGGTAGCTCTCTTTGGCCGGCGCGGGGCCGATCAGCACCGCCTCATCGCATACCGCCACGTGCTTCGCCTCGGCGTCTGCCTCCGAATACACGGCCACGGTCTTGATGCCCATGGCGCGCGCGGTGGCGGCGACCCGGCAGGCGATTTCGCCACGGTTGGCGATGAGGATTTTTTTGAACATGCTATTTTCCAGAGATGGGGATGCCGGTTATTCGGGTGGCACAGGTGTCACTTTAGAAGTCGTAACCTTAAAAACACAAACTTCAATAACCAACATCGTCCTCGCGCATGCGGGGACCCATGGAACGCTGGCACAGAGCTAACGTTCTATGGGCCCCCGCCTTCGCGAGGGCGATGTGGGTCAGCCGCCGCACTTGGCTTTTGGCACCGAATCGAGAACGGCGCCGCGCGTCACCAGGCCAAGCTTGGCCAGCAGCACGCGGTCGTCCTCGGCTTCCGGGTTGTCGGTCGTGAGCAGCTTGTCGCCGTAAAAAATCGAGTTGGCGCCGGCCAGGAAGCACATCGCCTGCACCGCCTCGCCCATCTGGCGGCGTCCGGCCGACAGGCGCACGCGCGCCTCCGGCATCGTGATCCGTGCCACCGCGATGGTGCGCACGAATTCGAACGGGTCGAGCGGATCGAGCCCGTGCAGCGGCGTGCCTTCGACCTGCACCAGGTGGTTGACCGGCACCGACTCCGGATACGGGTTCAGGTTGGCCAGCTGCGCGATCAGCCCTGCGCGCTGCAGGCGCGATTCGCCCATGCCGACGATGCCGCCGCAGCACACCTTGAGGCCGGCGTTGCGCACGCGACCGAGGGTGTCGAGCCGGTCCTGGTATTCGCGGGTCGAGATCACATTGCTGTAGAACTCGGGCGCGGTGTCGAGGTTGTGGTTGTAGTAGTCGAGGCCCGCGTTTTTAAGGCGGTCGGCCTGGCCTTCTTCGAGCATGCCGAGGGTGGCGCAGGTCTCGAGGCCGAGCGCTTTGACCCCGCGCACCATCTCTTCGACCTTCTCCATGTCGCGCTCCTTCGGGCTGCGCCACGCGGCGCCCATGCAAAAGCGGGTGGCGCCGTTGGCCTTGGCCTGGCGCGCGGCGTCGAGCACGGTGTCGATGCCGAGCAGCTTCTTGGCTTCGACGCCGGTGTCGTAGCGCGCCGCCTGCGGGCAGTAGCTGCAGTCCTCTTCGCAACCGCCGGTCTTGATCGACAACAGCGTCGCCAATTCCACGTCGCCGGCCGGGAACTGGGCGCGGTGCACCGTCTGGGCCTGGAACATCAGCTCATTGAAGGGCAGCTCGAACAGCGCCAGCACGTCGGCCAGCGGCCAGGTGGCGGCTTCGGGCAGGCCGATCGGGGCGGCGGGCTTGTGGAATGAGAGTTCAGACATGTGATTCCTTCTACAGAGTTTTCAGTTACGCGCGGACGGCCAGCCAGGCAGACCCGCAAGATCGATAAAACCGGCGACCAGCGCGGGCGTCGGTTGTTCCAGATACGGCACCCGGCCCAGCAAGGGCGCGGGTATGCGCTGCAGCAGCGCTTCGATGTTCTCGTCGGCGAAGCGCATGCCGGGCAGCGCCTCGTTGGCGACCCAGCCCGCCACCACCAGCCCGCGCGCGACGATCGCCTCGACCGTGAGCAGGGCATGGTTGATGCAGCCGAGGCGCAGGCCCACCACCAAAATGACGGGCAGGTCCAGTTGCGCGGCCAGGTCGGCGGTGTCGAAAGCGTCCGACAACGGCACCCGGAAGCCGCCCACGCCCTCGACCACGACGGCGTCGGAGGCGAGCGCGATTTCGGTGTAGGCGGCCAGAATCGGCACCGCCTCGATCGCGACGCCGTCGAGCGCGGCGGCGATGTGCGGCGCGCAGGCCTCGCGCAGCATGTAGGGGGTGGTCAGATTGCGCGGCAAATGCACATTGCCGACGGCGAGCAGGGCGTCGGCGTCCTCGTTGTGCAGTTCGCCGTCGCGCATCTCGGCGCCGGCCGCGACCGGCTTCATGCCGCAGGCGCGCACGCCGTTGGCCACCAACTGGTGCAAGATCGCGCTCGAGACCAGCGTCTTGCCGATGCCGGTGTCGGTGCCCGCCACGAAGCAGCAAAAACGCGATGGCCAGATGTCGGCCGGCGCGGCCGGCTGCGGTGCCGCCTCGAGCACGGGGGCGTCGGCGGTGGCCGTTTCTTCGGGATCATTGAGGCTCATCTCACGTCCTTTCTATTTCGTTGAGTGCGGCGGTCAGCTGCGCGACTTCTTCGTGGGTGTGGGCGGCCGACAGGGTCACGCGCAGGCGCGCCGTGCCGACCGGCACCGTCGGCGGGCGGATCGCCGGCACCCACAGGCCGCGCTCCTGCAGGCCGGCCGCCGCGCGCAGCGCTTCCTCGTTGCTGCCGATGACGATCGGCTGGATCGCCGTGCTCGAGGCGCCATGCTGCCAGCGCGTCAGCCGCAGCTCGCCCCGAAATTGCGCGATCAAGGCGTTCAGGTGGGCGCGCCGCGCGGCGCCTTCGGCCCCCTCGATGATGTCGAGGCTCGTGAGCAGCGCGTGCGACAAGGCCGGCGGCGCGGCCGTGGTGTAGATGTAGGGGCGCGCGCGCTGGATCAGCAGCTCGATCACGCTCGCGTGCGCCGCGACGAAGGCGCCGCCGACGCCGGCGGCCTTGCCGAGCGTGCCCATATACACAAGGTTGGGCGACTTCAGAGCGAAGTGTTCGAGCGCGCCGCGGCCGCGCGCGCCGAGCGTGCCGAAGCCGTGCGCGTCGTCGATGACGAGCCAGGCGCCGTGCTGCTCGCACAGCGCCAGCATCGCCGGCAGATCGGCGATCTCGCCGTCCATGCTGAACACGCTGTCGGTGACCACCAGCTTGGTGCCGGCGCTGCTGGCGCCCAGCTGCGCGGCCAGGGCGTCAAGGTCGGCGTGCGGCGTCACCTTGACGCTGGCGCGGGCCAGGCGCGCGCCGTCGATCAGCGAGGCGTGGTTGAGCGACTCCGAGAAAATCTCGGCGTTGGCGTCGGCGCCGAGCGCGGTCAGCATCGCCAGGTTAGCCATGTAGCCGGTGCAGAAATACAGCGCGCGCGCCGACACCAGATGCTCGCCCATGAAGCCGGCAAGGCGTTCCTCGAGCAGCGCATGGGCGCGGCTGTGGCCGCTGATCAGGTGCGAGGCGCCGCTGCCCACGCCGTACATCGACGCGCCTTCGCACAGCGCCGTGACCAGCGCGGGGTGCGCGGCCAGGCCGAGGTAGTCGTTGCTGCAAAACGCGAGCAGCGGATGGCCGTCGACCGCCAGCCGCGGCGCGCAGGGCGTGTCGACAGGGCGCCGGCGGCGCGTCAGGCTTTGCGCGTCGAGTCCTTCGAGGGTGCGGTTGATGTTTTCGATCAGGTCCATATTCAGCTATTAATGACGGCGTCGAATACGTGCCGGGTGCGCTCGGCGAGGCCGTCGATTTCTTCGTCCGACAGCACGTACGGGGGCATCAGGTAGACGGTGCCGCCGATCGGGCGCAGCAGCAGTTCGTGCTCGAGCGCGGTGGTAAAGAAGCGGCGCGAAAAGGTCGCGGCGCGCGCTGCATCGGGCTCGATCGCGTCGAACGCGAAGATCATGCCACGCTGGCGGAAATGGCGCACCCGATCGTGCTGCGCCAGCGGCGCGAGCGCCTGGCGCAAACGTTCGGCGCGCACCTTGTTAAGGTTCAGGACGTCGTCGTCCCTGAAAATGGCCAGCGTCGCCAGCGCCGCGCGGCAGGCCAGCGGATTGCCTGTGTACGAGTGCGAATGCAAAAAGCCGCGCGTGACGTCGGTGCTGTAAAAGGCCTGGTAGATCTCGTCGCGCGTGAGCACCAGCGACAGCGGCAGGTAGCCGCCGCTGATGCCCTTCGACAGGCACAGGAAGTCGGGCCAGATGCCGGCCTGCTCGCACGCGAAAAAGGTGCCGGTGCGTCCGCAGCCGACCGCGATTTCGTCGAGGATCAGATGCACCTGGTAGCGGTCGCACAGCGCGCGCACCAGCGTCAGGTAGAGCGGTTCGTGCATCGCCATGCCGGTCGCGCATTGCACCAGCGGCTCGATGATGATCGCGGCGATTTTGTCGGCGCGCTCGGCGAACAGCGCCTCGACGTCGGCCGCGGCGCGGCGCGCCACGTCCTGCGCGGTCTCGCCTTCGCGTGCGCCGCGGGCGTCGGGCGAGGCCACCACGCGCGCGGCGCGCAGCAGCGGGCCGTAGGCATCCTTGAACAAGGCGACGTCGGTGACGGCCAGCGCGCCGATGGTCTCGCCGTGGTAGCTGCCCTTGAGGCAGACGAATTCCTGCTTGTCGCCTTGGCCGGCGTTGCGCCACGCATGGAAGCTCATCTTGAGGGCGATTTCGACGGCCGAGGCGCCGTCCGAGGCGTAGAACGCGTGGCCGAGCACATTGCCCGTCAAATCGGACAGCTGCTCCGACAGTTCGATCACCGGCTCGTGCGTGAAGCCGGCCAGCATCGCGTGTTCGAGCTTGTCGAGCTGGTCTTTGAGGGCCGCGTTGATGCGCGGGTTCGCGTGCCCGAACAGGTTGACCCACCACGAACTGATCGCGTCGAGATAGCGCTTGCCTTCGTGGTCGTACAGCCAGACGCCGCGGCCATGGCTGACCGGCACCAGCGGCACGCTCTCGTGGTGCTGCATCTGGGTGCAAGGATGCCAGACGCTGCGCAAGCTGCGCGCGACCCAGTCGGCGCCCTTGTCGGGCCGGGCCACGTTGGCCTCTTCCTTGTTGATCGGGTCGGGTGCGTGCGCCATGGTGCTCAGTTCAGCCACGTGGGCTTGCGTTTTTCGAGGAACGACGCGACGCCCTCGCGCCCTTCTTGCGAGGCGCGGATGTGGGCGATGCGTTCGGCGGTGTCGGCCAGCAGCGCGGCGTCGACCGGCCGGCCGACGATGTCGCGCACCAGCACCTTGGCCTGGGCCACGGCGTTCGGGCTGTTCGAAACCAGCGCCTTCACGATCGCGGCGACCTGCGCGTCGAGCGCGTCGGCGGCGACCACCTCGTGCGCGAAGCCGATGCGGTGCGCCTCGCGCGCGCTGAAACGCTCGGCCGTCAGGAAGTAGCGGCGCGCCGCGTTCTCGCCCATGGCCTTGATCACATACGGCGAGATGGTCGCCGGGATCAGGCCCAGCTTGACTTCGCTGAGGCAGAAATTGGCTTCTTCGGCCACCACCGTGATGTCGCACGCGGCCACCAGGCCCATGCCGCCGGCGTAGCAGTCGCCCTGCACCTTGGCCACCACGGGCTTGGGGCACAGGTAGATGGTGCGCAGCATATCGGCCAGCATGGCGGCGTCGGCGTTGTTCTCGTCGAACGAGTAGGCCGCCATTTTCTTCATCCAATTGAGGTCGGCGCCGGCGCAAAACGCCGGGCCGTTCGCCGCCAGCACGATCGCGCGCACCAGCTCGTTGCGTCCGAGTTCGTCGAACGCGAGTGCCAGTTCGGCGATCGTGTGCTCGTTAAAGGCGTTGCGCACCTCGGGCCGGTTCAGCGTCAGCGTGGCGACCTTGTCGGCGATCGCAATCGTCAGTGTCGTGTATTCCATGGTCGACTCCTTACATCCGGAAGATGCCGAACTTGGTGTCCGGGATCTCGGCGTTGAGCGCGGCCGACAGGCCCAGGCCGAGCACCATGCGGGTGTCGGCCGGGTCGATCACGCCATCGTCCCACAGGCGCGCGCTCGCATAATACGGGTGGCCCTGGTGCTCGTACTGCTCCTTGATCGGCTGCTTGAACGCGGCTTCTTCTTCAGGCGTCCACTGGCCGCCCTTGCCCTCGATGCCGTCGCGCTTGACCGTGGCCAGCACGCTAGCGGCCTGGTCGCCGCCCATGACCGAGATGCGGGCGTTCGGCCACATCCACAAAAAGCGCGGCGAGAACGCGCGCCCGCACATGCCGTAATTGCCGGCGCCGAAGCTGCCGCCGATGATCACCGTGAACTTGGGCACGGCGGCCGTGGCGACCGAAGTGACCATCTTGGCGCCGTTGCGGGCGATGCCCTCGTTCTCGTATTTGCGCCCGACCATGAAGCCGGTGATATTTTGCAGGAACACGAGCGGGATCTTGCGCTGGCAGCACAGCTCGATGAAGTGGGTGCCCTTGAGCGCCGACTCCGAGAACAAGATGCCGTTGTTGGCGATGATGCCGACCTTGACCCCGTAGATGTGGGCGAAGCCGCAGATCAGGGTGGTGCCGTAGCGCGCCTTGAATTCGTCGAACTCGCTGCCGTCGACCACGCGCGCGATCACTTCGCGCACGTCGAAGGGCTTGCGGGTGTCGACCGGGATCACGCCGTACAGCTCTTCAGTTGCGTATTTCGGCTCGATGGATGCGCGCAGGGCCATCTGCTGGGGCTTGGTGCGGTTCAGGTTCGAGACGATGGTGCGCGCCAGCGACAGCGCGTGCAGGTCGTTCTGGGCCAGGTGGTCGACCACGCCCGACAGGCGGGTGTGGACGTCGCCGCCGCCGAGGTCCTCGGCCGTGACCACCTCGCCGGTGGCCGCTTTGACGAGCGGCGGGCCGCCCAAAAAGATCGTGCCCTGCTCCTTGACGATGATCGACTCGTCGCTCATGGCCGGCACGTAGGCGCCGCCGGCGGTGCACGAGCCCATCACGACGGCGATCTGCGGGATGCCCTTGGCCGACAGATTGGCCTGGTTGTAGAAGATGCGGCCGAAATGGTCGCGGTCGGGGAACACGTCGTCCTGGTTCGGCAGGTTGGCGCCGCCCGAGTCGACCAGGTAGATGCAGGGCAGCGCGTTCTGGTCGGCGATCTCCTGGGCGCGCAGGTGCTTTTTGACCGTCATCGGGTAGTAGGTGCCGCCCTTGACGGTGGCGTCGTTACAGACGATCACGCATTCCTGGCCCGAGACGCGGCCGATGCCGGTGATGATGCCGGCGCTCGGGGCGGCGCCGTCGTACATCTCGTAGGCGGCCAGTTGCGAGAATTCGAGGAAGGGCGTGCCCGGGTCGAGCAGCATCTGCACGCGGTCGCGCGGCAGCAGCTTGCCGCGCGCGACATGCTTGGCGCTGGCCGCTGCGCCGCCGCCGGCGGCGATCGCCGCGACCTTGGCGCGCAGGTCGTCGACCACGCTCTGCATGGCCGCCGCGTTGGCTTTGAAGTCTTCGCTGCGCGTGTTCAGTTTGCTGTCGATATGAGGCATTGCTGTCCTTTTTCTTGTCGCGTGGTCCGCCTTGAAGTCGCCAAGGCATTCTCTTATTCGGGAAAACTGCCTTCCAGATACAACCAGCGCGCTAGCGCGCCCTCGCCCTCGCGCACGAAAATGCTGATCTCGTGCAGGCGGGTGGCGCGGCCGTGGACTTTGTAGCGGGCGACGAATTCGACGCTGTCACGATTTGGTGTATCCGGCAAATTTACTTTACGTTGACGTAAACGTAAAGCAGATTCTACCTCAAGTCCCAGCCACTTGACAGGTTCTGCGAGGTCGACGATCGGTGGCGGCGGACAGGTGCTCGGGTGCCATGTCGCGCGCAGGTAGCCCTCGTCGGCCAGGGTGTAGGCGGTGTAGCGCGAGCGCATCAGCAGCTGCGCCGTGGGCGCGCTGGCCGCGCCCGACAAGAACGGACCGCAGCAGGTGGCGAAGGCGGCGCCGCCACACGGACAGGGGGCGGGCTTGGACGGAGAAGGCATGATCGTGGGCGCTTGGAGAAGTGGGCAATTATCCGCCATATCCGCCCGGCATGGGAGAAGCGCGCCCTATTATCGCGCCGCGGCCCTCGACAGCCGCGCCCGCACTGCGCTTTCCTCGGGCGGATTGGCGAACAGCGCCTCGAGGCCGATGCCCTCCTTTTCCAGCAAATGGGCGACTTCGAGATGGAAACCCCGGTATAAGCCGCTCCTGGACAGGTCCATCTGCGCGCTGCCGGCCTTGAACAGCCGCAAGTTTTCATCGAAATCGAAGTCCCCGCCCTTGCCGATGTAGTCGGCGTAGCCTTCAAGCAACCATTCCGGATACTGCAGCGTGACCAGGCGCCCATAGCGGCGACCTACGGCGATGTGGGTCGCCTCGTGGGCGATGAAATACGACAGCGGGCGCTGTGCGGCGTCGGCGATCGGCCCTCCATCGGGCGAATGGATGCGGTTGCCCGCGATATCGGATGCGCGGATATAGATGTTGCGCGTGAGCCAGGTGTCGGCGGCGCCGCCCACGCGAACGCTGAAATGTAGGCCGTAAATCCACAAACGCCAGTCGGCGTTGCAGATGAAGATGCGAAGCGGGGCCGCGGGCGCGTGGAACGGGGAGGCGCGCAGGCGCCGCGTGGCGTCGTCGAGTACACGTTCTATCTGCGGCGGGATCGGCTGGTCCGACCAGACCTCGTAATTCTGGTGGCGCACATGGTGGGCGAACAGGGGGCGCGGCGACGACAGCAGCGCGAGATACGCGGCGACCAGGCAGGCGAGCGCGATGGCCAGGCCGCGCAGCAGCGGGCGAATGGATGTGATGGACATGCGGGTGGTCCTGACCGGAGCGACGATGCCAGAAACGGGATGTTTCTGGTCACGGCTTAATATATTGCGAATATATTAAGAAATGCTTAATCAGCTGCCGCGGCTCGACTGGCATGCCGGGAAACAGCACTCAGGCGCTTAACATCGCGTGCCGGTTGACACTGCCGATGATCCGCTCGAGCATGCGCGGCATCGCGGAGAGGCGGCCCTTGTCGAGTTCCGGGTCCGCGCTGGTGCCGCCGACGAGCACGACGATGCCGTTCTTTTTTGCGAGGTCGGCCGCGAACACCGAGTACAGGCCGTAGGCGTCGCCGAGGTGGCCGACGCCGTCAAAACCGGCGCCTTCCCCGAGTTGCGGTCCGCCCGCAGACGCGTCGAAGTGCTGGTTGCCCAGCCCCCAGGCCCGCAACAAGCCGTCCTGGCTGTCGCCGTTCTTGCCGTCATAGGTCCATTGGCGCTCGAACATCGACGCCAGCGTCGCCGGGCGCAGCAGTTGTGCGCCCCCGCTGCGGCCGCCGTTCATCAGCATCAGCATGACCTTGCCCATGTCGGGCGCCGAGATGCGCAATCCGCCCGTCGGGCTGAACGGCGTGGCATTGGTGCCGGGCACATAGGCGGCCAGCCCGGCTGGGGCCGCCGGCGCCCCGTGCGGGTAGTCGTCGACCTGGGCGATCCAGGGGCCGGCGCCGTCCCAGACCTCGGTGTCGGTCGTGCGTTTGCGGTACAGCGTGGCGAGGTTGGCGAGCTCGGCGGGCGCCATCGCCGACGGGTTGAAGCCGCCGCGCAAGCCCAGCGGCGCCAGCAGCAGGCGCTGCATCAGCAGGTCGAAGCGCTCGCCGGTCACGCGCTCCATGATGGTGCCGATCACACCCCAGTTCAGGTTGGAATAGGTGAAAAACGCGCCCGGCGCGGCGTTGCTGGCCCACATCTTGCCGTCGCCGTAGAGGGGCGCGCCGGGCACGAGCAGGTCGCGCAGGGCCTGGTCGGCGGTGAACGCATAGCCGGCGTCGTCGCGCAGCGAGGCCGTGTGGCTGAGCAGCATGCGCAGCGTGATGGGGCGCTCGCGGAAATGCGGGTTGCGCAAGGAAAAGCCGAGGTAGTCGCCCACATCGGCGTCGAGCGTCAGCTTGCCCTGCTCCACCAGCCGCATCAGGCCAAGCGTGGTCATCATTTTGGAGATCGAGGCGATCCGGTACATGGTGCGGGCGTTGGCGCGCGGCCCGCCCTTGCCGCCGGCGCTGAGCGTGCGGTGGCCGAACTGCGCCGTGTAGGCGACCTGGCCATGCCGGATCGCGAGCACCGACAGGCTCGCCAGCGTGCAGGCCGGATCGGCCGCGATCGCCGCGAGCTCGGCGTCGAGGCGGCGTTTCCAGCCCGTGCTGCGCGCCGGCGCGCCGAACACATGTTGCATTCCGCCCAGTAAAGCCATGCCCAAGACCGCGCGCCTGCCTAGTTTCATCGTCTGTTCCAAAATGTGTCCAAGGGGTAAGAATACCGCAGCTGGCAGCGAATGACTGCACGGATTGGAAGAGGACCCGGCGCGCAAAAAAATCGCCCCCACAGGCTTCCCGAGCGCACTGATGGTGAGTTCGAACAAATTTACGGCAAGCTGAGGTAGACTTGAAGCCGATCAACGCCAGGCTAAAAACCAGTTTCGACCAGGCCGGCCCCTCAAGAAAGATCTATGCAGACAGTGACGCTCGAAAAGCAAGAAATGGAACCGAACAGCACGGAACCGAAAAGCCCGTGGCGCTGGGTGCCGTCGCTGTACTTCGCACAGGCGATTCCCTACGTTGTCGTGATGACCTTGTCGGTCGCGCTGTACAAGGACAACGGCATCTCGAACGACGACATCGCGTTCTTCACGAGCTGGCTGTACCTGCCGTGGGTGATCAAGCCGCTCTGGTCGCCCGTGGTCGAGATGTTCCGCACCAAGCGCGCCTGGGTCATCGGCACCCAGCTCGTGATCGGCGCCTCGCTCGCGGCGGTCGGCTTCGTGATGCACCTGCCCGCGTTCTTCTTCCTGACGCTGGCGATCATGTGGCTCATGGCGTTCGCCTCGGCGACCCACGATATCGCCGCCGACGGTTTTTACATGCTCGGCTTGCGCCAGAAGCAGCAGGCCGCTTTCGTCGGCGTGCGCAGCACCTTTTACCGGCTCGCCACGATCGTCGGCGGCGGCGCCATCATGACGCTCGCGGGCGAGCTGACCACGTCGACGGGTGACGTGCGCTTTGCCTGGTCGGCGGTGTTCTTCACGCTGGCGGCCATATTTTTGACGCTGTTCGCCTACCACCACTTCATGCTGCCCAAGCCGGCCGCCGACACGCGCGCAGCCAGCGGCGGCGACCCGCTCAGGGATTTTTTCACGACCTTCGCGAGCTTCTTCAGCAAGCGCGACATCTTCCTGATCCTCGGCTTCATCCTGACCTTCCGCCTCGGCGAGGCGCAGCTGCTCAAGCTGGTCGTGCCGTTTTTGAAGGACCCGGCGTCGGCCGGCGGCCTTGGCCTGACGACCTCGCAGGTGGGCATCGCCTACGGCACCGTCGGCATCCTCGCGCTCACGGCCGGCGGCTTGTGCGGCGGCTACCTGATCTCGCGGCTCGGCCTCAAACGCTGCCTGTGGCTGATGGTGTTCTCGGTGCACGTGCCCGACCTCGTGTTCGTCTACCTGTCGACCGCGCTGCCGCAAAATTTCTACCTGGTCTGCACCGCGCTCGCGTTCGAGCAGTTCGGCTACGGCTTCGGCTTCACGGCGATGATGCTGTACATGATCATGATCTCGGACGGCGCCCACAAGACCGCGCACTACGCGATCTGCACCGGTCTGATGGCGCTGGGCATGATGGTGCCGGGCATGTTCAGCGGCCGCATCCAGCAATACCTGGGCTACCAACACTTCTTCATCTGGGTCTGCGTGGCCACGATTCCGGCGTTCATCATGGCGGCGCTGGTCAAGATCGATCCCGAGTTCGGGAAGAAATAGGTGGCCCCGGCAGACGGGGCTGCGGCGCAAGCCACGATACCGCCGATGGCCGCGCCGGCGCGCCTGCTCTCGCTCGACGCCTTCCGCGGCTTCACGATTGCGGCGATGGTGCTGGTCAACAACCCGGGCGACTGGGCCAACCTGTATCCGCAACTGGCGCACGCGCACTGGAACGGCTGGACCTTCACCGACACGATTTTTCCGTTCTTCCTGTTCATCGGGGGCGTGTCGATGGCCTTGTCGCTGGGCCGGTTGGCCGACGCCGGCGCGAGCCGCCCCGCCCTGCTGGGCAAGTTGTGGCGGCGCGCGCTCGTTATTTTCCTGATCGGGCTGACGCTGAACCTGATCCCGCATTTCGATTTCGACAAGGTGCGCATCCCCGGCGTGTTGCAACGGATCGCCGTGTGCACCATGCTGGCCGCGCCGATCGTGTTGTACTTCAGGTGGCGCGGCCAACTGGCGTGGATCGCCGGCCTGCTCGGCCTGTACAGCGCGCTGATGCTGTGGGTGCCCGTGCCCGGCGGCGCCGCCGGCGTGCTCGAGCCGGGCCAGGACCTCGGCGCCTGGCTCGACCGGCTAGTGCTCGACGGCCACTTGTGGCGGCAATCCAAAACCTGGGACCCGGAAGGCTTGCTGAGCACGATCCCGGCGCTGTGCAGCCAGTTGATGGGCGTGCTCGCGGGGCGCTGGCTGCTGTCGCACCATTCCAAGGCCGAGCAGGCCGTCTGGATGTTGCTGGCCGGCCTGCTCCTGCTCGCGCTCGGCTCGACGCTCGACGCGGTCCTGATGCCGATTAACAAGAGCTTGTGGAGCAGCTCGTTCGCCCTGTTCATGGGCGGCTGGGCCCTGCTCGCGTTCGCCGCGTTCTATTGGCTGCTCGACGGCACCGCGGACGCGGCGGTGCGCGCCGTCGCCGCGCGCTGGGCCAGGCCGCTGGTCATCTACGGGGTCAATGCGCTGTTCATCTTCACCTTGTCGGGGCTGGTATCGAAACTGTTCGGCGCGGTCAGCTGGCTCGGGGCCGACGGCGCCAAGCTCACGCTCGGGCGCGCGCTGTACGCGCCGCTGCGCGCACTCGACATCGCCCCGGTCAACACGTCTTTGCTTTATGCTCTGCTCTTCAACGCATTCATGTTCGGCATCGCCTGCCTCATGTGGCGCAAAAAATGGTTCGTGAAGGTCTGATTCACGCAGCCGGCTAAGCAAAGAGACACGCAACTGAAACACGCGAAGATTCACGCAAAAGATTCGCGCAACTAAATCATCGGGGAATGGTTTTGCCACCAGATTTGAATAAACGCGCATTCGCGCTCGCAGGTGTCGCCGGCGCCTTGTCGCTGGCCGGGTTGCTGAGCAGTTGCGGCACGGTCGGGCCGGCCGCCCCGGTGGCCGCCAAGCCGGTCGACCCGACGCCCAAACCGACGCCGCGCCCGCGCCCGCCGCCGGCGCCCGAAGCGCCGCCGCAAGCGGGCCAATCGGTCCAGCCGCCGCAAGCGGCGCTGCCGCCGTCCGAACTGCCGCCGGCCGCCCCGCGCGAATTCCGGGCCGCCTGGGTCTCGACCGTCGCCAACATCGACTGGCCGAGTCGCGCCGGCTTGAGCGTGCCGCAGCAGCAGGCCGAGGCGCTCGCGATCCTCGACAAGGCCAAGGCGCTGAACCTGAACGCGATCGTGCTGCAGGTGCGCCCGAGCGCCGACGCGATCTACTCGTCGACGATCGAACCGTGGACCGAGTACCTCACGGGCACCCAGGGCAAGGGCCCGCAGCCGTGGTACGACCCGCTCAAATTCTGGATCGCGCAGGCGCACGCGCGCGGGCTCGAACTGCACGCCTGGTTCAATCCCTACCGCGCGCGCCACGCCACGGCCAAGTCGCCCAATTCGGCCAGCCACGTCGCGCGCACGCTGCCGTCGGCCGTCAAGAACTACGGCCGCTTCCAGTGGATGGACCCGGGCGACGAGCGTGCCTCGCGCCAGACGCTCGACGTGATCCTCGACGTGGTGCGCCGCTACGACATCGACGGCGTCCACCTCGACGACTATTTTTATCCGTACCCGATCGACGCGCCCGGCGCGGCCGGCGAGGCCGCCGCGCTCGACGCCGTGGGCGCGCCGAAGGCGGCGCTCGAGTTCCCGGACCAGCCCTCGTGGCAGCGCTACCTGGGCAGCGGCGGCAGGCTCGATCGGGCCGGCTGGCGGCGCCAAAACGTCAACCAGCTGATCGAGCGGCTGTACGCGGGCATCAAGCACGAGAAAAGCTGGGTCAAGTTCGGCATCAGCCCGTTCGGCCTGGGGCGGCCCGACCGCAGGCCGGCGGGCATCGTCGGCTTCAGCCAGTACGACCTGCTGTACGCGGACGCCGAGCTTTGGCTCGAGAACGGCTGGCTCGACTACCTGTCGCCGCAGCTTTACTGGCCGATCAGGCAGGCGCCGCAGGCGTACGGCGTGCTGCTCGACTACTGGATCGGGCAGAACCGGCACGGCCGCCATGTGTGGCCGGGACTGTTCACGAGCCGGATCGGGGCGGCCACCAAGGCGTACCAGCCGGCCGAGATCACGCAGCAGATCGGGCTTACGCGCACGCGCCCGAGCGCGGGCGGCCACGTCCACTTCAGCATGGCGGCCCTGATGGGCAACCGGCAGGGCATCAGCGACCAGCTCAAGGCGGGCCACTACGCCGAGCCGGCGCTGGTGCCGGCCACGCCATGGCTCGGCAACGCGGTGCCCGAGACGCCCGACGCCAGCGGCAGCCGGGCCCAGGGCGGCGTGCTGGTCAAGCTGTCGGGCGGCAGCACCTGCGCCTACTTCGCGCTGTGGTCGCGCCATGGCGCCGAATGGCGCTTCGCCGTGGTGCCGGCGGCGCAGGCCGAATGGCTGGTGCCGGACGACCGCGCGCATGGACCGGCGCGCGCCGTGTTCGTCAGCGCCATCGACCGCCTCGGCAACGAGAGCGCCTTGGTGATGGCGCCGCTGTCGACCGCCGTCGCATTGGCCAGGTAGATGGCGCATCCCGACACCGGCGCAGCCCGCACGCTCGGCCTCGGCATCGACGCCGGCGAAACGCGCACGCTCGGCCTCGGCATCGACGCTGGCGGAACGCGCACGCGCTGGGCGTTGGCCGCGCGCGACGGCGCGGTGCTGGCCGAGGGCCATGTGGCGGGCCTGTCGGCGCTGCAGATGGCCAGCGCCGACGGCAGGCAGGGCGTGGCCGCCACCTTCGCTGCGCTGGCCGCGGCGGTGCTTGCGCACGGGCGCCCGGCCTGCGTGCGCGCCGGGCTGACCGGCTTCGGCGGCGACGGCGCGCAGCTGGTGGACATGCTGGCCGCGCTGTTCGACATCGGCGCGCCGGCGGTCATGCTGTGCGACGACATCCAGATCGCCTACCTCGCCCATTTTGAACCGGGCCAGGGCTACCTCGTGTATGCGGGCACCGGATCGATCGGCGCCTGGATCGACGCCGACGGCCGCTTGCAGCGCGCGGGCGGGCGCGGCGTCGCGCTCGACGATGGCGGTGGTGGCTATTGGATCGCGCGCGAGGCGATGCGCCACATCTGGCGCGGCGAAGACGAATGCCCGGGCCGCTGGCGCGACTCGCCGCTGGCGCACGCCGTGTTCGCGCAGGTGGGCGGCAGCGACTGGCAGTTTTCGCGCCAGTTCATCTACGGTCAGCAGCGCGGCGCGGTCGGGCGCCTCGCGCTGGCGGTGGCCGCCACGGCCGACAGCGACCCGGTGGCCGCCGCGATTTTGGACGGCGCCGGCGTCGAACTGGCGCGCCTCGCGCTCGCGCTCGCGGCGCGCTACGGCGCGCGTCCCGTGGTGCTGAGCGGGCGCGCGGCCGAACTGCATCCGCGCATCTTCGCCGCGATGCGCACCGCGCTGCCGGCCGCGACCGAACTGACCCAATCGTCCAGCCTGGCCCATGTCGCGGCCGCGCGGCAGGCCGCCAGGGTTTGACACCCCAACAACCAACCGGATCGACGCCATGAAACCACTGATCGCCACGCTCATGCTCGCCCTGCTCGCCGGCTGCGCGACGCCGCCCATCGACACCAGCTACACGGCCAAGGGCCAGAGCAGCCGGGTCAAATTCGTCGTGCTGCACTACACGGTCGCCGACCTGCCGCGCTCGCTCAAGATCCTGACCGAGCAGACCGTCAGCAGCCACTACCTGGTGACTGACGAGGCGAAGCCGGTGATCTACCGGTTGGTCGACGAGAGCCGCCAGTCGAACCACGCTGGCGTGTCGAACTGGAAGACCTACACCCAGCTCAACGGGAGTTCGGTCGGGATCGAGATCGTCAACCCGGGCTTCACGGAAACGCCGCAGGGGCGGGTCTGGTATCCGTTCCCGCAGGCCCAGATCGACCGGGTGATCGTGCTGGTAAAACAGATCATGGAGCGCCACAACATCCCGCCGGAGAACGTGCTCGGGCATGCGGACATCGCGCCGCAGCGCAAGCAGGACCCGGGTCCGATGTTCCCGTGGCACCAACTGGCGCAGCACGGGCTGGTGGCATGGCCCGACGCCAACCGGCTCGCGGCAGCGCGCGCGCTGCATGCGCAGGTGCTGCCGGAGGTGGCGTGGTTCCAGAAGCAGCTGGCGGTGTTCGGCTACGCGGTGCCGCAGACGGGCGAGCTCGACGTGGCCACGCGCGCGGTCATCACCGCGTTCCAGATGCGCTACCGGCCGGCCACGATCGACGGCACGCCCGACGCCGAGACGGCGGCGCTGCTTGACGCGCTGACTGTGGTGCCGGCGCCGGCGCCCCCCGCCGCCGCGCCAGCCAAGCCCTGAGCCGGCCCACCCGCAATGGCGGGAGAACCTACCGCCAGTATATTAAATCTGGTAACCGGGGACAGACCGGGGACAGACCGGGGTCAGACCCGGGTCTGACCCCGGTCTGTCCCCTGTTCCGAAATTGTTGCCTGTCTTCAAGCGCTTTCATTCGACGGGCGGATGAATACTAGAAAAATTCCGCAATCAGGGTCTGACCCTGAGCCTTCCCCTCAAATTTCATAAATCATCAGCATGGACGCCAGCTCGA
>JAZKIN010000226.1:0-10822 GCA_040384885.1 Pseudomonadota bacterium | reverse complement strand
CGCTCAAGTTCTTCCCCGACAGCCAGACCGTGCTGACCCAGATGCTGCGCAAGAAGATGCCCGGCTTCATGGAGCCGCTCGAGGCGGTCGACGACGCCTACCACGACCTGCGCGGCCACCAGATGGGCGTGGTCGCGGGCACCCGCGCCAGCATGGACGCGATGATGCAGCGGCTCGACCCGGCCAAGCTCGACGCCGGCCTCGAGGCGCCGTCCGCGCTCGACGGCCTGATGCCGTCGCGCCGCAAGGCCTTGCTGTGGGACCTGTACGTGCAGCACTACGAGGCGATCGCGAGCGAGGCGCACGACAACTTCAAGACCCTGTTCGGCCCCGACTTCCTTGCCGCCTACGAGAAGGAAGTCGAGAACTTCAATGACCGCGCCGCACGCCGTGGCTGAGCCGCTGGCCGCGCCGCAGGCGCAGGTGTTGACGCTGTCGTGGAGCAAGGCAAGCGCGATCGGCATGCGCGACGCCAATGAGGACGCGCTCGGGCTGGCCCAGCAGGACGACATGGCCTGCTTCGTGATGTCCGACGGCGCCGGCGGCCACGAGGGCGGCGAAGTGGCCGCGCGCACCGTGCTCGAGGCGGTGCTCGACAAATTCCTGAACGAATCCGCGTTCGGCACGCGCGCCCTGCTCTCGTACGTCGAGCACGCGGTGGCGGTGGTGGCCGAAGTGCGCAAGACCGAGGCCCGGCTGGCCGACATGAGCGCCACCGTGGCCACCGTGCTGCTCGACCTGAGCAACCGGCGCGCGGTCTGGGCCCACCTCGGCGACACCCGCATCTACCTGTTCCGCCAAGGCCGCCTGCGCTGCGTCACGCACGACCACAGCGTGGCCCAGCAACTGGTCGACGCCGGCTTCGCCCAGGCCGACGAGTTGCGCGACCATCCGCACCGCAGCCTGCTGTTCGCCGCCGTCGGCGCCGAGGGCGGGACCCCGGTCGCGGTCAGCGACGAGGTGCACCAGCTCGAGGACGGCGACGCCTTTTTGCTGTGCACCGACGGCTTCTGGGAATGGTTGCTCGAACCCGACATGGAACGCACGCTGTCGTCGACCAGCACGAGCGACGACTGGCTCGCCGCCATGAGCGCGATCGCCGACGCCAACGCGCAGGCCTCCGACAAGGCGCGCGACAACCATTCGGTGTACGCGATCCGCCTGCACGCGCAGGCCGCCGCCCAATGAAGACGACCGACCTGTTCAGCGGCACCAGCGTCAACCCGCCGGGCGCAGGCAGCGAGAACTGCCTGCGCATCGGCACCCGCCTCGACGACTACGAAATCACCGGCATCCTCGGCGAGGGCGGCTTCGGCATCGTCTACATCGCCTTCGACCATGCGCTCCAGCGCAGCGTCGCGATCAAGGAATACATGCCCGGCGCGCTCGCCGCGCGCGCGCCCGACCAGAGCGTGGCGGTGCGCACCGGGCGCCACCAGGACACCTTCAACGTCGGCCTCAAGAGCTTCATCAACGAGGCCCGCTTCCTGGCCCAGTTCGACCACCCGGCGCTGGTCAAGGTGCACCGCTTCTGGGAGCAGAACCGGACCGCCTACACGGCCATGCGCTACTACGACGGGCGCACCATCAAAGACATCGTCGCGCACAATCCGGAGCTCGTCACCGACGCCTGGTGCCGCCAGGTGATCGGCCAGATCCTCGAGGCGCTCGAGATGCTGTACACGATGAACATCCTGCACCGCGACGTCTCGCCCGACAACATCATCGTGCAGGAGAACGGCGAGGCCGTGCTGCTCGACTTCGGCTCGGCGCGCCAGATCATCGGCGACATGACGCGCGGCCTGACCGTGATCCTCAAGCCCGGCTACGCGCCGATCGAACAATACTCGGGCGACGCCTCGCTCGAACAGGGCGCCTGGACCGACATCTACGCGCTGGCCTCGCTGATGTATTTCGCGATCGCCAAAGAGGCGCCCGCGACCTCGATCGCGCGCATGGTCAAGGACCCGATCACGCCGCTGGCCGTGCGCGCGCCGGCCGGCTTCGGCGCCGACCTGCTGGCCGCGATCGACAAGGGCATGGCGGTGCTGCCGCAGGAGCGCCCGCAAAGCATCGACGCCTTCCGCGCCATGCTCGGCATCGTCGCGCCGAACCAGCGTGCGCGCACCGGCCCGGCCATGCAGCGTGCGCCGTCGGCGCGCTCGGTCGAGCCGAAACCGGTGACGGCGGTCCCGTACGAGCCGGAAGCGCGCACCCAGCCGGGGCCGGCCGCGCCCGTCCCGCCGCCCGCTACGCCCAAAAACACCACGCAGGAAAAAGCGGCCGCGACGCCGTCCCGCAACACGCCCGCAAAAGGCGCCTCGCCGCTCACGCCGGCGCGCGTGGCGATCGCGCTGATCGCGCTGGCCGGCATCGGCGCGGGCGTCTTTTTTGTCATGGGCAGCGGCCCCGATCCGGTCAATATGGCGCAGGAGCCGTCCGCGCCCGCCCCCGCCGGACCCGAACTGGCGCCGCCAGAACCGGCGCTCGCGGCCGAAGAACAGGCATGGAACAAGCTCCGCGCCACGCCCGACGCCGGCCCGTCCCAGTTGAACGCATTCCTCGAACAGTACCCGGCAGGCACCCACGCGCAGGCCGCGCGCGCGCGCCTGGCCGCGCTGCAGGCGCCGGCCGCGGCGCCCGAGCCGGCGCCGCTGGCCATGGCCGCCCCTGCAGCGCCGGCCGTGGTGCCCGAGGCGGCGCCGGCCGTGGTGCCCGAGGCCGCGCCGGCCGAGCCGCCCGCCGAGCTGTCGGCGAGCTACACGCTGGCGATCAAGCCCTGGGGCACGGTCTACGTCGACGGCAAGGAACGCGGCGTGACCCCGCCGCTCAAGCGCCTGGTCCTGAGTGCGGGAAAGCATCAGATTCGCGTGGTCAACCCGAACTTCTCCGCGTTTATGATGAACGTGGATATTACTTCAAAGAAAGGCGGCACGATTGCGCACGATTTTTCGGCGACCCGCAAATAAACCCATTAAAATTGCGGTATGAAAATATCCCGCTCACTCGCCGCACTCCCCATCCTGCTTAGCGCAGCCCTGTTGGCCGGCTGCGCCAACCCGCTCGCCGACAACAAGCCCGCGCCCGCGCGGCCCGCTGGCGCCAACCCGGCGCGCGCGCCGGCCGCCGCCGCGTTGCCGGCCGACCAGCTCGCGCTGCGCGAAGGCGTAGAGCTGTACAACAATGGCAAATACAACGAGGCCATCAAGCGCCTGAGCGGCAACGAGATCAACAGCGCCAGCACGAAGGAGCTCCAGCTCGACGCGATCAAGCACGTCGCCTTCAGCTACTGCGTCACGCAGCGCCAGACGCTGTGCAAGCTGCAGTTCGACAAGGCCCTCAAGCTCGACCCGGCGTTCAACCTGGCCCCGGGGGAAATCGGCCACCCGCTGTGGACCCCGGTGTTTTTGAAGGCTAAAAAGGGTAAATAGGAATTTTTTTCGCAGGCATGAGCCAAACCGCCCGCCTTCCACGCATTATATGGTGAAAGCACAGCGGTCTTGGCCCTTAGCAAAAAGGGACCGGCGCCGATGCGCGGTCCCTTTTTTTCGCCTGCAATTTCCACATCGCCCTTTAGGAGTCACACCATGCCCCGTAACACCCTGCGCGCCGTCGCCGGCGCCCTGCTCGTCGCCGCCGCCTTCCACGCCAACGCCGCCAACGATCCGATCCGCGGCGAGGCCGTCAAGCCGGCCGAGATGGCTGCGGCGCTCATGCGTCCCGACAACAGCGCGGCGACCGTCAGGGGCATCAAACGGCTCGCGATCACCGCCTTCGACGTCGAGTTCATCACCAAGGGCTCGGCCTCGTCGAGCGCGACGGAGATCGGCAAGAGCGGCACCGCCAACGTCTCGATGACGGTCACCCTCAAGGGCGTGGACGACCCCGACTTCCAGGCCATCGTGGACCGCCTGTACGCCGATTTCGTGCGCGACGTGAAGGCGGCCGGCATCGAACTGGTGCCGACCGAAACCATCATGGCCGCGGCCGCTTACCGCAAGATGGCCGAGGGCGGCAAGGCCTCGCCCTACAAAAAGGGCGGCAACGAGCCGGCCACCGTGGTCGCGCCCGAGGGCCGCCCGATCATGGGCCTGAGCCTGACCGTCGCCGGCGGCGGCCTGGCCGCGCTGGCCAACTTCGGCGCCGTCACCAGCAGCATCTTCGGCGGCGTCGAATTGCAAAAGGAGCTAGACGCCACGCTGGCGCAGGTGCGCATGGTGGTGCGGTTCGTCGATTTGAGCAAGAGCAGCTCGAGCTTCCTGAACCGCATTTCGGGCGAGGCCAGCGTGAGCGGCCAGATCAACCCGGCGATCGCGGCCGGCGCCACCACGCTGAACCTGCAAAGCGGCGCCGGCGGCGAGCGCTTCAGCCTGCAACGCGCGATCATGCTCGACGGCGCGGCCATCCCCAAAATCAAGGACACCAGCTCGGTGGCCGGCAATGTCGGCCTCGCGGTGTTGTCGTTCGCGATCGGCAAGGGCGGCTCGTCGAGCGTGATCGAGAAGGAGGCGATCGCCGATCCGGTGCGCTACCGCGAGGTGCTCGGCGGCGGACTGGGCAGCGTCAGCACGATGATGGTCGAACAGCTCAAGGGCTTGCGCTGAGCGTTTCCGGGAAACCTCCGGGCGAAAAAAAACGCTGCCGAAACCGGCAGCGTTTTTTTATTGCGGGCCGCTGTTAGTTGCGGACCACGCGCTTGTATTCATTGGTGCGGGTGTCGATTTCGATGATGTCGTCGGTGCTGACGAACAAGGGCACTTGCACGGTGTGGCAATGCGCTTCGATCGCGTTTTCGATCTTCGCTTCCTTCAGGACGTTGCCCGAAGTGTTGCCCTTGACCGCAGGCTCGGAGTAAGCGACCTTGCGGGCGATCGTGGTCGGCAGTTCGACCGAAATGGCCTTGTCGTTGTAGAAAACGGCTTCGCATTCCATGCCGTCTTTGAGGTAATGGAGCGCCTCGCCGAGGTTTTCTTCTTCGATTTCAAACTGGTTGTAATCGGCGTCCATGAACACGAACAGCGGATCGGCGAAGTACGAATAGGTCACCGGCTTTTTATCGAGGACGATGACGTCGAACTTGTCGTCGCCGCGGAACACGTTTTCGGCAGGGCTGTCCGTCAGGAGATTTTTCATCTTCCATTTGTAGGTGAAGCCCGTGCGGCTCGAACCGTTGACGTCAGAGCGCAACACGATCATTGGCTTGCTGTCGACCATGATGATATTGCCAACGCGAATTTCTTTTGCAGGTTTCATAAAGAGTGTACGTAAAAAGTGGGTTGCATGAAAATCATCTGTCGCCTGCCGGCGGGAAGCGCCAGCAGCTCACGTTTGATTCGAGTAAAAATACGGTAGAATTTAACCGGGCATTGTACCCTATATTTGCGCCTTCACGAACCAAGCGCAGTCGCAAACGCGAGCAAATTGCCGGCCAAATCGCCGTTTTCGCGCATTTGGCGCTGCCACGCCGGCGCGCCGGACGCCAATTCGGCCATGCCTGCCTCGAAACCTGTCCACAGCAGCGGCCATCCGGCCTGCGCGGCGGGGCCGGCGCCATTCCAGGCCAGCGAAAAATCCGCGAACGCCGATAAAGCCGCGGGCGGGCCCGCCTCATAGCGCGCCAAAAAGGCCCGCAGTTTTTTATGGTGCAGGTTTTCGTCCTGCGGATAGATATGCCAGATGAACGGCTTGCCGGCCCATTGCGCGCGCACGAATGAATCCTCGCCGCGCACGAAATTAAGGTCGCACGCCCATAACAGCTTGTCGTAGTCGGGCTGGGCCACAAAAGGGATCACGCGCACCGTCAGCGCGCCGCGTGTGCGGGCCGCGCCCGCCTTTGCCCCGCCCTCCAAAAAGGCTTGCACCGCGGCCGGCGCCACACCCTCCGGGACCAGGCAAGTCAGCGCGCGCCTACCATCGCACCAGGCGCCGAACAGCGCCTCCACGGGCGCCTCCGGGTAACAGAACAGCGATACCCTGGTCGCAAGCTGCTCGGCCGCGCTCACCCCCAGGCCCGCGAGAAAGTCCGCCACGCGCGCCGGCGCGGCCTGAAACCGTTCGCGCTCGGCGTCTAGCGCCGCTTCGCGCAGCAGGCCGCCGGTCTTGCCCGTAAAACCCGGAAAGAAAAAGTGCTTGGTCAAGGGCAGGCGCGGATGCGGCGACGGCAGGGTGTGGCAGCCCTCGACCCACTCCTCGGCGCTCAGCCCCTCCAGGTTGAGCCAGACGGGCCGCGGCGTGCGCTGCGCCATCGCCGCGATATAGCCCGGTGGTATGTCGCAGGCGAAAAATTCGATGACGATGTCGGCCACCTGGTCCGGCGTGAACGCGCCGTCCTGGTCGCGCCAGTGCCGTACCTCGACCCCTTCGCGCATCTGCACGTCGGCCTCGCCCGCGAGCGCCGGGCAGATCCGTTTGAAGCTGGCGAGGTCGTCGACCCACAGCGTCACCGCCACGCCATGCTCGTGCTGCAACTGCCGGGCGAGGCGCCAGCAAATGCCGATGTCGCCGTAGTTGTCGATGACCTTGCAGAACAGCGCCAGCGTGCCTGCGTTTTTCTTGTTGGGGGACATGGGGCACTCGGCCGGTCGGTCGGCGCGCCGGGTCGGTTTCGGGGCGGCCATTTTAACGTATTTCCCAGGCACGCGGCGGGTTGCCGGCCGGCCGCGCCACTTTCGCTCAGCACGGGATGGGTACCAATATGCCCGAAACTTCAGGTCGAAACGCGGGTCCAAAAATCTCCCACTCGGCGGCACCGCGTCGTGCCCATGGAACCGATTGGATTCGTTGTCGGGCAGCTTGTGGCGTGCCCGCACACTCGCAGTCGCGGTCTACTCACATATGGAGAAAGTCATGAATGAATTTCAGCAATATGGATATGGTCAGCAACTCGCACCACAGGGATTTTTTGGCGGCATGATCGGCGCCCCGCTCGGCGGCTTGATCGGCAAGGGCATCGGGGGCCTGTTCGGCGGCGCCCAGTTGGGCCAGCAGATCGGGCAGATGGCCGGCGGCATCGGCGGCTCGATCCTCCCATTCGGCGCCGACCCGGTCGCGGCAGCGTATGCGCAACAGGCGCAGCAGCAACAACTGCAGCAACTTCAACAACAGCAATTGCAACAGCAACTCCAGCAGCAGCAACTCCAGCAGCAGTTGCAACAGGGCGCCGGCCAGCAGATCGCGCCGCAGGGTTGGTTCGGCAACCTCATCGGCCAGGTCGGGCAGCCCCTGGGCGGCGCCATCGGCGGCCTGTTCGGGCAGTCGGGCGTCGGCAGCGCCATCGGCGGCGCCGCCGGGCAGTTGGGCCGCATGCTGCCGTTCTCGGCCGATCCGTTCGCCGTGCAGCAAGCCCAGCAAGCGCAACTGGCGCAGCTCGCGCAGCAACAGCAACTCAATCCCCAGGGCTGGTTCGGCAACCTGCTCGGCCAGGTCGGCCAGCCGCTCGGCAACGCGATCGGCAGCACCTTCGGCCAGGCAGGCCTGGGCGGCACGATCGGCGCCGCCGCCGGACAACTCGGTCGCCTGCTGCCGTTCGGCGCCGACGCCGGCATCCACGGGCAGCAAGCACAACAACTGCAAATGCAGCAAATCCAGCTGCAGCAGCTGCAACAACAACTGCAGCAGATCCAGCAGCAACTGCAGCAGCAACTCCAGTACGCGCAAGCGCAGTCGGGGCCGCAGGGACAAATCAGCCCGCAGGGCTGGTTCGGCAATCTGCTCGGCCAGGTCGGCCAGCCGCTCGGCGGCGCCATCGGCGGCATGCTCGGCAATGCGGGCCTCGGCGGCAGCATCGGCAACGCCGCCGGCCAGCTCGGCCGCATGCTTCCGTTCGGCAGCGATCCGCTCGCCGCCGCGTATGCGCAACAAGCCCAACAGGCACAGCAGGCCCAATACGGCCAGCCATCGCAATACGGGCAGCAAGGCGGCAATTTCAACAACGCCTACCAGGGCCAGCAAACCCTGCACTGAGACCGGCTGCCGGCGCCGCGCAGCAGACGCCCGTCCGTTCCCGGACGGGTTCAGCCACATCCCAGGAGAGCGACATGCCCCCCCTTCACACAGCACCTGACAAGACCCGCTACCTCGTCCGCGTCGCCGGCGACGCCGTGTCGCTCGCCGAATTCCTGAACATCGTTCGCGTCGATCCTGAGGTCGAAATCGTCAGCGAGATCGGCCCGCGGCACGCGCCCCACACGGCGGTGCTCGAGATGAGCCACGCCAAGGCGCGCGCGCTCGAATCGAGTTTCAGCAAATCCCATCAACTCATGATCGAGCCGGACCGCCCGCTGTCGCTGTTCGATTAAGCGCCGCACGCCCGACCCGTCGCAAAAGGAAGTCACATGGCCAAGACACCCGATGGCGGACCAGCCGGTTCGTCGGAATTCACCCCATCAACGTACGACGAAACACCGCAGCAAGACAGCAGCGAGCGCCGCACCGTCGCGCGCGGCGGCGCGGGACGCAACGCGGCCGGCGGCGCCACGCCGGCGGGCGGCGCGCCAGAGGCGTCCGCGGCGCCACCCAACGGCCACGGCCAGGAACAAGGCCAAAACCAAGGTCAGGGTCAGGGTCAAGGCCAAGGTCAAGGCCAGGGCCGGCAAGTCGGCGAGCGTAAAAAACGTTTCCTCGTAGCGCTGCGGCAAATTCCCGAGGGAATGCACACGCTCGGTCTGGCACCTTTGCAATTTGGTGCCGTCGAGCAAGCCTTGCGCAACAATGCCGACATCGAAGTGGTCGATAAACTCGTCGCCAGAAACACCGTCGGGGCGTTTGCAAACGGCATGGACGGCGAACGCGCGCTGCTCGTGGCGCGCATGACCGACCAAAAGGCACGCCAGTTGTATCAGCAGGGACAGGGGCAATTACTGGTCGAGCGCGACCAGCACCTGGTCCTGAACGAGCCGTTCTTTGCCGCGCCGGGCATGGTCACCGGCATGCTCGCGCCGACCGGCGAGGCCAGCACCACCATCATCACCGTGCTGGGCAAGGACGGCGTGCCGCTCGCCGATGCCGAGGTCACCTTGTTTGGCAATCTGCTGCCGGCCACCGCCGTCACCGACGCCAACGGCAACGCGAGTGTCCAGCAGTTCGGCGAGACGGGCGCGGCCGTGCGAGGCCTGTATGTCAAGCCCAAGTCGGACCACTGGAGTTTTTACCAGCGCGATCCCGACCTGCGCGCCGACGAACCGAACGTGGTGGGCCTGCGTCCCCTGTCCGAATGGCCGCCGCTGGCCGGCTTCCCCCGCAAAAAGGCCTACGGCTGGGGCCAGCGCGCGATGCGGCTCGACCAGTTGCCGGCCAGCCACCGCGGCCAGGGCATCAAGGTCGCGGTGATCGATTCGGGCGCGGCGACCACGCACCAGAACCTGAACCGGGTGCGCGCGGGCTTCGACATCATCCACAAGTCGGGCAACCGCGACGGCTGGAACCACGACACGCTCGGCCACGGCTCCCATTGCACGGGCGTGATCGCCGGCGCCGACATCGACTCGGGCCTGCGCGGCTTCGCGCCCGACTGCGAGATCCACGCCTGCAAGCTGTTCCCCGGCGGCCAGATCAGCCAGCTCATCGAAGCCCTCGAGTACTGCATCGAACAACAGATCGACGTCGTCAACCTGAGCCTGGGCGGGGCCGAGCCGTCCGAGGCGCTCGAGCAACAAATCGTGCGCGCCAAGCGGGCCGGCATCGCCTGCATCGTCGCGGCCGGCAACTCCGGCGGACCCGTGCAGTATCCGGCCTCGTCGCCCAACGTGCTCGCGGTCGGCGCGATCGGCAAACTCGACGAATTTCCGCCCGACAGCTACCATGCGCAGACGCTGACCCAGAGCGTCGACGCCAATGGTTTCTTCCCGGCCAGCTTCAGTTGCTTCGGCCCGCAGATCGGCGTCTGCGGCCCGGGCGTGGCGATCCCGTCGAGCGTGCCGCCCGATAATTTCGCGGCCTGGGACGGCACCTCGATGGCCGCGCCCCACATCACGGGACTGGCCGCGCTGGTGTTGGCCCACCATCCCGATTTTCAGACCGTGTTCCGGGCGCGCGGGGCCGAACGCGTCGAACGGCTGTTCCAGGTCATCAAGATGAGCGCACGCATTGTCGGGCTCGGCGGCGCGACCCGCACCGGCCTCGGCCTGCCCGACGTGCTCGTCGCGGTCGGCCTCCAGGCACCGCCCCAGCAGGCGCTGGCACAAGGGCATGCGGACATGGCCGGCGCCCTGTTCGGCGGCGGGCAAACGCCAAGCCAGGCGCCGGGGCAAGCGTTCGGACTAGCGTTTGGCCAAACCCCGGGGCAAGCAGGCGCCCGCCAGCCGGGGGCGATGGCGCCTTTCGCGCTCGCCGGCATGCCGATGGCGGGCGCCGATCCAAACTGGGCCGGCTACGCCGCGTTCGTGCCGCCGATGCCGTATCCGCAACAGCTGGGCCAGGCGGCGGCAATGCCGTTCGGAATGGCGCCGCAGGGCTTCGGACGCTTCGGCTGGTAGCGGCACGCGCGGGCAAGGGCAACGGCGGCGCTGTGCGGCAACGGCGGCGCTGTGCGGCAACGGCGGCGCTGTCCGGCAACGACGGCGCTGTGCGGCAACGGCGGCGCTGTGCCGCAACGGCGGCGCTGTGCCGCAACGGCGGCGCTGTGCGGCGCGCGAAGATACGCAAAGGATCAGAAAGGTACGAGAAGGTACGTAAAACTAAGGAAAGGTAGGGAAAGTTACGGAAAAGCGCGCGAAAAAAAACCGGAGCACCTATACGCGCATGCGCGTTGGTCTGCTCCGGCTTTTCAACTGGCGTCCCCAAGGGGATTCGAACCCCTGTACTCACCGTGAAAGGGTGATGTCCT
>JAZKIN010000225.1:0-22882 GCA_040384885.1 Pseudomonadota bacterium | reverse complement strand
GACGATGTTGGTTTTTGCCCAATGAAGGGTCCAGCCCCCTTTCGCGACACCCTCGAATGCGGGGACCCATAGAACGTTAGCTATGAGCAACCGTTCTATGGGTCCCCGCGTTCGCGAGGACGATGTTGGTTTAGTTTTATTTGTTGGACCAGTCTGCGCGATTTCTGTATGGCCTATACCTAGTAAATCGCGTTCCCACCAGTATTGGCCTGCGAAGCCTGCGTCTGCACCGCTGTCGGCTTCATAATCACGGTCAAGGTCGGCGGATAATCAAACCCCGCGCCCGTCTTGCGGTCAACAAAATACCCCAGCCCGCCGCTGACGACCACGTTGCCGAGCAAACTGCGCGCGTCGATTCTGGACGCCACCGCTTCCGCACCCTCGGCCACGCCGTGGCGCTTGCAATGAACGGTCAAGTTGCCTTCACTCTTTTGAATCCGCACGCGCCCCGGCGCGGTCACGAACCAGCGCCCGGCCTGGTTGCTCAGCACGCAGCCGGCGCCGGCGACTTCGCGGTGGTCGAGTATGGTGTGCACCTCGACCAGTTGCTCGGTCGTGCCCGTCATCGAGGCGCAGCCGCCGAGCGCCGCGAGCGTGCCTGCCGCGAGCGCGGCAGTGGTCCATCCGTTTAAACGTGCAATCATCTTCGTCCCCTGTTCACCCTACCCTGTTTACGGCAGCGGCGCGCCGAACCTGAGGTGGCGGATGGACGTGGGAAGAAATTTAAATCACTTGAGCGGAATCACCTGGTTGGCCGGCACCGGCACCGCGGTCACGCTGTTTTGCGGGCTGCCTTCGATCAACTTGTCGGAATACACGAGGTAGACGAGCGCGTTGCGCTTGACGTCGACCATGCGCACCACACGCACGCGCTTGAAAAAAATCGAGGCGCGTTCGGAGAACACCTCCTCCTGCTGCGGCACTTTCGACGGGAACGACAAGGCGCCGACCTGGCGGCAGGCGACGGAGGCGTCGGCCTTGTCCTCGGCCAGCCCGAACGCGCCCTTGATGCCGCCCGTCTTCGCGCGCGACAGGTAGCAGCTTACGCCGTTGACCTTGGGATCGTCGAACACCTCGACCACGACCTTGTGGTCGGGACCGATAAACTTGAACACGGTGTCGACCGAACCGATCGTTTCGGCGGAAGCATAGGTAAGGCCGCCGGCCAATAAAAGGCCAAGCAAGGCTTTGCTTAATGTCATGGGGAAATCCTGGGGAAAATGCAGCGCATGCGGTGTGCGCACGCTCACCCGGCAGAGACTGGCTCTACCGGTGTGAAGCGCTGCACCATGACGCCATCGACTTCGATCATCTGGAAAAATACTTCTCGCGGACGGGTCCAGAACGACCCGTCGGGAGCAGTATAGACGATCATCGTGGACATATCCGATTCGAGCGTGGCAACACAAACCAGCTCGTACAGACCGCCCTTGTAATGACGGAACTGCATCAGCCTTCGGCCAATGCCTTGTTCTTCTTCTTGAGGCTTTGGATTACCTTGAGCACGCCTTCGATGCCGGAGGCATCGTCGAGGTCGCTGAAAGCATCGAGCACTTCGTTGAGCACGCGGTTGCGCACCGTCGCCTCGTCGGCGTCGATCTGCGGCACCGCTGCGGCGGCGATTACCGCCGCTTCGCGTGCGGCCGCTTCTTTCGCAGCCGCTTTTTGCGCCTGGTACTTCGAGCTTGCTGCGGCCGATTTGCCGTGCGCGAGCGCCGCCTGCCAGATTACCCAGCGACGTTGCGTCTCGAATACGAGGTATTCGTCGGGCTTGTCTTCACGGCGCCGCACGATATGACCATCTCGTTGCGCCCACGCTTCAAATGCACTACGCATTTTGGTTCCTTTACAAATGCTTCTTTTTAGCATTTTAAACTATTGAAAATGCAACATTTCAATTATAGCATCCAAAGTCGGGTTTTTGGGACAGTTGGATAGAATTGAGTTGCCGCTCCTCAACTTGCACTGCCGGGCGAAAAACACCGCCAGCGGCCGACGCAAGTAATCTGACAAAAGTGCACTGCATGTTGTGGCAATGCACTTTTTCGTTCCCTGAGGGTAACAATAGGCCATTTTCGGACTTTTGTCTCCCCCTCTTTTCAGCTTGATACAATTTTCTGTCAATACCATACAGTCTTATAGTACTTTGCTGCAAGAATATCATTGTTCCTTGCTTTTAATGTAGCTTTAGAGCAACAGTGTGCGCCTTCGTGCATTAATGGTCAATAAGAAATCAAGTATCCCCAAACGCACACTTGTTGCCTCCCGGACCACGCTCCATGCAAAGGCTTGAGCAACTCGTCGGGGCTGTTGCGCCTGTGGCTACCGGTCCATACACGAACCGCTCGTGCGGCTCGGTAAGCGCCGGCAGCGGATTCAGGCAACATCGCGGCGGACGCGTTATGCTGCTGCCTTCGAAAAAGAATTCAGCGCAGAAAGTCCAAACAATGCAAATAGCCACCTGGAACGTCAACTCCCTCAAAGTCCGCCTGCCCCACCTGCTTCAGTGGCTGAGCGACAACCCGGTCGACGTGCTCTGCCTCCAAGAGACAAAAATGACCGACGACAAGTTCCCGCTCGCCGAGATCAACGCGGCCGGCTACCAGGTCGCGTTCACGGGGCAGAAGACCTACAACGGGGTCGCGATCCTGTCGAAGCTGCCGCTCGAGGACGTGGTGCGCAACAATCCGCGCTTCGCCGACGAGCAGCAGCGCATCATCGCCGCCACCATCGGCGGCATCCGCATCGTGTGCGCCTATGTGCCGAACGGGCAAAGCGTGGACTCGGATAAATACGTGTACAAGCTCGCGTGGCTGGCGGCGCTGCGCGAGTGGCTCGCCGAAGAACTGCAAACCCACACCGAGCTGGCGATCCTCGGCGACTACAACATCGCGCCCGACGACCGCGACGTGCACGACCCGGTGGCCTGGGCCGGCCAGGTGCTGTGCTCGGACAAGGAGCGCGCGGCGCTCGGCGCGCTGGTCGCGCTGGGCCTGACCGATTCCTACCGCCTGTTCGAGCAGGTCGAAAAATCGTTCAGCTGGTGGGACTACCGCCAGCTCGGCTTCCGCCTCAACAAGGGGCTGCGCATCGACCACATCCTGCTCACGCCCTCGCTGGTGGCGCGCTGCACCGCGTGCGCGATCGACCGCGTGCCGCGCAAGTGGGAGCAGCCGTCCGACCACGCGCCGGTGGTGGCCACGCTGAGCTGAGGCGCTTAAGCCAAGGCGAGCCAGCCAAGGCGGCTCAGGACCTCGCGAGCAGGCCCTCGGCCGCGCCGGCCGGCAGCGGCTGGGCGAACAAATAGCCCTGCGCGAACTGGCAGCCGCTGCGCTCGAGCAGCGCGAACTGGCCCTCGGTCTCGACCCCTTCGGCCACCACCGACAGTTGCAGGCTGCTCGAGAGCGCGATGATCGCGGCCACGATGGCGCGGTCCTCGGCGCTGCTTTCGAGGTCGCGGATGAAGGCGCGGTCGATCTTGAGTTTCTTGACCGGGAAGCGCTTGAGGTAGGCCAGGCTCGAGTAGCCGGTGCCGAAATCGTCGATCGAGAGCCGGATCCCCATGCTGTTGATCTGGCCGAGGATCTCGAGCGTCTGCTCGCCGTGGTGCATCAGCGCCGTCTCGGTGATCTCGAACTCGATCAGGGACGGGTCGACCCCGGTCTCGTCGATGACCGCGCGGATCGAGTCGACCAGGCCGCGGTGCATGAACTGGCGCGGCGACAGGTTCAGCGCGAGCGGCGCCGCCACCAGGCCGCGCGCCTGCCACTTGACGATCTGCTCGCAGGCGCTGCGCAGCACCCATTCGCCGACCGGCACGATCAGGCCGTTGTCCTCCAAAATCGGGATGAACTGGTCGGGCAGCATGAGCTCCGCGTCCGGACGCCACCAGCGCAGCAGCACCTCCATCGCGTGCAGGCGGCGCGTGCCGATGTCCATGATCGGCTGGTAGTACAGTTCGAACTGGCCCTTCGCGAGCGCGCCGCGCAAGCTGCTCTCGAGCTCGAAATGGTGGGCCGCGGCCTGGTTCATGCGCTCGGCGAAGAACTGGTAGTTGTTCCTGCCGTTGGCCTTGGCGTGGTACATGGCGGCGTCGGCGTGGCGCATCAGGGTCTCGACGTCGGGGCCGTCGTCGGGGAACATGCTGATCCCGATCGACGGCGTGATGTGCAGCTGGCGCCCCTCGAACGGGAACGAGGCGGCCAGCGCCTCGATGATTTTTTCGGCCACGTGCGCGCTTTCGTCGGGGCTGCGGATCGACGGCACCAGCACCACGAATTCGTCGCCGCCGAGGCGCGCCACGGTGTCGCTCACGCGCACCGCGCGGCACAGGCGGCTCGCGACCTCCTTGAGCAGGTGGTCGCCCGTGACGTGGCCGAGCGAATCGTTGATCGTCTTGAAGCGGTCGAGGTCGATGAACATGACGGCCAGCTTGCGGTCCGAGCGCTGCATCGACACGATCGCGCGCTCGAGCCGGTCGGCCAGCAGCACGCGGTTGGGCAGGCCGGTCAGGCTGTCGTGGTAGGCCATGTGGTGCACGCGCGCCTCGGCCTGGCGCCGTTCGACGATCTCGGCCTGCAGCAGCGCGTTGGCGCCGGCCAGTTCGGCCGTGCGCTCGAGCACCCTGACCTCGAGCTCGTCGCGCGCGCGGCGCACCGTCTCGGCGGCCTCGCGCCGCGCCGTGACGTCGTCGACCAGCCACACCGAGCGGCCCGTGACGTGCGCGAGGTCGAACGGGCGCCCCGCCAGCCGGGCCCAGAAGCGGCTGCCATCCTTGCGCACCAGCTGGTACTCGCTCATGCTCACGCGCCCGGCGTGGAAGTCGCGCGAGGTCTCGCGCCGCGCCAGCTCCCAGCTCTCCCGGTCCGGATACAGCGACTGCACCGGCAGGCCGTTGATCTCCTCGGTGCTGTAGCCGAACAGCTCCTCCATCTTGCGGTTGCAACGCAGGTTCAGGCCCTGCTCGACGACCGCGATGCCGAGCACCGCGCTGTCGAGGATGGCCTGGTTCTCGAGCAGCGCGTTGCGCAGCGACTCCTCGGCCAGCTTGTTCTCGGTGCGGTCCTCGATGATCCAGATCGTGCCCTCGCTCGGGTCGGCCGGGTTGACCACATAGCCGATCAGCTGGGTCCACATGCGCGAGCCGTCCTTGCGCGCCATCTCGACCTCGGTCTGGAACGGCTTGGCCACCGACAGCAGCGGGGAAGCGAGCGCGCCGGTCCTGGCGTAGCTCTCGTCGCTCGGGTACAAGGCGCGCCCGGGCAGGCCGAGCGCCTCGTCGGCGTCGTAGCCGAACATCTCGGCGAAGCCGCGGTTATAACGCGTGATCAGGCGGTTTTTGGTGAACAGGATGCTGACCGAGGCGTTGGTCATGATCGCGTGCACCTCGGCCAGCGTCTGGCGCGAGGCCGTGACGTCCTCGAGGATCCAGATTGTGCCTTCGTCGCTGTGTTCGGTGTCGACGGCCTGGGCGCGCACGCGGCACCAGAACAGGCTGCCGTCGCGCCGCCGGAACTGGAATTCGGGGCGCTCGAACGGCATGCCCTTGCCCAGCAACGGCCCGGCCTCGCGCCAGAATTCGTGGTACACCTCGGCCGACGGGAACACCTCGAGCGCGCGCCGCCCCGTCATCTCCCCGCGCGTGTAGCCGAACATCTCGGCCATGCGCGGGTTACACGACATCATCAGGCCGGCCTTGGTGAACAGGATGCCGACCGAGGCGTTGTCGAGGATCGCCTTTTGCTCGAGCAGCAGCTGGCGCGTGGCCTCCTCGGCCGCCTTGTGCGCGCTGCGGTCGTCGAGCAGCCAGATCGTGTCCTGGCGCACGCGCTCGGCGTTGATCGCATACACGAAGCCGTAGGCCCAGAAGCGGCTGCCGTCGGCGCGCGCCATCTGCACATCGGTCGGATACGGCAGGCCGGCCTCGAGCAGCGGCTGCGCGCCGTCGAGCATGGCGCGGTAGGCCGCGTCGTCGCCGTACAGCTCGCGCGCGCTGCGCCCCACGCCCGACTCGCCCGTGAAGCCGAAGAAGGCGCCGAACTGGCGGTTGTGGCGCACCACGCGGTTCTCGCGCAGGAAGGCGATCGCGACCGGCGCGTTGTCCATGATCGCCTGCATCTCGAGCAGTGCGCGCTGCAGCTTGGCGTTGTCGTTGTAGTGGTCGTCGACGTCCTCGATGATCCAGATCGTGCCGTGCCCGCTGTTGTGTTGATCGACCGCGCGCCCGTACACGCGGCACCAGATCAGGGTGCCGTCCTTGCGCCGCAGCTGCAGCTCGGTCGCGTACGATTTGCCTTCGGCCAGCAGCGGCGCGGCCGCCGCCGACATCGCCGCGTAGCTGTCGACCGTCGGGAAGATCAGCACGCTGTCCTGGCCGGTCAGTTCAAGGTCGGTGTAGCCGAACATGTCGGCGCCGCGGATATTGCATTCGCAGATCACCTGGTCGTTCGTGAGCATGATGCCGACGGCGGCGTTTTCGAGGATCGCGCGCTGCTCGAGCAGCATCTTGTGCAGCACCACGCCGTCGCGCTCGAAGCGCCGGATGTCGGTGAACACGAAGGTCGCGCCGGCGCTGCCGTCGCCCGGGGGCAGCGGCTTGGCGCGCACCTGCACCGCGACCTGGTGGTCGCCGGCGTCGAGCACGCCGTCCCAGTGCAGCTCGGCGCCGGAGGCGACCAGCATCGCCTCGGCCACAGGGGCCCGCTTGTGCTTGGCGAAGCAGCCGGCCAGCGCCTCGCCGGTGATGTCGCGGCCGATCAGCGCGGCGAGCGCGCCGTTGGCCGCGCGCACCACGCCGCCGGCGTCGCAGGCGCAGGCCGGCAAGCCGATGAGCTCCAACGCGGCGGCGACGAAGTCAGTTTTGCTTGTTTCTAGATCCATGTCCCCGCTACCAGAAAATGCGCTTCCTCTGCCCGGGAAGCTGCATGGGCACGATCATAAACCACAAATGAAGCCGGATCGGCACTAACTGTAACGACAAATCAAAAATTTGGGACCTTAAAATAAGCGACGCCGAAATAAGCGACGTCCGAAAAAAAGCACGGGCGTTAAAAAACCCGGCTGCCGAACGCTGACGCTCGGGGCCGGGCCGGCTCGCATGCCGCCGTGGCCTGCGATCTTCACCACAAAGGCGCGTTTTAGAACGCGTCGCCGGGCACGCGCACCCAGCCTTCCATCAGCACGCGCGCGCTGCGGCTCATGATGGCCTTGGCCACGCGCCACTGGCCGTCGATCTCGCAGGCCTCGGCGCCGACCCGCAGCGTGCCCGACGGATGACCGAAGCGCACCGCGGCGCGCTGGCCGCCGCCGCCGGCGAGGTTGACCAGCGTGCCCGGAATCGCCGCCGCGGTGCCGATCGCGACCGCCGCCGTGCCCATCATCGCGTGGTGCAGCTTGCCCATCGAAAGCGCGCGCACCAGCAGGTCGATCTCGGCCGCGTCGACCCGCTTGCCGCTCGACGAGGTGTAGCCGGCCGCCGGCGCCACAAAGGCGACCTTCGGCGTGTGCTGGCGTTTGGCCGCCTCGTCGATATGCGAGATCAGGCCCATGCGCACGGCGCCGTGCGCGCGGATGGACTCGAACATCGCCAGCGCCTTGGGGTCGCCGTTGATCGCGTCCTGCAGTTCGGTGCCGCTGTAGCCGACGGCGTCGGCGTCGATGAAGATGGTCGGGATGCCGGCGTTGATCATGGTCGCCTTGAGGGTGCCGATGCCGGGCACCTCAAGCTCGTCGACGAGGTTCCCGGTCGGGAACATGGCGCCGCCGGCGCCCTCCTCCTCGGCCGCCGGGTCCATGAATTCGAGCTGCACCTCGGCCGCGGCGAAGGTGACGCCGTCGAGTTCAAACGCGCCCGTCTCCTGCACCTGGCCGTCGGTGACCGGCACGTGGGCGATGATCGTCTTGCCGATGTTCGACTGCCAGATGCGCACCGTGCACACGCCGTTGGCCGGGATGCGCGCGGGGTCGATGAAGCCGGCGCCGATCGCGAACGAGCCTACCGCTGCCGACAGGTTGCCGCAGTTGCCGCTCCAGTCGACGAAGGCCTTGTCGATCGCGACCTGGCCGAACAGGTAGTCGACGTCGTGGTCGGGCTTGTTGCTGGGCGAGACGATCACGGTCTTGCTGGTGCTCGAGGTGGCGCCGCCCATGCCGTCGATCTGCTTGCCGTAGGGGTCGGGGCTGCCGATCACGCGCAGCAGCAGCGCGTCGCGCGCGGGGCCGGGCAGCTGCGCCGTGGCGGGCAGGTCTTGCAGGCGGAAGAACACGCCCTTGCTGGTGCCGCCGCGCATGTAGGTGGCGGGGATTTTGATTTGTGCTGCGTGGGTCATTCGATAACTCCTCTGCGTCGTCCTCGCGCACGCGGGGACCCATGCTGAGCATAATGTCACGCGCCGTGTGCGTTTTCACGCGGCGCGGATCACGAAACTCAGTATGGGTCCCCGCATCCGCGAGGACGATGTGGTGGTGGGTCTGGCGCCGCGGTCAGTTGCGCTTTGTCCACCACGCTGACTTTAGGCCGCTTTCACGGTCGATTCCAGGAAATCCTGCGCGAAGCGCTGCAGCACGCCGCCCGCCTCGTAGATCGACACCTCCTCGGCGGTGTCGAGGCGGCAGGTCACCGGCACCTCGAGCCGCTCGCCGTTTTTGCGCGTGATGACCAGCGTGAGCGTCGAACGCGGCGTGCGCTCGCCGACCACGTCGAACAACTCGCTGCCGTCGATGCCCAAGGTCAGGCGGTTCACGCCCGGCTTGAACTCGAGCGGGATCACGCCCATGCCGACCAGGTTGGTGCGGTGGATGCGCTCGAAGCCCTCGGCCACGATCGCCTCGACGCCGGCGAGGCGCACGCCCTTGGCCGCCCAGTCGCGCGACGAGCCCTGGCCGTAGTCGGCGCCGGCGATCACGATCAGCGGCTGCTTGCGCTCCATGTAGGTTTCGATGGCCTCCCACATGCGGCTGATCCGGCCTTCGGGCTCGATCCGCGTGAGCGAGCCGGCCTTCACTTTGCCGTCGACCACGACCATCTCGTTCTTGAGCGTCGGGTTGGCGAAGGTGGCGCGCTGCGCCGTCAGGTGGTCGCCCCGGTGCGTCGCATACGAGTTGAAGTCGACCTCGGGCAGGCCCATTTTGGCGAGGTATTCGCCGGCCGCGCTGTCGAGCATGATCGCGTTCGACGGCGACAGATGGTCGGTCGTGATGTTGTCGCCCAAGACCGCCAGCGCACGCATGCCCTTGAGCGGACGCGCGCCGGCCAGCGCGCCTTCCCAGTACGGCGGACGGCGGATGTAGGTGGTCTGCGGGCGCCAGTCGTACAGCGGGCTGACCTTCTCGCCGTCGTCGACCTGCGCGGCGAACATCGGGATGTAGACCTTGCGGAACTGCTCGGGCTTGACGCTCGAGGCGACGATCGCGTCGATCTCCTCGTCGCTCGGCCAGATGTCCGCGAGCTTGACGGGTTGGCCCTCGGCGTCGATGCCGAGCACGTCTTTTTCGATGTCGAAGCGGATCGTGCCGGCGATCGCGTAGGCCACCACCAGCGGCGGCGAGGCCAGGAAGGCCTGCTTCGCGTACGGGTGGATGCGGCCGTCGAAGTTGCGGTTGCCCGACAGGACGGCGGTCGCGTACAGGTCGCGCTCGACGACCTCTTGCTGGATCACCGGGTCGAGCGCGCCCGACATGCCGTTGCACGAGGTGCACGCGAAACCGACCACGCCGAAGCCGAGCTGCTCGAGTTCGCCCATGAGCTGCGCCTCCTGCAGATACAGCTCGACCGTCTTGGAGCCCGGCGCGAGCGAACTCTTTACCCACGGCTTGCGCTGCAGGCCGCGGCGGTTCGCGTTGCGCGCGATCAGGCCGGCGGCGATCATATTGCGCGGGTTGTTGGTGTTGGTGCAGCTCGTGATCGCGGCGATGATGACTGCGCCGTCGGGCATCTTGCCCGGCTCGTTCTCGACCACGCCGCTGATGCCGCGCGCGGCCAGCTCCGAGGTCGGCACGCGGCTGTGCGGGTTCGACGGGCCGGCGATGTTGCGCACCACGCTGGAGAGGTCGAAGCTGATCACGCGCTCGTACTCGGCGTGCTGGAGGCTCTCGGCCCACAGGCCGGTCGCGCGCGCGTACAGCTCGACCAGCTTGACCAGTTCGTCGTCGCGGCCGGTCAGCTTGAGGTACTTGATGGTTTGCTCGTCGATGTAGAACATGGCCGCGGTCGAGCCGAATTCGGGCGCCATGTTCGAGATCGTCGCGCGGTCGCCGAGCGTCAGGTGCGAGGCGCCCTCGCCGTAAAACTCGAGGTAGGACGAGACCACCTTTTGCTTGCGCAAAAATTCGGTCAGCGCCAGCACGGTGTCGGTCGCGGTGATGCCCGGCTGCGGTTTGCCGGTCAGCTCGACGCCGATGATGTCGGGCAGGCGCATCCACGAGGCGCGGCCCAGCATCACGCTTTCGGCCTCGAGGCCGCCCACGCCGATCGCGAGCACGCCGAGCGCGTCGACCATCGGGGTGTGCGAGTCGGTGCCGACCAGGGTGTCGGGATAGGCCACGCCGTTTTGCACCTGCACCACGGGCGACATGCGCTCGAGGTTGATCTGGTGCAGGATGCCGTTACCGGGCGGGATCACGTCGACGTTCTTGAACGCCTTCTTGGTCCAGTTGATGAAGTCGAAGCGGTCCTCGTTGCGGCGGTCCTCGATCAGGCGGTTCTTGTCGAAGGCGTCGGGGTCGAAGCCGCCGCATTCGACCGCCAGCGAATGGTCGACCACGAGCTGGGTCGGCACCACCGGGTTGACCAGCGCCGGGTCGCCGCCCTGGAGCGCGATCGCGTCGCGCAGGCCGGCCAGGTCGACCAGCGCGGTCTGGCCCAGAATGTCGTGGCACACCACGCGCGCGGGGAACCACGGGAAGTCGAGGTCGCGCTTGCGTTCGATGAGCTGCGAGAGCGAGGCGTCCAGCGTGGCCGGGTCGCAGCGGCGCACCAGGTTTTCGGCCAGCACGCGCGAGGTGTAGGGCAGCTTGTCGTAGGCGCCCGCTTCGATCGCGTCGACGGCGGCGCGCGCGTCGAAATAATCGAGTTTGGTGCCCGGCAGCGGCTTGCGGTTGAGGATATTCATGGACGCTCCTTACTTGCGTTCGGCGATCGGCACGAAGGCCAGGTCTTCGGGGCCGACATAGTTCGCGCTCGGGCGGATAATCTTGTTGTCGATGCGCTGCTCGATCACGTGCGCGGCCCAGCCGGAGGTGCGCGAGATCACGAACAGCGGCGTGAACATCGCGGTCGGCACGCCCATCATGTGGTACGACACGGCCGAGAACCAGTCGAGGTTCGGGAACATCTTTTTGACTTCCCACATGACCGACTCGAGGCGCTCGGCGATGTCGAACATCTTGGTCGAACCGGCTTCCTGCGAGAGCTGGTGCGCCACGCCCTTGATCACCACGTTGCGCGGGTCGGACACGGTGTAGACCGGATGGCCAAAGCCGATCACGACCTCCTTGTTGGCGACGCGGTTGCGGATGTCGGCCTCGGCCTCGTCGGCGTTCTCGTAGCGCTTCTGGATTTCGAACGCGGCCTCGTTGGCGCCGCCGTGCTTGGGGCCGCGCAGCGCGCCGATCGCGCCGGTGATCGCCGAGTGCATGTCGGAGCCGGTGCCGGCGATCACGCGCGCGGTGAAGGTCGAGGCGTTGAACTCGTGTTCGGCGTACAGGATCAGCGAGGTGTGCATCGCGCGCTCCCATTCCTTCGACGGCTTGACGCCGTGCAGCAGGTGCAGGAAGTGGCCGCCGATCGATTCGTCGTCGGTCTCGACCTCGATCCGTTTGCCGTTGTGGCTGAAGTGGTACCAGTACAGCAGCATCGAGCCGAACGAGGCCATGAGGCGGTCGGCGATGTCGCGCGCGCCGGGCACGTTGTGGTCGTCTTTTTCGGGCAGCGCGCAACCGAGCGCGGAGACGCCCGTGCGCATCACGTCCATCGGGTGGCTCGCCGCCGGCAACGCCTCGAGCGCGGCCTTGAGCGCCTGCGGCAGGCCGCGCAGCGACATCAGGCGCGTCTTGTACGATTTCAGTTCGGCCGCGGTCGGCAGTTTGCCGTGCACCAGCAGGTAGGCGATCTCTTCGAATTCGCAGGTCTCGGCGACGTCGAGGATGTCGTAGCCGCGGTAGTGCAGGTCGTTGCCGGTCTTGCCGACCGAGCACAGGGCGGTGTTGCCGGCGGTGACGCCGGACAGGGCGACCGATTTTTTCGGTTTGAAGGTGGCGACGGCTTGTTCACTCATGTTGTTTCTCCGGGATTTTAGGTTGGATTATTTCTTTTGCGCGGCAAACAGCGCGTCGAGCTTCTGCTCGAAATCGTGGTAGTTGATCGCCTCGTAGAGCTCCATGCGGGTCTGCATCGACGCGACCACGTTTTGCTGGGTGCCGTCGCGGCGGATCGCGGTGTAGACGTTTTCGGCGGCCTTGTTCATGGCGCGGAAGGCCGACAGCGGGTACAGCACGAGGCCGACGTCGGCGCCTTTGAGTTGGTCGACCGTGAACAGCGGCGTGGCGCCGAATTCGGTGATGTTGGCCAGCACCGGCACCTTGACCGTGTTGGCGAATTGCGCATACATGGCGAGGTCGGTGATCGCCTCCGGGAAGATCATGTCGGCGCCCGCCTCGACGCAGGCCAGCGCGCGCTCGAGCGCCGACTCGAGGCCCTCGACGGCGAGCGCGTCGGTGCGCGCCATGATCACGAAATTGGGGTCGGTGCGGGCGTCGACGGCGGCCTTGATGCGGTCGACCATCTCCTGCTTGCTGACGATCTCCTTGCCCGGGCGGTGGCCGCAGCGCTTGGCGCCGACCTGGTCTTCGATGTGGCAGGCGGCGGCGCCGGCCTTGATCATCGACTTGACCGTGCGCGCGACGTTGAAGGCGGACGAGCCGAAGCCGGTGTCGGCGTCGACCAGCAGCGGCACGTCGCAGACGTCGGTGATGCGGCGGATGTCGGTGAGCACGTCGTCGAGGCTCGAGATGCCGAGGTCGGGCAGGCCGAGCGAGCCGGCGGCGACGCCGCCGCCCGACAGGTAGATCGCGCGGTAGCCGGCGCGCTTGGCCAGCAGCGCGTGGTTCGCGTTGATGGCGCCGACCACTTGCAGCGGGGATTCTTCTTGGACTGCCTTGCGGAAGGCGGCGCCTGCGGAGTATTGGCTCATGTGTTGATCCTTTTAAATTGCGTCGGTGTGTGGCTATGTTAATGCAAGCACCGTGCCAAGCAGTGCGCAGACCGCAGCCGGGCGGCTACCCGCGGAATAATCCTTAATTTTCAAACACTTGGGGAGTTGAAGCGGGGAAGAAGAGGTGCATCCAGAGGTGTCCGGGCGTCTCGCCGGCGTTGCACCGTGAAACATGAAACATCAACTGAAACTTAGGTGGAACAAAAAAAGCCCCGGGGACTGGCCCGGGGCTTTTCAGCAAGCGTAAAACTTTAGTGCGCGGCTGCCGTGTCGGCACCGATCCCGGTTTCGGAGCGCATCTCCTGCGCCTCGTAGCCGGCGCGGTCGATGCGGGCGCGGTCGCTCTTGTCGAAGATAGAGAACAGATAGATGCCGAGGAAGCCGGCGGTCATCGAGAACAAGGCCGGCGACTGGTAAGGGAAAATGGCCTCGGTATAACCGAACACATCGACCCAGACCGACTTCGAGACCACGGTCAGCCCGACCGCCGTGAACAGGCCGATGAAGCCGCCGACGGTCGCGCCGCGCGTGGTGCAATCCTTCCACAGCACCGACATGAACAGCACGGGGAAGTTGGCCGAGGCCGCGATCGCGAAGGCGAGCGACACCATGAAGGCGATGTTCTGCTTCTCGAACACGATGCCGAGCAAGACCGCGATGACGCCGAGCGCGATCGTGGTCAGGCGCGAGACCTTCAGTTCGTTGGCGCTGGTGGCCTGGCCCTTCTTGAACACGGTCGCGTACAGGTCGTGCGACACGGCCGAGGCGCCCGACAGGGTCAGGCCCGCGACCACCGCCAGGATGGTCGCGAACGCCACCGCCGAGATGAAGCCGAGGAAGACGTTGCCGCCGACGGCCTTGGCGAGGTGGATCGCCGCCATGTTGTTTCCGCCGAGCAGTTTACCGGCCGCGTCCTTGAACTCGGGATTAGTACTGACCAGTACGATCGCACCGAAACCGATGATGAAGGTGAGCACATAGAAGTAGGCGATCCAGGTCGTGGCCCAGAACACCGACTTGCGCGCCTCTTTCGCGCTCGGCACCGTGAAGAAGCGCATCAGGATGTGCGGCAGGCCGGCGGTGCCGAACATGAGCGCCATGCCGAACGAGATGGCCGAGATCGGGTCCTTGATGAAGTTCCCCGGGCCCATGATCGACTCGCCCTTCTCGTGGATTTCGACCGACTTGGCGAACAAAGCCTCGGGGCTGAAGTTAAATTGCGACATGACGACGAAGGCCATGAAGCTCGCGCCCGACAGCAGCATGACGGCCTTGATGATCTGCACCCAGGTGGTGGCGGTCATGCCGCCGAAGAGCACATAGATCATCATCAGGGAGCCGACCAGCACCACCGCGATCCAATATTCGAGGCCGAACAGCAGCTTGATGAGCTGGCCGGCGCCGACCATCTGCGCGATCAGGTAAAACGCGACCACGACCAGCGTGCCCGAGGCCGAGAAGACCCGGATCGGGGTCTGCTTGAAGCGGTAGGCGGCGACGTCGGCGAAGGTGTAGCGGCCCAGGTTGCGCAGGCGCTCGGCCATGAGGAAGGTGATCACGGGCCAGCCGACCAGGAAGCCGATCGCGTAGATCAGGCCGTCGTAGCCGTTCAAGAACACCGCGGCCGAGATGCCGAGGAAGGACGCGGCCGACATGTAGTCGCCGGCGATCGCCAGGCCGTTCTGGAAGCCGGTGATGCCGCCGCCGGCCGTGTAGAAGTCGGACGCCGACTTGGTTCTGCCGGCGGCCCATTTGGTCACGAACAGCGTGAAGATGACGAAGGCGCCGAACATCGAGATCGCGGTCCAGTTGGTCGGCTGCTTGGTGGCCTGGCCGAGGTCGGCGCCGGCGGCGAACGCCGCGCCGGCCGCGGCCAGCAAGGCGAGTCCGAGGACGGCCTGGCGCGTGCGCGCTTGGCCGCTCATGATTTGGCTTTCAGGACGATGGCGGCGGTCAGGTCGTCGTACTGGCCGTTGGCGCGGCGCACGTAGATGCCCGTGACGATGACCGTGAAGACGATCACGAACAGGCCGATCGGGATGCCCCAGGTCGTCACGCCGGCGCCGGTCTTGGCCGCCAGGAATTCCTTGTTGAAGGCGATCAGCAGGATGAAGCCGTAGTACACGGCCATCATGCTCCACGTGAGGATCCAGCCGAAGCCCGAGCGGGCGTTGACCAGTTTGCGGTAGTTCGGGTCGGATTTGATTCTTTGAACCATGTCGTCTTGCATTTTTATCTCCTTTATTGTGTCTGCAGCTCTTTTGAGGCTGGCGCTATCCTAGCGCCCGGTTCTTACCCGCCGCTTACAAGGGCCGTCGCCGGGCCGAACAATCGCAGGTTTCAATTTGAAACCTTGAAACCTGGTTGGACTACAATTGCAACATGTCCGACGCCCACAACACGCCCCTTGATACGCCCGAAAAACCGGTCATCTGGACCGTCTCGGTGTCGCGCCTGTCCGATTTGTTCCGCGACATCACGCTCGAGTACGACCATGTGGCCGCGATCGAGCCGATCAAGCTCGGCTTCGACGACGCGGCGCGCCACATCCGCGAGCGCATGGCCAGCGAGCGCTGCGACGTGGTGATCGCGGCCGGCTCGAACGCGGCCTACCTCAAGGGCCGGGTCTCGGTGCCGGTGGTGATCGCCAAGGCCAGCGGCTTCGACGTGATGCAGGCGCTCGCGCGCGCGCGCCGGGTGTCGCAGCGGATCGGGGTCGTGACCTACCAGGAGCGGCTGCCCGAGCTGGCCGAGTTTTGCGCGACCTTCGGCTTCGCGATCGCGCAGCGCACCTATGTGACCGAGGAGGATGCGCGCGCGCAGGTCAACGACCTCAAGGCCGAAGGCATCGAGGCGATCGTCGGCGCCGGCTTGATCACCGACCTGGCCGAGGAGGCTGGTCTGACCGGGGTGTTCGTGTATTCGGCCGCGTCGATCCGGCAGGCCTTCAACGACGCGCTCGAGATGGCGCGCCTGACCCAGCTCGAATCGAACCGGCGCCCGCGCCCGGTGGTCGCCGACACCCTGCGCGCGCGCCATGGCCTGAACGACCTGCGCGGCCAGTCGGCGGCGATGGAGACGCTGCGCCAGGCGGTGGTGATGTATGCGAAATCGCCGGCCACGGTGCTGATCGAGGGCGAGACCGGCAGCGGCAAGGAGCTGGTGGCGCAGGCGATCCACCGCGAGAGTCCGCGCGGCCTCGGCGCCAACCGTCCGTTCGTGGCCGTCAACTGCGGCGCGATCGCCGAGTCGCTGCTCGAGTCGGAACTGTTCGGCCATGAGGAGGGCGCGTTCACGGGCGCGCGCCGCGGCGGCCATGCGGGCCTGTTCGAGGCGGCCAACCGCGGCACCCTGTTCCTCGACGAGATAGGCGAGATGCCGCTGGCGCTGCAAACGCGATTGCTGCGCGTGCTCGAGGAGCGCGAGGTGGTGCGCGTGGGCGGCACGCGGCCGGTGGCGGTCAATGTGCGCGTGATCAGCGCGACCCATTGCGACCTCGAGGCGCGCGTGCGCGAGGGCCGCTTCCGGGCCGACCTGTATTACCGGCTGGCGGTGCTGCGGCTCGTGTTGCCGCCGCTGCGCGCGCGCGCCGGCGACGTGCTGCCGCTGGCCGAATGGTCGCTCAAGAACGCGCTGGCGGCGCTCGGCGCGCGGCCGCATCCGAACCTGCACGCGGAGATGCTCGCCTGCGCGCCGCTGCTCGAGCGCTACGACTGGCCGGGCAATGTGCGCGAACTGCGCAATGTGATGGAGCGGCTCGCGCTGTTCCTCGCGGCCGAGCCGCTGCAGGCGCTGACGCCGGGTTTTGTGCTCGCGGTCGCGCCCGAGTTTGGCAGGGGTGGCGGCGCGTCCGATGTCGCCACGGCCGCACCGGCAAGCACGGCGAACGCCCCGCTGCTTGAATCGGCCGAACAAGTGCTGGCCCGCTTCGGCGGCAGGCGCGACGAGGCGGCAAGGTATCTGGGCATCAGCCGCACGACCCTGTGGCGCAAGCTGCGGCAGAAATTGTAAGGCCGCTTTCGCTTCACGCGCGTCTGGATCAAGCCTGCCGGCGCGTGGACGATGGTGCCTTCGCATTCGTCGTTGATCTCCAAGATTCGCTGTTCGCGCAGCAGACGAAAAAAAACCCGCAGGCTGCGGGTTTTTTTTTAACGGACCGATTACTCGATCTCGACCGTTTCGGGCGGACTCGTCGGCGGCGTCGCGTCGGACTCGGGGAACTCGAGCACAACCTGGTCCTTTTCGTCGAGGTCGACCGTCACGCGGCCGCCGCTGACGAGGCGTCCGAACAAGAGCTCGTCGGCCAGGGCCTTGCGGATCATGTCCTGGATCAGGCGGGCCATCGGGCGCGCGCCCATGAGCGGATCGAAGCCTTTCTTGGACAGGAAGGTGCGCAGCTTGGTCGTGAAAATCGCCTCGACCTTTTTCTCGTGCAGCTGCTCTTCGAGCTGCATGAGGAATTTGTCGACGACGCGCAGGATGATCTCTTCGTCGAGCGCACGGAAGCTGATGGTCGCGTCGATCCGGTTGCGGAACTCAGGCGTGAACATGCGCTTAATGTCGGCCATCTCGTCGCCGGCAGCCTTGGACTCGGTGAAGCCCATCGAACGCTTGGTCAGGCTCTCGGCGCCCGCGTTGGTGGTCATGATGATGATCACGTTGCGGAAGTCTGCCTTGCGTCCGTTGTTGTCGGTCAGCGTGCCATGGTCCATCACCTGCAGCAGGATGTTGAAAATGTCCGGATGGGCTTTTTCAATCTCGTCGAGCAGCAGCACCGCATGCGGCTTCTTGGTGATCGCCTCGGTCAGCAAACCGCCCTGGTCGAATCCGACGTAGCCCGGCGGCGCGCCGATCAGGCGGCTGACCGCATGCCGCTCCATGTACTCGGACATGTCGAAGCGGATCAACTCGATGCCGAGGATGAAGGCGAGCTGCTTGGCGACCTCGGTCTTGCCGACCCCGGTCGGGCCGGAGAACAGGAAGGAGCCGATCGGCTTGTCGGTCTTGCCGAGGCCTGCACGCGCCATCTTGATGGCCGACGACAAGGCGTCGATCGCGGGTTCCTGCCCGAACACGACGTTGCGCAGGTCGCGGTCGATCGTTTGCAGCTTGCTGCGGTCGTCCTGGTTGACCGTTTGCGGCGGGATGCGCGCGATCTTGGCGATGATGTCCTCGATCTCGGCCTTGCCGATGGTTTTCTTTTGCTTCGACTTGGGCAGGATGCGCTGCGCAGCGCCCGCCTCGTCGATGACGTCGATCGCCTTGTCGGGCAGGTGGCGGTCGTTGATGAAGCGCGCGGCCAGCTCGGCGGCGGTGGTCAGGGCCGAGGCCGAGTACTTGACGCCGTGGTGCTCCTCGAAGCGCGACTTGAGGCCGCGCAGGATCTGGATGGTCTGCTCGACGGTCGGCTCGTTGACGTCGACCTTTTGGAAACGGCGCGACAAGGCGTGGTCTTTTTCGAACACGCCGCGGTACTCGGTGTAGGTGGTCGCGCCGATGCACTTGAGCTGGCCGTTCGCGAGCGCCGGCTTGAGCAGGTTGGAGGCGTCGAGCGTGCCGCCCGAAGCCGAACCGGCGCCGATGATCGTGTGGATCTCGTCGATGAACAAGATGCCGTGCGGGGTCTCTTTGAGCTGCTTGAGCACCGCCTTCAGGCGCTGTTCAAAGTCGCCGCGGTATTTGGTGCCGGCAAGCAACGCGCCCATGTCGAGCGAATAGACGATCGCGTTCTGGAGGATTTCGGGGACGTCCTCCTGCGTGATGCGCCATGCGAGGCCTTCGGCGATCGCGGTCTTGCCGACGCCGGCTTCGCCGACGAGCAAGGGATTGTTTTTGCGGCGGCGGCACAGGATCTGGATCACGCGGTCGACTTCGTCCTCGCGCCCGATCAGCGGATCGATCTTGCCTTCGCTGGCGGCCTTGTTGAGGTTTTGCGTGAACTGGTCGAGCGGCGACTCTTTGGTCTGGCCTTCGACCTGCGCCTCTTCGACGCCTTCGGACGCCTTTTGGCCGTCCATCTGCTGGTCTTTGCGCACGCCGTGCGAGATGAAGTTGACGACGTCGAGGCGGGTCACGCCCTGCTGGTGCAGGTAGTAGACCGCGTGCGAGTCTTTCTCGCCGAAGATGGCCACGAGCACGTTGGCGCCGGTGACTTCCTTCTTGCCGTTCGAGGCCGACTGCACGTGCATGATCGCACGCTGGATCACGCGCTGGAACCCGAGCGTCGGCTGGGTGTCGACCTCGCCCGTGCCGGGTACGGTCGGGGTGTTGTCGCCGATGAAGTTGGTCAGGGTTTTGCGCAGGTCTTCGATATTGACAGCGCAGGCGCGCAACACTTCCGCGGCCGACGGGTTGTCTAGAAGCGCCAGCAGCAAATGCTCGACGGTGATGAATTCATGCCGTGCTTGCCGGGCTTCGACAAAGGCCATGTGTAGGGATACTTCGAGTTCCTGCGCAATCATACTTCCTCCATCACGCACTGCAGGGGGTGCCCCGCCTTGCGCGCATGCGTTAAAACAAACTCCACTTTGGTACAGGCGATGTCTTTTGAAAACACACCGCATACTCCCTTGCCGTGGCGGTGAACGGAAAGCATGATCTGCGTCGCCGTTTCGTGGTCCTTGTTGAAATACTCCTCGATGACGGCCACCACGAACTCCATCGGGGTGTAGTCGTCGTTGAGCAATGCTACCTGGTATAGCGGCGGCGGTTTGACGACCTGCCGCTCCAGCGTGGTTTCGGTATCTTGCTTGGTTGCCATACAGTTATATTCTAATGCTTTCGACGTTGATGCACTGCGTAAAGATCAGAGCGAGTGCATTTGTTTTCCATCTTACGCGTTTTCTTCCTGATGCGCAGATGGCGACCCGATTGAGGAATTCAAGAGTTGCTTTTTGGCAGAGTGTGTGTAATTTGACAATCACGATTCAAAAGCGCTTGACTTCAATAATTATTACGCCAACAATGCCTCATTGGCTTGTACGTTGTACTTGTTGATAAGATGTGAGCAGACTGAGGAGGGGGCAAGAAAGCTTCTTGCTTTTACGGCTCGTGTGATTCGTTTTTATTTTGAAAGTTCTTTTATGGCAACAGGTACAGTTAAGTGGTTCAATGATTCCAAAGGCTTTGGCTTCATCACTCCAGATGACGGCGGCGAAGACTTGTTCGCGCACTTCTCCGCAATCAACATGAACGGTTTCAAGACCCTCAAAGAAGGTCAAAAAGTTCAATTCGAAGTCACGCAAGGCCCTAAAGGCAAGCAAGCTTCCAACATCCAGGCTGCTTAAGCAAACCCGAATGTGAAAAACCCCGCCCTTGTGGCGGGGTTTTTTTACGCCCCTCGCCGCCAAGATCAAGGCGGAACGGGCGAAAAAAAGGCCCCGCGGGGCCTTTTTTAGCTTGTGGCGCCGGCGCGGCGCCGCGCGCGCCCTTACATGTGCTCGATCATGACGTCGCCGAAGCCCGAGCACGACACCTGCGTCGCGTCTTCCATCAGGCGCGCGAAGTCGTACGTGACGCGCTTGGACGCGATCGAATTTTGCATCGACGAGATGACGAGGTCGGCCGCTTCGAGCCAGCCCATGTGGCGAAGCATCATTTCGGCAGACAGGATCAGGGAACCGGGGTTCACATAATCTTTGCCTGCGTACTTGGGCGCGGTGCCGTGGGTCGCCTCGAACATCGCGACCGAATCCGACAGGTTGGCGCCCGGCGCGATGCCGATGCCGCCGACCTGGGCCGCGAGGGCGTCCGAGATGTAGTCGCCGTTCAGGTTCAGGGTCGCGATGACGCTGTATTCCGCCGGGCGCAGCAGGATTTGTTGCAGGAACGCGTCGGCGATCGAATCCTTGACGATGATGTCGCGGCCGGTCTTCGGATTCTTGAACTTGCACCACGGGCCGCCATCGATCAGCTCGGCGCCGAATTCCTTCTGCGCCAGCGCGTACGCCCAGTCGCGGAAGCCGCCTTCGGTGTACTTCATGATGTTGCCCTTGTGGACGATCGTCACGGACGGCTTGTCGTTGTCGACCGCGTACTGCAGCGCCTTGCGCACCAGGCGCTCGGTGCCCTCGATCGAGACCGGCTTGATGCCCAGGCCCGAGGTGTTGGGGAAGCGGATCTTGGTCACGCCCATTTCCTTGATCAGGAAATCCATGAGCTTCTTGGCGCCTTCGGAGCCTTGCTGGTACTCGATGCCGGCGTAGATGTCTTCGGAGTTCTCGCGGAAGATGACCATGTCGGTCTTTTCGGGCTCTTTGACGGGCGACGGCACGCCCGTGAAATAGCGCACTGGACGCAGGCAGACGTACAGGTCGAGCTGCTGGCGCAGCGCGACGTTGAGCGAACGGATGCCGCCGCCAACCGGGGTCGTCAACGGACCCTTGATCGAGACCACGTAGTCCTTGAGCACTTCGAGCGTTTCTTCGGGCAGCCAGACGTCGGGGCCGTACACGGTGGTCGCCTTTTCGCCCGCGTAGATTTCCATCCAGCTGATCTTGCGCTTGCCGCCGTAGGCCTTGGCCACGGCCGCGTCGACGACCTTGATCATGACCGGGCTGATGTCAACGCCGGTGCCGTCGCCTTCGATGTAGGGGATGACTGGATTGTCTGGCACATTCAGCGAAAAATCGGTGTTGACGGTGATTTTCTGGCCGTCGGCAGGTACTTTGATATGTTGAAACATCATGATCTCCGAAGTGGACGTTAAAGCAGGCGGCAACCGGAGCTGCGTCTGTCAGGCAGGTTCTGCGAGTCTGAAAATTCTTGCTTTTAATACTATGATTCGATCGGTCTTCTATAAGACACAAGACCAGAGTTTCATATTATGCACCAGTATTTTGATGGGCGCCACGGTTTTAGGCCGCCGCGATTCCATTTTACGCCCGAAGGCATTGGCGCTTACACTGTCGCCACCCGCCGCACAACCACTTCGCCAGCCGACGCAACGATGCCACTGATTCTTTTTAACAAACCGTTCCAGGTGCTGTGCCAGTTCTCCCCGCAGGAGGGGCGCGCCTGCCTCGCCGATTTCCTCGCCCTGCCCGGCATTTATCCGGCCGGCCGGCTCGACGCCGACAGCGAGGGCCTGATGCTGCTCACCGACGACGGCCGCCTCCAGCATAGCATCGCCCATCCCGACCACAAGGAGGCCAAAACCTATCTGGTGCAGGTCGACGGGCTTGCCGACGGCGCCGCGCTGGAAAAGCTACAGGCCCCGCTCGACCTGGGCGACTTCGTGACCAAGCCGTGCCGCGCGGTCGCGATCGCCGCGCCGCAATGGCTGTGGCCGCGCGAGCCGCCGATCCGCGTGCGCGAAGACAAGCCGACCAGCTGGATCGCGATCACCTTGCAGGAGGGGAAGAACCGCCAGGTCCGGCGCATGACGGCCGCGGTCGGGTTGCCGACGCTGCGGCTGGTGCGCAGCAGTATCGGACCGTTTTCGCTCGCGAGCCATCCATTGATGCCGGGGGAGTATATCGAGGTGCCGGCGGGGGACATGAAGAAGATCTAAACATCTCCTCGCGCAGGCGGTGGCTCAAAGCAACTGTTCTATGGGTCCCCGCCTTCGAGGCTGTCGCAAAACGCAAATTGAGCCGATCGATATAGCCGAAATCGCGAAATGACGAGCCCCGGATAACTTAAACCAACATCGTCCTCGCGGAGGCGGGGACCCA
>JAZKIN010000224.1:0-1842 GCA_040384885.1 Pseudomonadota bacterium | reverse complement strand
ATGCGGGGACCCATAGAACAGTTGCTATGTGCGAACGTTCTATGGGTCCCCGCATCCGCGAGGACGATGTTGGTTTGGTTTTTCTGGGGGGGGGCGGACTAGACGATTCTACTGGCGTCCGCCCCCCCCATTTGCAACGCCGGGTTAAGCCCGTGCGCCAACCCACTCCGGCACCGCGGCCAGCGCCGCCGCCAGGTTGGTCGGATCGGTGCCGCCCGCCTGCGCCATGTCGGGCCGCCCGCCGCCCTTGCCGCCGACCTGCTGGGCCACAAAGTTGACCAGTTCGCCAGCCTTGACCTTGGACGTCGCGTCCGCGGTCACGCCGGCGATCAGACTCACTTTGCCGTCGGCCACGCTGGCGAGCACGATGGCGGCCGTCTTGAGCTTGTCCTTGAGCTTGTCCATGGTCTCGCGCAGGCGCGCCACGTCGGCGCCCTCGAGCGTGGCCGCGAGCACCATGATGCCGTTGACCTCGACCGCGCGTGTTACGAGCTCGTCGCCCTGCCCCGCCGCCAGCTTCGACTTGAGCGCCGCCAGTTCCTTCTCCATCGCCTTGAGCTGGTCCTGCACTTGCGCCACGCGCGTGGTCAGCTCGTCCGGATTGGTCTTGAGCATGCTGGCAGCTTCCTGCAGGCGGCGGTTAAGCGTCTGCACCACCGCCAGCGCGCCTTCGCCGGTGACGGCTTCGACGCGGCGGATGCCGGCCGCGACGCCGCCCTCGCCGACGATTTTAAACAGGCCGATGTCGCCGGTACGGGTCACGTGGACGCCGCCGCACAGCTCTTTGGACGAGCCGATGTCGAGCACCCGCACCTCGTCGCCGTATTTTTCGCCGAACAGCGCCATCGCGCCGTGCTTGACCGCGGCGTCGAACGACATATTGTGCGAGACGGTCGCGTGGTTTTGCAGGATCTCGCGGTTGACGATGGTTTCGACCTTGGCGATTTCGTCGGCCGTCAGCGGCGCGTGGTGCGAGAAGTCGAAGCGGGTTTTATCCGGGTCGACCAGCGAACCTTTTTGCGCCACGTGGCCGCCCAGCACTTCACGCAAGGCCTTGTGCATCAGGTGGGTCGCCGAGTGGTTCCGGATGGTGCGACCGCGCTTGGCCTCGTCGACCGTGGCGTCGACCGTGTCGCCGACCTTGAGCGCGCCAGTGGTCAGCGTGCCGTGGTGGCCGAACACGTCGGCCTGGACCTTGAGCGTGTCGGCGACCTGGAACAGGGCAGCGCCGCTCTTCAGGTTTTTCTCGATGACGCCCTGGTCGCCGACCTGGCCGCCCGACTGCGCGTAGAACGGCGTGGTGTCGAGCACCACGATGCCGTCCTGGCCCGCTTCGATCTGCTGCACCGAAACGCCGCCGACGTAGATCGCGACAACCTCGCTACCGTGCACGAGCTTGTCGTAGCCGACGAATTTGTTCTTCTCGCCCTTGTACTCGATGGTGTCGAGGTGCTTGAAGCCGCTGCCGGCCTTGCCGAGCAGTTGGTCTTCCTTCTTGGCCGCTTCGAAACCCTCGAGATCGAGTTCGATGCCGCGTTCGCGGCAGATGTCGGCGGTCAGGTCGAGCGGGAAGCCGTAGGTGCCGTACAACAGGAAGGCGGTGCGGCCGTCGAGCTTTTCGCTGTCCTTGGCCAGTTGCGCCTCGAGGATCTTCATGCCGTTTTCAAGCGTCTCGCCGAAACGCTCTTCTTCGGTGCGCAGCATCTTGGCCACGCCGTCCTTGGCCGCGGCCAGTTCGGGATAGGCGGCGCCCATTTCGAGCGTCAGGTCCTCGACCAGCTTGTAGAAGAACGGCTTGGTCTGGCCCAGCTTGTGGCCGTGGCGCAGCGCGCGGCGGATGAT
>JAZKIN010000223.1:0-3244 GCA_040384885.1 Pseudomonadota bacterium | reverse complement strand
GCTTGCGCAGCGCCTCGGCGCAGTCGCGGATTTCGCGCTCGCCCGGCAGGAACACGAGCACGTCGCCCGAGCCGAGCCGGCACAGTTCGTCGACGCCCTCGACCACCGCGTCCATCAGGTCGCGCTTCTCGCGCGCGGCGGCGGCCTTCGGCTGCGGCTTGCCCGAATCAATGCCGCCGACTTGCACCTGGTCGCGCTCGACCGGGCGGTAGCGCAGCTCGACCTGGTACAGCCGGCCCGAGACCTCGATCACGGGCGCCGGCTTGCTTGCGGTGCCGAAGTGGCGCGCAAAGCGGTCGGCGTCGATCGTGGCCGAGGTGATGATCACCTTGAGGTCGGGGCGGCGCGGCAGCAGCTGCTTGAGGTAGCCGAGCAGGAAGTCGATGTTCAGGCTGCGCTCGTGCGCCTCGTCGATGATGATCGTGTCGTAATTGCGCAGCATCGGGTCGGTCTGGGTCTCGGCCAGCAGGATCCCGTCCGTCATCAGCTTGACCGAGGCGCCGCGCGTGAGCGTGTCGGTGAAGCGCACCTTGAAGCCGACATGTTCGCCCAGCGGCGAGCCCAGTTCCTGCGCGATCCGCTTGGCGGTCGAGGAGGCCGCGATCCGGCGCGGCTGGGTGTGGCCGATCAGCGCCTTCTGGCCGCGCCCGAGTTCGAGGCAGATCTTGGGCAGTTGGGTGGTCTTGCCCGAGCCGGTCTCGCCGCAGACGATGATGACCTGGTTCTCCTGCAGCGCCTTGGCGATGTCGCCGCGCCGGCCCGACACGGGCAGGTCTTCGGGATAGGTGATCGCGGGCAGCGGATTGCGGAACACCTCGCGCGCGGCCGGCGCCGCCTTGGGTGCGCGCTCGGGCCGCTCCTGGCGCTCTTGGCGCTCTTGGCCCTCTTGGCCTTCTCGCGGGGCGCGCGGCCCCTGTTCCGCCCGAGGGGCGCGCGGCCCCTGTTCCGCCCGAGGGGCGCGCGGTGCTTGCTCGGGCCGCGGCGCGCGTGGCGCTTGTTCCGGCCGAGGCGCGCGCGGCGCTTGCTCCGCCCGAGGCGCTCGCGGCGCTTGCTCGGGCCGTGGCGCGCGCGTCACTTGTCCCGCCCCGCCCTGCGCCGGCGCACCGGCCGGGCGCCGCGGCTGCCCGTCCTTGCGCCCGCCGCCGGCCCGGCCTTGCCCATCGCCGCTTGCGCCGCCTGTGCCAGTCGCGCCCGCTCCGTGCGCCAACCGGCCGCCGCCCTCCCCGCCTTGCGGCGCGCGCGCCGAGGCGTCCGCCGGCGCGGCGGCGGGCGTGGTGTTGGTCGAAAATTGCGGTGGCAAAAGCGGGTTCAGAGGCTTGTTACGGTGTTCGGACATTGTTTTTTACTGGTTTTTAGTGCGCAAGTCGCGCAGCGAATTATAATGCGCCAAATGGAAAACCCTACCCAATTCGTCCAATGGCTGCGCTCGGTCGCGCCCTACATCCACGCCTTCCGTGGCAAGACCTTCGTGGTCGCCTTCCCGGGTGAGCTCGTCACGGCCGGCGCCCTGCCCGTGCTGGCCCAGGATCTGTCGCTGCTCGTCGCGCTCGGCATCCGGGTCGTGATCGTGCACGGCTCGCGCCCGCAGGTGGCCGAACAGCTCGCGTTGCGCAACGTCGAGGGACGCTTCCACAACGGCGTGCGGATCACCGACACCGCCGCGCTCGAATGCGCGAAGGAGGCGGCCGGCGAGCTGCGCCTCGACATCGAGGCCGCCTTCAGCCAGGGCCTGCCCAACACGCCGATGGCGCACGCGGCGATCCGCATCATCTCGGGCAACTTCGTCACGGCGCGCCCGCTCGGCGTGATCGACGGCGTCGACCTCGAGCTGACCGGCGTCACGCGCAAGATCGCGGCCGAAACCATCCACCCGATCCTCGCCACCGACAGCCTGGTGCTGCTCTCGCCGCTGGGCTTTTCGCCGACCGGCGAGGTGTTCAACCTGACCATGGAGGACGTGGCGGTGTCGACCGCGGTCGCGCTGCACGCCGACAAGCTCGTTTTCATCAGCGAAACGCCGATGATGGTCGACGCCGCCGGCGAGGAGATCCGCGAACTGTCCTCGCACCAGGCCGAGGCCGTGCTGCAGGCGAACTTTTTGCCGCCCGACGCCGCCTTTTACCTCAGGCACGCGATCAAGGCCTGCACCAGCGGCGTGCCGCGCGCCCACATCGTGCCGTTCGAGATGGACGGCTCGGCCCTGCTCGAGCTGTTCACCCACGACGGCGTCGGCACCATGATCAGCCACGAGAACCTCGAGAGCCTGCGCCAGGCCACGATCGAGGACGTCGGCGGCATCATCAAGCTGATCGAGCCGCTCGAGGCCGACGGCACGCTGGTCAAGCGCGGACGCGAGCTGATCGAGCGCGAGATCGACAATTTCTCGGTCATCGAGCATGACGGCGTGATCTTCGGTTGCGCCGCGCTGTACCCGTTCCCGGGCTCCAAGATGGCCGAGTTCGCCTGCTTGACGGTCAACCCCGACGTCCAGGCCCAGGGCGACGGCGAGCGTATCCTCAAGCACATGGAGAACCGGGCGCGCGCGGCCGGCTTCAACAAACTATTCGTATTGACCACGCGCACGGCGCATTGGTTCCAGAAGCGCGGGTTCAAGCCGGCCACCGTGGACGCGCTGCCGAAGGACCGGCAGCACATGTACAACTGGCAGCGCAAATCACAGGTCTTGATTAAAACCCTATAATCACGGCTGACGCATTCCCCGCACACCCACCGCCTTTAGGAGCACAGATGGCCCGCACAATTTTCTGCAGTAAACTGAACAAGGAAGCCGAAGGACTCGACTTCCCGCCGTATCCGGGCGAACTGGGCAAAAAGATCTACGAGACCGTCTCGAAAGAGGCATGGGCCGCCTGGCTCAAGCACCAGACCATGCTGGTCAACGAAAACCGCCTGAACCTGGCCGACCTGCGCGCGCGCAAATACCTCGCCGCGCAGATGGAAAAGCATTTCTTCGGCGACGGCGCCGATGCCGCGCTCGGGTACGTGCCGCCGGCGGACTAAGCCCAGCTGCGCGCGACGCGGCAACAGCAGGCAGCAACAGCGCGCCGCCCCTCGCCAGGGCGGCGTTTTTTTTGGCCCGCCATTTCGAGGCTGTCGCGAAAGGGCCGCAGCGCTCAAATGGCGTTTAGGACGCATCAGAAACCGCGTCGATCAAATATCAAATATCAAAAACCAACATCGTCCTCGCGGAGGCGGGGACCCATAGAACAGCGGCTCAGAGCAA
>JAZKIN010000222.1:0-5628 GCA_040384885.1 Pseudomonadota bacterium | reverse complement strand
ATAAAATTTCAGACCCTTTCGCGACACCCTCATGCGCGAGGACGATGTTGGTTTGGGTCTTTGCTTAAGGTCTGAACCTGCGATTCCTGTCGTCTCTTTTTAAGCGCTATACCTTGTTCAGCGCCTCCAGCGCCGCATTGCGCTTCTTAAGCTCCTCGTTTTCGACCAGCAGCGCCGCGTGGCTCCGCACCAACTGCTGCCGCGCATCGAACGCGTCGATCGCCCGCCGCACGCACTGCAAAAACTCAGCCGCGTCGAACGGCTTGACAATGAATTTGTGCACCTCCGCCTTGTTGATCGCATCGACCACCGCATCCACGTCGATATACCCCGTCACGATAATCCTTATCGCATGCGGCAACAAAGGCTGCACCTGCTCGAACAACTCGACCCCCGTCATGCGCGGCATGCGGTGGTCGCTCACGATGCAGGCCAGCTCGTCCGGATTGGCCAGCCCCTCGATCAGGGCCAGCGCCTCCTGCCCGTCGCGCGCCTCTAGCACATGGTAGAACGGCCGCAAAATGGCCGCCATGACCGACAGGTTGGCGTCCTTGTCGTCGACGATCAGCACGCTGTGGCGGGGTGCCTCGGCCACTTCGGACGCTTCGATCCGGGCCAGTTTTTCTCGGCTAAACAAGGTCATGGTGACGCACTTTCGGGAGGGTCTGGAAACGGGCATTGGCTGCCCTTTATTATAGAGAAATACTGCACCCAAGGCGATAGGCCCCACCCCGCCAAACTTGGAAATAAAGTTGACGCTGGCACGGGCTTAAGTCAACATCCTGAACATTCCTTGCCCAGTTGCCGCCGCCCCGATTACTGCATGCACAAGTCCGACAATCCGTCCGAACAGCCCGTCAAATACGCCAAGCTCGCCCGGCCGCGCCTGTTCGAGGCGCTGCCGCGCGCGCGCCTGTTCGGCCTGCTCGACGCGGTGCGCGCCGAGGCGCGTGTGGTCTGGATCACCTCGCCCCCGGGGGCAGGCAAGACCACCCTCGCGGCGAGCTACCTGAGCCACACCGGGGCGGCCCAGTTCTGGTGCCAGATCGACGCCGGCGACGCCGACGCCTCGACCCTGTTCTTCTTCCTGTCGGAGACCGTGCGCGACGCCGGCCCGCGCCTGCCCTGGCTCACGCCCGACCTCGCGAGCGACCTGCCGCGCTTCCAGCGCATGTTCCTGCGCGACTTCTACAGCAAGCTGCCGCAGGGCGCCGTCGTCGTGCTCGACAACGTGCACGAATTCGATTGGGACAACGCGGGCGAACTGATGGAGCTCGCGCTGGCCGAGGTGCCCGAGGGCATCCACGTGTTCGCGCTCAGCCGCGAGGCGCCGCCGGCGCGGCTGGCGCGCATGCAGATGGGCGGGCGGCTCGCGCTGCTCGGCTGGAACGACTTGCGCTTCGACGACGCCGAGGCGCGCGCGCTTGCCCAGCAGGGCGGCGAGGCCGATCCGATCGACCGGGACTGGCTGGCGCGCGTCGACGGCTGGGCCGCCGGCGTGGTCATGCTGCGCAGCCTCAAGCAGCAGCCGGGGCAGGCCGCGCCCGCGCCGCTCGAGGGGCGCGACGCCTTGTTCCGCTACTTCGCCGGCGAGATCCTCGAACGCATGCCCAAATCGTCGCAGCGCCTGTTGCTGCTGCTGTCGGCGCTGCCGGGCACCTCGGCCGCCGACGCCGAGCAGCTCACCGGCGAGAGCGCGGCGGCCGGCCTGCTCGAGCAGCTCTACCACAAGCGCCTGTTCGTCGAGCGCCGCGGCGGCGGCGAGCCGACCTACCATTTCCACGCGCTGTTCCGCGAATTCCTCGAACACGAGGCGCGCCAGCGGCTGGCGCCGCACGAGCGCGCCGGCTTCATCGCGCGCGCCGCCGCGGTGCTCGAGCGGCAGGGGCAGGGCGAAGTCGCGGCCCAACTCTACCAACAGGCCGGCGCCTATCCCGAACTGGCGAAGCTGCTGGTGCGGCGCGCCGGCGGCATGCTCGACGCGGGGCGCGGCCAGGCCTGGCGCGAGTGGATGAGCTGGCTGCCGCCCGAGGTCTCCGAGGCCGAACCGTGGCTGCGCTACTGGCACGGCGTCTCGCTCAGCCCGGTCGCGCCGCTGCTGGCGCGCAAGACGCTGGTGCGCGCCGCCGACGCCTTCGGTGCCATCGACGACCTGCCCGCGCGCCTTATCGCGATCTGCGCGATCGTCGACAGCTACGATTTCGAGTGGGCCGATTATCGCGCGCTGCCGGGCTGGATCGACGCGATGGAGGCGGCGCTGGCCGCGCTCGAGCTCGACGCGCTCGCGCCCGAATGGGACCTCAGGATCCACTCGCGGCTGGCGCTGGCGCTGCTGTTCGTGCGGCCCGATTCGGACCGGCTCGCGCCCGCGGCCCAGCGCGCGCTCGGCCTGCTGGCGCAGGTCGACAATCCGGCCGAGCAGCTCGGCGCCGGCGCCATCTTGCTGCGTTATTTCGACAGCGTCGACAACGCCGCCACCGCCGGCTGGATCGTCACCACGCTCAGCGCGCTGGCCGACGACGCCTTGCTTAACCCGTTCCAGCGGGTCTGGTGGTATGCGCGCGTGGCGCGTTGGCTCAACAAGGACGGCAATTTCCACGAGGCGCGCGAGATGACCGGCACGGCCAAGCGCATCGTCGCCAGCTTCGACCTCGACCCGCTGCTGTTCCAGTTCCTCGAGGTGCACCACCTGCTCGGCAGCGGCGACCTCGCCGCGGCCGGCGCGCTGCTCGCGCAGATCCGCCGCGCCGTCTCGCCGGTCCGGGTGCGCGACCTCGTCGAGCTGGGCACGCTCGAGGCGCACTGGCACTCGCTGTCGGGCGACACCGAACGCGCCTTGCAATGCGCGCTCGAGGCGATCCGGGCCAGCGCCGACGCCGGCCTGCCGACCAGCGAACGCCCGCGGCTCGAGATCTTCCTGGCCGCCTGCTGCGCCATGGCCGGCGAGCGCAGCGCCTGCGCCCACTGGTGCGCCCAGGCCGGCGCCCACGCGCACGGCCACGACCTCGCGCTCACGACCGAGGCCTGCCAGTTCATCGCCGCCTACGACCACGGCCTGCACCACGAGCACGCGCATGCCGGCGCCCAGCTGCGCGCGGCGTTTGCGGCGCACCGCCGGCGCCAGAGCACCAGCCTGTTCCCGATGCAGCCCCAATTCGCCGCCGCGCTGGCGGCGCAGGCGCTGGCCGACGGCGTCGAGCCCGAGCACGTGTGTGCGCTGATCGTCGGCCAACGCCTGAACGCGCCGCGGCGCGCGATTCCAAACTGGCCATGGCCGGTGGCCGTGTTCACCTTCGGCGAGCTGCGCCTCGCGCTCGACGGCACCGTCGCCAGCCCGTCTGGCAAGGCCCAGCAACGCCCGCTGCTGCTGCTCAAGGCCCTGATCGCGGCCGGCGACGGCGGCAAGACCCAGCAGTCACTCGCGGCCCACCTGTGGCCCGATGGCGACGACGCCAAGTCGGCGCTCAACGTCACCGTGCACCGCCTGCGCAAGCTGCTCACGCGCGACGAGGCGCTGGTGGTCGGCGCGGGCAAGGTGGCGCTGTCGAAAACACTGGTCTGGTCCGACGCCGCCGCGCTGTCCGAGCTGTGCGACGCGATCGACGCGCTGCCCGCCGACGCGCCGGCGGTGGCCGTCAACCGCGCCGCCGCCGATCTGCTGCAGTTGTACCGCGGGCCGTTCTGCGACGGCGACGACGACGCCATGATCCTGGCCGCGCGCGACCGCTGGCGCCACCGCTTTCTTGGCGCGGCGGGCGAACTGGGGCGCCGCCTCGAGGCGATGCAGGAGTGGGCCGGCGCGCGCCAGCTTTATGTGCGCGCGCTCGAGAGCGAACCGCTGGCCGAGGCCAGCCACCGCGGCCTGATGCGCTGCGCCCACGCGCTGGGCGACCCGACGGCGGCTTTCAGCGCCTACCGCCGCTGCCGCGAGACGCTTTCGATCGTGCTCGGGCACCAGCCGTCGGCCGAGACCGAAAAGCTGGCCGTCACGCTCGGCCTGAAGTGATTCGGTTGCCTTGGCGCAACATTGCTCGGGCATAATCTGTTTCCAATTGGAATTTTACGGCGGGGGAGGTGGGGCATCCCTGGCCAAACCTTCTGGCATTCGTGCCCGTTTGGCGTCGGCTTTGTGCGCATCGTGTCGCATTTGAACTCGGCTTTTTTTGACCTGTCCAACCTAGGGACAGCTTCCGACAAACCGCGACAAAACGAGACAGGGAACGAGTATGAATACCAGACACTCCTTCGGTGTGGCCAACACCTCGCTCGATGCACTTGCAAGTTTTTTGCGTGAAACAAATACCAATCTGAATCCCACTCTAGCGGCCGCGGCCGCCATCGAGGACTGGATCGCGAACGCGCATGAACAGGGCCGTCATGCGGTGGCAGGCAAAGTGCGCGGTTACCAGTGGAAGTGTTTGTTCCTGCCCGATTTGACCGAATTACGCATGTGCTACGGCGGCCAGTCTTTTTATGCGGCGGTCGCCGGCGATGCGATCGTGTACGGGGGGCGAAACGTATCGCCGCGGCAGCTCACGCTGGCGATCGCGGGCCAGGGCCGCAACGCCTGGCGCGATTTGTGGATTCGCTTTCCGGGCGACGCCAGCTGGAAGTGCGCCGACGCGCTGCGCCGCGCGCTGTTACAAGAACCTTTGCCTTCGCCGGCGCCTGGCGCGCCTTCCGCCGACGCCCTGAGCGCGACGGCCGCAAGCTTGGCCGGCGCCCTGAAGACCGCGTTGGCATTGGTCGAGCAGGCCAAGGCGCAGCCGCCGGTCCAACCCGACCGGCGCCGCTGTCAATCGCGGCGCGCCGAGGACACCCTTGCCTGCGACTGTCGTTTCCACTGAGGCGAAGCAGGACTAAGCCGCGCGCGTGTCGTCGTTCGTGGAGTCGCCCGGGGCGTCGAGGCTGAGCGCGCGGTCGATGTCGGCGCGTTTGAGCGCCGGCGCGAACTGCTCGATGAACTGGCGCGCATACGAGCGCAGGTAGGCGCCGCGCCGCACCGCCAGCCGAGTCGTGTTGGGCGCGAACAGGTGTGACGCTTCGACCGCGCGCAGGCCCGTGTCGCGCCGGTGGTCGAACGCCATCGAGGCGACGATGCCGACCCCCAACCCGAGTGTGACGTACTGCTTGATGACGTCCGAGTCCATCGCCGTGAGCACGATGTCCGGCTTGACCCCGGCGCGCGCGAAGGCGTCGTCGATATGGCTGCGGCCCGTGAAGCCGCGGTCGTAGGTGATCAGGGGGTAGGCCGCGAGGTCCTCGAGCCGGATCGTCGACAGCGACAGCAGCGGATGGCCCTCGGGCAGCGCGAGCAGGTGGCTCCAGCGGTAGCACGGGAACGAAACCAGCTCGGGGAATTCGGACAAGCCCTCGGTGGCGATGCCGATGTCGGCCTTGCCCGACAACACCAGCTCGGCGATGTGGTCGGGCGCGCTTTGCAGCAGCGCGATGCGCACCTGCGGGAAATCGGCGCGGAACGCCTGCACCACCTGCGGCAGCGCATAGCGCGCCTGGGTGTGGGTGGCGGCGATCGTGAGCGTGCCGCTGGCGCTGCCGGCGTATTCCTCGCCGGCCTGCTGCAGGTTCTCGGCCTCGACCAGCAGGCGGTCGATGATCTTGAGGATG
>JAZKIN010000221.1:0-39404 GCA_040384885.1 Pseudomonadota bacterium | reverse complement strand
GTAAATTTGTTTACAAGCACTATTTGAGGGGAAGGCTCAGGGTCAGACCCCGGTTGCGGAACATTGCGCCAACCTTACAGCGGCCATAGGCGCCGCGATTTCGCCTGGTGAACATTCCGTAACCGGGGTCTGACCCCGGTTGTGAACATTTTACAGTTGGGGCCAGATGCCGGTGCGTGCATTTCGCCGCGCGTAGTTGGCGCGCAGGAATGATTGCCGGTGTTTTATCTAGAACGGAGTGCGACCCCGATTGAAGAATGTCTCGTTGACGCCCGCGACGGCTCTGCTGCTGACCGTGCCGCCTCTGCTGTGGGCGGGCAACGCCGTCGTCGGCCGGCTCGTGCGCGACGCCGTCTCGCCGATGACCCTCAACCTGCTGCGCTGGTCGATCGCGCTGCTGATCTTGCTCCCGCTCGGACGCGCGCTGTTTCGGCCGGGCAGCGGTTGGCTGGCCCATTGGCGCCGCCTGTCGATGCTCGGCCTGCTCAGCATCGGCCTCTACAACTCGCTCCAGTACCTGGCACTGCAAAGCTCGACGCCGATCAACGTCACGCTCGTCGCGGCCGGCATGCCGGTCTGGATGCTGCTCATCGGCGCCCTGTTCTTCGACGCCGGCATCGGCCGCAGGCAGCTGCTCGGCGCCCTGCTCTCGGTCGCCGGCGTGCTGCTCGTGCTCTGCCGCGGCGATTTGCAACAGTTGCTCGCCCTGCGCCTCGTCGCCGGGGACCTGTACATGATCCTGGCCACGATCGCCTTTTCGTTCTACAGCTGGATGCTGAGCCGGACCCGCGAGCCGCAGCAGATCCGCGCCAACTGGAGCGCCTTCCTGCTGGCGCAGGTGGCCTACGGCGTGCTGTGGTCGGGCCTGTTCACGGGCGCCGAGTGGGCCGCCGGCGCCGCCCACATCGACTGGAGCTGGGCGCTGCTGGCCGCGCTGTTATATGTCGCCCTCGGCCCGGCCGTGATCGCGATGGCTTGCTGGGGCGAAGGCGTGCGCCGCGCCGGCCCCGGCACCGGCGCCTTCTTCACCAACCTGACGCCGCTGTTCGCCGCGCTCATGTCCTCGGCCTTCCTCGGCGAATGGCCCCACCTTTACCACATGCTGGCGTTCGCCATGATCGTGGGCGGGATCGTCGCCTCCATCCCGCGCGGCAATTAGGGCCCGGGCCGCGCCCCAGCATTCGCGCGCCGGTGGTACGATCGTCGATCATGGAGGAAACAGATGCTTGATCGCCCAGACGGAATCGACGGCGTGCAACGCCTGGCCGCGTTTCTCGGCCGCCACCGCGAGGTCGTGGTGTTGACCGGCGCCGGCCTGAGCACGGCCTCGGGCATCCCCGACTACCGCGACAAGGACGGCGTACGGCGCGGCACGCCACCGGTGCAGGGCCCGGACTTCCGCCGGCGCGAGGCCGTGCGCAAACGCTACTGGGCGCGCAGCATGGTCGGCTGGCCCCTGCTCGAACGGGCCCGTCCGAACGCGGGACACCTTGCGCTGGCCGAACTCGAAGCCGATGGCGCGATCGCCTCTTTGATCACCCAGAACGTCGACGGCCTCCACCAGCGCGCCGGCAGCGTGCGCCTGACCGAGCTGCACGGAAACATCCACGCCGTGGTCTGCCTAGATTGCCACGCGCAATTCCCGCGCGCGTTTGTCCAGACCCAGCTCGAGCGCGCCAATCCCACGCTCGCCGGCACCAGCGCCCTGCCCGCGCCCGACGGCGACGCCGCGCTCGAGCCGGCCGCGCTCGACGATTTCCACGTGCCAAATTGCATCTACTGCGCCGGCACGCTCAAGCCCGATGTCGTGTTTTTCGGCGACGGCGTTCCGCCCGCGTGCACCGCCCGCGCGATGGACCAGCTCGCGCGGGCCGATGCGCTGCTCGTGGTCGGCTCCTCGCTGACCGTGTTCTCGGGCTTTCGCTTCTGCCGCATCGCCGCGGCCGCGGGCAAGCCGATCGCTGCCGTCAATCTCGGCAGGACGCGCGCCGACGAGCTGCTCGAACTCAAACTCGTCGCCGGCGCCGAGGATGTTTTGCCGATGCTTGCGCGCGTCATGCGCAGCGCTTAGCGTTTGCGCAAAGCGCGGCCCCGGCACCGGCGCGCGCGCGAACTTAGAAAGGCGGCGGACGGTCATACCTGAGTCAGCAATTTCAGGAGAACGACCGTGGCCAAGGCAGCGCGCATCAACAATCCGTCCCCCGCCCGGCGCAAGGTCGCCACGCCCCTGTTCATCGGCGCCGCCGTGCTTGGCGCGGCGTTCCTCATCGTGCGCAACCGGACCGCAAAGGCCGAACGCACCAATCCGCCCCGGGGCAAGTTCATCGAGGTCGACGGCGTCCGGCTGCATTATCTCGAGTATGGCGAGGGGCCAGCGCTTGTGCTGCTCCATGGCAATGGCGTGCTCGCCAACGACTTCGAGCTCAGCGGGCTGGTCGAGCGCGCCGAACAGCAATACCGCGTGATCGTCTTCGACCGCCCCGGCTATGGTTACAGCGACCGGCCGCGCAGCACCATCTGGACCCCGACCGCCCAGGCCAATCTGCTGCACAAGGCGCTCGCGCAAATCGGCGTCGAGGCCCCGATCGTGCTTGGCCACTCGTGGGGCACGATGGTCGCCGTCGCGATGGCGCTCGCGCACCCCTCGTCCGTGCGCGGCCTGGTGCTGCTTTCGGGCTACTACTTCCCGACGCTGCGGCTCGACGTGCCCTTGCTGGCGCAACCCGCGATTCCGATCATCGGCGACCTGATGCGCTACACGCTGTCGCCGCTGCTGGGGCGGCTCATGTGGCCGACCATGATCAAGACGATGTTCGGCCCGCTGTCGGTGCCCGAGCGCTTCCGTCGCCTGCCCGTCTGGATGCTGCTGCGCCCGTCCCAGTTGCGCGCCAGCGCGGCCGAAGCGGCGATGATGGTGCCCGCCGCCATGATGCTCAAGAAGCACTATCCGGAACTGGCGGTGCCCATGAAGATCATCGCGGGCGAGCAGGACCGTGTGGTCGATGCCGGGCACCAATCCGGGCGCCTGCACGAGCAGGTCGCGCACAGCGACTTGCATCTCGAACCGGGCACGGGCCACATGGTCCACTACGCCACGCCCGACGACATCCTCGCCGCCATCGACGAGTTGTCGGCGCAGACAGGCGCGCCCGACCTGCTGGCGCCGTACCAGCCGGCGCGCGCGGGGCAAATGGACCAGGTCACGTCGGGGGCGTAGCAAATCGGCGCTTTGGGCTACACTCGTGCGAGCTCAACAACAAACCAGCGCGCCCAAATGAAAAAACTCGTCATCCTCTTCGCCCTGCTGCTCGGGGCCTGTGTTTCAAAGCCGGACAACATCGATCCGGTGGCCAATTTCGAGACCGCGAAATATCTCGGGAAATGGTACGAGATCGCCCGGCTCGACCACTCTTTCGAACGCGGCCTGAGCCAGGTCACCGCCGAATACAGCTTGGCCGAAGACGGCGGCCTGAAGGTCGTCAACCGCGGCTACAAGGCTGAGGATTCAAAATGGAAGGACGCGGTCGGCAAGGCCTACTTCGTCGACAAACCCGATGTGGGTTACCTGAAGGTGTCTTTTTTCGGCCCGTTTTACGGCGCCTATGTCGTGTTTGACCTGGACCGCGAGAACTACAGTTATTCGCTTGTCAGCGGGCCCGACAAATCCTATCTGTGGCTGCTCTCGCGCACGCCCGTAATGGACAAGGCGACCCAGCAGCGCTTGGTCGCCAAGGCGCAATCGCTCGGCTACGACACAAGCAAACTGGTGTTTGTCGACCAGTCGATGAACAAGTAGCAGGTGGCTCTTGACCAGTCGATCAAGCAGTAGCCGGTGGTTCGTGACCAGTCGATCAACAAGCAGCCAGGGTGTCTCGACCAGTCGATCACCAAGCAGCCGGTGTGTCTCGACCAGTCGATGAACAAGTAGCTGATGTTTGTCGACCAGTCGATAGACAAATCGCGCGTGTTGATTGACCAGTCAACGAACAAGTCGCTGCCCCCGTCCCTCAGCCAAACTCAGCCCGTGATGCCGGACGCGAGCCAGACCTGCGGGTTGGCCCTGAAATAAGCCAGCAAGGCCAAATGGCGCACCTCGTCGTCGGCGTAATCGTTGCTTACCGACTTGTAGGCGAATTCGGCCGCCTCATCGTCCAGGGGGTCCTGCACGCACGCGCGCAAGGCCGCCGACAAAGCCGCCGCCTCGGTGTGCATGCCGATGTTGGTATAGGCGCCGATTACGGCCGGCAATCCAGCCTCGCCCGCATTGGTCAGCGCGGTCCAGCCGTTCACATCGTAATCGTCTTCGAGGCTGAAGATTGGGAAGGCGAGCTGAAAGCCCAGCGGCAGGTCCGCAAAATGCGCCTCGGCCAGCGCGTGGAAGTGCAGCGGCATATAGCTGAGCACTTCGAAGAACAAGCCATCGTCGTCGATGCGCCAGAAGTCGAGCGGGATCGGGTCGGCTCGCGCGCGCTCGGGATAGAAGCCGTGCATATACTCCTGCAACTTGAGCAGCGCGGAAGCGATCAGCGGCGGTGGCAGGTAGGCGGACATACCGCGTTTTTAGCCGACGATGCGCAGCGAGTAGTCGGTCGCCCGCACGTCCTTGGTCAGCGCGCCGATCGAGATCCGGTCAACGCCGGTCTCGGCGATCGCACGCACGCTGTCCATGTTCACCCCGCCCGAGGCCTCGAGCAGCGCACGCCCCGCGTTGAGTCCGACCGCGTCGCGCATCAGCGCCGGGCTGAAGTTATCGAGCAGCACCGACGTCGCACCGGCGGCGAGCGCCTCGGACAACTGGTCCAGATTCTCGACCTCGACCTGGATCGAGACGCCGGCATTGAGCGCCTGGGCCGCCTGCACGGCCTTGGTCACGCCGCCGGCGGCGGCGATGTGGTTTTCTTTGATGAGGATGCCGTCGTACAGCGCGAGGCGCTGGTTCGTGCCGCCGCCGACGCGCACCGCGTATTTTTGCGCGAGCCGCAGGCCAGGCAAGGTCTTGCGCGTATCCAGAATGGCCGCCTTGGTGCCCGCGACCACGTCGACATACTTGCGCGTGGCGGTCGCGACCCCGGACAACAATTGCAGGAAGTTGAGCGCGCTGCGCTCGGCCGTCAGCAAGGCGCGCGGCCCGCCCTTGATCATGCAAACGACGGTGTCGGCCTGCATCAGATCGCCCTCGGCATAACGCCAGTCGATCTCGACCTGCTGGTCGAGCGCGCCCATCACGGCCTCGAACCAAGGCGCCCCGCACAGCACGGCCTCTTCGCGCACGAGCACGCGCGCGCTCACGACGGTGTCGTTGGGCACCAGCTTGCCGGTCAGGTCGCCGTTGCCGACATCCTCGAGCAAGGCCGACAGCAGGTTGCCCTCGAACGCCTTTTGCAGCGCGGCATCGAAATTCTTATGGGGATTGCGCAAATTGGTGATCATGCAGGTCCGACTCCCGAGAACAAGGTCGCTTCTTTTTCGAGCCCGCCGGACGGCAGGGCCTTGGCTTTTTTGGCGGCCGCAAAATCGAGCATGCGGTCGATCGCGCGCACCGCCAGCTTGCCCACCGCGGGGTCGACGTGGATCTCGTTGGCGCCGGCCTTGCCGATGCCTTCAAGCACGTCGGCCAGGTTCTGCAGGCCGTTCATCGCCATCCACGGGCAATGCGCGCAGCTCTTGCAGGTCGCGCTGTTGCCGGCGGTGGGCGCTTCGATGAAGTGCTTGCCCGGCGCCGCCGCGCGCATCTTGTGCAGGATGCCGTTGTCGGTGGCGACGATGAAGGTCGTCGCGTCCATCGACACGGCCGCGTTGATCAGTTGCGTGGTCGAACCGACGACGTCGGCCAGCGCGACCACGTTGGCCGGCGACTCCGGGTGCACCAGCACCTTGGCGTCGGGATGCTCGGCCTTGAGCAGGTCGAGTTCGATGCCTTTGAACTCGTCGTGCACGATGCACGATCCCTGCCACAGCAGCATGTCGGCGCCGGTCTTCTTCTGGATGTAGGAGCCGAGGTGCTTGTCCGGCGCCCACAGGATTTTCTTGCCCTGCGCATGCAGGTGGGCCACGATGTCGAGCCCGATCGACGAGGTCACCATCCAGTCGGCGCGCGCCTTCACGGCCGCGCTCGTATTGGCATACACGACCACGGTGCGGTCCGGATGGGCGTCGCAGAACGCGGCGAACTCGTCCGCCGGGCAGCCGAGGTCGAGCGAACAGGTCGCATCGAGGTCCGGCATCAAAATCGTCTTTTCGGGACTGAGGATCTTGGCGGTCTCACCCATAAAACGCACGCCGGCCACGACCAGCGTCTTGGCCGGGTGGTCGCGTCCGAAGCGCGCCATCTCGAGCGAGTCCGAGACGCAGCCGCCGGTCTCCTCGGCCAGGTCCTGCAGCTCGCCGTCGACATAATAGTGCGCGACGAGCACGGCCTCGCGTTCCTTGAGCAGGCGCCGGATGCGTTCCTTCAAAACCGTTTTTTCGGCCGCGGAAGGCGCCGCCGGCGCGCGCGCCCAGGCATTGGCGGTGCAACTGCCGCCGTCACCCTCGGGACGCTCGTACTCGACGGGCATGATTGGTAGGATTTTCATGGGCAGTCTGTCTCGTCTAAAAGGTGGGGGTTGCAAGAATCAGTCGATGCCCTGGCTCTTCAGATAGTCTTCGTAGTTGCCGCGGAAGTCGACGATTTCATTGTCCTTGATCTCAAGCACGCGCGTCGCCAGCGAGGAAACGAATTCGCGGTCGTGCGAGACGAAGATCAGTGTGCCCGCGTATTTTTCAAGAGCAATATTGAGCGACTCGATCGATTCCATGTCCATGTGGTTGGTCGGCTCGTCCATGAGCAGCACATTGTGGCGGCCGAGCATGAGCTTGCCGTACATCATGCGGCCCTTTTCGCCGCCCGACAGCACGCGCACGGACTTCTTGACATCGTCGCCGCCAAACAGCAAACGGCCCAGGATCGAGCGCACGGCCTGGTCGTCGTCGCCCTCTTTGGTCCAGCGGCCGATCCAGTCGGTCAGGACCAGGTCGGTTGCGAACTCTTCGGTCGGATCTTGCGGCATATAGCCGACGTTGGCGTTCTCGGCCCACTTGACGCGGCCCGTGTCCGGCTGCAGGCCGCACAGCTCGCCGCCGATCGAGCGCAGCAGCGTGGTCTTGCCGGCGCCGTTGGCGCCGATGATCGCCACGCGCTCGCCGGCCTCGACCATGATGCTGAAGTTCTTGAACAACTGCTTGTCGTATTTTTTCGAGATGCCCTCGACCTCGACGGCGAGGCGGTGCAGCTTTTTCTCGCCATCGAAACGGACGAAAGGATAGGCGCGCGAGGATGGCTTGATGTCGTCGACCTTGATCTTCTCGATCTGCTTGGCGCGCGAGGTCGCCTGGCGCGCCTTCGATTTGTTGGCGGCGAAGCGGCGCACGAAGTCTTGCAGTTCGGCGACTTTTTCCTTGGCCTTGGCGTTGTTCGACAGTTGCTGGTTGCGCGCCTGGGTCGAGGCGAACATGTACTCGTCGTAGTTGCCCGGATAAATCTTGAGCGTGCCGTAATCCATGTCGGCGACGTGGGTGCAGACCTGGTTGAGGAAGTGGCGATCATGCGAAATGATGATCATGGTCGAATTGCGCTCGTTGAGCACGTCTTCGAGCCAGCGGATCGTGTTGATGTCGAGGTTGTTGGTCGGCTCGTCGAGCAGCAGGATGTCCGGATTCGAGAACAGCGCCTGGGCCAGCAACACGCGCAGCTTCCAGCCTGGCGACACGCCGCTCATCAGGCCCTGGTGCAGGTCGATCGACACGCCGGCGCCGAGCAGCAGTTCGCCCGCGCGCGCCTCGGCCGAATAGCCATCGTATTCCGCAACCTTGCTTTCGAGTTCGGCCGCGTGCATGTAGTCGTCGTCGGTCGCCTCGGGATTGTTGTAGATCGCATCGCGCTCGGAGATCGCGTTCCACAGCTCGGTGTGGCCCATCATCACCACGTCGAGCACGCGCAAGTCCTCAAATTCGAACTGATCCTGGCGCAACTTGCCCAGACGCTCATGCGGATCGAGCATGACGGTGCCCGACGACTGGTCGAGATCGCCGCCGAGGATTTTCATGAAGGTCGATTTACCGCAACCGTTGGCGCCGATCAGGCCATAGCGGTTGCCGTCGCCGAACTTGACCGAGATGTTCTCGAACAGTGGTTTGGCGCCAAATTGCATTGTGATGTTTGCGGTAGATAGCACGGGTAAAGCCCTTAAAAGCGAAGATTTAACCGGCTATTTTAACATTGTGCAGTGCACTTCGCGCCATCGCCCCCAAATTTAGCCCGGCCGTCCCATCCCGGCCATCGTGTGGCGGCGCCACAGCGCCTCGAGCGGGCCCTGCGCATGGCGCGCGAGCCACCAGCGGCTGCACCACGACTGCAGCAACATGACGCCCAGGCAATACAAAAACATGCCCGAATACGACAGGCGCGCGCCCAGTCCGAGCCCGGCGCCTTGCAGCAAGGCAACGCCGAGCACCGACTGCATCAGGTAGTTGCTCAGCGCCATGCGCCCGACCGGGGCCAAGCAGCGTTCGAGCGGCGCGCGGCGCGCCAGCATGAGCGTGGCCACATAGCCCGCCGCCAGCAGCGGCCCGATCCAGGGCAGCGTGCTGGCCAGCGCCACCGGCAGCCAGCCGGACCCGGCCGGGTTGCGCGCCTCGGCCAGCGCGACGGCGCCCCACAGCAGATTGACGGGAATGCCGACACCGAGCCCGACCCGTTGCACCTTGCGCCAGAAGGCCCGGTGGCGCACGGGCCGCGTCAGGTAACCGAGCCGCACCGCCATCACGCCGAACAGGAACAGCATCGCCAGCTCCGGCACGATGAACAACACCTGCAACAGGGCATCGGCGTAGTCGCGCACGCGCAAGTTCGCGATCGCAAGCCACCCGCCCGTGGTGTAGGTCGCCAGGCCCTCGAGCGCGAGGCCGGCCTCGGTGCCCGTGTCGGGCGCCTCCAGCCCCAGCATCGAATACAAAATCAGCGCAAGGAAGGCGAGGTTGCCGCACACGAGCCAGCGCAGGCAGGTGCGCACCGTGCGCAGGCGGCTGCCGGCCAGACCGAGCACCAAAAAACCCGTCAGCGCGTAGGCCGCCAAAATGTCGCCGTACCAGACCAGGAAACCGTGGGCCAGGCCGCACCCGAGCAGCCAGCCGAGCCGGCGCCGGTAGACCGCCTTGGCGCCGGCCCAGTCGCCGAGCGCGCGCCTGAGCGAGCGCGTCTGCAGCGCGAATCCGGCGCCGAACAGGAACGAGAAGATCGGATAGAACTTGGCCTCGGCAAAGGCGGCCGTCAGGAAGATGAAACACTGGTCGAACGCCGAAGCGGCACCCGCCTGCACCCCGTAGCGGTAGGACGAGCTGCCATGGACGATCGACCAGACGTTGACCAGCAAGATGCCGAACACGGCGATCCCGCGCAGGGTGTCGATGCGCTCGTGGCGCGCGATCGGGCGCCCCACCCTATTGCCGCATCCAGTCTCGCAACTCGTAGTACCAATATGCCAGCTGGGCCGCGTACAGCCCGGCCGCGCCGCCCGTCGAGGGCAAGCCCCAGGGGGCGAATCGGGCCAGGTCGACGCGGTCGCCGCGCATCGCGGCGGCCAGCACCTCGCCGGCCAGCGTGGTCGGCCCGACGCCGTGGCCGCCGAAGCCCATGCCGTACCACAGGCCCTCGGGCAGGCGTCCGAGCTGCGGCATCTTGTGGCGGCCGTAACTCATCATGCCGCTCCAGGCGTAATCGACCGTGGTGCCGGCGAGCTGCGGATACACCTTGAGCATGTCCTCGCGCAGCATGCGCGCGACCTCCGCCGCGCCGCGCGCGCGGATCGAGATGCGCCCGCCCCACAGCAGCCGGGTGTCGGCCAGCGGACGGTAATAGTCGAACGCGAAACGGGTGTCGTAGACCGCCGCGCCGGTCCGGATCGCCGACCCGAGGCGCTCGCCGAGCGGCTCGGTCACCATCACATAGGTGGCGATCGGCAGCACCGCGCCGGCCAGGCGCGGATAGAGCTTCTCGATGTAGCCGCCGCAGCACACCACAAGCTCGCGCGCATGCACCTGGCCGCGCGCCGTCTTGACCAGCCAGCCCTCGCCGTCGGGCGCGATGCGCACCACCTTGCTGCGCTCGTGGACCCCGATGCCGACGTCGTCGAGCGCGCGGGCCAGGCCGCGCGCATATTTGAGGGGATGGAAATGGAAGGCGTCCGGCTCGAACAGGCCGCCGAAATAACGTTTGGTCTCGAGCTTCTCGGCCAGTTCGGCGCGGCTCACGCGCTGCCAGTCGACGCCCATGCTGTCGGCCATGAAGCGCTGCCGCTCGTCGAGGATGCGGTCGTCGTCGAACCAGTTGGCCAGGTAGATGCCCTCGTGGCGCGCCTCGCACTCGATGCCGTAGCGCGCGATGCGGCGCCGGATATGTTCGACCGCGTCGACCGTGAGCTGGTACAGCTTGCGCCCCTCGGCCGGCCCGACCTTGTCGACCACGCTGCGCTCGCCGAGCGAAAAGCCGCCGAACACGAAGCCGCCGTTGAGGCCCGAGGCGCCGAAGCCGATGCTCTCGGCCTCGAGCACGATCATGTTCTTCTCGCCGCGCTCCATCAGCGACATGGCGGTGCCGAGGCCGGCGAAGCCGCCGCCGATGATGCAGACGTTGCAGTCGTGCTCGCCCTCGAGGCGCGCGTAGCGCGGCGCCTTGGCGCCGGCCTGGTAGTAGCTCTGTCCCGGCAACGGCTCAGTTTTGGGCAGGGTCATTGGACAGGGTCATTGGGCAGGGTCGGGTAGTCGCGCATGGTCAGGGCGAAGCCGGTGGCGTCGGACGACAGGCGCGCCGTGGCGCCGAACGGGATCGTCACGCGGCGCGCCGAGTGGCCGAATTCGAGGCCGCTCAGCACCGGGATTGGCAGCGTCTCGCGCAGGTAGTCGAGCATCGTTTCAAACGCGTAGCCGTTGTCGGCCGGGCTCAGTTGGTAGGACGAGAAGTCGCCGAGGATCAGCGCCTGCTGGCGTGCGAGCACGCCGGCCTGGTGCAGCTGCAGCAGCATGCGTTCGACCCGGTACGGATGTTCACTGACGTCTTCGACGAACAAAATTCCCTGGTCCACCTGCGGGAAATACGGGGTGCCGAGCAGCGACACGAGCATGGCCAGGTTGCCGCCCCAGATCTTGCCTTCGACCTCGAGTTCGGGATTGCCGAGCGTGTCCTGCAGGATCTGGTGGGTCGGCCCGGCCAGGCACCGCCAGAAGCTGTCGAGCGTGAAATCGACCTGCTCGAGCGGCGCGCCGAAGTCGCCGAAGAACATCGGCCCGGTCACGCTGCCGGCGCCGGTGCGCGCCAAGAGCGCCATCTGGAACGCCGTGAAGTCGCTGAAGCCGACGAAGATTTTCCCGCTCGCGGCCATCGCGTCGAAGTCGATCTGCGGCAGCAAACGGGTCAGGCCGTAGCCGCCGCGCAGCGCCATCACGAGCTGCACCCCGGGGTTGGCGGCGGCGGCGGTTAATTGCGCCAGGCGGGCCTGGTCGGTGCCGCCGAAGCGCTGGTGCACCTGGTCGGGGTCGTAGTAGTTGTGGACGGTGAAGCCGCGCGCCTCAAGCCGCGCCACGCCGCGCGCGATCGCGTCGTCGCCGCGCGCATAGCCGCTAGTCGCGACGATGGCAATGCCAATTTTTTTTGTGATCACAGTTTTTCGGATAGCCGCGCGGTGGAGTCTGGCGACATATTACCGTGCGCATGGGCATCTATCAAGGCGAGCAGGCGTTCGATGAGCTGGGCCGGCAGGTCGTGGCCCATGCCTTCGATAAGGACCAGGCGCGCGCCGGGCACCTTGTCGGCCGTGTCTTGGCCGCAGGCGGGCGGCACCAGCGGGTCGGCCGCGCCGTGGACCACGAGCGTGGGCACGCGGATCGAACCGAGCAGCGCGCTGCGGTCGCCATTGGCGATGATCGCGTGCATCTGGCGCGCGACGCCGGCGGCGCACACATTGCGCGCCATCGCGCGCGCGATGCGCGTGCGCAGCACGGCCGGCGGGGTCGGGTAGGCGGGGCTGCCGATCGCGCGCATGATCTGGTTCATGTTCTCGACGTGGCCCTCGTGGTCGTGCGCCTTGGCCGGGCGCCGCATCAGGGCCTTGCGCGCCGCCTTGGACGGCCCCGGCAGGCCGCGCCGGCCGCTGCTCGACATGATTGAAACAAGGCTCAGCACGCGCTCGGGGTGGCGCGCGGCCAGCGTCTGGGCGATCATGCCGCCCATCGAGGCGCCCACCACGTGCGCCCGCGCCACGCCGAGCGCGTCGAGCACGCCGAGCGCGTCGGCCGCCATGTCGTCGAGCGTGTAGGCCGGCTTGACCGGCAGGTGGAGCATGGTCTTGATCAGCGCCAGCGGCACGCTCGGGGTGCCGGCGGCGTCGAATTTGGTCGACAGGCCGCTGTCGCGGTTGTCGAAGCGGATCACGTAAAAACCGAGTTCGGCCAGGCCGTCGACGAAATCGTCGGGCCAGGCGATCAACTGCATGCCCAGCCCCATGATCAGCAGCAGGGGCGGCCCTTTCGGGTCGCCGCTAAGCTGGTAGCTGATGCTGATGCCGTTCGAGGTCAGCGTGGACATGGGGCAAGCGGCGTCAGTAAAAGCCGAAGAAGGGGTTGGGCCAGGACGCGCGCCCCGGGTCGAGGAACAAGAGCTTTTTGAGGCCCGTGTGCGCGGTGTGGTCGAAGCGCTTCCATTTGCCCTCGGGCTGGGCCAGCCGGTCGGCGATCGCGTACAACGCCGTCGGGTTCATGCCCATGCCGACGTGGCTGGCCTGGACCTCGATGTTCTCGGACTTGGCGGTCTCTTGCTCGACGCTGCATTGCCAGGCCACCACGCCGTCGCTGCGGCTGAAGATCGAGGTGGTCGGCACCTTCGGCGTCTCGCGCAGGGCGTCGAAGCGCGACTGGTCGATTTCTTTCTCGCCCGACACTAGCTGGTAGACGCGCCAGGCGTTGGTCGCCTTCGGGTTGCCCGTGAACGGCGAGCCGAGCGTGATGACGAGGCGCACGTCCTTGGGCAGCATCTTGGCGATTTCGCGCGCGTAGACGCCGCCGAGGCTCCAGCCGACCAGGCTCACGCGGCAGCCGTGCTCGGCGCGCAATTGCTTGACGCGCTCGACGCAGGCTTCGAGCACGCCCGGGCGCGGCCCGAAATTGAGGCCCTGCTCCCACGCGTAGGCCTGGTAGCCCTGCCCTTGCAGGAAGCGGCGCATCACGGCGGTGGTCATGTCGCCGGCGGCCAGGCCCGGAAACACGAGCACCGGGTGGCCGTCGCCGGCGGGCGCGCCGCGCATGAAGGGCAGCGAGGCGAGCGCGACGCCAAGTTCCCACGGCGCGCGCATCTCGAGCGCGAGGCGCACGAGGCCGGGCGCGCTTTCTTCGTTGCTGTGTTTGGTCAAATTACGTGGCAAGCTAGTCTCCTGTCGCCATTGCGCCGCAAGATTGTCTAAGAAAGCCCAAGCATGGCGCCGCATGGCTGTTTGTCTTTAAATAGCATACCATTTTTGACGCGCGCTTGTCCTCCGCCCCCTCACGCGGCCGGCGGACGGCGCGCGGCTTCGCGCCGTTCGGCGAAGAAGCGTTTGAGCATGCCGCCCGCCTCCGCGGCCAGCACGCCGCCGACCAGTTCGGCGTGGTGGTTGAGCTTTTCCTCGTCGAACAGATTGAGCACCGAGCCGCAGGCGCCCGTCTTCGGGTCGGACGCGCCGTAGATCACGCGGGCGATGCGCGCGTGCATCATCGCGCCCGCGCACATCACGCACGGCTCGAGCGTGACGTACAGCTCGCACGCGGGCAGGCGGTAGTTGCCCAGCCGCGCCGCGGCGGCGCGCAAGGCGACGATTTCGGCGTGCGCGGTCGGGTCGTGGCTGCCGATCGGCGCGTTGCGGCCCACGGCGACGACTTCGCCGTCGCACACGACGACCGCGCCGACCGGCACTTCGCCCTGCTCCCAGGCCAGCTGCGCCTGTTCGAGCGCGAGCGCCATGAAGCGCTCGTCAGGCATCGGTGATCTCGGCCCAGCAGTTTGGCGTTTCGTGCAGCACCAGCTTATGCAGGTGCAAACCGGTGCCGAAGCGGTCCTGGTAGGCCGCCTTGAGGATGCCGAACGCCACCTGCGCCAGGTTCTCGACGGTCGGGATGCGGTCGATCACGACCGTCTTGTGTCCCGGCAGCGAGGCGAGGAACTCGCGCACCTTGTCGTCCTTTTCGTAGACGATGAAGGCGTGGTCCCAGATGTCGACGAGGTGCTCCTTGGCCAGCGCCTTGATGTCCGAAAAATCCATGATCATGCCGTTGTCGGAGTTGCCTTCGACTTCGATCACGGCCCCGGTCAGGGTGATCTCGAGCGTGTAGCGGTGGCCGTGCAGGTTGCGGCACTGGCTCTTGTGGTCGGGAATGCGGTGGCCGGCGTCGAATTCGAGCTTGCGTGTGATCGTTAGCATGGGTGCCTGGGCGGTTAAGGTATGTGGAGAAGTTTGTGGGTCTGCAGGCTCAGCTTCCACCTGGGATTGCGTTTGCAGGTCTCGATCGCCAGGCGCGTGTTGAACTCGGCCAGCGGGCCGTCCATCGGCTGCACAAAAAAGTGCTCAAAATTAAGATGCTCGTACGCGCGCAGGTCCTGCCCGGATTGCGGAATGACGACCTTGATCTCGTTGCCCTTGTGCACCACCAAGGTCGAACCCATTTTCGGGCTCACGCAGATCCAGTCGACGCCGGCGGGCACCGGCAAGGTGCCGTTGGTCTCGATCGCGATCGTGAAGCCGGCCGCGTGCATCGCGTCGATCAGGGCGGCGTCGAGCTGCAACAGCGGCTCGCCGCCCGTGAACACGACATACTTGCCGGCCGGGTAGGCGTCGGGCCAGAGGCTGTCGATGCGCGCGGCCAGCCCGGCGGCCTGGGCGAACTTGCCGCCGCCCTCGCCGTCGGTGCCGACGAAATCGGTATCGCAAAAGGTGCACACGGCGCTCGCGCGGTCGCTCTCGCGCCCGGTCCACAGATTGCAGCCCGAAAACCGGCAAAACACGGCCGGACGCCCCGCATGGGCGCCCTCGCCCTGCAAGGTATAGAACATTTCTTTGATGCTGTAAGTCACTTTTATTCCTGGAGGGAAGACCCTGGACGCTGCCAAAGCCGATCGTTCAACCGGCCATTATATCGCGTTGCGCGCCGCGAACCGGCCTTAGGCGCGGATAGCGGCCATACCAGCGAGCAATACCTACGTCGGAAATATTTGATTTAGAACAAGGTTATTGCACACTTAACAGGGTAAGTTCAGCAAACTCGGCTTGTTTATTGTAGGAAAGGATGCCATGAAGTCAGTACCGCATCGTTTCATCGCGACCGCCTGCACGCTCGGCGGTTTCGGCGTTCCCTGCCACGCCGCGCAAAACGGCACGGTGCCCGGCCTGCCCATGGTCACGCTGCTCGCCGTGCTCTGGTTGCTGCTGTTGGGATTTACCTTTCACGGCCTGCTGCGCCGGCGCGTGAAACTCGACGGCCACTATATTGAACTGCAAACCCAGTTGCTGCGCGAGCAAGCGGCGCGCGTGCTGGCCGAACGCGCCCAGGCGGACACCCACGCGATGCTGTGCACCCTCGTCGCGCAGCAAGAGAAAGTGCGCGAACTCGAGCGCAACCGGATCGGGCGCGACATCCACGACGACCTCGGCCAGAGCTTGCTGGCGCTCAAAATCGAATTGTCGATGCTGCATGTGAGCACCAACGGCGCGCATCCGGTCATCAACGACAAGCTCGGCCGCATGATCGCCAGCCTCGGCATGACGATCAAATCGCTGCGCGCGATCATCAACGACCTGCGCCCTGCCGCGCTCGACGCCGGCCTGCAATCGGCGGTCGAACGCCAGCTCGACGAGTTCTCGCGCATCAACGGCATCCGATGCGAACTCAATGCCGGCGAGCACGCCTTCGATGGCGGCGGCGACGACACCGTCGACACGATCGTGTTCCGCATCTTGCAGGAGTCGCTCTCGAACGTGGTGCGGCACGCGCACGCGACCGAAGTCAAGATCGCGCTGCACCGCTGCGACGAGCACCTGACCATGAGGGTGCAGGACAATGGCGTGGGCATGCCGTGCAAGCGCGCCTCGCACGGCTGCGGCTTGCTCGGCATGCAGGACCGGGTCAAGGCGATCGGCGGCGAGTTCGAAATCGACAGCAAACCGGGCGCCGGCACCGTGCTGTCGCTGACGATTCCGCTCGCGCGGCCGGCCCTCACGCATTAATTTGCCACGATGCATTAGCTTGCCTTTTGTCAATAGAATTGCAATGTGATGAGGGAGAATTGATCCTTGTCGAGGGTCAACACAATGCCTCCGGCGACGTCACCAGCCCCGCTGGACGCACGCCACACCACAGGAAACGGCACATGACAAGTTCAAGCACCAACAGCGCTGACCAGTTGATGGATGCCCCCGGGACCGCGCAGGAACATGCTTTCGCCCACCAGTTGCTTGAAAACCTAGTGATTCCGGCCTTCGTGCTCGACACGCGCTGCCGCGTGATGGTCTGGAACAAGGCCTGCGCCCGCCTGACCGGCGTGCCCGCCTACGAAGTGCTCGGCACGAGCGACCACTGGCGCAGCTTTTACAATAGCCCGCGCGCGACGCTGGCCGACCTCGTGATCCAGGACCGCACCGACGAAATCGGCACACTCTACCCCGACCAACCGGCCCGCTACCAGGCCAGCGGCATGTTGTGCGCGCAAAACTGGTGCGACATGCCGCGCGCCGGGCGGCGCCGTTTCCTGGCCGCCGACGCCAGCCCGATCTTCGACGAGGCCGGCAAGCTGGTCGCCGTGGTCGAGACATTGCGCGACATGACGGACGAAAAGACCGCCCAACTCGCGCTCGAGCAACTCGCCACGCGCGACGGCCTGACGGGCCTGGCCAACCGGCGGTGCTTCGACGACACCTTGCAGGCCGAATGGATGCGCGCCCTGCGCCAGCAACAGCCGCTGTCGCTGCTGATGGTCGACGTCGACAACTTCAAGGCCTATAACGATGCCCACGGACACCTCGGCGGCGACGAATGCCTCAAGCGCATCGCCGCGGCCGTGGCCGGGGAGATGCGCGCCAACGACCTCGTCGCGCGCTACGGCGGCGAAGAGTTCGCCGTGATCCTGCCCAACGAATCGCTCAAGGGCGCGGCGATCGTCGCCGAGCGGATCCGTTCGCGCGTCGAGCAATTGCAGGTGCCGAGCCGGCACGCCAACCATCATGTGACGGTGAGCATCGGAGCGGCCACCGCGCTGGCCGCGCCCAACACCGAGCCGAACGCGCTCGTCGCCACCGCCGACGCCGCGCTGTACCGGGCCAAGCACATGGGCCGCAACCGCATCAGCCTGCCCCTGGCCGAACAGGCCTGAAACGCGTAAACACAGCCGGGGTTTTGATCCGTCGACAGCTGTCGCTTTCCTCCATATATGCATATCGAAAAGTTTAATTTTCCCTGTTCATCGGCATGGGAATATTCTAAGCTTGCGCCGTTGCGATATCTTACGAGGAGACTTTGTGTCAAAAATCATACCGATCACTCTGCTGGCGCTGGCGATCCCAGCGTCCGCCGCGGCCGCCCCGGCTGCGGCACCAGCCAAAGCTGACTTGCTGCCGTTCACGGCAACGGAAAAAACCCTGCCCAACGGCTTAAAAATCATCATCGTCCCGACCGGCTTTCCGAACCTGGTGTCGGTCCAGATTCCCGTACAGACGGGTTCGCGCAACGAGATCGAGCCGGGCAAGTCGGGCTTCGCCCACTTCTTCGAGCACATGATGTTCCGCGGCACCAAGAACACGCCACCCGAAAAATACCAGGCGATCATCACCAAGGCCGGTGCGCGCCAGAACGCCTACACCAGCGACGACCTGACCAATTACCACACCACCTTCGCCAAGGAAGACCTCGAGACCGTGCTCAAGGTCGAGGCCGACCGCTTCCAGAACCTGCACTACGAGCAAGACGCGTTCAAGACCGAATCACGCGCCGTGCTTGGCGAATACAATAAAAACAGCGCGAACCCGGTCCAGAAACTGATCGAAGTGCAGCGCGACGCCGCCTTCACGACCCACACTTACAAGCACACCACGATGGGCTTCCTCAAGGACATCGAGGACATGCCCAACCAATACGAATACTCGAAAGTGTTCTTCGACCGCTGGTATCGCCCCGAGCGCACCACGGTGATCATCGCCGGCGACGTCGAGCCTGCCAAGGCCATCGCGCTGGTCGAGAAATACTGGGCCAAATGGCAGCGCGGCACCTACAAGTCGGTCGTGCCGGTCGAGCCGGCGCCGCGCGGCGCGATCTACAAGCATGTGCCGTGGCCGACCCCGACCCTGCCCTTCGTCAGCGTCGCCTTCCGCGCGCCGGCGTTCTCGGAGCAGAACAAGGACCAGGCCGCGCTGTCGATGTTGCTCTCGCTGTCGTTCGGCTCGACCTCGCCGATTTACAAGCGCCTGATGCAGGACGAGCAAAAGGTCGACCAGTTGTTCGACTACGCGCCGGCCCGCATCGATCCGAGCCTGGCCACGATCGGCGCGCGCGTCAAGAAGCCCGAAGACGCGCTCATGGTGCGCGACGCCATATTGAAAACCGTCGCCGGACTGCGCGACACGCCGGTCACGGCCAAGGCGCTCGACGACGCCAAGTCGGCCCTCAAATACGGCCTGATCCGCTCGCTCGACAACACCGAGCAGATCGCCGGCACGATCGCCTCGTACGCGCACTACCGCCGCTCGTACGGCACGATCAACCAGTATTTCCGCCTGCTCGACTCGCTGACGCCGGCCGACCTGCAGGCCGCGGCGCGCAAATACCTCGTCGACGACGGCCTGGTCGTGACGACCCTGTCGCATGAGGCGCTCGCGCCGGCCATCGCCAGCCTGCCGAAGCTGGCCTCGTTCGCGACCCCGGCCGCGAGCGCCCCGATCGACATCCTCGTGCAAAAATCCAAGCTGCCGCAGGTGCGCTTCAAACTCGTGTTCGCCGCCGGCTCGGCGCATGATCCGAAAGGCAAGGAAGGCCTTGCCGAACTGACCGCGTCGATGGTCGCCTCGGCCGGCTCGGTCGAGCGCAAGACCGACGAAGTGACCAAGGAACTGTTCCCGATGGCGGGCAGCTTCAACGACCAGGTCGACAAGGAAATGACGGCCTTCACCGGTTCGATCCATAAAGAAAAATGGAACGACTTCATGGCCGTCACCGTGCCGATGCTGCTCACGCCGGGTTTCCGCGAGGACGACTTCAAGCGCATCAAGGCCGCCCAGCTCAACGCCTTGCAACTCGACCTCAAGGACAACAACGAGGAGGAGTTCGCCAAGGAACGCCTGCAGACGAATGTGTACGCGGGCACCAGCTACGACCATCCGGTGCTGGGCACGGTCAAAGGCATCGAGTCGATCACGCTCGACGACGTGCGCGACTTCTACCGCAAGGCGTACACGCAAGGCGCGGTGCGCGTTGGCATTTCGGGCGATGTGTCCGACGCGATGAGCGCCTCGCTGCGCCAGGCGCTCGCAAAACTGCCGGCCGGCGCGGGCCTGCCGGCCACCGCAGTACCTGTGGGAAAAATGCCGAATGGTTTGCAGGTCGAGATCATCGAAAAGAACACGCGCGCGACCGCGATCTCGCTGGGGCTGCCGCTGACGGTCACCCGCGCCCATCCGGACTTCCCGGCCTTGTGGCTCGCCAAGACCTGGTTCGGCGAACACCGCGCCTCGAGCGCGCAGCTATACAAACGCATCCGTGAAGTGCGCGGCATGAACTACGGAAACTACGCCTACATCGAGGCTTTCCCGGGCGGCATGTTCCAGTTCTTCCCGACCACGAGCCGCGGCCGCAAGGCGCAGTTGTTCGAGGTGTGGATCCGTCCCGTGGCGCCGGCCAACGCACATTTCGCGCTGCGCGTGGCGCTGACCGAAATGGGCAAGATGATCAACGGCGGGCTTAGCGCGGAACAGTTTGAAAACACGCGCGATTACCTCATGAAGAACGTGTTCGTGATGACCGCCACGCAAGACCAGCAACTCGGCTACGCGCTCGACGCGCAATGGCACGGCACGCCGGAGTTCACGAAAATGATGCGTGACGGCTTGTCGAAACTGACCGTGGCCGATGTCAACGCGGCGATGAAGAAGCACCTGTCGGCGACCAATCTGTCGGTCGTGGCGATCGCGAAGGACGCGGCCGGCTTGCGCGACCTGCTTCTGTCCGATAGTTTCTCGCCCATCAAATATGACGGCGACAAGCCGAAGTCGCTGCTCGATGAGGATGCTGTCATTGGCAACATGAAGCTGGGGATCCGTCCCGAGGCGATCACCATCACGCCGGCAAAACAAGTGTTTGCCGACTAAGGTGCCCGCCGTTTGACGTAGCAGTAGACGCGTGCGCCAACGGCGCACGCGTTGCCGGCCGGCCCGTGGTGATCGGGCGGAGCCGGCCCTGCCTTTTACAGCCAGGACCTGAGCAATCAGGACGTGATGCGCTGCCAGCCGTGGCGCACCGCCGCCTTGACCTTATCCCAGGTCTGGCCTGGATTTCTTGCCTCCCAATCGCTGCGCAGCGGCGTTTGCACTTCTTCCCAAGGACGTCCGCGATACAGGTCGCTGCTCGCCATCTGGTTGCCATAGCGGTAGGCCGGCGCGTAATCGTCGTAGCTGCCGCCGCCGGTGTCGCCATAGTTGCTGGTCCAGTGGCTCCGGAAGTAGGTGTCGTCGTCGGCCGCGGAATACTGTTGGCCGCTGAGTTGCTCGACCTCGACTTCGGTGCGGCGCACCGTGTCGCTGATCTGCTGCTCGCGCTGCGTGACGTCTTTGCCGACGACGACCTCCTCGACCACGCGCGCCGATTTCTCGATGACGGCTTCCTCGGCCGTCTCGCGCATTTCGAACGTGCCCTCCCGGAACGCGGTCACATCGGCCGGGTTGATCGGCTGGTCGACCGCATGGCGCTCGACGTGCACATGCTCTTCGCGCAGGCCGATGCTCTCGTTGACGGGCGTCTCGAGCACGCGCTGGTAGACCCGCACGCCGCCGCGCTGCACTTCGCGTTTGCCGATCTTGAGTTCCTCTTGCACGATCGGGATCGTGGCGCTGGCGTCGCCGCCCTGCTGGATGCCCTGCTGGCCCTGGCGCGCGCGGATGTCGCCCTGCACCTGGCTGCCCTGCTGGAACTGCTGCGAAACGCCCTGCGACTGCTGCGCGCTGCCGCTACCGGAGCGCAGCGCATCGGCGCCGGCCCAGGCCGCACCGCCCCACTGGCTCGCGTGTTCGTCGATGTCGATCGGGTTGTACCGTTCGACGATGTCGGCCGCGCGCTCGACCTCGGATTCGCTGCCGGCTGTCAGCGTGACGACATAGTTGCCGCGCGAGACAGCCTCGGAGTACATGCGCGCATCCTGGCTGTTGTCGCCGCCAAACATATCGCTGAAAAAATTCTTGATGCTTGCGCCGATGCCCTGGTCTTCGTGCGTTGCGCTCGTGGACGTTGTTGACTGCGCGCCCATGCCGGTGGTGTCGCCTTCACTCAGGCGCACCTGCTCGCGCGCAAAGCCCGAAGCGACCAGGTCGTCGATCGCCTGCTGGGCCGAACTGCGGTTGTCAAAAACGGCTGCGATGGTATGTTGCATGATGATGTTCCTCCTTAGGTGGTCACTGCGGTGAAACGTCCGACTCGTCGAAACGCTCGACGATAAGCTCCTCGGACTTTAAAAAAACAGTGTCGGCATGCTGGACCGGGCGCTGGACGCGCTTGATGTGCAGCTCTTCCTTGATGCGCAGGCGTTTTTCGACGACGAGGATTTCTTCGAGCACGGGCACGATGTAGGTGTCGCCCTCGTGGCGCGGCGCCGGCGCGTCGGACAGCGCGACGATCCGGTCGACCGCGACGCGCGTCACTTCGAGCTCGTCGTGGAGCAAGGTTTGGTCGATCGCGTGCGGCTGCTCGCTGATTTTTTTCTGCACGCGCACGCCGCGACCGGTGTCGACCACGCGCGTTCCCACATGCAGTTGTTCTTGGTGCACCGGCACGGTGACGGTGCCAAGGGCACCAGGCGGCTGTTGGTTCGCTTTCATGCACACTCCTCGCATCGCACTGCCAAATCGACAATCAAGATTACATCAAACGCGCCGCACCTCGCACACCATTGACGCTAATCAAGTTTGTTTTCGATCCGAATAGGAAGCTCAATGGATTCGCGCGCCGCGAGGCAGGAGACCAGCATGGCATCGACACCTTCCACATCCAACATCGCCAAGACGCGCGCGGAGCGGCGCGCCCTGCCCGGCGTCCACCGCACCGACATCGAGCCGCCCAGCAAGGTCGACCGCCTGCTGCACGCGGCCATGGGCCAGCTCACGCAGGGCATCTCGCCGTCGGGCCTGGCGCTCGCGTGGTTCGACTGGGGTTTGCACCTCGCGCAGTCGCCCGCGAAATGGCAGCGGCTGGTCGAAAAGGCGTGGCACAAAGATTTGCGCTGGCTCGAGTACGCGATGCGCGCGAGCTGGGGCTTGCCGGCCGAGCCCTGCATCAAGCCCTTGCCGCAGGACCGCCGCTTCCGCGACCCCGCATGGCAGCGCTGGCCGTACAACCTGCTGCAGCAGGCCTTCCTGCTCAACCAGCAGTGGTGGCACAACGCGACCACCGGCATCGACGGCGTCAGCAAGCACCACGAACAGGTGGTCTCGTTCGCCGCGCGCCAGTTGCTCGACATGGTTTCGCCGGTCAACTTCGTCGCCACCAATCCCGAAGTGCTCGAGGCCACGCTGCGCGAGGGCGGCGCCAATTTCGTGCGCGGCGCGGTCAACTTCGCCGAAGACGCCAAACGGCGCCAGCGCGACGCGCCGCAGCCGGGCACCGAGGCCTACCGCCCCGGGATCGAGGTCGCCGTCACGCCCGGGCAGGTGGTGTTCCGCAACCACTTGTTCGAACTGATCCAGTACGCGCCGAGCACGCCGGCCGTGCATGCCGAGCCGATGCTGATCGTGCCCGCCTGGATCATGAAGTACTACATCCTCGACCTGTCGCCGCACAACTCGCTGGTGCGCTACCTGGTCGGGCGCGGCCACACGGTGTTCATGATTTCGTGGCACAACCCGACCGCCGACGACCGCGACATGGGCATGGACGACTACCTGCGCGACGGCGTCATGGCCGCGCTCGAACAGCTGGGCCGGCGCATCCCGGGCCAGCCGATCAACGCGGTCGGCTATTGCCTCGGCGGCACCCTGCTCTCGATCGCCGCGGCCGCGCTCGCCTGCGAGGGCAGCCACGCGCTCAACACGCTGACGCTGCTGGCGGCCCAAACCGATTTTTCCGAAGCGGGCGAGCTCAGCATTTTTATCGACGAAAGCCAGCTCGCCTGGCTCGAGGACCTGATGTGGCAGCAAGGCTACCTCGACAACCGGCAGATGGCGGGCGCCTTCAAGCTACTGCGCTCGCACGACCTGGTCTGGTCGCTCGGCGTGAGCCAGTACCTGCTCGGCGAGCGCGCACCCATGACCGACCTCATGGCCTGGAACGCCGACGCCACGCGCATGCCCTACCGCATGCACAGCGAATACCTGCGCAAACTGTTCCTCAACAACGACCTTGTGTCGGGGCGTTACCGGGTCAACGACCGGCCGGTGGTGCTGCGCGACATCAGCGTGCCGATGTTCGCCGTGGCCACGCTGACCGACCACGTCTCGCCGTGGCGCTCGGTGCACAAGATCCACCTGCTGGCCTCGTCCGACGTCACCTTCGTGCTCACCAGCGGCGGGCACAACGCGGGCATCGTGAGCGAGCCGGGCCACCGCGGCCGCTACTACTACACCGACACGCACCGGCGCGGCGACTGCTACAGCGACCCCGACCGCTGGATCGAGAACGCCGACGAGAAGGACGGTTCGTGGTGGCCCGAATGGGTCGAGTGGCTCGAGCATCACTCGCACGCGGGCGCGGCGCCGCCGGGACCGCCGCCCGACGCGCTCGGACCGGCGCCGGGGCAATACGTGCTCGAGCGCTGAGGCCGGGACTTTGCGCAACGCTGAGTCTGTGCTTAAAGCGCTTCAGAAATCGTATCGCGGAATACGTAAAAATCATAAACCGACATCGTCCCGGCCTGCGCGAGGACGATGTTGATTTACGTTATTAAAAGCTTGCCAATTCGCGCTTCCTGCCACACCACACACAAATTCCGAGCGGCTGCGTTGTCAGGTAATTATCCCGGGCGGCAGACTGGGGACAGACCGGGGACAGACCGGGGTCAGACCCGGGTCTGACCCCGGTCTGTCCCCAAGGCTTGGATCGCGATGGTGCTTGCAGGTCGATGCGCTTATAAATCGATGCGCAAGGAGCGCTTCGCACGCGCGTCTTCCGCCAGCTCGAACGAGAGCCGCCCGCGCGCCGCATCCCACGCAAACGCGACCGGCTTGTTCTCGACCAGCACCCGCTTCGGCTTGGCCGCAACGTTGTGCACGACCATCGAGAACGCGCGCACCACACGCGCCTGCTTGTGCCCGAGCTCGCTCGCGATCGAGATCGACAATCCGCCCGCCACGCGCTTGCTCGCGAACCGCAACAGCTCGGATTTCCCCTTCTCGAACGCGTCCGGCGTGACCCCGTCGTCGTCGTAGAGCTTGCCCGCAGCCGAGGACAGCGCCGCGTCGTGGTAGTAATGCAGGATAATCTTGCGGCCCGTGTACGCGCCCGTGTTTTGCATCTCCGGCGCCAGCGGGATGAAGGCGCCGGCGCGCACGAACACGGGGATGTGCTCGGGCGTGAGCTTGACCACCGCGCGCGAACCGGCCGCGTGCTTCTCGCCGGTATAGAAATCGAACCATGCATTCTTGCCCGGGAAGTAGATTTGCTTGACAGCCAGTTTGGCCGTGACGACCGGCGTCACCAGCAGATCCTTGCCCCACAAATAGCTGTCCGACACCTCGCGCAAGCTGGCGTTGTCGGGCTCTTCGTACATCAGCGGACGCATCAGCGGCACGCCGCTCTGGTGGTTTTCAAACGCGGCCGTGTAGTTGTACGGCAGCAGGCTGTAACGCAGTTTGACGGCCTCGCGCGCCAGCGCCAGCGTGGCCGGGGCGCGGAACACGGGCTCCGGCGGCACCTCGTCCTGCGCGTGCGGACGGAACACCGGCTGGAACACGCCGTACTGCAACCAGCGCGTGTACAGCTCGTCGTCCGGGTTGGCGCCGGCAAAGCCGCCGAGGTCCGAATGCATGTACGCGAGGCCCTGCATGCCCATCTGCAAGGCGATCTCGGTCTGCGACTGCAGGCCGCCCCAACTGCGGCTGACGTCGCCCGACCATGGAATCAGCCCGAAGCGCTGCGAGCCCGAATACCCGGCCCGCATCAGGATGAACGGGCGCTGCTGCGGGAAATCCTTGCGGTAGCCCTCGTACATCATCCTGGCCCAGTCGTGGCCGTAAATATTGTGGACCTGGTCGGCCGTCCCGCTCGCGTGCCGCATTGCCGCCGGATGTAATTCGGGCTCGCCGAGGTCGCCCCACCAGCCGCCCACGCCCTGCTTCACGAGGTCTTTTTGGATGCCCCAGAGCCAGTCGCGCGCGCCGGGCTCGAAAATATCGATGAGCCCGGTGTTTCCGAAATAGAAGTCGTAGGTGAACGGTTTGCCGGCGCCGTCGGTGGCGAGCACCTTTTTGTCGACCGCCTCCTGCCAGCGCGACGAGGTCGTCAGCACGAACGGCTCGGTGATCAGGATGGTCTTGATGCCCTTGGCGTTGAAATCGGCGATCATTTTCTGCGGCTGCGGGAAGGTGTCCTTGTCGAAGGCCAGGTTGCCCATCGTGCCCTTGATCTCCTTGCCGAACCAGAACAGGTCGAACACGATCGCGTCGAGCGGCACTTTTTCGGCTTCGAATTTCGCGACCGTCTCGCGCGCATGCGCCTCGGAGCGGTAGCCGAAGCGGCTGGCGAAATTGCCGAAGGCCCAGCGCGGCGGCAGGGGCTGGCGTCCCGTCAGCCCCGTGTAGGCCGAGGCCAGCCCTTCCCAGCTGTCGCCGGCGATCACCTGGTAGGTCTTGCGCCCGCCCGCCGTCTCGTAGGCGAGCACATTGTTTTTCGCGCTGTCGAGGTCGAGGTGGCCGGTGCCGGCATTGTCGAAGTGAATCATGTACTTCTTCGACGACAGCACCAGCGGCATCGTGTAATTGAGCAGCTCGGAACGCTGCTCGTAGCCGTAGTGGGCCTTGTTGTAAAGCGCCAGGCGGTGCCCGCGCCGGTTCATGCCGAGCGCGCGCGCGCCGCCGCCGTACAGCGCCTCGTCCGGCGCGAGCGTGAAGTCGATCAAGTCGGCGCCACCCTTGCGCTGGTAACCCTGGCGCTCGGCGATCAGCGGCTTGCCCTTGTACGCATAGGCAATCTGGAACGGCGCGCGCGTGATCGTCACGGCGATGCCGGCCGTTGCATACGAGATCGTCGCCGGCGTCGCCTTGAGCCGTACCTTGAGCTTGGCCGGGACCAGCACCACCGCATGCGAGCGCGCGTCGTAGGTTTCGCCCTTGGGCACGAAGCTGGTCTCGACGATCGTCTCCGAATACGGCGTGATCGTGTATGTGCCGTCATTGGTGGTCAACGCGAGCCGCTGGCCCTGTTGCACGAACGATTCGAGGCGGCGCTCGGCGTTCTGGGCCGACGCGAGCGGCGCCGCGAGCACGCACAGCGCCAAAAAGCCGAAGCGGCCGGCGCGGTGCAAAGGAAGTGGATGCTGGATAGTCATTTTCAATCTCTCGGATAGTTCAATCTTGGACAATCTTGGAACCGGCGCAGCCCTCAGCGGCGCCACGACAACTTGATGAACAATTCATTCAGGCGGCGCAAGGGCTGGTGTCCGGGCACCTCACCGCGCGACAAACTCAGGCCCACGTAGGCCGCCGTGCCAAGCCCGGCCGTGTGACCGTAAACGAAGGAACTTGCGACACTGTTGCTACTGGGCACCACAGGCACAGCATACAACGACGCGTCGCGTCGCGTGCGTGATTGTTGCGCGATCATGCGCAGCGTGTCCTTCGGGCTGAAGTGGTAAATGGCCTTGATCTGCAGCGCTCGCTCGGTGTAGAGCCGGCGCCCGTTCTCGGCGCCGGCGGCGGCGTCGATCCAGCTGCCCGACCAGCCCGGTTCGATTTCGATCCGGTCCGACGGCCGCAGGCGCGCGTAGCTGCGCACGGTGCCGCCCTTGCCCACGCGCGCGCCGACGACATCGATATGCTCGCCAAGTTCGGCCTCGAGTTCGAGCCGGGCCAGCGTGCGCCCCGGCGTGACCCCGATGCGCCCGCCGAAGCGCGTGGTGTCGAACAGCGGCCCGCCCTCGGCCATGCGGCTGCGCTGGTGCGGCCGCACGTGCAGTTCCATCTCGCTGTCGTACGGGCCAGACATCCAGGTCCCGATGCTCACTTCGTCGTTGAGCAAGACGCCCTTGTGGTCGACCTTGTGGTCGGCGAACACATACACATTGTGCTCGTTAAGCGGCCCCGTCCTAACCAGCTTTTTAATCAGTATTGTATTGACGTCGCGGAATCCGGCCTGGGAAAAGAAGCCGTTGTCGGCGCGAAAGCCCGCGCTGATCTCTTCGAAGGCCGAGTTGACCGACCAGGTCTGGCGCTCGATGCCCCAACCCAGCATCGCGGCATGGCCGTCGCGGCGCGCGGATTCGGCCAGCCCGCCGTGCCCGTCGGCATGGGCGGTGGTGGCGCTGCTTAATATCTGCCCGCGCACCCGCTCGCCGGCGCCCCGCTGCCATTCGAAATCGGCGCCAAGCACCCGGTTGTAGCCGCGCCCGCCCGCATAGCTGCGGTCGGTTCCGACGGCACCGAGCACGAGCGAGCCAAGGTTGAACCGCCCGCGCGCCACGCTGGCCTGCGAAGCGCTTTGCTGCACCGCGAAATCGGTGTAGTACGCGTTCGGCAACTGCACCAGGCCGCCGCCGGCGTCGCGCGCGCTCAGGACCGTGAAGTTGGCGTCGTGGGTGCGGCGTGTGTAGCGCGCGCCCCAGCTCGGGTCGCTGATCGAGCGCGTGTTGACGGCCTTCAGCGGTCCGGCCAGGATGTCGCTGCCCTCCAAAAAGAAGGGCCGCTTTTCCTGCTCGAACAAGCCGAAACGCGTGTTGCCCGATAACTGGGGCGCATCGAGTTCGACCTGCGAGAAGTCGGGGTTGATCGTCATGTCGACGATGCTGGCCGAGTCCGGCCGCAGTTTGAGGTCGAGGCTCAGGGCGGTGTTGCCGGCGCTGCGCTGCGGCGCGCCGGCGACCCGCTCGCGCAGGCGGCGCGCGACCAGTTGCGGGGTCGCGCTCCAGTTCATGCCGGTCGGCAGTTCGCTCATGCCCGTGATCGCCTCGGCCGAACACAGCGTGCAATTGCTGTCGCGCTTGACCGGGCTGCTGTAAAAACGGTAGCGCTGTTCGCGCGTCATGTTGCGCGTCACCAGCAGGCGCCACGGCGCCTTTTGCAGGGCCGCATACGCGACCGACGAGAACGGCACGCGGACCTCGGCGCTCCAGCCGCCTTCAAAGCGCGCGCTGGCGACATCGATGTCGAAGTCCGGCGCGAGGTCGTCGCCGCCCGTGTCGCTGAAGGTGCCGTCGCTGACGGCGCCGCGCGGGTTGACGTAAATCGTTTGCGCCGACTTGCCCGTGCCCGACGGGTCGAGCAGCAGGCCGATGTAGTCCTGGTCGTTGCTGAATTTATCGCGCCGCGCGAACGGGGCGCGCAGCGCGCCGGCCGCCGCGTCCCATGCGCTCAGCCCTATATACAGGTACTTGGCGTCGTAGGCGATGCGCACCTCGGTGCGGACCTTGGCCTCGGCGTTGTCGGCCGGCTGGGTCTCGTAGAAGCGCGTGTGGGCCGGCGCCTGGCGCCAGACGGCGTCGTCGAGGGCGCCGTCGAGGCGCACCCCGGGCGCGCCGGCAACCATGCGGTGCGCCTCGAACGCGGCGTGCGCCGGCGCCGCGGCAAGCGCGAGGGTCGCGAACATGGGTAACAAGTTGAAAACCGGGAACGGCTGGACAGGTGTCATGGTGGCGCTTGTTGGCTGTAATGTAGTCAATTTACACCATGCAAACTAGCAACTCCACAAAATAAACAGGCTCGTCTTTGGGAAACATGGAGATTGGCGCAAGCAGAAGGTAACTATACTACACCAACCGTGACTTTGATAAAAATCAAAAGTCCGAATCCGCCACCGCCTACGCTGGCAATGCCATCCCGCCACCGGCAGAAAGGCCGCCATGCCCTATAAAACCCTGCTTCTGCAAGCCGACCAATCGAGCAATTGGGCCGAGCGCACGCGTATCGCGATCGCGCTCGCCGCGCAGCACGAGGCGCACCTGGTCGGGGCCGCCGTCACGGGTGGCGTGGCCCAGTTTGCCTATCCGGGGGCCTGGACCCCCGACGGCGGCGCCTACAGCCCCTTCCTGATCGCGCAGCGCGACCTCTTGCGCGAGCACGCCGAGCACGCGATCGACGCGTTCGAGGCCGCCGTCGCGCCCCAGGGCTTGCGCTCGCACGAGGGCGTCGTCATCGACGAAGAAGCCGGGCTCGGCATGAGCTTGCGCGCGCGTTATTCCGACCTCGCCATCATCGGCCAGGGCAAGCCGGGCGAACCGAACCAGGCGGTGCCGAACGACCTGCCCCAGTACCTGCTCATGAGCTGCGGCCGGCCGGTGCTGCTCGTTCCCCATAGCGGCAGCTTCGCCAGCGTGGGCCGGCGCCCGATGCTCGCCTGGGACGGCAGCCTGTGCGCGACCCGCGCCGTGCACGGCGCCTTGCCGATCCTAAAATTGGCCGAGCAGGTCGACGTGGTCGTGTACACCGGCGACCAGGCCGACATCAGCACCGAGCAGGCCGGCGACGACATCGCGCTGTTTCTCGCCCGCCACGACGTCACGGTCAACGTCCTGCGCTTCGCCAGCACCATCGACGACGGCCATTCGCTGTTGTCGCTCGCGCCCGACTGCGGCGCCGACCTGATCGTCATGGGCGGCTACGGCCACACGCGTTTGCGCGAGATGGTCATGGGCGGGGTCACGCGCACGGTGCTGCGCAATATGACCGTTCCGGTGCTGATGGCGCACTGAGCACCAGCGCCGGCTGTCAATTAAACGGGTTGTCGACCAGCTTGACCTGTGGCGCCGGCAACGCGTCGGGCAAGGCTTGCCCTTCGAGGCTGGCGACGATCTCGCCTAGCAGGCGATGCAGCAGGCGCGCCTGCGCCAGGCCCGGCTTGTCGGCGGTCAGGTCAAGGTCGCCGCTGACGGTGATCCGGTCGAGCCGGTTCTCGACCATCAAATTGCCGATCTGTAACACGTCGGCCTCGTTCGCATACGGCGCAAAGGCCGTCGATTCAGTACTCATCGCAACTTCTCCTTATCGATAGGAACTCCTACTCATTGCAACGCCTCGTCATGCCAACTCCTCGGCATAGCCACCCCCGTCAGAACAGGGCCTCATAGTCGAAGCGCTCACGTCGCGTCTTTTTAGGTTTGGAGCGCGGCAGGCGTGCCATTTGCTGCTTTTCGTTGAGGGTCAGCGCCGGCAGCAGATTGATGCCGATCAGCCTTTCGAGTTCGGCCACCGTCATCGTTTGCAGCTGCGCCTGCGCGTTGTTCTCGACAAAATAGGCCGCGCCCTTGCCCTGCTTCGGACTATAGACGACTTTGTACAAATGGCTAGGCACGAGCACATTGCCGACCTTGCGCAGCTGCGATCCGAGGAAGGCGGGCCCGGTGAGCACGTACAGGCGGCCCTCGAGCCGCGCCATCTTGCGCACCGACATCTCGACCGCGGCCCAGGTGTGGCGGTTGTTGTCGGCGTCCTGGGGCACCATATTGGCCAGCGAAAAGCTCTCGCGCTGCGCGTCCTCGTCCGGCATATTGCCGTTCGGCGCCATGTGGCCGCGGTCGAAGCCGCTGCGCGCGTAGTCCGACAATTCGGCGCGCTGCGAGCGCGGCAGCTTCGTCTCCGCATGGAAGGAATTCTTGCGCGTGAGCGTCGCGGCCGACTCGATGTTGTCGACCTCGAGCCGCTCGGCCGACCACAGCGGCGTGCGCGTCAGGCCCGAGTGCATCACGCCGAACACGCCGTAGCAAAGCTCCCGCGTGTGCGCTTGCAACTTCGGGTTGCGGATCTCGGGCATCCGCCCTTGCGCGTAGTGCTCGTCGCATTGCCCGGCAACGGCCAGAGTGGCCGACAACAACACCCACGCGAGGACTGCGCGGGCCATGAAACCTTGAACCATGTGTCCTCAAACCAAACATTGAAAAAGCCGCATTGTAGCCCGAAGGAAAGCTTTCTAGCTAGAACGGAAGCGGGGCGATGTCGGGTTCAATCCAGCCGCGCCGGGCCGGCGTCGAGAACAGGCGTGCGGGCGACCAATGTGCCAGCAGCCAAGCTTTGTCGGCGTACGGCGAGGCCAGCAATTGGGCGCAGGCCGCGGCGAGCGGAGTGCCCTCGGGCAAGCCGGCGAGGAAGGCGCCGACCGCGCGCAACGAGGCTTGGGTGATGGTGTCGTGGTAACCGGCGGTATCGGTGTTGGCGACGCCGCTCGCCTCGTTGTAGGCACGGATGATGGCGGGCATGGCGCTCGGCGCGTCGAGCTCCGGGCGCGCCGCGATCAGCCACGCGGCCGCCAGCAGATGGGCCGCGTGGGTCCATTCGGCCTTCGGCAAAGTGCACGCGAGCAGGCGGCGGCCGAGCGCGTCGATGTCGTCCTCCGAGTAGCAGCGGGCAGCGTTTGCGACGCCCGGGGCGGGCCCACCGCCGGACGTGGCGCCCGATGCGGAGCCATCAACGGACGTGGCGCCCATTGCGCCGCCCTTGTCGGCGACGTCGCTCACGGCGCGTCGTCGTCGAACGCGACACTGGCATGCGCGAGCCCGAGCGGCAGCTCCGACGTTTCCTTGGTCGTTTCGAGGACGATGACCGACTCCGAACGCAACACGCCCGGCAGCGGCTTGATATGGCGCGACAACAAGTGCTGCAGCGCCGCCGTGTCGGGAACGCGCACCTTGATGAGCCAGGAATGGGGACCGGTCACGTGGTGCGCCTCCTGCACCTCGGGCATTTCACCGAGCGCAGCGGCGAACTGGCGCTCGTCGGCGCGCGGCTCGAGGTCGACGAAGATGAACGCGCACAGCGAGATGCCGACCCGCTCCGGCGCGATGATCGCGCGCGTGGCCTTGACCACCCCGCTGGCGCCGAGCCGGCGCAGGCGTTCGCTGACGGCCGAGACCGACAGGCCGATCTCGGCGCCAAGCTCGGCGGCCGAGCGGCGGCCGTCCACTTGGACCAGGCGGAGCAGTTTCATGTCAATTTTATCCATGAAAGCGATTTTGCCTGCAATAAATAGTAAAAGCAAGCAATTTACCTTCGTGGATAGAACCATGCAGCCGCTTTGCTGTCATACAGAGAGCCGCACAACGTCCCGCAGAATCCGGACGCTTACGCGCCAACCGTTGAACAGGGGAACTTCATGGCAGAGCCAGGCAAAAAACCGAAGCAATCCGAAGGGCTACTTCCACAGGCCGACGAGGCGGACGACATGGTCGCCGAAGAAATCAGCCTCGACCAGCAATCGGGCCAGGTCCGCGGCACAGGCAGGCTGCCCGACTCCAAGGCCGGCATCGACCGGGCCGCCGCCGATGCGCTGGCCGACACGCTCGCCACGGCCGGCCGGAAAAAAATCAGGCCGGCGATCGACCGCGCCGTGCCCGACTCCCCGCTTAACAAAAATGAATAAGAAAAGCGTGATCAACGAGCAGAAAGTGAGAGGCCCTCCTACCATCCAGGCGCCAATTCCAAGAACGTGAGCGGGTCGGCAGCCCCGGGCCCCTCGCCCGCCTACCACGCGAGCGCCAGCAGGCGTTGCCCCATGCGCGGCCAGCACAGCCTGGCGATCTCGCCGCGCGCCGCCCAGCGGTAGCCGTCGACCTCCGGCGTGGGCACGCCCGTGTGCTGGTGCGGGAAAAAGCTTGTGCAAGCGAGCGTCTCGAGGCGGCCCAGCGTGTCGCCCGCCGCCACGCGGTACAGGTGCAGGCGCTTGTCGGGCCGGTAGTCGAAACCGCCCAGGTCCTCGAACAAGGCGGCGTCGAAGCCGATCCCGGCCTCCTCGCGCAGCTCGCGCATGGCGGCCTCGAGCGTGGTCTCGCCCGGGTCCTGCATGCCCTTCGGAATATCCCATTTGGCCGTGTCCGTCACATGGCACAGCAGCAGCTCACCTTTGTCGTTGACCACCAGCGTACCGCACGAGGTCGCCAGCGCGCGCCCGGCCCTCATCCGCGCACGCCGCGCGTGGCGAGCTCGGCTAGCACCTGTTCGAGCGCGGTGAAATCGACCGGCTTGGTCAGGTGCCGGTCGAAGCCGGCCTGCACGCTCAGTTCGAGGTCGCTGCGCTCGCCCCAGCCCGTCACGGCGACGATCGCGAGATCGTCGAGTCCGGGGGTCTGGCGCAGCGCGCGCGCGACCTCGTGCCCGTTCATGCCGGGCAGGCCGATGTCGAGGAAGACCAGGTCGGGCCGGTGCCGGCGCGCCAGCTCGAAGCCCTCCACGCCGTCGAGCGCGACCCGGGTGCGGTGCCCCATGGCCGCCAGCAGCGCCGCGAGCGACTCGGCGGCGTCGACGTTGTCGTCGACCACCAGCACGTCGAACGGCGGCGCTGGCGTGGCCGCTGCCTCCGCCGCGCCGCAGGCAAGCGACGCCCGCGCCGCCCACGCCCCCTGCGCCGCGCCGCGCCCGCCGAGCGGCGGCGGCGGAACGGCGGGCGCGTCCGACAACGGCAGGCGCAGCGTGAAGGTCGAGCCCATGCCGGGGCCGTCGCTGGCCGCGTTGACCTTGCCGCCGTGCAGTTCGACCAACTGGCGCACCAGCGACAGCCCGATCCCGAGCCCGCCTTGGGCCCGCTCCATGTTCGGTCCGACCTGCGTGAACATCTCGAACACGGTCTCGAGTTCGGCCTGCGGGATGCCGACCCCGCTGTCGGCCACGGCCAGCACCGCCTCGTCGTCCTCGCGCCAGGCCGACAGCGTGATGCGCCCGCCGCGCGGGGTGTATTTGGCCGCGTTGTTGAGCAGGTTGCTGAGCACCTGCACGATGCGCGTGGTGTCGACGCACAGCTCGGCCCCGTACTCGGGCACGTAGACCTCGAGCCGCAGGCCGCCGGCCTCGATCAGGGCCGCGCTGGTCTCGACCGCCATCGCCACCAGCGCCGGCAGCGCGATGCGCTCCTTGCGCAGGTCGATGCGCCCGCGCGTGATGCGCGCCACGTCGAGCAGGTCGTCGACCAGGTGCACCAGCTGGCCGAGCTGGCGCTCCATCATCGCGTGCACGCTGGCGGTGGCGGCGGCGTCGCCGCCCGTGTGGCGCAGCAGGTCGAGCCCGGTGCGGATCGGCGCCAGCGGGTTGCGCAGCTCGTGCGCGAGCGTGGCCAAAAATTCGCTTTTGCGGCGGTCGGCCTCGGACAGGTCGGCCGCGACCTGGCGCAGCGCGTCCTCGGCCCGCTTTTGCTCGGTGATGTCGCGCGTGATGGTCGCCAGGCCGAGGTTGTTGCCGTCGTCGTCGCGCACCGCGAAGCCCTTGTAGAACACGGGGATCGGCGCGCCCGTGCCCTCGTGCCGCAGGTGCAGCTCGCCCTCCCACTGGGCCGCCGGCCCCTTCAGCGCGGGCAGCACCACCTCGCGCACCAGCGCGCGGCTCTCGGGCGCGACGAAGTCGAGCGTGCCGTAGGCCGTGATGTCGGTGTCCGGCGCCACCCCCGCCATCGCGCGTCCGGCGCGGTTCAGGTAGGTCGCCCGCGCGTCCGGGGTGGTGATGCCGATGAAGTCGGACGATTGTTCGGCCACGGCGGCGAGGCGGCGCAGGTCGGCCTCGGCGCGCTTGCGGTCGCTGACGTCGCGGAAGGTGAGCCCGACGCCGCCGTCGGGCATCGGAAAACTGTTGACCTCGAACCAGCTTGCCTGGCACGCGTCGTGGGCCTCGAGCCGCACCGGCACGCGCTCGCGCGCGCTGCGCCGGCAGCCCGCCTCGACGGCGCCGCCGCGCGCCATCGGGAACGCGTCCCAGAACGCCTGCCCGACCAGCGCTTCGGGCGGCGCGCCGACGCTGCGCCCGGCGGCGCCGTTGGCATAGCTCACGGTCCAGTCGGGGTCGATCGCGACGAAGCCCTCGGTGATGCTCTCGAGGATAGCGCGCGAGCGCTGTTCGAGCGCGCGCCGCTGCGCCGCGTCCTGGCGCTGGCCGATCACGAGCGCGGCCGTGTTGACCAGCAGGGCCAGCGCCGCGTGCTCGTGCGGGGCCGCCTCGCGCGGCGCGCGGTAATACCAGGCGAAGGCGCCGAGCACGGCGCCCGATGGCGCGACGATCGGCAACGCGCGGCAAGCGTGCAGCCCGTGCGCGCGCGCGAGCGGCGCGCACGCGTCCCAGAGCCGCCCCGAGGCGAGCCCGGCCGTATGAACCGGTCCGTCGGCGAGCAGCGCGTCCGCCGCGAGCGGGAGCGCGTCGACCGCCGCCACGTAGGCCGGCGCCAGCGACGGCGCGGCCACGTGGCGCAGGTGGGCGCCGCCGGCGTCGCGCAGCAGCACGGCGGCCAGCGCGGTCCGGCCCGACTGCTCCTCGGCGGTGCGCGCGAGCTCGGCGAGCACCGCCTCGAGCGGCGCGCCCGTGACGGCCAGTTCGAGCGCGCGCCGCTGCCCCTGCGCGAGCAGCTTGGCGCGGCGCCGTTCGCTGACGTCGACGCCCTGCACCAGCACGCCCGAGATGGCGCCGCCGGGCTCGCGCAGCGCCATGTAGGCGAAGTCGAGGAACAGTTGCTCCTCGCCGCGCCGGGCGTCGCGCCGCAAATGCAGCTGCAGCGCCCGGCCCTGGTAGGCCTGGCCGCTGCGGTAGACCGCGTCGAGCAGTTCGTAGACGCCCTGCCCGGCCAGTTCGGGCAGCGCCGCGCGCACCGTTTTGCCGATCAGCTCGCGTCCGCCGACGAGCTGGCGGTACCGCGCGTTGGCCATCTCGAACACATGCTCGGGCCCGCGCAGCACGCACATGAAGGCGGGCGCGCGGTGGAAGATCTGGTTGAGTTGCTCGTTTGCGGCTTGCAGCTGCTGTTGCAGCTGTTGGTGCCCGGCTTGCGCGCCGCCGCCGGGCGCACGCATGGGGTCGGCTTGTTGTTCGTCGTCGTTGGGCATCGGGGAACGTGGTCAGGGTGAATCGCAGGTCCTTCGCAGGACGTCCCAATGTATGGCGGGCGCTGGCGAAAGTCAAATGTGCGTGCCCATTAAACGACACCGGAACTTTGCCTGTTGCGCGTGGATCAAACCGTTGATAGCCGACCCAAGGCCCGCTTCAGGGCGCCTCAAGGAACAACCGCGTATGCCCGACCGCACCCTCGCCTCCGTCCATCCCGACTACGTCACCGCCGAGCTCTACCGGCTAATGGTCGAGGGCATCAAGGAGTGCGCCGTGTTTCTCATGGACGAGCACGGCATCATCACGGTGTGGAACAAGGCGGCCGAAGAAATGAAGGGTTACACGGCCGAGGACACCATCGGCCACCACCTCGCCATGCTCTACACCGACGAGGACCGCGCCAGCGGGCACCCGCAACACAACCTCGACGCGGCCGCCAAAGACGGCTTCTTCAGCGAAGAATCCTGGCGCAAGCGCAAGGACGGCAGCCTGTTCTGGGCCCACATCGCGCTGACCGCCCTGCGCAACGACGCCGGCGAGCTGCTCGGCTTCTCCAAGATCACGCTCGACCTCACGGGCCACCGCAAACTCGAGCAGTGCGAGAAAGAAAAGGAGGAAATCGACCTGATCCTCCAGGCGGCCGAGTCCGGCACGTGGAAATGGCGCTTCGACAGCGAGCAGGTCGAGGTCTCGCACCACCTGCTCGACCTGCTCGGCCACCGGGGGCGCGATCCCGTCTTCACGCTCGACGGCTGGCAGGAGCTCGTGCACGCGGACGACCGCGGCGCGGTCCGCCAGCGCCTGCAACAGGCGCGCAACCGCGCCAACGCCGCCCCGTTCGAGCTCGAGCTGCGCCTGCTCAAGGCCGACGGCAGCAGCCGCTGGTTCTTCATGCGCGCCAACTGGCACCTCGACGCCGAGGACCGGCCGCTCGTGTTCATGGGCGTGTGCGTCGACATCGACGGCGTCAAGCAGGCCGAGGCCGAGCAGCGGCGCCTGTACCGCAAGCTCGAGCAGGAACGGCTGCGCTTTGCCAACATCCTCGAGCAAATGCCGTCCGGCATCCTGCTCGCCGAGGCGCCCTCGGGCAAGCTGACGTACCAGAACCGCGCGGCCGAGGCGATGCTCGGGCGCGGCATCGGCAAGATAGAAAGCTACCTCGACTACGGCAAATACCATTTCGTCGACATCCACGGCGCCCGCATCAAGCCCGAAGACCTGCCGCTCGCGCGCACCCTGCTCACACAGGAGCGCACCAACCACCAAGAACTCATCTATAAACGGCGCGACGGCAGCCAGGCCCACATCGCCGTCACGACCGCGCCCATCGTCGACGACGACGGCGTGGTCCGCGTCGCGGTCGCCGCGGTGCACGACGTGAGCTCGCTCAAGGACGCCGAACTGTCGGCCGAGACCGAACGCGAGCGCGCCGAGGTCACGCTCGCGGCCGTCACCGACGGCGTGCTCGCGACCGACCGGCGCGGCAACGTCACGAGCATCAATCCGGCCGCCCAGCGCCTGCTCGGCCTGTCCGCGGCCGACGCGCTCGGGCGCCCGCTCGGCGAAGTCGTGCGCTATGCCGAATCGGCCAACGCCGCGCTGATCCTCGGCGCGATCGGCCTGTGCCTCGAGCAGCGCCGCACCATCACCAACCTGCCGCACGCGACCCTGATCGGGCGCGACGACCGGCGCTTCGCGGTCGAGAACGCGGTCGCGCCCGTGGTCCTCGCCGACGGCGAGCTCATCGGCACGGTGCTCGTGCTGCACGACGTGACCGAATCGAAACGCCTGCTGCGCCGGCTCGGCTTCGAGGCCAGCCACGACGCGCTCACGGGCCTGATCAACCGGCGCGAGTTCGAAACCCGGCTGCTGCGCACGATCGAGCGCGCGCGCCATGTGGGCTCGGCCAGCGCGGCGCTGCTCTACCTCGACCTCGACCAGTTCAAGATCGTCAACGACACCTGCGGCCACGCGGCCGGCGACGACCTGCTCAAGCAACTGGCGCAATCGTATGTCGAGCACGTGCGCGAGCGCGACACGCTCGCGCGCATCGGCGGCGACGAGTTCGCGCTCATCGTCGAGCATTGCACGCTCGACGAGGCGCTCGCCGTGGCCGACAAAATCCTCGAGGCCACGCGCAGCTTCCGCTACAACTGCAAGGGGCGCGTGTTCCAGATCGGCGTGAGCATCGGCCTGACCCCGATCGACCTGGCCACGGCCACGGTCGAAGACTCGCTGCGACGCGCCGACCATGCCTGCTACATCGCCAAAGAGCGCGGGCGCAACCAGGTCTACGTGCACCACCAGGGCGACCCCGACTTCGCCCAGCGCCGCAGCGACATGCATTGGGTCACGCGGCTCTCGCACGCGTTCCAGAACGACCGCCTGCAGCTGTACTGCCAGCCGATCATGGCGCTCGGCGACGGCAGCACGGCGCTGCACTACGAGATCCTGCTGCGCCTAAAAGACGGGCGCGGCGGCCCGATAACGCCGGGCATGTTCCTGCCGGCCGCCGAACGCTACGACGTGATCCACAAGATCGACCTGTGGGTGCTGACCAAGACGCTCGAGTGGCTCGCCGGCCAGCCCGGGCACATGCAAGAACTCGAGATGTGCAGCATCAACCTGTCGCGCCGCTCGCTGGCCGACCCCGGTTTCCACAAGGTCGCGGCGAGCCTGATCGACGGCTCGGGCGTGCCGGCCAACAAGCTGTGCTTCGAGATCACCGAAAACGGCGCGATCGCCGACATGAAAAAAACCATCGCCTTCATCGACACGCTGGCCGCGCGCGGCTGCCGCTTCTCGCTCGACGACTTCGGCACCGGCATGACCTCGTTTTCCTATCTCAAGCAGTTGCCGGTCGACTTCATCAAGATCGACGGCTCCTTCATCCAGATGATGTCCTCGAGCGCGGTCGACTACGAGATGGTACGTTTCGCCAACGACATCAGCCACATGATGGGCCGCAAAACGATCGCCGAGTACGTGACCGACGCGGCCATCATGGCCAGCCTGAACGAGATCGGGGTCGATTTCGCTCAGGGCTACTGGGTCGGCAAGCCGCGCCCGCTGCATGTGTAGGCGGGTGGCCTTGATTTGGCAGAAATCGCGACCTCACTAGCTTCTAATACCTCAAACCAACATCGTCCTCGCGCATGCGGGGACCCATAGAAC
>JAZKIN010000220.1:0-27265 GCA_040384885.1 Pseudomonadota bacterium | reverse complement strand
GTCGATGTCGAACAGGCCGATCTCGGTGCCGCCGCGGCTGTAGCTGTAGCCGATCACGGCCACCGTGTCGCCCGAGATGAGCATTTCGTCATACCAGCTGCCGGCCGGGTTGGTGCCGGGCGCGAAGGCGTCGATGGCCGAGACCGGCTTGAGCTGGCCCTTGCCGATATCGACGGTGAACAGGCGGCCGCGGCGCAGCATCACGAGGTGTTGGCCGTGCACCTTGACGATGCCGCCCTCGTCCACGCCGGCGGTTTGGGTGTTGGTGACCGACTCGCCCGCCGCGGACGGCTTGGCCGTGGCCGACGGGGCCGGGGGCGCGGGCGAGGCAGGCGGTGGCGCGTAGGCCGGCATCGGGACCGGCGAAGGCGGTGCCATGCCTGCGGCGACTGAATACATCGTTTGGCCGTCGGCTGCGGCGTAGGCTTTGGCCCTGGCCTTGGCCTTGGCCTCGGCCTCTGCGCGCGCCCGTTGCTCGTCGGCGAAACGTTTGAAGAACGCCTCGAGCTCGGTTTCGCTGGTGAACGCGGTCAGGGTCTTGGCCGGCGCGGTGTCGGCCGCCTGGGCATGGCTTGCGAAGCTTGCAAGCACCAGTATGAGAGCGGCGGCGATGGGATGGGATGGCATGTTCTTCTCCTTTTTTAGGGCCTGTGTCGGCGGTGTCAGGAGAATGTAACGGAGGCCGGCGGAAAAAGGGGTTGGTGGTGCAACAAATAATTTTCCGATAAAAACCGCAAAGCCAAAGAACCAACACATCGTCCTCGCGCAGGCGGGGACCCATAGAACGTTCGCGATGAGCAACTGTTCTATGGGTCCCCGCCTGCGCGAGGACGACGTGGGGGTTTATCTAGCAAAAATCCCGGCTCCGCGTCCCCAGCCGCCCGAGCATATTCGACATATCCACCAGCCGCTTGGCCACCAGGTGGCGCACCTCGCCCTCCTTCTGCCACACCCCGTACACCCCGAGCAGCGTGGCCCCGAGCACCTCGCGGCGCTGCTGCTCGACCAAACTGGGCCAGACGATCACGTTCACATTGCCCGTCTCGTCCTCGAGCGTGACGAACAACACGCCCTTGGCCGTGCTCGGGCGCTGGCGCACCGTGACGATGCCGCAGGCGCGCGCGAGCTGGCCCTGCTTGTAATCGTGCAAGGTGGCGGCCGGCATGAAGCGCCGCTCGAGCAACTGCGGGCGCAGCAGCGCCAGCGGATGGCGCCCCAGCGTCAGCCCCTGCGAGCGGTAGTCGCCGACGATCTCGTCGCCCTCGCTCGGTGCGCGCAACAGCGGCGTCTCCTCGTCCGGGCTGGTCGGGCGCAGCAAGTCCTTGTCGGGCACCGCGCCGACCGCCTGCCACAGCGCCTGGCGCCGGTTGCCCGCCAGCGACAGCAAGGCGTTGGCGCCGGCCAGCACCTGCAGGTCGTGGCGGTCGAGCCCGGCGCGCCGGGCCAGGTCGGCCACGCTGTCGAAGGCGCGGATCGCGCGCGCGTCCTCGATCCGCGCGGCGACCTCGCGCCGCATGCCGCGCTGCAGCGACAATCCGAGCCGGATCGCCGCCTGCCCGCCCGCCGGCACGCCGGACGCCGGCTCTAGCGGTGAAGCAGGGAATTGGCGGGACATGTCCCGCCCCTGCGTAACGCACCCGTTTTCGCGACAGCGAAAATCTTTACCTTCTAGGGTCGAATCCCAGCCGCTGATGGCGATGTCGACCGGGCGCACCTCGATATTGTGGCGCTGCGCGTCCTGCACCAGTTGCGACGGGCTGTAGAAACCCATCGGCTGGCTGTTGAGCAAGGCGCACAAAAACGCGGCCGGCTCGTGGCACTTGAGCCACGAGCTCGCGTAGGCCAGCAGCGCGAAGCTGGCCGCGTGCGACTCCGGAAAACCGTACTCGCCAAAGCCCTGGATCTGGCTGAAGATCGCCTCGGCGAATTCGAGCTCGTAGCCGCGCGCGAGCATGCCGTTGACGATGCGGCTGTAGTATTTCTCCATGCCGCCCTTGCGCTTCCAGGCCGCCATCGCGCGCCGCAGCTGGTCGGCCTCGCCCGGCGTGAAGCCGGCCGCGAGCATGGCGACCTGCATCACCTGCTCCTGGAAGATCGGCACCCCGAGCGTGCGCTCGAGCGCGAGCTTCATCTCCGGCTTCGGGTAGATCACCGGCTCTAGCCCTTGGCGCCGGCGCAGGTAGGGGTGCACCATGCCGCCCTGGATCGGCCCCGGGCGCACGATCGCGACCTCGATCACGAGGTCGTAAAACGTGCGCGGCTGGATCCGCGGCAGCATGCTCATCTGCGCACGCGACTCGATCTGGAACACGCCGATCGTGTCGGCCGCGCAAATCATGTCGTAGGTCGCCTTGTCCTCGGCCGGAATGTCCTGCATCGAAAACACGGTGCCGCGCTGCTGCCCGACCAGGTCGAGCGTGCGCCGCAGCGCCGACAACATGCCCAGCGCGAGGATGTCGACCTTGAGCAGGCCGAGCTCCTCGAGGTCGTTCTTGTCCCACTGGATCACGCTGCGCTCAAGCATCGCCGCGTTCTCGATCGGCACCAGGCGCGACAGCTTGCCCTTGGCGATCACGAAGCCGCCCGGATGCTGCGACAGGTGGCGCGGAAAACCGAGCAGGCGCTGGGCCAGCGCGGCCCACTGCTGGGCGGGCGCCGATTCGGGGTCGAGCCCGCTTTCGGCGAGCCGGTCGAGCAGGTCGCTCTTGCTTTCGAACCAGTGGCACGTCTTGCTGACTTTCTCGACCAGCGCGAGGTCGATGCCGAGCGCGCGCCCGCTGTCGCGCAACGCGCTCTTGGGCCGGTAGCTGATGACCACGGCGGCGAGCGCGGCGCGAGCGCGCCCGTACTTGTTGTAGATGTACTGGATCACCTCCTCGCGCCGCTGGTGCTCGAAGTCGACGTCGATGTCGGGCGGCTCGTTGCGCTCCTTCGAGATGAAGCGCTCGAACAGCAGGTTGCCGCGCGCCGGGTCGACCTCGGTCACGCCGAGGCAATAGCAGACGGCCGAGTTGGCCGCCGAGCCGCGCCCCTGGCACAGGATGCCCTGCGAGCGGGCAAAGCGCACGATGTCGTAGACGGTCAAAAAATACGGTTCGTAGCGCAGCGCGCCGATCAGTTCGAGCTCGTGCTCGATCTGCGCCTGGACCTTGGCCGGGATGCCCTCCGGGAAGCGGTGGTGGGCGCCGATATAGGTTTCGGCGCGCAGGTAGGCGGCCGCCGTCTGTCCGGGCGGCACCAGCTCGTCGGGGTATTCGTAGCGCAATTCGTCGAGCGAGAACGTGCACAGGCGCGCGATGCGCAGCGTCTCGGCGAGCGCCTCGGGGCTGTAGATGTTGGCCAGGCGCAGCCGGCCGCGCAGGTGCTGCTCGGCGTTTTGGGCCAGGCCGTAGCCGCATTCGGCGACCGGTTTGCCGAGCCGGATCGCGCTCAGGGTGTCCTGAAGCGGTTTGCGCGAGCGCACATGCATGCACACATGGCCGAGCGCGCTCACGGGCAGCCCGTGCTGCCACGCGACCTCCTCGATCGTGGCGCGGTGGGCGTCGTCGAAGGCGCGGTGCAGCAGCGTCAGCCCGATCCAGGCGCGCCCTTTGAAGTGGCGCGACATCCAGGCCGCCTGCGCGTGCAGGCGGTCGACATCGGCCGCGTCGTGCCCGGGGTAGGCCGGCAGCAAGATCGCGAGGCAGTCGGGCAGGTCCTTGAGGTGGGCGAACGCGGGCGCGGGCTCGGCGATGTCGGCCGGGTGCAGCAGGTAGGTGCCCTTCTCGCTGCGGGTGCGCCCCAGCGTGACCAGTTCGGACAGGTTGCCGTAGCCGTTGCGGTTCTGCGCCAGCACGATCAGCGACAGCGCCACCCGGCCGTCGGCCTGGCGCAGGTGGAAATGGGCGCCGATCAGCAGCGGCAGGCCGGCCTTTTTGGCCTCGGCGTGGGCGCGCACCACGCCGGCCAGCGAGCACTCGTCGGTGATCGCGAGCGCCGCATAGCCAAGCTGGACGGCGCGCGCGACCAGTTCCTCGGCGTGCGAGGCGCCCTGCAGGAAGGTGAAGTTTGACAGGCAAAACAGCTCGGCGTAGTCGGGCAGGCCGGCGGGCAAGGCCGGCGCCGGCGGCAGGCTGGACGGGGGTATGGTGTGTGACATGGGGCAATAAACTACTGTATAAAAACACAGTATAACTCACTGGAAACGGTAGAGCGGTGGACCGGGTGCCTTAGAAATCGTGCCGCCGAAATTCAAAAACTAATAAACCAACATCGTCCTCGCGCACGCGGGGACCCATAGAACGTCGGCTCAGAGCAACTGTTCTATGGGTCCCCGCCTCCGCGAGGACGATGTGGTGTGATGTCCGGCTCGCCCACAACACCCCGCCCCAACCGATACAATGCGTCTTTCCCAAAAGAACGACCGAGGCTTTCCCTTGCTGCTCGCGCTGCTGCTGCCACTGTTCCTGATCGCCGGCCTGGGCTGGGCCTTGGCGCGCTCGCGCTGGCTCGCGCCCGGCTGGCCGCACGGCGTCAGCGAGCTGACCGTCAAGCTGCTGGTGCCGGCCCTGCTGCTCAACGGCGCGTACACCAACGGCATCTCCGCCTCGATCTCGTGGCAATTGCTGTGCGCCTTCTACCTGCCCCTGGTCGCCGTGTTCCTGCTATACGCCTTCGGCTGGCGGCGCGACACCAACGCCGCCCCGCGCGCGCTCGCGGCGACCTATTCGAACAACGCCTTCGTCGGTATCCCGGTGCTGGTGCAAACCTTCGGCACCGACAGCCTGCGCTACGCGTTCCCGGTCATCGCCTTCCACAGCCTGGTCGGCTTCTCGCTGTACTACCTGTGCGCGCGCGGCGCCGGCGGCCCGGGCGGGCGCGGCGGCAAGCTCGGCGCGGCGCTGCTGGCGGCCCTCAAGAACCCGATCGTGGCGAGCCTGTTCATCGGCTTCGCGCTCAACCTCGGCGGCGTGGACCTGCCCGCGCCCGTGCGCCAGTTGCTGGCGATGTTGTCGAACGCCGCCCTGCCCTGCGCCCTGCTCGCGCTGGGCGCCTCGCTGGCCACGCTGGCCCCGCAGCGCGGCGGCGAAACCATGCTCGTGGTCGCGACCAAGCTGTTGCTGCTGCCGCTGCTCGTCTGGCTGCTCGCGCGGCATGTGTTCGGGCTCCCTCCCGCCAGCGTGAGCGTGCTCGTGCTGCTCTCGGCGTGCCCGGTCGGGATCAACGCCGCGCTCGTGGTCAAAGCCGACGGCCGGGACGCCGGCATGGTCAGTTCGGCCATTTTATTGTCGAGCATCCTGTGCATGGCGACCATCCCGCTGTGGCTCTGGTTCCTGCACTAGCGCGACCGCCCCGCCGGCGGTTTCGCTGCCGCCAATGAAGCACGAGTGTTGTTTCAAAGCGACAAAAGAAGATGGTTGCTTTCCTTATAAGTGATTAGAATGTTTTTCTTCTATTCTTAACTGGAGAGCACGCGTGTTTTCAATGACCCCATTACGCAAGTCCGTATTACTGAGCCTGTATGGCAGCGCGGCCCTGGCCGCCTTCAGCCCGGCCGCCCTGGCGCAAACCGCCCCGGCCGTCAAAACGGATGAAATGGCCAGCGTCACCGTGGTCGGCTCGCGCCGCGTCTCCAACGCATCGGCCACCGAAACCGCGGTGCCGGTCGATTTCATCCCGATGACCAAGGTCGCCGAACAGGGCGGGCAATTCGACATGGCCCAGGCCCTGACCTACATCTCGCCGTCGTTCAACTCGACGCGCCAGACCGGCGCCGACGGCGCCGACCTGGTCGACTCGGCCGCGCTGCGCGGGCTCGGCTCCGACCAGACCCTGGTGCTGGTCAACGGCAAGCGCCGCCACAGCACTGCGCTGGTCAACATCTTCGGCGCGCGCAACCGCGGCAACACCGGCACCGACATGAACACCATGCCGCTGATGGCCGTCAAGAACATCCAGGTATTGCGCGACGGCGCCGCCGCCCAGTACGGCTCGGACGCGATCGCCGGCGTGATCAACATCGAACTCAAAAAATCGCTCGGCTGCGAGGCCGTGCTCGGCGCCGGCCAGTACTCCGAAGGCGACGGCAAGAACTACCTGGCCTCGGCCTACTGCGGCGTCAAGCTCGGCGGCGGCGTGGTCGGCATCACCGGCGAATACCTCGACCGCGGCCGCTCCAACCGCGCCGACGCGGGCGACCTGCGCACCATCGGCGACAGCAAGGTCCAGAACCAGACCCTGATGGTCAACGGCGAACTGCCGGCCGGCCCGGGCAAGCTGTACTTCACGCTCGGCACCCAGACCCGCGACGCCTCCTCGGCCGCGTTCGCGCGCGGCCCCGGCGACATCCCTGAGCGCAACGCGCTGGCGATGTACCCGAACGGCTTCGTTCCGTACATCAACGCCGATCTCACCGACCACTACGGCATCCTCGGCTTCCGCAGCAAGCTCGGCGAGTGGACCGGCGACTTCTCGCAGACCTACGGTTTCAACAAGATGCACTACAACATCAGCAACACGCTGAACGCGTCGATCGCCGACCTCGACCTGCAAAACGGCGGCCCCGGCAAGAGCGCCTCGCGCTTCGACGCGGGCGGCTTCGACGCCTCGCAAATGACGAGCAATGCCGACTTCAGCCGCTTCTTCCCGAACATCGCCGGCGGCATGAACGTCGCCTTCGGCGCCGAGTACCGTCGCGAGACCTACAAGATCTTCGCTGGCGAAAAGGGCTCGTGGATCGACGCCGACGGCTTCGGCGGCGGCGACCCGGGCAGCCAGGGCTTCCCCGGCTTCCGTCCGGCCGACGAGACCGACAGCAGCCGCCACAACGTGGCCGCCTACATCGACCTCGAGACCGACATCACCGACCGCTTCAAGCTGCTGACGGCGGCCCGTTTCGAGAAATACAGCGACTTCGGCAACAGCCTGACGGGCAAGGTCGCCGCCTCGTACAAGTTGACCGACGCCTTCCTGCTGCGCGGCTCGGCCAGCACCGGTTTCCGCGCGCCGTCGCTGCAGCAGGCCAAGTTCTCGTCGACCTTCACCGAGTTCGTCAGCGGCGTGCCGGTCGACTCGGTGTTCGCCCCGAACGGCGGCGCGGTCGCCAAGGCGATCGGCATTCCGGCCCTCAAGGACGAGGAATCGAAAAGCTTCACCTTCGGCAGCACCTGGGCGCCGAGCGCGGCGACCTCGCTCACGGCCGACCTGTACCGGATCGACATCTCCGACCGGATCGTGTTCTCGGGCCGCTTCGACGAGTCGAACTTCCCCGGCATCGACGCCTTGCTGATGCCGCTCGGCGTGGGCGCGGCCCAGTTCTTCGTCAATTCGGTCGACACCCGCACCCAGGGCCTGGACCTGACGCTGTCGCACCGCGCAACCCTCGGTGCCGGCAAGCTCAACACCTTCCTGGCGACCAACTTCAGCAAGACCAATGTGACCTCGATCCACGCGCCGACCGCGCTCAAGGGCAAGGAAGACGTGTTGCTGTCCGAGCGCGAGCGCCTCTACCTCGAGCAGGGCGGCCCGCGCCGCAAGGCCACGCTGGGCTTCGAGTACCTGCTCGGCAAGATCGGCACCGATTTCAAGATCATCCACTTCGGGCCGCAGACGCTGGGCACCTGGAGCGGCAGCCCGGTGCCGAACCAGCAGTACAAGGCCAAGACCTCGGCCGACCTGAGCTTCACGTACAACATGAGCGCGAAGACCAAGATCACCGTCGGCGGCGCCAACATCTTCAATGTCAAACCGACCGCGCAGGACCCGAACGAGACCGACAACGGTTTCAAGTCCGAGTCGGTGCAGTTCGGTTTGAACGGCGCGTCGTACTTCGCGCGCCTCTGGCATAAGTTCTGATGAGGTAGGACGCGGCCGGGCGCCCTGCCCGGCCGCTGTTGTGCTGCTCCGCGCGCCGGCCACGGCGCGGGCGGTTCAAGTCTCGGCCCATCGCGGCAATCGTTCCAAAAATCGTCACTTGAACATCAACAACGAGGCAATCCTCGCGAAAGCGCTCGGGTACGGTTCCCACGCGAACTTGTTTACTGAAAGTTTTGTAGTCATCCGGCAATTCGCAGCGGCGGGTGGGACAGCCAAAATGCGCCGTTTAGCCCATAACGCCCGATTCCGATCGCTTCAACCCGACACTAGCCGGTTGCGGTACGAATTCCCGTGATTGTCGCTCGTTATCTCTCGCCCGCGATGCGCTTTCTCTCGATCTAAAAGAGAATCTGGACGATACCCACTCGGCTGTTCTAGCTAGGACCAGCACGCTAGCAGCCCCGAAGTCTGCTCGACCGTCGTGGCACTACCTTTGCTCAGCGTTCATCACGCCCGCGTAAAACGCAACGTCACGCTCAAGCCGCCCAGCCGCTCCGAGCGGCCCAGCGTCAGCTGCGCGCCGTGCCGGTCGGCGATCGCCTTGATGATCGCCAGCCCGAGCCCGCTGCCGTTCGCCTCGCTGCCGGCCAGCCGGTAAAAGCGGTCGAACACGCGCTCGCGCTCCTCGGCCGGAATCCCGGGGCCGCTGTCCTCCACGCACAGCGTCACGCCGTCGCCCGCCGCGCGCACCGACAAATCGACCGTGCCGCCGGCCGGCGTGTACTTGAGCGCGTTGTCGACGAGGTTGCGCAGCAGGATCTGCAACGCGTCGGGCTGGCCGTTGATGCACCCCGGGTCGGCGTGCTGCACGCCGAGGTCGATCGCGCGCGACTGCGCCGCGCCCACCATGTCGCCGACCGCGCGCCGCGCCAGCTCGGCCAGTTCGACCGGCTGCTCGACCGCGCCGCCGGCCGCGCTGGCCTCCTGCCGCGCCAGCACCAGCAACTGCTCGACCAGCCGGGTCGCGCGTTCGATGCCCGCGCTCAGGCGCCCGACCGCGAGCGCGCGCGCGTCGGCGTTGTCGGCGCGCTCGAGGCTGAGCGCCTGCAGCTTGAGCGCGGCCAGCGGCGTGCGCAGCTCGTGCGCGGCGTCGGCCACGAAATGCTGCTGCGCCTCGAACGCGGTCTTGACGCGCCCGAACAATAAATTGAGCTCCTGCACCAGCGGGCGCACCTCGTCGGGCAGGCCGGCCTCGGACACCGGCGACAGGTCGTCGGCCTGGCGCGCGGCCACCTGCGCGCGCACGCGCGCGACCGGCTCGAGCGAGCGGCTCACGACCCACCACACGACCAGCATCAGGATCGGCATCAGCACCGCGATCGGGCCGACCGTGCGCAGCGCCAGCGTGCCGGCCATATTGGTGCGCACCGCCATGTCCTGCGCCACCTGCACGATCTGGTTGCGGGTCTGGACCGAGAAGATGCGGTAGGTGGTGCCGTCGGCCTCGACGTTGGAGAAGCCGAGCACCGCGCGTTGCGGCAGGCGCGTGCGCGAGATCGTGCGGAACACCTGGGCCCCGTCCGGGGTCCAGACCTGCACCAGCATGTCGCTGGTCTCGACCTCGTCGCCGCCGCCCGCATACGCCTCCTGGTTCGCCAGCGGCGCGTTCGAGCGCAGCGACAGCGCCATCTGCTGCATGTGGTAGTCGAAAATCTTGTCGGTGTCTGCCAGCGCGGTGCGGTAGGCGATCGCGGCCTGGGCGAGCGCGACGATCGTGATGGCCGCGAGCAGGAACCACAACAGGCGGCCTCGCAGCGAGTGCGACATGGTCGACATGGTCTTAAGCGGATTCATCGCGCGCGACCCGTCACGGCTTGGGCACCATGTAGCCGACCCCGCGCACGTTCTGGATCAGCTCGCTGCCGAGTTTTTTGCGCAGGCCGTGGATGTAGACCTCGACCGCATTGCTGCTGACCTCGTCGCGCCAGGAATACAGTTTTTCCTCGAGCTGGACGCGCGAGAGCACGGCGCCGGGGCGACCGATCAACGCCTCGAGCACGGCCCATTCGCGCGCCGACAGCACCGCCGGGTTGCCGTCGACATGGACTTCGCGCGTGGCCGGGTTGATCGTGATGTTCTTGTACTCGAACACCGGTTCGGCGCGGCCGACGGCGCGCCGCAGCAGCGCCCGGATGCGCGCGAGCAGCTCGTCGAGGTCGTAGGGCTTGAGCACGTAGTCGTCGGCGCCCGCGTCGAGCCCGGCGATGCGCTGGCCGACCGCGTCGCGCGCGGTGGCCACCAGCACGGGCGTGCGGTCCTTGCGCGCGCGCATCGAGCGCAACACCTCGAGCCCGTCCTTGCGCGGCAGCCCGAGGTCGAGCAGGACCAGGTCGTAGCTTTGCGACTGCAGCAGCGCCGTGTCGGCCATCTCGCCGTCCTTGACCCAGTCGACGGCGTAGTGCTCGGCCCGCAACAGGTCGAGCACCACTTCGCCGATCATCGTATCGTCCTCCACCAGCAAAAGCCGCATCACCGTCCCTCTTAGCACATCATTGTCACCACCGACATCAGCCGATCCGCACCGGAATGAAGATCTTCGCATTACCGCGCTGAATCAGCAAGGCGACCGACTTGCTGGCCTTGCCGACCAGCTCGCGCACCTGGCCGACCGAGCTGACCACGCGCCCGTTGACCGACAACAGCACGTCGCCCGGCTGCACGCCGGCGCTGGCGGCGGCGCCGCTCGCGTCCTCGATCACGAGCCCGCCGTCGATGCCGGTCTGGCGCCGCTCGACCGGTTCGAGCGGGCGCAGCGCGAGGCCTAGCTTGGCACCCGGATCGGGGACGGCGCGCTCGGCGGCCTGCTCGGCCACCTTGTCGTCGGCGTTGACGAGCGTGGCGTCGAGTTTGAGGGCCTTGCCTTCGCGCCACAGGTCGAGCGCGACGCGGTCGCCCGGCTTGGACAGGCTCAGCAGCGCGGGCAGGTCGCCCGAGGACACGATGGCCTGGCCGTTGACCTTGCGGATCACGTCGCCGGGCTTGATGCCGGCGCGCTCGGCGCCGCCGCCGCGCTCGACATTGGACACCAGCGCGCCCTCGGGCGACTCGAGCCTGAACGAATCGGCAAAGGCCTGGTTGACCTCCTGCACCAGCACGCCGAGCTTGGCATGCTGAACCTTGCCGGTGGCGACGATCTGCTGCTTGATGCGGTTGGCGACGTCGATCGGGATCGCGAACGACAAGCCCTGGTAGCCGCCGGTCTGGCTGTAGATCTGCGAGTTGATGCCGACCACCTCGCCGCGCGTGTTGAACAGCGGGCCGCCCGAGTTGCCGGGGTTGACCGCGACGTCGGTCTGGATGAAGGGCACGTTGCTGTCGTCGGGCAGCGAGCGGCCCTTGGCGCTGACGACGCCGGCGGTGACGCTGCTTTCGAGGCCGAACGGCGAGCCGATCGCGAGCACCCATTCGCCGACCTTGAGGTCGGCCGAGCGGCCGATCGCGACCACGGGCAGCTTGCTGGCCTCGATCTTGAGCACCGCGACGTCGGTCTTGGGGTCGGAGCCGAGCACCTTGGCGCGGTATTCGCGGCGGTCCTGCAGCTTGACGGTGACCTCGGTGGCGTCGCGCACCACGTGGGCGTTGGTCAGGATGACACCGTCCGGGCTGATAATGAACCCGGAACCGGCGCCAAAAACGGGCCTGTCGCGCTGGCCTCGGGGCATCTGGCCCTGCGGACCCTGGTAGCGGCGGAAGAATTCGAAAAACTGGTCCTCGTCAATGCCCGGCGGCAAGCCGCGGGCCCCGCCCATCGCGGTCTTGGTGCTGCCCATGACGCGGATGTTGACCACCGCGGGGCCGTTGCGCTTGACGAGCTCGGTGAAGTCCGGCAGCCCGACCGCGGTGACCGCGCCGGTGGCCGGCGAGGTCACGACCGTGGCCGGCGCGGGGGCCGCTTGCGCGGCGACCGGGGCGGCCAGGGCGACGGGCGCGGTCGCCGCGGCCGCTGCGGCATTGTTGTGATTGACTGCGATCGCGCCAACCGCGCCACCAATGGCGCCTGCGGCGGCCAGGGCGAGCGTGAGGCGCTTGACGGTGATGACAGTGTCGGTGGTCATGAACGAACTCCTGTAATTAGGTGAGGTTAATGGGCGTTGATACTTGTTTGCCGGGTTTTAGTTTGAAGGAGCAAACTTAGGGCTTACTTAAAAGAAAACGGTTGGTGGGTCGACCTAAGGGTACAAAAAGGGGACGCGTAGAAATCGCAGCGCCTGAACTCATGAACCACGAACCAACATCGTCCTCGCGCATGCGGGGACCCATAGAACAGTTGCTATGAGCTAACGTTCTATGGGTCCCCGCGTGCGCGAGGACGATGTAGATTGGTTTTAGTGCGCGTTCATCGTTTAGGCCGCTTCGCGCTGCTCAAACACCTCGGCCTGCCCGAGCTGCGATCCGCCGTCGATCGCAATCTTGCGCGGCTTGTGCGCCTCGGGCACTTCACGCACCAGTTCGATGGTCAGCATGCCGTTGTCAAACGACGCCGTGGTGACCTTGACATGGTTGGCCAACTGGAAGCGCTGCTCAAAGTCGCGCGCCGCGATCCCGCGGTGCAGGAAGGTGCGCTGGGTCTCATCCTTCTGCTTGCGCCCGGCCACATGCAGCGAGTCGCGCTCGGCCACGATGTCGATCTCGGCGCGGTCGAAGCCGGCCAGCGCCATCACGATCCGGTAGTTGTCCTCGCTCACCAGTTCGATGTTGTACGGCGGATAGCTCGGCGGCGCGTCGGCGCGCTGCGTCTCGAGCAGGTGGGCCAGGCGGTCGAAGCCGATGGCGGAACGATACAGGGGGGTCAGGTCGAATGTACGCATGGTAAATATCCTTTTAAGGGTTAAGCGATAGGGTGTCGGACCTCGTTTTGAGCATCCGATGTACCCAATCTAAAGGCGGCCCCGAGCGTTTTCAAGATCTTGAAAACACCCCGCCGCGACCCCATGCGCCGCACTTTTTTTGTTGAAACGTTTCGACACATTGCGCCGTGGGGCCCGTGCTAGACTGCGCCACAAACTTTCCCACCCGCCTTTTGCGACCCTTTTTTCACCACCCTTTACTTCGCCCGACGCCCCCTTTCATGACCGCACACACCCCGCCGCGCCCGATCCCCTTGTTCGCCCGCCGTTCGGGCTGCGCCCTCGCCCTCGCGCTGGCGCTCGCCGTCCCCGCCATGGCCGAGGTGCCGGCGCCGCTCGACGTGGCCTACCCGGGCACCATCGTGCTCAAGGTCGACGCCACCAACCTGGCCCAGCAGATCTTCCGCGTCAAGGCCTCGATCCCGGCCAGGCCGGGCAAGCTCACGCTGCTCTATCCGCAATGGGTGCCGGGCAACCACGGCCCGAGCGGCCCGCTCAACCAGCTGGCCGGCCTGCGCTTCAGCGGCAACGGCAAGCCGATCGCCTGGACGCGCGACCCGGTGCAGGTGCACGCCTTCCACCTCGAGGTGCCGGCCGGCGTCAGCACGGTCGAGGCCGAATACCAGTTCCTCTCGCCGGTCGAGGCGGCCCAGGGCCGCATCACCATGACGGGCGAGATGCTCGGCGTGCAGTGGCACGCGATGGCGCTGTACCCGGCCGGCCACGCGAGCCGCCGCATCACGGTGCAGCCGAACCTGACGCTGCCGGCAGGCTGGCAGTACGGCAGCGCGCTCGAGCCGCTCGAACGGGTCGGCGACGAGGTCCGCTTCAAGCCGCTCGACCTCGAGACGCTGGTCGACTCGCCCGTGTTCGCGGGGCGCCACTTCAGGCGCATCGACCTAGACCCGGGCGCCAAGGTTCCCGTGACGCTCAACATCATGGCCGACAACCCCGAGAGCCTCGCGGCCAAGCCCGAGCAGCTCGCGCCGCACCGGGCGATGGTCAAGCAGGCCCAGAAACTGTTCGGCTCGCACCACTACAAGCGTTACGATTTCCTGTTCGCGCTGTCGGACGAATTCGGCGGCATCGGGCGCGAGCACCACCAGTCGAGCGAGAACGGGGTCGGCAGCGGCTACTTCACCGACTGGGCCAAGAACGAATACGACCGCGACCTGCTGCCGCACGAATTCACGCACTCGTGGAACGGCAAGTTCCGGCGCCCGGCCGGGCAGGACGTCCCGAACTTCAACGTGCCGTTGCAAAACAGCCTGCTGTGGGTGTACGAGGGCCAGACCCAGTACTGGGGCCACATGCTGGCAGTGCGTTCGGGCCTGGTGTCGGCCGCGTTCGCGCGCGACGAACTCGCCGCCACCGCCGCACGTTACGACAACTTGCAGGGCCGCAACTGGCGCGCGATGCAGGACACCGTCAACGACCCGATCGTGACGGCGCGCCGCCCGCTCGGCTGGGGCAGCTGGCAGCGCGGCGAGGACTACTACTCCGAGGGCGCCCTGATCTGGCTCGACGTCGACACCAAAATCCGCGAACTGTCGGCCGGCAAGCGCTCGCTCGACGATTTTGCGCGCGCCTTCTACGGCATCGACAACGGCAGCGTCGGGCCGGTCCACTACACGTTCGAAGACGTCGTCGCCGCACTCGACCAGGTGCAGCCGCTCGACTGGGCGCCGTTTTTGCGCACCCGCCTCGACGGCAACGGCGCCGCCCCGCTCGACGGCCTGGCGCGCGCCGGCTGGAAGCTGGTCTACAGCGAGACCCCGTCCGAGTTCACGAGGGCGGCCGAGGAGCGCAGCAAGGCGACCGACTTCACCTACTCGCTCGGCATGGTGGTCAAGAACGACGGCGCGATTTCGTCGGTGCAGTGGGACGGCCTCGCGTTCCGCGCCGGCGTCTCGGCCAACACCACGCTGATGGCCGTCGACAACCGCGCCTTCAAGCCCGAGGTGCTCAAGGCGGCCGTCAAGAAGGCCAAGCTCGACAAGACGCCGATCGTGCTGCTCGTCAAGAAGGGGCAGACTTTCCGCAGTGTCAGCTTGGATTACGCGGGCGGCCTGCGCTACCCGCGCCTCGAGCGCATCGCCGGCACCGCGGACCGGCTCGAGGCCATCATGCAAGCCTTGAAGTAGGCTAAGGGCTTGCCAAGGCGAGCGCCACCGAGGCGGTGGCCGGCGCACCGCTTGCGCTGCGCCGGCCGCCGATGGTGTATGCTGCGGCCATGACTACTGATACCGACATCCAGCTGAGTGGCCCGTTCAAGGCCAGCGACAGCACCGGCCGTGCCCACGACGTAAAGGCGATCCGCATTTTCGATGAGGGCTACGGGATTATTGACGTGTACGTCGACTTCGCCGCGCCGATCGACGGCGCGCTGTACAAGGACAAGGTACTGGTCGGCAACATCATCGACCGCCTGCGCGCCCTTGGCTACGTCGGCCCGAATTTCTCGCACAGCGATCCGGGTTTGCAGGACCGCAAGCTCATCGTGCTCGAGGCGCCCGAGGAGTTCAGCGAGTTCGCCAAACGCAAGGGCTGGAAGAACCTGGCCGAAGAATTCGACGACGAATAAGCCCTCCCTCCCCGGCGCGGCCGCCGCCGGCGCCGCACGGGAAACGACGCGCCCCGCCCTTCAAGCGGCTGGCGCGTTTTTTTTCGTCCGCGCCCCCGGACGCCATCGACATCGTCTGGCGGCCTCAACTAACAGCGGCACGCAGGCGATACTGGGATAAAATGCGGGGGCACCGCACCGGCCCGCCACGGGCCTCCCCCACAAAGATAAAAATGACCGATTCCAACGCAAGCCCCATCACCGAAACCCCCACTCCGGCCCACGACGGCGCCACAGTTCCTGCGGGCGTGCAATCGGCGGCGCGTTGGTTCTGGTGGATCGCCGGCCTCTCGCTGGTCAACACCGTCATGGCGATGTCGGGCAGCCACGGCGGTTTTGTGATGGGCCTGGGCTTCACCGCGCTCGTCGACGGCTTGTTGGCGGACCAGAAAGTCATCGGCCTGGCGTTCAATGCCGCCGTGATCGGCTTCTTTGTCTTCCTCGGCCTGCAAGGCGTGCGCGGCAAACTGTGGGCGTTCTGGGTCGGCATCGCGCTGTACACGCTCGACGCGCTGATTTACCTGATGGTCGAAGACTGGATGCCAGTCGCCTTCCACGGCCTCGCGATCTTCTTCCTCGTTACCGGCGCGATCGCCCTCGTGGCGCACCGCAAGACGGGCGCATAAACCAGCTGCCGGGAGGAATATGCTCTATCTTGCCGCCGCACTCATGTTTGCCACGGGCCTGGCGCACTCCTACCTGGGGGAGCGCTATATCCTGATCCGCCTGTTCAAGCGCGACAAGCTGCCGGTGGTGTTGGGCAGCACGGCGTTCACGACGGGGACGCTGCGCTTCGCCTGGCATCTGACGACGGTCGCGTGGTGGGGCCTTGCCTGCCTCATCTTGCTGGCCGCGCAAAACGCGCTTGGCCCGGCACAGGTGCTGCGCGTCATCGGCGTCATCGCGCTGGTCTCGGGCCTGTTCCCCTTGTATTTCACGCGTGGCAAACACCTCTCGTGGATCGCCTTCTTCGTGCTCGGCGCGCTGCTGTTGCTGGCCGCGCGCGGCTATCCGGGCGCCTGAACGAGCCGATCCGGCGCCCTCGGGCTCAGGCCATTTCGAGCAGGCCGGCGGCGGCGGCCACCGGCAGCCACAACAGCGCGTCGGCGAGGATGTCGCCCACGGGCTGCCCGGTTTTTTCGGCGGCCGCCCCCGCGCAATCATGCGCCGGCGCGCCCGGCCGGGCCGCCAGCAGATAGTGGAACTGCCATTCCTGCAGTGCGTGCATGCCGATCCGGTAGCGCTGGCGCCCGACCGCGACAAAGCAAGGTGCCGGCGCCGGGACCGGCGCGGGCGGCTCGCCCTCGCGCAGTTGCGCGGCGTGCGACCAATACGCGTGCAGGGGGAATTCGAGCGCGAGCAGCCGGGTGCACGGCGCCAGCCGCAGCTGGCGTCCGCCCGCGAACAGCAACGCCAGCGGGTCGGCCTCGGGGGCCGGCTGGTTTTCGAGGCCGTGCGCGCGCATCGCCTCGGTGCGCGCGCGCTCGAGCCGCGCCAGTTCGAGCGCGAACCGGAACTGCGCCTGCCCCGCCTGCCCCTGCGGCTGGCTTTCCTGTAAAAATTGCGCGAAGCCGGCGCCGAGGTCGTACAGCGTCGGCGAGCCCGATGGATGGCGCCAGATGTAGGCCTTGCCGAAAAAATCGAACAGCTCCTCGCCCATCACCTTGCGCAGCACCGGATAGTCAGCGTGCAGGCATTCGAGCAGGCGCAGGATGTAGCCGTCGGCGTAGATGTGCAGCCGCGCGGGCGCCCCGGGCGCGGCGCGCACCACGTCGCCCTCGGCCAGGCCGAAGCGCTCCTGCGCCAGTTGCAGCCCGTGGGCGGCGCCGCCCGGCGCCGTCATCACGGTCAGGAACCAGTGCTGCAGTTCAGGCAGGGTGGCTTGCATTGGCGTGCCCCAGGTGGAAATCGACCGGCGTCGACAGCGCCATGCCGCTGGCCGCCGCCAGCGCCGCCTGCGGCAGGTCGCCGTGCATGGCGGCGCGCGCCTTGCCCAGTTCGGCCAGCAGCTCGGGATAGGCCGGAATGTTGGCGTCCCACTCGAGCAGCGTCGACACGCCGCCCGTCAGTTTCTGGGCCAGCGCGTACAGGCGCCACACTGCGGTCGGTACCGGGCTGTCGTGGGTGTCGATCAGGTAGCCGCCGCAATCGGTGGGGCCGGCGATGTGCAGCTGCACGATGCGTGCGGCCGGCAGGGCGCGGATGTAGGCCTCGGCGTCGAAGCCGTGGTTGAAGGCCGACACATAGACATTGTTCACGTCGAGCAGCAGGCCGCAGCCGGTGTCCTCGGCCAGCCGTGCGAGGAATTCGCACTCGGGCATGCTCGACTGCGTAAATTCGATGTAGGTGCTCGGGTTCTCGATCACCAAAGGGCGTTCGAGGTAGTCCTGCACCGCGCGCACGCGCAGCGCCACGTGGGCCAGCGTGGCCTCGTTCAAAGGCAGCGGCAGCAGGTCGTGCGTGTTGACCGAGGCCGCGCCGGTCCAGCACAGGTGGTCCGACACCCACGCCGGCGCGATCTCGCGCGCGAGCTGGCGCAGCTTGGCCAGGTAGGCCATGTCGAGCGGGTCGGTGCTGCCGATCGACAGCGACACCCCGTGCATCACCAGCGGCGTGCGCGCGCCGATGCGCTCGAGCACATGGCGCGCGTAGCCGTGGTTGTCGATGAAGTTCTCGCTGATGATCTCGAACCAGTCGACCTGCGCCCCGTGCGCGAGGATGTACTCGAAGTGCTGGTTGCGCAAGCCGACGCCGAGGCCCAGGTTGGGCAGGCCAAGGCGCGGCTGCGCGCGCACGGGACGCGCGTCCATCAGGTCGATGGCGGCAGCGCCAGGCGCAGGTCGGTCGGCTTCGGTTCGGGCCCGGCCGTCTCGCCGCGCGCCTTCTGCACCACGCTGAACGCCTCCCACGCCTTGCTGTAGACGTTCTCGCCGAGCGCGTACGTCATGGCCTGCTTGAGCGCGAACGGGCGGTGGTCGGGGCCGGGGCCGAAGTTGTACGTCAACATCTGCTCGGGCGTCACGTTCGGGAACAGCTGCGAGGCCGAGATCGGCACCGCGCAACCGCCGTAGGTGGCGCAGCGGTTGTCGCTCGGCGCGCTGTAGAAGCCGCCCGGGGGCGGGGTCGGGCCGCCGCCGCACAGGTTCTGCGCGCCGAGGTCGGGCGTGGCCGCGAGCGACACCGGCTTGCCCGGGATGTCGATCTGGGCGAAGCCGCAGCCGCCCTGCGCGCGGCAGCCGTTGGAGCCGCGGCAGCTGTGGTAGACCGCGATCGCGGCGCACGCGGCAGGGGCCGGCTCGGCGTGGTCGGTGTCGAGGTTCATGCCCTGGCAGGCGTGGTACAGGCGTTCCTTGTCGGGCAGCGGCACGCCGCCGGCGAGGTTCGGCGCCTGGCCGAAAACGGCCCAGCAGATCGACATCCGGTCGCCCGAGCCGACCATCGACGGATACGGGAAGCTCGCGTCCTGCTTGCCCCAGTAGCCGTCGAGGATCGAGGTGATGCCGTAGATGGCGCCGTTCGAGACCGTGCTCATGGTCTCGTGGCTGGCGCTGCCGCCGGCCTTGAGGCGGTTGAGCGCGCCCGCGACTTCCTCGGGCGCCGGGATGTTGGTCGGCGCGGTGGCCGGGTCGTACATCGGATTGACCAGCATCTCCTTGGTCCAGCGGTGGCTCGGGTCGGCGTGCCACTGCTTCCAGGTGACGATCTTGGGGAGCATCGCGCGCACCTGCCCGAAGCGCTCGTAATGGTCGTCGGCGGCGCTGTCGGCGCGCGCCGCGGCGTCGCGCGAGGCGGCCGGGCAACCGTCGTTGGTGTACGAGGGATAGTCGGCCTCGAGGGCGTCGCGGTCCTCGCGGTAGTCGGGCTGCACCGCCGTCAGCAGCGCGCTGCGCTTGTAGCGCTTGATGCCGGCCGAGGCGCCCTCGCCCTGGTCGGTGATCGCGCACATCATGTCGATCGCCTTGTTGAACGAGGCGCTCATGCCGCCGTCGCGTTCGGCCGGCGAGAACGAGGTCGCGAAATGCGGGTACTCCGCCTTCGGATGGCCGCCTTTGGGGTCGGTCACGTTGAACATGTCCTGCTGCACCGAGCTGTCGTCGTAAAGCTTTTGCCACAGCGTCTGGCCGTCGGTGTATTGCATGCTGATGTACTGGGCGAAGCACTCGTACATGTAGCCGATGGTGCCGAACAGGGGCAGGTCGCCCGCCGTCTTCTGCGGGGTCCAGCCGGCCAGCGGCACTGCCGGGAAATACAGGTTCTTTTCGATGGCGGCGCGGCGCAACTCGTCGCGCCCTTGCTGCTCGGGCTGCTCGATGGCCAGGAACAGATCGCACTGGTTGTCGTTGAGGTCCTCGAGGTTGACCCGGACATGCTGGTAGCTTTCGGTGTCGCCGAGGTCGACGATGTGGGGGATGACGGTCAGGGCGGGCCCGTAGCATTTCCAGCCGTGCTCGGGGCTTTGCAGCTCGGTGCCCGTGAAGCTCGGCGCCACGCCGATCGCGGTGGCCAGGTTGGCCGCCATCTGCAGGTGCAGCATCTCCTGGATGAACACGCTGAAAATGATATTGAAGGCCTTCTGGTTCTCGGTCTCGGGCTTGGCCGTGGTGCTCATGCCCGGCCATTGGCGCCCCGTGTAGTAGGTGACTTTTTTCGAATTGATCTGGTGCGTGCCATAGATCGAATACATCGAATTCATGTAAAGAGGGATCGTGAACAGCTCGACGCTCACGGCCGCCTGCGCGATCGCGCGCACGGCGGCGGCGTCGGTGCTGAGCATGTTCAAGGGGCGGTCTTTGATGGCAGGCGGGGTGGCGCCAAGGACGGGCAATTGCATGAATGGCCTCTTCAGTGTGGACGAATTTTTTTATGATTGATTAACTTTTATTGCTGGTCAATAATAACCGAAAGAAATGCGAAAAAACCATGTTTGTGTGCAAATTTAACGTTCCGGCGGCGGTGATGCGCGCAAGCATGATCGATTGCAAAAGTACCAACAATGTCGGCTTCTGCGCTATCATAGTGCGTTGAAGAATCGCGCCATCAAGGGATAGAACATGATCGTCGGAATCGACCTCGGTACCACCAACAGCCTCATCTCGGTGTGGGAGAACGGCGCCGCGCGCCTGATCCCCAACAGCCTCGGCGAGGTGCTCACGCCGTCCTGCGTCAGCGTCGACGAGGACGGCACGATCCTGGTCGGGCGCGCCGCGCGCGAGCGCCTGCAGACGCACCCGCTGCAGAGCGCGGCCGCGTTCAAGCGCCACATGGGCAGCGACAAACTGATCCACCTGGGCAAGCGCGCGTTCCGGGCCGAGGAGCTGTCGGCGCTGATCCTGCGCTCGCTCAAGGAGGATGCCGAGGCCGTGCTGGGCCATAGCGTGAGCGAGGCGATCATCACGGTGCCCGCGTATTTCTCGGACGCCCAGCGCAAGGCCACGCGCGCGGCCGGGCAGCTCGCCGGCCTCAAGGTCGAGCGCCTGCTCAACGAACCGACCGCGGCCGCCCTGGCCTACGGCATCCACCAGCGCGGCAGCGAAACCAAGTTCCTCGTGTTCGACCTCGGCGGCGGCACCTTCGACGTCTCGGTGCTCGACCTGTTCGAGGGCGTGATGGAGGTGCGCGCCTCGGCCGGCGACAACTACCTCGGCGGCGAGGACTTCCTCAACTGCCTCGTCGAACGCTTCTTCGAGCACACCAAGCTCGCCGCGCATTACCGGACCGACCCCAAGTTCATGCAGCGCCTCGGCGCGCAGGTCGAACTGGCCAAGCGCGCGCTGAGCGAGTCGAACCAGACCACGATCCGGATCAGCGACGGCGCCTCGGAGTTCTCGATGGCGCTCGACGAGCCGACGTTCGAAAAAATGTGCGCGCCGCTGCTGGCGCGCCTGCGCACGCCGGTCGAGCGCGCGCTGCGCGACGCCAACCTGCCCAGCGCCGAGCTCGACAACATCGTGCTGGCCGGCGGCGCGACCCGCATGCCGATCGTGCGCCGCCTGGTGGCGCGCATGTTCGGGCGCTTTCCCGCCTGCGACATCAACCCCGACGAGGTCGTCGCGCTCGGCGCGGCGGTGCAGGCCGGCCTCAAGAGCCGCGACGCCGCGCTCGACGAGGTCGTCATGACCGACGTCGCGCCGTATTCGCTGGGCATCGACACCACGATGCAGATCGACTCGGACGCGTTTTCGTACGGCCATTTCGACCCCATCATCGAGCGCAACTGCGTGGTGCCGGTCAGCCGCGTCAAGCGCTACTACCCGCTGCAGGACAAGCAGCGCGGGCTCGACATCAATGTGTTCCAGGGCGAGGCGCGCATGGCGGCCGACAACATCAAGCTCGGCGAGCTGCATGTGAAGCTGCCGGCCGGCAAGCGCGAGGACAACGGCGTCGACGTGCGCTTCACCTACGACGTCAACGGCCTGCTGCAGGTCGAGGCGACCATCCTCAAGACCGGTGAGTCGGCGGTGCTGCTGATCGAGGGCAATCCCGGCATGTTGTCGGAGAAGGAGATCGCGCAGCGCTTCGCAGCCCTGTCCGAATTGAAGATCCACCCGCGCGACCGGATCGAGTTCCGCACCCTGCTCGCGCGCGGCGAACGGCTGTACCAGCAATTGCGCGGCAAGGCGCGCGAACAGCTCGGCGTCGAGATCATGCGTTTCGAACGCACGCTCGAGTCGCAGGACAAGCGCATGTTCGTGCCGGCCGGAAAGGCGTTCCTCGAGGTGCTCGATTTTTTCGAACACCAGAGTTTCATCAATCCCGTCATCGAGCCCGACGAGTAACAGGCGCGGGCCCGCACGATGGACCAGACGCCGCACTTCCTCAGCCGGCTCAAGCTCGGCGAAGACGCCGACGCCAAGGCGGTCCGGCGCGCCTACGCGCGCGAGCTCAAGCTGGTCGACCAGGAACGCGACCCGGCCAATTTCCAGGACCTGCGCGAAGCCTACGAAACGGCCTTGAGCTGGGCCGCCTACCAGGCGCACGAATCGGCGCGGGAGCGCGCGGACGGGCAGGCGCCGGCCGCCGCGGCCGCCGTGGCGGTGGAGGCGCGCGCGCCGGCCGCCACGATCGTTGCCCCCGTTGCGCCCGTTGCGCCTGTTGCGCCTGTTGCGCCCGTTGCGCCCGTTGCGCTGGTTTCGCCACTTGCGCCAGGCGCGGCGGCGCCGGCCGAGGCTTGGGCGGTCGAGCTGATCGACCCGCAAACACTTGCCGATGCGGCCTTCGCCGAATTCACGCACGCATTCGCCGCCCTGCTCGAAGCGCGGATGATGGAGGACGTGTCCGTGCAGGACGAATTGCGGCGGCGCCTCGCCGACGACGGACTGCTCAACATCGGCGCGCGCACGCTGTTCGAGGAGCACATCGCGCAGTTGCTGGCCAACGGCTGGCAGCGCGGCCACGAATTCCTGTTCGCAGCGGCCAGCGTGGTGTTCGACTGGGCACGCGACCGGCGCACTTTGCAGCAGTTCGGCTTCGCGGGGATGGTGCTCAACCGGGCGCTTGAGGAGCAAAGCATGTTCAACGGCCAAGCCGAAGCCGACAGGCGTTTCCAGCTCAAGCTGGCCGGCTACCTGCGCATGGGGACGCCGTCGGGGGGCGAACAACTCAGGCGCGAAATCGACGTCGCAGAAAAGATGGCGGCTCGCTTTCCGAACCTGATGGCGGTGACCACCGACATCGAACAGCTGGCGCGGTGGCGTCAAATGGAGCGCCGCATGCCGCTGCGCTCGCCGGCCGACCACAGCGGTGCGGCCGGCATGGGCGTCGACCTGCCGGACTGGCCGGACCAGCGCAAGCGGGGCAGCGGCGTCGGCAACTTGCTCAGTTGGTGCTTGATCGGGCTGGGTCTCCTGCTGGGGCTGCTTGCGATCCTCTCTGCGCTCGAAGACACGCCCCGGCGCCCGGACAAGGCGCGCCCGCGCCCAGTGGCCGAGTCGCGCCCGCGCGCTGCGGCCACTGCGCCGGACGTGCGGATAACGCAGGCGCAGCTCGACGAAATCCAGTCGCGCGTCAAGTACACATCGCCGCCAGGGTCGCCGCATGGCAAGCGGGAGGTCGAATTCGAGGTCTTCCTCGATGCCGACGGGGCGGTGCTTGGCGTGAACAAGGTCCATTCGTCGATCGAACCGGGATTTGACGATGCCGTCGAGGCCGCGATCAAGCAGTCGAAACCTTTCCCAGCCAATACCATGAAGGTCTTCAAACTGCGCTACGGTTTCACGCTCGGCAAGGCTGTGCCGAAGGGCAAGCCGCTGACGCGCGCGCAATTGGACGAGATCGGTGCAAGGATCGCCTACGACTTCCCCGACGACACGCCGGCCGGCGTCTACAAGGTCGATGTTGACGTCACGCTCGACGCGAAGGGCGTGGTGACTGCGGTAAACATAAGAAAGTCGTCGAATCACCCCGCTTACGCCGCCGCCGTCGCCAAGGCGATTCGCGAATCGAAACCGTTCCCCGAAGCGACCACGCGCAACTTCGCCCTGACCTACAGCGTTAGGCTCAGAAAGCGCCAGGATGCGGCGCCCCCCGCGCCGGAGCCCCAAACCGCGCCTGGGGAAGAGACCGCGCAGCCGTGACAGTGCGTCGATAACGACACGAGCCGATAAACAACATTCTTTTAAAAGGAATAGCACCATGGTCGCCCGCATGTTCGATCCCGTCGTGATCATCGAGGATGGCGCCAGCGCGCCGTTGTTGGACACCACAAAGTTCCCCTACCTGTACAACGAAGGCGGCAGGGGCGTGCAGCTTCCAACGCCGCACGGCACGGAAATTAGCATCGAACCGGACGACCCCGGCCTGGAAGCAGGCATCTCCTACACCGGTATCGGGAATACGCCGAAAAAGGTCGAGACCGTCGGCGACCACTTTTACGAGATCACGCTGTTCGATTTCGGCGCCGCCGAGGTGCGCTACGCGCCACTCGAGGCGACCAGGGCGAACGCGCGCGCCTTCGGCATGACCTTGCTCAAGAGCGGAGAATGCGTGCGCTTCGAATACCAGGGCTTGAAGATGGCCGATTATGTGTACGGCAAATGGGCCGGGCACATGTCGCCGTATATCGAGCGCAGCCGCCGCCAGCAGCTACTGACGATCAACCCGAGCGACTTCGAATACCACGACTTCGCGCATGTGTTCTTCTCGCGTGACAGCGTGCCGCTGGTGATCAGCGTGGCGCGCTGGCGCCCGTATGCCAACGAGATCGCACTGGCCGACCTGTGGCTGCAGCCGGGCGACGCGCTGGTGTTGCCGCCCAAGGTGAAGCCGGCGCCGCCGACGTGCGACATGCAAGGCGAAGCGCTCCGGCGCATCGTCCTCGACCTGCACGGCAACCGCAATTCGGCCCTCGCCTGCTGGCCCGACCAGGACAAGGCGACCTTGTCCACCACGACCATCCTGGCCATCGACGAGGTGATGCAGGCCGAGGCCACGAAGCCGCATTACCACGAGGAGCCTGCCGGCACCGTGCATGAGGGCTTGGCGTCGACGCAGACGAAGCCGCAGCCGCAGCCGCAGCCGCAGCATATCTGAGCGGCCGGGCGGCATCATGCTGTGGTCGGATTGGGATTTTTAGGCATTGGGCGGTCGGATTGGCCTGCTCAGCCGAACAAGCCGTGCAGGAACCAGCGCGGCTCGCTGCTGTCGGCCTCGCCGACGATGCGCTCGCGGTACACCCAGTAATGGGCATGGTCCTGCCCTTCGGCGATGAAATAATCGCGCGTTTGCGGCTGGCTCCACCAGCCCGCCTCTATCCGCTCGGGCGCGGACACGATCTTGAGGGGCGAGCCGTAGAACGGTCGGTGGTTGCGCATCAGTAGCGCGACCGGCTTGGCCAGCAGCCAGCTCGGGCGCGGCAAACTGAGTACGTCGGGCGGCATCTGGGCCTGCATCGCCGCGGCGCGGATTTTTTGCTGCACCGGCACCCAGATGTTGGCCAGCTCGGGCCGGTAGTCGGCCTGGGGCGCGGCCTGCAAGACGTTCTCGGGGCCGAGCCGCGCCACCAGCAGCTCGAGCATGCGGAGCTGATCTTCCTCGCTGCCGCCGGGCTCGGGGAACAGCGAGTCGCTCGGCGCCTCCATCGGCCGCACCTGCAGGGCCTCGAGGCACAGGCCGATCACGGGCGCCGCGAGCGTGATCTTGCCCAGCCTTTCTTTGAGCAGGCGCACCAGGTGCTCGTCGCGCCAGGTGGGCTCGGCGAGCACGATTTCGACCAGCGTGGGCGCGCACGCGACGCGCCCCCGTTCGTGCTCGAGCTGCAAGGTGATGCGCTCGACGGCGAGCTGGCGCGCGCACAGCCAGCCCGTGAGCTGGAGCAGCAGGCGGTGCGCGCCGAACAGCAGGGCCTCGGCGTGCTCGACCCGGTCGAACAGTTCGAGGTGGGCGCGGAAGGTGGTGGGCGCTTCGATCCAGTCGAACAGCTCGGGCGTCATGCCGTAGGCGGCGTCGAGCATGTCGAGCAGCGCGCGCCCGCAGCGCCGCTGCAGGCCCGGGCGCGGCAGGCGCCGCATGTCGCCCAGGGAAAAGCAGCCGATGCCCTCGAACCAGGGCGCGAACGGGCGCGCCGGCGGCGCCAGGGTGCTCGGCAGGCGGTCGAGCCGGCGCCCGAGCGACGCGATGCCGAGCACGCGCGCGCCGCCGTGGCGCGCGAGCAGCCAGGCCCCGCGCGCGGTCGGGGCGCAACTGAGCGCGGCCGAAAAGCCGAGCGCGCGCAGATTGGCCAGCACGCGCCGGCACAGCGCGCGGATGCCGCCGAACAGGCGCAAGCTGGCGCCGATGTCGATGAGCAGGGTCGACTCCTCGGCCTGGGCCACGAGCGGCGTGTACTGCAGCAGCGCCATGGCCACCGCGTGCAGGGCCTCGGCCTCGCGCGCGGGGGTGCGCTCGAACAGCTGGGCCTCGGGCATGAGCATGAGCACGCCGCCGCGGCGCATGCCCGTTTGCACGCCGGCCGCGCGCGCCGCCGGAGAGCAAGTGAGCACCCGCTCCTGTTCGAGCACCACGCTGGCCTTGTCAGCGGACCAGTTCGGGCAGAACACCTCGAGCGGTAGCTGGGGCAGGTAGAGGCCGATCCAAAGGCGCATGGCGTTGCAATAAAGAAGGAGTCAGGGGCAGGAACAACGGCGCGTCGCGCTGCGGCCCCCGGCGTTTTACAAAGCCGATGTCGATGCCGCCGGCGGCCGGCCGCAGGCTCAGGCGCAGCGGCGCGGGCGAGGCGTCTTGCGCGGCCGCGAGCGGGCGCAGCATGAAAAACAGGGTGTCGCCGCTTTGGGCCGCGAGGTGCAGGCGGCGCAGGGTTTCGCCGCGCGCATGGCTCTGCCACAACAGCAGCGCGCCGCAGCTGCCGCTGCGCAACACCTGCTCGGCCGCCCACAAGGCGTCGCTGCCGCGGGCGCTGCGGATCCAGAGCAGTTGCGACGGCGCCAGCCCGAGCGCGGCGAGCGCGAGCGCCTGGGGCGGATGAGGCGGCTGCAGCAGCACGATGCGGCGCCTGGCCACGCTGAGCAGGGCCGGCCGCAACAGGCGCAGCTCGCCGATGCCGGGCTGCTGCAGCAGCAGGTCGACCAGGGTGCCGGTGGGCCAGCCGCCGCCGGGCAACTGGCCCGACAGCACGGGATGGCCCGTGTCGACGCAGCGCGTGGTCGCGTGGGCGAGCTGCGAGGCGCGCCAAAGCGAGGGATGCAAAGCGCCGGGGTCGGCAAGGGAATGGGGAGAAACCATGGTGGGCGAAGCTCAAAAGTACTGTATGAATACACAGTACTATTTGGGCCGGCTTTTTACAAGCCCTATCTTTTTTGTGTGCGCCCACTTGACTTCCACCTTGATCAAGCTCAAAGGTGCGCCGGCCAAAACATGCCTCACAGCACTACTAACTTCCCCGAACCATGTCTGGGGACAGACCGGGGACAGACTGGGGACAGACCGGGGTCAGACCCGGGTCTGACCC
>JAZKIN010000219.1:0-6191 GCA_040384885.1 Pseudomonadota bacterium | reverse complement strand
AAGCGCGCAGCAAATGTTGACTTACATCGGTCAACAAATCGGACCAGTCGACGACGATGGCGACATGAGTTTGGTCACGTAGGACGTGCGCTGCCAGTGCGCCATACAAGCTCGTGCGCTCCTCCGCCAAATGCCGGTTACTCAAAAAGCGATCGCAACGCTTGATGCAATGACGTAAGGAGCTAGTCCTCACCACCGCCTTGCTCATTCCTATCAGGCTTAGGCCACCACGCCGAGCGGCTTCGACCATATCGGCTAGGCAATGTCGCCTTTTAGCGTGCATCCACGGGCACTTTTCAACCAACAGGTCGAGTATGATTTGTCCTGCATGCATGGTCTGTTCCTTTCGTTCGCAGTTTGGTCGCTACGAATGAAAGGGGTAACACGGCCATGTATGCACCGTTTTTAATATGGAAAGTTAACAGATAGTAAATTTGTTTACAAGCACTATTTGAGGGGAAGGCTCAGGGTCTGACCCTAATTGCGAAATTAATTGCCACAAATCTAGACCGTAGCCCTTGCGGGGCCCTAAGCAGCGCATTTTGTTCCGAAATCGGGGTCAGCCCCCGGTTTTTAATCGCTTGAACCTATCGGTTGCGAATGTTGCCGCGCGATCGGGGTCAGACCGGGGTCAGACCCGGGTCTGACCCCGGTTGGGGGCGTGCGGGCTGACCGGTTGGGGTGTTGCGGCAATGAAAATCGGGCCCGGTTCGAGATCGAACGGGCCCGACTGCGATGCGCGTGTTTTTTAATTTAACCGGCGAGGGCTTTTTGCAGCAGTTCGTGCAAGGCTTTGAATTCGGGCTCGCCCACGTAGCGGCGGATGATCTTGCCGTCCTTGTCGATCAGGAAGGTCGTCGGCGTCATCTGGACGTCGCCGAACGCCTTCGCGATCTCGCCGCTCGTGTCCATTGCCACCTTGAACGGCAGCTTGCGCGTCTCGGCGAAATTGACCACGTAGTTCGGCGGGTCGTATGCCATCGTCACCGCCACAAACTCCAGGCCCTGGTCCTTGAACTTGTTGTACGTGTCGACCATCTGCGGCATCTCTTTGACGCAGGTCACGCACGACGTCGCCCAGAAATTGACCATGACCACCTTGCCGCGCAGGCTCTGCGTCGTGATCTTCTGGCCGTTGAGGGCGATGAAGGTCACGTCCGGCGCCGGCGTGCTGCTGCTGAACGAGGCGTAGCCGACCCCGAGCAGCGCCAGCAGTACGGCGGCCGCGGCGGCCGGTTTGACCCAGGGGCGGCGCTTGGCGGCGGCGTTATCCATGGCGTCCGCTTACAGCGCCACCGACTGCGTCGGCGACAGCGCCTTGACTTCGTCTTCGCTGATGTAATCGAAAATCTTGACCACTTTCTGCACGCCGCCGACGCCGCGCGCGATCTCGGCGCCGAGCGCGCCTTCGCGCTGGCTCACGCGGCCCAGCAAATACACGATGCCGCGCTCGGTCACGACCTTGAACGAACTGGCCGAGATGGTCTTCATTTCGACCAGGCTGGCCTTGACCTTGGCCGTGATCAGCGCGTCGGCCGAACGCGAGGTGTAACTGGCCGGCCCCGCCACGACGAGCTCGTTGGCGACCGAGATCACCCCCGGGATCGCCTTGATGTCGCGCTCGAGCTCGGCCTTCATGGCCTCGTCCCTGACCTCGCCCGTCAGCAGCACCTGGCGGTTGAAGCTGTTCACGTTGACGTGCGCGATCTCGCCGCTGATCTTGGCGGCCCGCACTTCGCCCTTGATCGCGATGGTCTTGTCGTCGGTCTGGGTGCCCAGGCTGCGGCGGTCGTTGGTCGCGACCGCGCCGGCGACGGCGCCGCCGACCACCAGGCCCACGCAGCCCGACAGGCTGCTCAACATCGCGGCGCAGACCAGGCCTTTGGCCAGGGTGCGCAATACGGGGTGGCCGTATTTACTCATTCACATCTCCTCCGAATAATGCGACGTCGATGCCGTCGCAGATGCAGTGTATGGTGACCAGGTGGACTTCCTGGATGCGCGCGGTGCGCGTGTGCGGTACGCAAATGTTGACGTCGGCGTCGGTCAGCATCTTGCCGATCTCGCCGCCGTCCTTGCCCGTCAGCAGGACCACGCGCATCTCGCGCTCGAGCGCGACTTCGACCGCCGCGAGCACGTTGGCCGAATTGCCCGAGGTCGAAATCGCCAGCAGCACGTCGCCGGCCTGGCCGAAGGCCTGCACTTGCTTCGAGAAAATCTCGCGGTAGCTGTAGTCGTTGCCGACGGCGGTCATGATCGAGGTGTCGGTGGTCAAGGCCATGGCCGGCAGCGGAAAGCGCTCGCGCTCGAAGCGGCCGACCAGTTCGGCGGCGAAATGCTGGCAATCGGCGGCCGAACCACCGTTCCCGCAAGCAAGTATCTTGTTGCCGTTCGACAGGGCCGAGAACATCAGTTCGATGGCCTGGGAAATCGGTTGCGCGAGCAAGGGGGCCGACTGCAGCTTGAGCTCGGCGCTTTCGTGGAAATGGGAGAGTATGCGTTGAGTATTCATAGGTGCCGATTATAGTGCAGTGGCAAGCGAAGACGCGAAAGCGCCGTTAAAAATGCTTAGGGGCCGGGACCGATTACCCTTCAATGGCGTTGCGCAGCCAGTCGAGATTCTCGCCGTCGATGGCGACGACGTCGAAGCGGCAGGCCGGCACGGCCTTGAAGCGCTTGAGGTAGAACTGGGCCGCGTGCACCAGGCGCCGGATCTTGGCCGGCGTGATGCTGGCGGCGGCCCCGCCGCGGGTCGCGCTGGCGCGCTGGCGCACTTCGACGAACACGAGCGTGTCGCCGTCGCGCATGACCAGGTCGACCTCCCCGCCCTTGCAGCTGAAATTGGCCTCGACCAGCGTCAGGCCGTGTTGCTGTAGGTGCGCGAGCGCTTGCTGCTCCCACAGCCGGCCCTTGCGCTGCTTGGCGCTCAGGCGCAGGGGCCACATGTTTAGTTCTTGCCGTTAAGCGGGACGAACGCGCCGTTCTGGTAGACGACGGACGGGTAGAACCGTGAAAACTGGGACGGGCCCGCGCCGACCTTGACGCGCAGCCGGCCGGTAACGCCGTTGACCATGATGTTCTGGTTCGGGCGCAAGGCCACTTCGCGCGCCACGCGGTAGGCGTCGATGCCGAGCGCATACAGGCGGTCCATGTCGAGCATCGCGCGGCTCGGGTTGGTGCGCGGATACAGCCGTACCGCCGGATGCTCGGACTGGACCAGCCACGGCAGGTCCATCAGGCGCATGCCGTCGAGCTGGGCCATCGCGGTGCCGGGCGCGAGCCCCGGGTTGACCGCCGAGGTGCCGTAGAACGGCAGCGCGCTGTCGAGGTTGGTGCGCATCTGCCCGGCCTGGTCGGCGTCGAGCGCGGCGAACAGCACGTTCGGCGGCGCGGCGTCGATCCGCGCCTTGAGCTGGGCCAGCGCCGCTTCGCTGAGGTAGCCGTTCGAGTCCGCCAGCTCGACCAGTTCGACCGGGAATTTGAGTTGTTTCCAGCGGGCCTGGATGGCTTGCGCGATCCGGCGCTGCCAGGCGCTGGTGCCCGACACGATCAGCGCGCGCAGGGGTTGCCCCGTGTGTTGCTCGTCGGCGGCCATGTTGGCGACCTGGCGCGCCTCGGCTTCGATCGACAAGCCCATCACGAGCATCAGGTCGGGCAGGGCCGTGTTGGCGTCGGGGTTGTTGAGGGCGATCGTCGGCTTGAGCACGAGCTGGCTCGAGGCGAGCGCCGTCACGGCCGAGCGCGCCAGCGGCCCGACCACGATGTCGTTGTTCTGGACCGCGTTGGCGTAATCGCTGACCACCTGGTCGGGCGTGTCGCCGGCCTGCACCAGGCTGACGATGAAGCCGGCGCTGTCGCGCTCAAAGGCGGCCATGAAGCCGGCGCGCACCGCCTCGGCCGGCTTGCCCAGCGCTTCCGAGCGCAGCGGCAGCATCAGCGCGATGCGGACCGCGCCGGGACGGGCCGCGGGCGGCACGCCTCCGGCGCCGGCCATGTCGACCGGGCGGGTCTGGACGGCGGCGGCCGGCTTGGGCGCGGCCGGCATCGTTTGCGTGGGCGAGGGCGCGGGCGCGGCGTCGGCGCGGCGGCCGGTCTCCGGCGCGCTTGTGTTTGCTATGATAGGCGTGCACAATCCGCCCGTCCCGGGATCGCAGGGCATGGGCGTGTTGCAGCCGGCGAACAAACCTGCGGCGAGGCATCCGAGCAAGACCTTCAGACTTCTTTTAATTTGCATCACGGCCCCCAATGACAGAACTTCAGCTCCCCCAGATCGCTCAGCTTCCCGTCATGGGCGAAGCGATGCACCAAGCCTATCCTACAGCAACCCTGTACGTGCTGGCGACCCCGATCGGAAATGTTGCCGATATCACGTTGCGGGCTTTACACGTTCTGAGCATCGTCGACGCGGTGGCCTGCGAAGACACGCGCAACACGGGCCATTTGCTGAGCCGTTTCGGCCTGAACAAGCCGCTGCTGTCGGCGCACCAGCACAACGAGCGCGAGGTCGCCGACAAGCTCGTCGCGCGCCTGCTCGCCGGCGAGCGCATCGCGCTGGTGTCGGACGCGGGCACGCCGGCCGTGTCCGACCCGGGCGCGCGCATCGTCGACGCGGTGCGCGCGGCCGGCCTGCGCGTGGTGCCGCTGCCGGGTGCCTCGGCGGCCGTGACGGCCTTGTCGGCGAGCGGGCTCGTCAACGACCAGTTTTATTTCGTCGGCTTCCTGCCGGCCAAGGCCAGGCAGCGCGAGAGCGCGCTCGGTCTGCTCGGCACGGTCAGCGCGACGATGGTGTTCTACGAGGCGCCGCACCGGATCCTCGAGTGCGTCGAGGCGCTCGCGGCCGCGTTCGAGCCGGGCCGCAACATCGTGTTCGCGCGCGAGCTGACCAAGTTGTTCGAGGAGATCCACCGCTGCCCGCTGGCCGACGCCGTGGCCTGGGTCAAGGCCGACGCGCACCGCGAAAAGGGCGAGTATGTCGTGTTGCTCGAAGGCGCCAGCGTGGGCGGCGACGCGGCCGACGCCGAGGCCGAACGCATCCTCAACATTTTGCTGGCCGAGTGCTCGGTCAAGCAGGCAGCGAACCTGACCGCCCAGATCACGGGCCGCAAGAAAAACGCGCTCTACGAGCGCGCGCTGGAAATTAAAAACCTGCAGGGCTAGGCCAACAATTTATCGCACTGGCGCAGGGCAGCGCTGTCAAAAGGGTAGCGCAGACTGTCTGGCATGGTGCTGGCGTCGCCACAGGTGTATCGGGGGCTGTGGCGGGGCGGTGTTGTGGCGGGCGGCCTGCGCGCCTTGAACGGCGCGGCCACCCATCGATGCTGCCTGAGCCATGCGTCCTGTCACCACTTGCAGCCGCTGTCCTTCTTGTCGAACAAGATAAAGATCGGGCCGAGCAGACCGCCCGGCAGGCCATCTTTGCAGTTGCGCCGTTTCGCCTTCGAGATCGCCTTTGCCGCCATGGTCTCGGTTTCAAGGGGGCGCTCCAGCTCGCGCTTGGCGATCAGCCATTCATTCGGTTTGAGGTTTTTCGACGGTTGCTCGTTGGCCATGCCGCGTGCGGTCGCGCGCGCGGCGTCGAGGTCGAAGCGCGGCTTGTCGCTATCGGGCGCGGGCGGCGCGACCGCCAAGGCATCGCTCGGCGCATCGGCCGGGCGCTCTTCTTTTTGCACAGCAATCGCCTGCGGTGAGCGCGCCGCACGCGCCACGCGGCGGGCCTGGCGCGGCGCGCGCGCTGCGGCCGCGGGTGCCGGGCTGGCGCTGCTTGTCGGTGCAGCTGGTGGCGGTGGCGGTCTCAGCCAGACGGTGATCGTGGGGCGTCCATCCTGCGCCTGGACGGGCGGCGCTTGCGGCCGCGATTGCATGAACACGATCAGCACCAGCGCATGCACCAGCAGCGACAACGCCATGCCGGATAGCAAACGGAAGCGCCGCAGTTGGGACACGGCCCAGTTGGGGTTTGCGAGTTCGGGGGCGTGGATCGGTTGTTGGTTCATGGCTGACGGTGATCGTCGCACAGCTTGGTTTATTGGCAATAGAGCGCTTACATTTCGTCACAACTTGCACGGCGATTCCATCATTTCGTTGAAATCACTTGGGCAAGGCTTGACCGGATGGCGTGTAGCCGTTATTATCTTGTTCCTCGGAGTGTGGCGCAGTCCGGTAGCGCACCTGGTTTGGGACCAGGGGGTCCA
>JAZKIN010000218.1:0-2620 GCA_040384885.1 Pseudomonadota bacterium | reverse complement strand
CCCTGGAGAATTACATGTCCGTAACAATGCGTGAAATGCTGGAAGCCGGTGTCCATTTCGGTCACCAAACCCGTTTTTGGAACCCAAAAATGGCGCCGTTCATCTTCGGCCACCGCAACAAGATCCATATCATCAACTTGGAAAAGACGATGGGTATGTACCAAGAGGCGATGAAGACCGTCAAGCAGATCTCGGCCAACCGCGGCACCATCCTGATGGTCGGCACCAAGCGCCAGGCGCGCGACATCATCGCCGCTGAAGCCCAGCGCGCCGGCGTGCCTTTCGTCGACCAGCGTTGGTTGGGCGGCATGCTGACCAACTTCAAGACCATCAAGACCTCGATCAAGCGCCTGAAGGACATGGAAGCCCAGATCGAAGACGGTTCGGTCGAGAAGCTGTCGAAAAAAGAAGGCCTGATGTTCCAGCGCGAGATGGTCAAGCTGCAAAAAGCCATCGGCGGCATCAAGGACATGGGCGGCGTTCCTGACGCAATCTTCGTCGTCGACGTCGGCTACCACAAAGGCGCGATCACCGAAGCCGGCAAACTGGGCATCCCGGTCATCGGCGTGGTCGACACCAACCACTCCCCGGAAGGCGTGAACTTCGTCATCCCAGGTAACGATGACTCGTCCAAAGCGATCAGCCTGTACGCCCGTGGCGTAGCAGACGCGATCCTCGAAGGCCGTGCCAACGCCAGCAACGAAATCGTTGAAATGGTCAAAGCTTCGGGTGACGAGTTCGTCGAAGTCTCCGAGCAGGCATAAGCTCCCGGCGGGGCGACCCGCCATGGCATAAGAAAGGGGTGCATGAGCTCCCCTTTTTTTTAAGTTAGATATTCCAAACACACGATAGGGCGGCGCCTTTGGCGCCCCAATCACACAGGAGAAATACATGGCAGCGATTACAGCAGCGATGGTAGGCGAACTGCGCGCGAAGACCGACGCACCGATGATGCAATGCAAAAAAGCACTGACCGAAGCCGACGGCGACATGGCACGTGCAGAAGAAATCCTGCGCGTCAAGCTCGGCACCAAGGCCAGCTCGAACGCCACCCGCATCACCGCCGAAGGCGTGGTCGCGATCTACATCGCCGGCAACGTCGGCGCCCTGGTTGAAGTCAACAGCGAAACCGACTTCGTCGCCAAGAACGACGACTTCCTGGCGCTGGGCAACAACGCCGCGCGCCTCGTCGCCGAGCACAACCCTGCCGACGTCGCCGCGCTGCTGGCCCTGCCGCTCGACGGCAAGACGCTCGACGAAGTGCGCACCGCCCTGATCGGCAAGATCGGCGAGAACATGACGATCCGCCGCTTCAAGCGTTTCGAAACCACCGCCAAGCTCGCTTCGTACATGCACAACAAGACGATCGGCGTGCTGGTCGAATTCGACGGCGCCGACGAGCAAGTCGGCAAGGACCTGGCCATGCACATCGCTGCAATGAAGCCGGTGTCGCTGTCGTCGGACCAGGTGCCTGCAGAGCTGATCGAGAAAGAGCGTTCGGTTGCCGCCCTTAAAGCGCAAGAAGATGCGGACAAAGCCGTTGCCGAAGGCAAGCCGGTGCAGTCGGCCGAAATCCTGGCCAAGCGCCTCGAAGGCTCGATCCAGAAGTACCTGAAGGAAGTCTCGTTGCTGAACCAGACCTTCGTCAAGAACGACAAGCAGTCGATCGAGCAAATGCTCAAGGCAAACAACACGAGCGTCAAATCGTTCTCGATGTTTGTGGTCGGCGAAGGCATCGAAAAGAAGCAGGACGATTTTGCCGCAGAAGTCGCTGCGCAGATCGCAGCCTCGAAGCAGTAATGTGAAAGCGGGCCGCAAGGCCCGTTTTTTTAAGTTCGCCATCCGTGCGCAGCACGGATGAGACCGAAGCGCGGCCCGCAAGGCCGCGCCAGCCCCGCCGCACGATGGCGCGGCCCCCGGTCAGACCCGCACAACTGTCATTTTTTGGAGCCCAACATGTCAAAACCCGCCTATAAACGCGTCCTCCTCAAACTGTCCGGCGAAGCACTGATGGGCGACGACCCGTACGGCATCAACCGCGGCACGATCGAGCGCATGGTCGCCGACGTGGCCGACGTGGCCAAGCTGGGCGTGGAGCTGGCAGTCGTCATCGGCGGCGGCAACATCTTCCGCGGCGTCGCCCCCGGCGCCCAGGGCATGGACCGCGCCACCGCCGACTACATGGGCATGCTGGCCACCGTCATGAACGCGCTGGCCCTGGCCGACGCCATGAAGCACGTCGGCATCGTCGCGCGCGTGATGTCGGCGATCGCGATCGAACAGGTGGTCGAGCCCTACGTGCGCCCGAAGGCGCTGCAATACCTCGAAGAGGGCAAGGTCGTCGTGTTCGCCGCCGGCACCGGCAACCCGTTCTTCACGACCGACACCGCCGCCGCGCTGCGCGGCTCCGAGATCTCGGCCGAGATCGTGCTCAAGGCGACCAAGGTCGACGGCGTCTACACGGCCGACCCGAAGAAGGACCCGCACGCGACGCGCTACGAGTCGATCACCTTCGACGAGGCGATCTCGAAGCACCTGCAGGTCATGGACGCGACCGCGTTCGCGCTGTGCCGCGACCAGAAGCTGCCGATCAAGGTGTTTTCCATCGTCAAGCCGGGCG
>JAZKIN010000217.1:0-1784 GCA_040384885.1 Pseudomonadota bacterium | reverse complement strand
CGATGGCGCGCAGCTGGGTCGACAAGGGCGCGCGCCGCCTGCACCTGGTGGACCTCAACGGGGCCTTTGCCGGCAAGCCGAAAAACGAGGCTGCGATCAGGAAGATCCTGGCTGAAGTTGGCAGCGAGATCGACGTGCAGCTTGGTGGCGGCATCCGCGACCTCGACACCATCGAGCGTTACCTCGACTCCGGCCTGCGCTACGTCATCATCGGCACGGCGGCGGTGAAAAACCCCGGCTTCCTGCAGGATGCCTGCACTGCTTTCGGCGGCCACATCATCGTTGGCCTCGATGCCAAGGACGGCAAGGTTGCCACCGACGGCTGGAGCAAGATGACCGGCCACGAAGTCATCGACCTCGGCAAGAAATTCCAGGACTACGGCGTCGAAGGCATCATCTACACCGACATCGGCCGCGACGGCATGCTCAGCGGCATCAACATCGAGGCCACCGTCAAGCTGGCCCAGGCCCTGACGATTCCGGTGATCGCCTCGGGCGGCCTGTCGAACATGGCCGACATCGACGCCTTGTGCGCGGTCGAGGACGAAGGTGTCGAAGGCGTGATCTGCGGCCGCTCGATTTACAGCGGCGACCTCGACTTTGCTGCGGCGCAAGCAAGGGCCGACGAACTCAACGGCTAGAGGTCGCCATAAATCCGATTCTCGGGCGCATGGCGGCGTTGCGCGGTGCTCGCAATCCTCATGCACCGAAGTGCATTCCGGTTCCTGTGCTCCGTGCGCCTTGCCCTGCATCCCGATAATCGAATTTCTGACAACCTCTAAAGTCCGCTGCTCTGTACCTAAATCCATGCTCGCAAAAAGAATAATTCCTTGTTTGGATGTGACGGGCGGCCGTGTCGTCAAAGGTGTCAACTTCGTCGAGTTGCGCGACGCCGGCGATCCGGTGGAAATTGCCGCGCGTTACAACGAGCAGGGCGCCGACGAGCTGACCTTTCTCGACATCACCGCCACCAGCGACGGTCGCGACCTGATCCTGCACATCATTGAAGCCGTGGCTTCACAGGTCTTCATTCCACTGACAGTGGGCGGTGGGGTGCGCACCGTCGACGACGTGCGCCGCCTGCTCAATGCCGGCGCCGACAAGACCAGCTTCAACTCGGCCGCGCTGGCCAACCCGCAGGTGATTGAAGACGCCTCGGCCAAATACGGCGCGCAGTGCATCGTGGTGGCGATCGACGCGAAACGCCGCAACGAAGAAGACGCCAAAGCGCGTGGCCCCGGCTGGGACGTGTACAGCCATGGCGGGCGCAAGAACACCGGGCTGGATGCCGTCGCCTGGGCCAGCGAAATGGCGCGCCGCGGCGCCGGCGAGATTTTGCTGACCAGCATGGACCGCGACGGCACCAAATCCGGTTTTGACCTGGCGCTGACCCGCGCTGTCAGTGACGCCGTCAGCGTGCCGGTGATCGCCTCCGGCGGCGTCGGCAACCTGGACCACCTGGCCGATGGCATCCAGCTCGGTGGCGCCGACGCGGTGCTGGCCGCCAGCATCTTCCATTACGGTGAATACACGGTGCAGCAGGCCAAGGCCCACATGGCGGCGCGCGGCATCCCCGTACGGTTGTAGTCTCAAGCCTTTTTGGCCTCCAACCCATGTATGGCGAGGGCGGGTAGCTATAAATTTGATAGTGAATACCTGCCGTCGACGGTGCTGCGTGGGTGCCCGGCATTTCACGGACAATAGAACGATGAAATGGTTAGACGACATCCAATGGGACGACAAGGGCCTGATCCCGGTCATCGCCCAGGAAGCCTCCAGCGGCG
>JAZKIN010000216.1:0-1700 GCA_040384885.1 Pseudomonadota bacterium | reverse complement strand
CACCACCAGTGCGAAACCGTGTTCAAGGCCTTCGGCCGCGCGCTGCGCATGGCCGCCGAACTCGACGCCCGCGCCGCCGGCACGATCCCGTCGACCAAAGGCTGTCTGTAAGCATGAACGGAAACGTATGAACAAGATCGTCGTCGTCGACTATGGCATGGGCAACTTGCGCTCGGTGGCGCAGGCGCTGCGCGCGGTCGCGCCCGAGGCCAATGTGCTGATCTCGGGCGAAGTGTCCGATATCGACAGCGCCGACCGCATCGTGCTGCCGGGCCAGGGCGCGATGCGCGACTGCATGCGCAGCCTGCGCGAGTCCGGGGTACAAGAGGCGCTGCTGCGCGCCGCCAAGACGCGTCCTATGATGGGCGTGTGCGTGGGCGAGCAGATGCTGTTCGACATCAGCGAAGAGGCCGACACGCCCGGCCTCGGCCTGTTGCCCGGCAAGGTCGTGCGCTTCCGGCTCGAGGGGCGGCTGCAGGCCGACGGCTCGCGCTTCAAGGTGCCGCAAATGGGCTGGAACCGGGTGCGCCAGGTGCGCCCGCACGCGCTGTGGGACGGCATCGCCGACGACGCCTATTTTTATTTCGTGCACAGCTTCTACGCGCAGCCGGCCGACCCCGCGCACCGCATCGGCGTGACCGACTACGGCGACGATTTCTGCAGCGCGGTCGCGCGCGATAATATTTTCGCGACCCAGTTCCACCCCGAGAAAAGCGCCGCCGCCGGTCTGCGCCTGTACCACAATTTCGTGCACTGGCAGCCCTGAACAGTCCAAGCGACCTCCGATTTCCACCTACCTAGACGACAACCACCATGCTGCTCATTCCCGCCATCGACCTGAAAGACGGTCACTGCGTCCGCCTCCAACAAGGCGATATGGAACTTGCCACCGTTTTCTCCGAAGACCCCGCCGACATGGCGCTGCACTGGCTCAAAAAAGGCGCGCGCCGCCTGCACCTGGTGGACCTGAACGGCGCCTTCGCCGGCAAGCCGAAAAACGAAGCCGCGATCAAGGCCATCCTCGCGGTGGTGCAGGAATACGCGCTCGACAACGACATCGACGAGATCCCCGTGCAGCTCGGCGGCGGCATCCGCGACCTCGACACGATCGAACGCTACCTCGACGCCGGCATCACCTACGTCATCATCGGCACCGCCGCGGTCAAGAGCCCGGGCTTTTTGCACGACGCCTGCGGCGCCTTCCCCGGCCACATCATCGTCGGCCTCGACGCCAAGGACGGCAAGGTCGCGACCGACGGCTGGAGCAAGATGTCGGGCCACGAGGTCATCGACCTGGCCAAAAAATTCGAGGCCTACGGCGTCGAAGCGATCATCTACACCGACATCGGCCGCGACGGCATGATGGGCGGCGTTAACATCGAGGCGACCGTCAAGCTCGCGCAAGCGGTCAAGATCCCCGTGATCGCCTCCGGCGGCGTGCACAACCTTAAAGACGTCGAGGACCTGTGCGCGGTGCAGGACGAGGGCATCGAAGGCGTCATCTGCGGCCGCTCGATCTACGAGGGCACGCTCGACCTGGCCTCGGCCCAGTTGCGCGCCGACGAACTGACCGAAGGCGATTTGATTTAACCCTATGCTCGCAAAACGCATCATTCCCTGCCTGGACGTGACCGACGGCCGCGTGGTCAAGGGCGTCAACTTCACCGAGCTGCGCGACGCCGGCGACCCGGTCGAAATCG
>JAZKIN010000215.1:23330-25534 GCA_040384885.1 Pseudomonadota bacterium | reverse complement strand
CAACAACTACGCCATCGACACGGCACGTCCGACCGTCGGCATCGTGGTGGCGGATGCAGCCCTGTCCGTCGGCGAAACGACTCTGGTCACCTTCACGTTCTCGGAGGCTGTCACCGGCTTCGACAACACCGACCTGACGATCGCCAACGGCACACTGGGTGGGGTCGCGTCCAGCGATGGCGGCATCACCTGGAGGGCAACGTTCACGCCAACGACAACCATCACCGACACCAGCAACCTGATTACATTGAACAACGGCGGCGTAGCTGACCAAGCCGGCAACGCCGGCGCGGGCAGCACCGATTCCAACAACTACGCGATCGACACCGTCGCGCCGACGGCAAGCATCACCGTCGTCGACAACGTCCTGACCGCCGGCCAGACCACGCTGGTGACGATCACCTTCTCGGAACAGGTGACAGGCTTCAGCAACGCCGACCTGGCGGTTGCCAATGGCACGCTGAGCGCCGTCAGTTCGCTCGATGGAGGCCTCACCTGGAGCGCCACCTTCACCCCGGCCGCCGGGACCACCAGCGCCGGCAACCTGATCACGCTCGCCAACACGGGCCTGACCGACTTGGCCGGCAACAGTGGAACCGGCACCACCGCGTCGAACGCGTTCGCGATCGACACCGCCCTTCCGGGCGCGACCATCGTGTTCGCCGATGCCGTGCTGTCGGCCGGCGAGACCACCACCGTGACGATCACCTTCACGGAGCCGGTGACCGGCTTTAGCAACGCCGACCTGACGGTGGCCAACGGTTCGCTCGGCCCGGTCAGCTCGACCAACGGCGGCCTGACATGGAGCGCCACCTTCACGCCGGCGGCCAACAGCGCCGCCACCACCAACGCGCTCACCCTGAACCTGGGCGGCGTGCAGGATGCGGCCGGCAACAGCGGCGCCGGCAGCGCAAGCGCCGCCTACGTGGTCGACACCCAAAAGCCGGGCATCGCGATCAGCAGCAGCGCCGGCGCGCTCAAGGCCGGCCAGAGCAGCACCATCACCTTCGCCCTGAGCGAGGCGGTGGGCGGCTTCGATGCCAGCGGCGTGCGCGTCACCGGCGGCACCCTGTCGAACTTCAGCGGCAGCGGCACCAGCTACACCGCGACCTTCACGCCATCGGCCGGCAACGCCTCGGGCGCCAGCATCCGGGTCGATGCCGGCGCCTTCGCCGACACCGCCGGCAACGCCAACACGGCCAGCAACAACCTGCAGCTGGCGGTCGACACGCTGCTGCCAACGCTGACCATCACCAGCAGCGACAACCTGCTGATGGTGGGCGAGACGGCGCTGCTGACCTTTACGCTGTCGGAGGCCTCGACCGACTTCACCCTCGCCGACATCACCGTCAGCGCTGGCACGCTGTCCGAGTTCAGCGGCAGCGGCACCACCTACACCGCGCGCCTGACGCCGCCGCAGCCGGCCCCCGGCGGCTCGAGCGTGACGGTTGGCTCGGGACGCTTCACCGACGCCGCCGGCAACCCGAACACGGCCACCTTCGGCGTGTTCGTGGCGGTCGACACGATCCCGGCGATCAAGCCGAGTGTGCCGACCCTGTCGCTCACGAGCGACACCGGCATCTCGAACACCGACCGCATCACCAGCGCCAACATGCCGGTCGTGAGTGGCACAGCCTCGGCCGGCACCACCATCACCCTGTTCGACACCGACGGCGTGACCGTCCTTGGCAGCACGGTGGCGACCGGCGGCGCCTGGACCATCACCAGCGCGCCGCTGGCCGACGGCACCCACAGCCTGACCGTGGTGGCCACCAAGAACGGCGAGAATCCGAGCGCGCCTTCCGACCCGATGTTGATCACGATCGACACCACGCCTCCAACGGCCACCATCAGCGTCGCCGACGGCGCCCTGGCGGCCGGCGAGACCTCGCTCGTGACGATCACCTTCTCGCAAGCTGTCCCCGGCTTCACCAGCGCCGGCCTGACGGTCGCCAACGGCAGCCTCGGCGCGCTCGCTTCGATCGACGGCGGCATCACCTGGACTGCCACGTTCACGCCGGCGGCAGGCACCACCGACGCGAGCAACCTGATCATGCTTGCCAACGCCGGCCTGCAGGACGTGGCCGGCAACAGCGGCGCCGGATCGACCGTGTCGAACAACTACACGATCGACACCGCGCGTCCGAGCGCCACCATCGTGGTCGCCGACAGCGCCATCGCGGCGGGCGAAACCTCGCTCGTCA
>JAZKIN010000215.1:0-23230 GCA_040384885.1 Pseudomonadota bacterium | reverse complement strand
CGATCACCTTCTCCGAGGCGGTGTCGGGCTTCACCAATGCCGACCTCGCGGTCGCAAGCGGCACCCTCGGCGCGCTCGCCTCGAACGACGGCGGTGTCACCTGGACCGCCACGTTCACGCCGGCGTCCAACACCAGCGACGCCAGCAACCTGATCACGCTGGCCAATGCCGGCGTCCAGGACGGTGCAGGCAACAGCGGCGCCGGATCGACCGTGTCGAACAACTACGCGATCGACAACGTGCGTCCAACGGCCACCATCGTAATCGCCGACAGCGCCATCTCGGTGGGCGAGACCTCGCTGGTCACGATCACCTTCTCCGAGGCGGTGTCGGGCTTCACCAATGCCGACCTCGCGGTCGCCAACGGCACCCTCGGCGCGCTCGCCTCGAACGACGGCGGGGTCACCTGGAGCGCCATGTTCACGCCGGCGTCCAACACCACCGCCGCCGGCAACCTGATCACGCTGGCCAACGCCGGCCTCCAGGACGCCGCGGGCAACACTGGCGCCGGATCGACCGTGTCGAACAACTTCACGATCGACACGACGCGTCCGACGGCCACCATCGTGGTCGCCGACAGCGCCATGTCGGCGGGCGAAACCTCGCTGGTCACGATCACCTTCTCCGAGGCGGTGTCGGGCTTCACCAATACCGACCTCGCGGTCGCCAACGGCACCCTCGGCGCAGTCGCATCGAGCAACGGCGGAGTGACCTGGACGGCCACGTTCACGCCGGCGGCCAACACCACCGACACCAGCAACCTGATCACGTTGACCAACAGCGGCGTGCAGGACGCGGCAGGCAACGCGGGCACCGGCACGACCGACTCGAATAATTACGTGATCAGCACCTTCGGCGCCCCAGGCGCGCCGATACTGGCGGCGGCGAGCGATTCGGGCGTCTCCAACGCCGACCGCATCACCAACGACAATACCCCGACCTTGACCGGCAGCGCCGCCGACGGCACCACGATCACGCTGTTCGACACCGATGGCGTGACCGTCCTCGGCAGCACGGTGGCAAGCGGCGGCGTCTGGTCGATCACGAGCACGCAACTGGCCGACGGCAACCACAGTCTGACGGTGGTGGCAAGCACCATCGGCGCCAGCCAGAGCGAGCGCTCCGGCGCCACCGTGATCACCGTCGACACGATCGCGCCGGGCTTGCTGAAGAGGCCATCCGTGGAGGGCGGCGCCAACGCGCTGTACGTGTTCAAGAGTACCGGGGCCGACCCACTATCGTTGATCACTCTGCGCAGCGGCAACACCGTGATCGCGACAGCGCAGACGGACGCCGCCGGGAACTACACCACCTTGCCTGTCCAACTAATCGGCGGACACCTCGTTTCTGCCACCGCAACAGATGCGGCGGGGAACGTCGGCCCTGCTTCGATGGACCAACCCGTTTCTCCGCCGCAAACTCAGGCGCCGAATTTTACGAGGCCGGGAGTGCGCGGCGCGCGGGTCTACACCGGGCGCGACGGCACGCCGCTTGACGTGACCCAGCCCCTGCCGCTGATGCAGCCGGCCGCCAGCGGCGGCACCACGATCATCGACCAAAGTCTCGCCGCGGCAGTCAGCAACACCCAGTCTTTCGGATCGACAAACAACTCCTCATCGACCGACATCACGCTCAGCAGTTTGCCCCCGGGCCGCCCGGTCGTCGAGGTCGAGGAGTATCCGCTGGTCAACGGCAGCCTCATCTTCCGGCTGACGCCCCAGGTGTTCGCCGCACTCGGCAGCACGGTCATCTCGTGGAACGCCAGGGCGGAGGGCGGCGGGTCGCTGCCAGAGTGGCTCAGCTTCAACCCAGCCACCCGCACCCTCGAGGGCAAGGTGCCTGCTGGCACCGCGGAGATCCGGGTCGTGATTTTCGGCGTCGATAGCGCCGGCAAGGAGTACAGCGTCCTCGTCATCCTTGAGGTCGCTAAAGCCGATTTGACCACGTCGAAGGCGCCGCCGGCCTCGCTGCAGGGCATCGACCTGCTGCGCGCGCTCGGCCTCAAAGGCGGCGAGCGCGGGGCGATCGCGCCGCGTCTCGCGCTGGCCCGTCCGGTTGTCGACGGCGGCGACGCGGCAGCGACCCGTTCGCACGGGCTGAGCGAACGCGTGGCGCAGCACGCGCAGCGTTTCGCGCACAACGCCGACGCCACCCTGCGCCATCTGGAGCAGGTCGAACGCGCACAAAAAGCAGGCCCACAGGCATGAAAATCCACAACACCCGCATTGCTTCAACCAATGGAGAAACACCGATGACGCTTTCCCCGTCCCTTCGCAGCACGCCGTCCCGGCTGCGCCTGCTGCCGCTGGCCGCAGTCGTACTGGCCACCCTCGGCGGCTGCGCCGTCGCACCCGAGCCGGTCACGGTGGCCGAGCGCAGCGCGCGCGCCAGGGACGATGTCGCGACCCTGTTCAAGGACATGGAGCCGATCGCCGGCGACGTCACCCTGCACGAGGCCTTTGCGCGCGCCCTCAAGTACAACTACGACTACCGCCTGCGCTCGATGGAGCGCAGCATGGCCGACGCCCAGCTCGACGTCGCCAAGTACGACATGCTGCCGAGCCTGACCGTCTCGGCCGGCTACTCGAGCCGCAGCAACGACGCCGGCGCCCGTTCGGTCGACCTCGCCACTGGCATCGAGAGCAACCTGTTCTCGGGCGCCCAGGAGCGCACCGGCAACAGACAGAACGCGGTGCTGGCCTGGAACGTGCTCGACTTCGGAGTCTCGTATGTACGCGCCCAGCAGCAGGCCAACCAGGTCCTGATCGCCGAGGAGCGCAAGCGCAAGGTGGTGCAGAACATCTCGCAGGACGTGCGCCAGGCGTTCTGGCGCGCCTATGTCGCCCAGCAGACGCTGCCGCGCATGGACGTGCTGCTCGGCCGCCTGAAGGAGGCGCTGGCCCGCAGCGGCCGCATGGAACAGGAAAAAATGATGCCGCCGATGCAGGCGCTGGCCTACCAGCGCGCCCTGCTCGACATGCATTCGCAGGTCGTGATGCGGCGCCAGGAGCTGGTGCTGGCCAAGTCCGAACTCAACGCGCTGATCAATCTGCGCCCCGGCACCGAGATCCGCCTGGCCGCGGCCGACCTCGAGGCGCCGGCGGCCGCCCTGCACCGCCTCGACGACCTCGACGCGCTCGACCAGGCCGCGCTCAACAACCGGCCCGAGCTGCGCGAGGAGGACTACCGCAAGAAGATCACGGTGCTCGACGGGCGCAAGGCGCTGCTCGGCTTTTTGCCGGGCCTCGAGTTCAACCTGTCGCACAACCGCGACAGCAACAAATTTCTACTCAATAACAGTTGGTCGGAAGCCGGCGGCCTCGTTTCGCTGAACCTGCTGCGCGCGTTCTCCTACCCGAGCGCGATGAAGGCCCAGGAAACATCGCTCCAGCTCGGCGACACGCGCCGCGTGGCGCTGACCATGGCGGTGCTGACCCAGGTGCGCATCGCCGCCCAGCGCTACCAGGAGGCGCAGGCCGACTACCAGATCAGCCAGCAGGGCGCCGAGGTCGACACCCGCATCGAAAAGCTGATGGCGGCCGGGATCAAGGCCAGCTCCGAGAACGAAATGGAGCTGCTGCGGGTGCAGGTCAAGTCGGCGCTGTCGGACATGCAGCGTTACATGGCGCTGGCGAACGTGCAGATCGCCTACGCGCGCGTGGCCAACTCGGTCGGCGCCGACCTGCTGCCGGACGTGCCGCAAACGCAAAGCGTGAAGGCCTTCACGGCGCAGCTGGCCGCGGCCGACCTGCAATGGCGCAAGACCAATTTCAACACCGCGCGCGCGGTGCCGGTGGCGCTCAATGTCGGGGTGGCCCCGATCGTGGCGCCGGCCGGCAGCGGCATCGACCTCTCAAACATGATGCGCACCCGCCTCGCGGCGCTGGGCGTGGCGCCCGCCGCGGCGGACGGCAAAGGCGCCGTGATCGGCGCCAGCGTCGCCGTCGGCGAGCCGCGCGCGGGCATGCGTTCGGTCGAGGTGCGCTGGACCGCAAGGCGCAACGGCGCCACCATCGCCACCGTGCCCTACCGTTCGGTGATTCCGGAGAGCGTGCCGACGGCGTGGTCGGTGTTCGCCGAGGCCGCGACCGAAATGGCCGCGGGCCAGCTGCTGAGCGCCCTGCAAAACAACGCGGCCGTTGCGGGTGAGAGCCAAACGGCGCCGCAAGCCCAGGTCCAAACCGCGGTTCTAGGCACGCCCGACGCGCCGTCCGTGGCCGGCGTGGCGAAGGGTGGCAGCAATTGAATCGGATGCGGGGCAAAGCGGCCGCGCTGGCTGCCGCTGCTTTGTGCTGCATCGGCGCCAACGCGGCGCCGGCGCCCGAGGCCAAGACGGTCCGGGTGCTGGTCGTGGCGAGCCAGGAGAGCGTGCTCGCCGCCCAGATGACGGGGCGCATCGAGCAGATCGACGCCGCCCTGGGCAGCACGATCAAGGCCGGCCAGGTGCTGCTGCGTTTTAACTGCGAAGCCCAGCAGGCGCAGCTCAAAATGGCCAATGCGGAGTACTACGGCGCCCAGCGCACCTACGAGTCGCGCGCCAAGCTGCAGGCCTTGCAGTCGGTCTCGGAGCTCGATGTGCAGCAGGCCGCGGCCGCCGCCGAGCGCGCCAAGGCCCAGATCGAACTGATCGAGGTGCAGATCAAGCAATGCTCGGTGCGCGCGCCGTTTTCGGGGCGGGTCACCAAGCTGCACGCAAAGCGCTACGAAAGCGTCAACGTCAGCCGGCCCCTGCTCGACGTGGTCGACGACGGCAAGCTCAAGGTCAAACTCAATGTGCCGTCCAATTGGCTCGCCTGGCTCAAGCCGGGGGTGCCGTTCTCGATGCACATCGACGAGACCGGCCAGGCCTACGCGGGGCGCGTGGTGCGTATCAACGGGCGGGTCGACACGGTAAGCCAGTCGATCGAGATCGAAGGCGAAGTGGTCGGCAATCCGGCCCAGCTGCTGCCCGGCATGAGCGGCGTGGCGCGCTTTACACAGGCCAAATAAGCACGATGAACGACAGCCCCAGCATCGGCCAGAACGAGCGCGCGCTGTTGCGCGACTTGGCGCGCCAGATTTGCGATCCGGCGCGCGCGATGCCGGAACTGATCGGCCAGGTGGTCGCGCTCAGGGAGCTGCTCGAACGGCAGCAGGCGTTCGACTTCACGCCCGAGGTGCACATGGCCGAGAGCCAGAGCTGGCTCGATTGCGGGCTGGCCGTCTCGCCGCTGCAGGCCGCGCTGTGCGCGCGCGAGGTGTTGCGCAGCATCGCCTTCATCAAGGGCGCGGCGGCGGCCGTGGCGGCGGCGCGGCCGGCCGAGCAGCGGCCGGTGCGTGTGCTGTACGCCGGCTGCGGCCCGTACGCCCTGCTCGCCCTGCCCCTGATGGCGCTGCTGACGCCCCAGCAGGTCAGCATCACCCTGCTCGACATCCACCCCGAGGCGCTGGCCTGCGCGCGCGACCTGGTCGAACGCTTCGGCTTTGCCGGCCATGTGGGCGCGTTCGTGTGCGCCGACGCCACACGCCACCTGCTCGCGCCGGCGCCACTGCCGGACGTGATCGTGAGCGAAACGATGAACGTCTGCCTCGGCCGCGAGCCACAGGTGGCGATCACGCGCCACCTGCTGGCGCAGGCGCCGCACGCGATCATGGTGCCGGCCGCGATCCGGGTCGACGCCTGCCTGCTCGACCCGGCGCGCGAAGCCTCGCCGGCCGGCCCGTGCGCACGCGAGCGCGTCGAACTGGGCACCGTGTTCGAATTGAGCGCGCGCCACGTGGCGGCCTGGGCCGCGCTCGACGGCGCGACCTTGCCGGCCGCCCGCATCGGCCTGCCCGCGGCGATCGCCCCGAAGCTGCAATTTCGCCTGCTCACACGGATCGAGGTGTCCGACGGCATCAGCTTGTCCGACTACGACGGCAGCCTGAACCTGCCGCAAAGCCTGCCGGGCAAACCGGTTTTCGGGGGCGGCGAACAACTGCAGTTCCACTACCGGCTCGGCGCCAATCCCGGGCTTGCCTACGATGTCAAGGCGTGCGGGCCGGCGTCCGGCCCGTCCATCCAAGCCGTATCCGCATAGAAATTTTTGTTAATTCCGACACAAAAAACCTTAACATTGTGTTACATCAAAGATATTAGAAATAGTTTGAAAATGTGAACTTTGGAAAGTTTTCCATTCGTAAACATTGTTAGAATCTCCGGGTGCCCAGCCCCTGCCCCTCAAAAACGACCTGCTTGCGCGCGCCCGATCCGATGGCGCCGAGCGGCCTCCTGTTGCCCGCAGGGCCAAGCCGGGATAGGCCAATCGAGCTGCCCGCCGCCTCCCGCCACGCCGATTAAGTCCACCACTTCCATGACCACTAGCCACGCCTACGTCGTCGCCGAACCGCCTGCCGCCAACCCGGGAGAATTTGCATGAAACGCCCCACCAACCGTCCAGCCCCCTCCGCCCAACGCAACGCCGCCGCAGCGGCCGCACCGGCCAAACCGCGCCGTTTCGGTCCGCGCCGCGACATGCTCGCGCTCGAGTCGCGCATCGTCTTCGACGGCGCGGCGGCCGGCGCGGGGCCGGGCGACCTGGCCCAGTTGCGCGACGGCGGCGGCCACGCCTTCGACCAGCGCCTGTTCGGGCTCGCGCCGGCCCAGCGCGGCCTGCTCGAGGCCGCGCCCGGGCACGACGGCGCGGCGCCTCCGGGCGCGGGCCGCAGCGTGCTGATCGTCGACAACCGCGTGCCCGACTATCAAAAAATCGTCGCCGCCGCCGGCGCCGGCGTGATCGTGATCGTGATCGACAAGGACAGCGACGGCGTCGAGCAGATCGCCGCCGCGCTCAAGAACCTGCGCGGGCTCGAGTCGATCAGCATCGTCTCGCACGGCGACGAGGGCATGCTGTTGCTGGGCAACGCGGCGCTGGTCGGCAACAAGCTGGCCGGCTACAGCGCCGAGCTGGCCGCGATCGGCGCGGCCCTCAAGGCCGACGGCGAACTGCTGCTGTACGGCTGCGAGGCCGGCGCCGGCGCCGAGGGCCGCGCCTTCCTCGAGGCGCTGGCCGGCATGACCGGGGCCGTCGTGGCGGCCTCGAGCGACGCCACCGGCGGCGCCGCCAAGGGCGGCGACTGGGATCTCGAAATCGCCACCGGCACCGTCAACGCGGGCCCCGCGTTCGACGCCGCCGCGCTGGCCGGCTACGAGCACCAGCTCTTCACCGCCAGCGTCGGCACGCTGGCCGCGCTCAAGGCCGCGATCGCGAGCGGCAATACCGACGGCAGCAACGACCTGATCACCCTTACCGCGAACATCACGTTCAGCGCCGCGGACACCACCGCCATCGCGCTCAATGTCACCGATAACATGAAGATGACGATCGTCGGCGGCGGTTTCACGATCGACGCGGCCTACCGTTCACAGGCGATGACCACCGCCACCAGCGGCAGCTCGTCGATCGAGATCCAGAACCTGACGATCACCCACGGCCTCGTCTCAGGGATTGGCGGCAACACCGGCGACGGCGACGCCACCATCACCGTCAACGGCGGCAATGCCCAAGGCGGCGCCATCTTCAACAGCGGCACGCTCACGCTCAACGGCGTGACCGTGACGGCCAACTCTGCCAGCGGCGGCGGCGGCGGCGGCGGCATCATCGGCCCCGCACTCGGCGGCGGCGGCGGCGGCGGCGGCGGCAGCGGCAGCGCCGGCGTTGGCGGGGCCAAAGGCGGAAGCGCAGGCGTGACCTACCCCGGCAGCAACGGCGGCGGCGGCGCCGGCGGCGCTGGGGGCGGCTTCAGCGGCGCCGACGGCGACATGTGGGGCAATGGCGGCAGTTCAACCAGCGGCGGCGGCACAGGCTCTCAATACGCCACGTATACCGGCGGCGGCGACGGCGGCACCGCCGCCAGCGCCGGGATCACCGTCGGCGGCGGCGGCGGCGGCGCCGGCTACGACGACAGCGGCGGCCATGGCGGCGGCGCGGCCGGCGCGATTTACAATTCCGGCACGCTGAGCATCATCGGCACCTCCGTCATCAGCAACAACATCGGGGCCGGCGGCGGCGGCGGCGGCGGCGGCGGCGCCGGCAACCATGCAGGCACCGGCGGCCTCGGCGTCGGCGGGATCTGGAACGCGACGGGCGCCACCCTGAACATTACCGCCGCGAACTTCGCGGCCATGACGGGCAACGACGGCACCAGCGGCACCACGGGCGAGGTCCGGGCCACCGCCACCGCAAGCGCGCCGATTGCGCCGGTGAACAACGTCTACAACGGCGGCGGCACCCTCAACACCGCCTTCTCGCCCGGCCCCACCGTGACCGACGCGCGCATCAGCATCGGCGGCGCGACCGGAACCGGCGGCGCCTACAAGATCGGCGACACCGTCACCGCGACCTGGAACAACACGGCCGCCGGCGACAACAACGCCGGCGTGACCGGCGCGACCGTCAACTTCACGGCCTTCGGCGGCGGCGCGGCGGTAGCCGCGACCAACGCCGGCGGCGTCTGGAGCGCGAGCTACACAATCACCGCGGGCAGCATCGACAACACCAACCGCAACGTGAGCTTCACGGCCACCAACGGCTTCGCCACGACCACGGCCGACAGCAGCAACGCCACGGTCGACAACATCGCCCCGGTCGTCACAGCCAACAAGATCGGCACCTCGGGCGCCACCGCGGCGGGCGGCGATGTGTACAAGGTCGGCGACACCGTCACCGCGGTCTGGAACAACGGCGGCACCGGCGACAACAACCTCGACACCATCAGCTCCGTCGGCTTCGATTTCAGCCAATTCGGCGCCGGCGCCACGCCCGTGATGGCGACTCTGGCCGGGACCAACTGGACTGCCTCCTATACGATCACCGCCGGCAACTTCGACGCCTTCCCCCGCAACGTCATCGCCAGCGTCACCGACAATGCCGGCAACGTCAGCACCGTCACCGACAACGACAACACCACCGTCCACACCATCATCCCGAGCGCCACCATCGTGGTCGCCGACAGCGCCATGGCGAGCGGCGAAACATCGCTCGTGACGATCACGTTCACGGAGGCCGTGACCGGCTTCACGCTTGCCGATTTGACGGCCGAAAACGGTACTTTGAACGGGCTCAGCACGGGTGACGGCGGCGTCACCTATACCGCCACCTTCACGGCGGCGGCCGGCGTCACCGACGCCAGCAACGTCATCAGGCTCGCCAGCGCCAGCGTGGCCGACACGATCGGCAACACGAACGCGGGCGTGAGCACCTCGAACAACTACACGCTGACCGCGGCGCCGAGCGCGACCATCGTGGTGTCCGACACGGCGCTCAAGGCCGGCGAGACCTCGGTCGTGACGATCACCTTCAGCGAGCCGGTGTCCTTGTTCGACAACACCGACCTGTCGTTCGCCGGCGCCGGCACGCTGAGCCCGGTCGCGAGCACCGACGGCGGCATCACCTGGACCGCCGCGTTCACGCCGACGGCCAACTTCAGCAACGCGGCCAATGTGATCACGCTCAACAATGCCGGCGTCGTCAACGGGTCTGCTACCCCGGGCGTCGGCACCTCCACCTCGAACACCTTCGCGGTCGACACGGTGCGCCCCGACGCGACCATCGTGGTGGCCGACAGCGCGCTGGCGGCCGGCGAGACGTCGCTGGTCACCATCACCTTCACCGAAGCGGTGTCCGGCCTCACGCTTGCCGACCTGCTCGTTGCCAACGGCAGCCTGAGCGGCCTCAGCACGGCCGACAACATCACCTGGAACGCCACCTTCACGCCGACGCCCGGCATCACCGACACGAGCAATGCTCTCGTCCTCAACAAGGGCGGCGTGGCCGATGCCGCGGGCAACACCGGCACCGACACCGCCAGCTCGAACAACTATGCGGTCGACACAGCGCGCCCGACCGTCGTGATCAACATCGCCGACGCCACGCTCGGGGTGGGTGAGACCGCGCTCGTGACGTTCACGTTCTCGGAAGCGGTGACCGGCTTCACCAATGCCGACCTCACGGTCGAAAACGGGTTGCTGACCGCGGTCGGCTCGACCGACGGCGGCAAGACATGGACCGCCACCCTGACGCCGACAGCGGGCGTGGTCGATGCCACCAACCTGGTCAGATTGACCAACACCGGCCTGGCCGACCTCGCCGGCAATACCGGCTTCGGCACGACTGCTTCCAACAACTACACGATCGACGGCATCCGACCGACCGCCACCATCGTCGTCGCCGACAATGCGCTGCTGGCAGGCGAGACCTCGCTCGTGACGATCACGTTCTCGGAGGCGGTAACCGGCTTCGACAGCGCCGACCTGACCGTGTCCAACGGCACGCTCGGCCCGCTCGCCACGGCCAACGGCGGCATCACCTGGACCGCCACCTTCACGCCGACGGCCGCCACCACCGCCGCGAGCAACCTGATCACGCTGGCCAACACCGGCGTGGCCGATCTTTCCGGCAATGCGGGCAGCGGCAGCACCAATTCGAACAACTACGCGATCGACACGGCGCGCCCGACGGTGTCGATCGTGGTCGCCGACAATGTGCTGTCGGCCGGCCAGACCTCGCTCGTCACGTTCACCTTCTCCGAGGCCGTGACCGGGTTCACCAACGCCGACCTGGCATTCAGCAACGGCACCCTCAGTCCGGTCGCCACGGCCGACGCCGGCATCACCTGGACCGCCACCTTCACGCCGACGGCCGCCACGACCGACACCAGCAACGTGATCACGCTGGCCAACAACAGCCTGCTCGACGTCTCCGGCAATGCCAACAGCGGCAGCACCGATTCGAACAACTACGCCGTGGTCACGGCCGGACCGACGGCCACGATCACGCTGGCCGACAGTTCGCTCACGTTCGGCGAGTCAACGCTCGTCACGTTCACGTTCTCGGAGGCGGTGACGGGATTCACCGATGCCGACATCAGCCCCAACAACGGCTTCGTGGGTCCCTTGTCGAGCGTAGACGGCGTGACCTGGACCGCCCTGTACACGCCGACGTCGAACATCGAGAGTCCGTTCAACTTGATCAGGGTCGACAACAGCGGCGTGACCGGCGCCGGCGGCAGCGCCGGCACCGGCTTCACCGACTCGGCCAATTACGCGATCGACACGCTGCGCCCGACCGCCACCGTCGTGGTCGCCGACAATGCGCTGCGCGCCGGCGAAACGTCGCTGGTGACGATCACGTTCTCGGAGTCGGTGACCAATTTCAGCAATGCAGACCTGGCGGTGGCCGGCGGCACGCTCGGCGCCGTCATCTCGGCCGACGGCGGCTTTACCTGGAGCGCGACCTTCACCCCGGCGGCCGACACCACAAGCGCGGGCAACCTGATCACGCTGAGCTATGCCGGCCTCAACGACATTGCCGGCAATGTGGGCACTGGCAGCACCAGCTCGAACAGTTACGCAATCGACACGGCGCGCCCGACGGTGTCGATCGCGGTCGCCGACAACATGCTGTCGGCCGGCGAGACCTCGCTCGTCACGTTCACGTTCTCCGAGGCCGTCACCGGCTTCACCAATGGCGACCTGAGCCTCGACAACGGCAACCTGAGCCCGGTAACCACAGGCGACGGCGGCATCACCTGGACGGCCACCTTCACCCCGACGGCCGCCACCACCGACACCACCAACCTGATCACGCTGACCAACACCGGCGTGCTCGATGCCGCCGGCAATGCCGGCAGCGGCAGCACCAACTCGAACAACTATGCGGTCGTCACGGCCGGCCCGACCGCCACCATCGTCCTCGCCGACAGCGCCCTCACCGCCGGCGAGTCCACACTCGTCACAATCACCTTCTCGCAGGCGGTGACCGGATTCAGCATGGCCGACATCAGCGTGCCCAACGGCACCTTGGATCCCATCGCGACCGGCGACCTCGTTACCTGGGTGACTTACTACACGCCGACGGCCGGTGTCACCGATGCGAGCAACGTGATCAGGATCGACAACAGCGGGGTGTTCGCCAGCGTCGGCGGCAGCGCCGGTTCCGGCTTCACCGACTCGGCCAACTTCACGATCGACACGCTGCGTCCGAATGCCACCATCGTGGTCGCCGACAGCGCGCTGAGCGTCGGCGAAACCTCGCTGGTGACGATCACGTTCACGGAGCCGGTGACCGGTTTTACCAACACCGACCTGACGGTGGCCAATGGCACGCTGAGCGCCGTCAGCTCGGGCGACTTCGGCACCACCTGGACCGCCACGTTCACGCCGACGGCCGGCATCGCCGCCACCGGCAACCTGATCACGCTGAACAAGGCCGGCGTCAGCGATGGCGCGGGCAATGCGGGCAGCGGCAGCGCCAGTTCCAACACCTACGCGGTCGACACCGCGCGCCCGACCGCGACCATCGTGGTCGCCGACAGCGCGCTGGCGGCGGGCGAGAGCTCGCTCGTCACGTTCACGTTCTCGGAGGCCGTGAGCGGCTTCACCAACGCCGACCTGAGCATCGCCAACGGCACCCTGAGCGCGGTCGCCACGCTTGACGGCGGCCAGACCTGGACGGCCACCTTCACGCCGACGGCATCCACCACCGACGCCAGCAACCTGATCACGCTGAACAACACCGGCGTGCTTGACGCCGCCGGCAACGCCGGCAGCGGCGCGACCTCATCGAACAACTACGCCATCGACACCGCGCGCCCGGCCGCGCTGTCGATCGTGGTGGCCGACAGCGCGCTGCGCGCCGGCGAGAGCTCGCTCGTGACCTTCACGTTCACCGAAGCCGTGAGCGGCTTCGACCTTGCCGACCTGACGGTCGCCAACGGCACCCTGGGCCCCCTCGCGACGGCCGACAACATCACCTGGACCGCCACCTTCACGCCGAACGCCGACACCACCGACACGGGCAACCTGATCACGCTCGCCAACTCCGGAGTGATCGACGCTGCCGGCAACAGCGGCAGCGCCAGCACCGACTCGAACAACTACGCAATCGACACCAAGCGCCCGACGGCCACGATCGTGGTCGCCGACAGCGTGCTGTCGGCCGGCGAAACCTCGCTCGTGACGATCACGTTCTCCGAGGCGGTGACCAGTTTCACCCTTGCCGACCTGACGGCCGCCAACGGCACCATCAGCGGGCTCAGCAGCGGCGACGGCGGCGTCACCTGGACGGCAACGTTCACCCCGGCCGCGCTGACCACCGCCCCCAGCAACGTGATCACGCTGGTCAACACCGGTGTGCTTGATGCCGCCAGCAACAACGGCAGCGGCAGCACCAACTCCAACAACTATGCGGTGGTCACGGCCGGACCGACCAACACCATCACCGTGGCCGACAGTTCGCTGACGGTCGGCGAGTCCACGCTCGTCACGTTCACCTTCTCGGAGGCGGTGACGGGCTTTGACAATGCCGACATCAGCGTGCCAAACGGCACGCTGGGCAACGTGTCGAGCGTCGACGGGATCACCTACACCGCCACCTTCACGCCGACTGCGGGTATCACGAGTGCCGCCAACATGATCACCGTCGACAACACCGGCGTGCTCGGCGGCGGCGGCAGCGCCGGAGCCGGCACCACCGCGTCGAACAGCTTCGCCATCGACACGCTGCGTCCGAGCGCCACCATCGCGGTCGCCGACAACGCACTGAAAGTCGGCGAAACCTCCCTGGTGACGATCACGTTCACGGAGCCTGTAAGCGGTTTTGACAACAGTGACCTGACGGTGGCCAACGGCACCCTCAGCGCGGTCGGCTCGGTAGACGGCGGCATCACCTGGACCGCCACCTTCACGCCAACGGCCGGCATCGCCGACACCAGCAACCTCATTACCTTGAACCAGGCCACCCTCGTCGATGCGGCCGGCAATGCCGGCAGCGGCAGCGCCAGCTCGAACAACTACGCGATCGACACCGCGCCCCCGACCGTGACGATCGTAGTCGCCGACAATGCGCTGGCGAGTGGCGAGACTTCGCTCGTCACGTTCACGTTCTCGGAGCCGGTGACCGGTTTCACCAACGCCGACCTGAGCGTCGCCAATGGCACCCTGAGCGCGGTCGCCACGCTTGATGGCGGCCAGACCTGGACGGCCACCTTCACGCCGACGGCGTCCACCACCGATGCCAGCAACCTCATCACGCTGAGCAACACCGGCGTGCTTGATGCCGCCGGCAACGCCGGCATCGGCGCGACCAGTTCGAACAACTACGCGATCGACAATGTGCGTCCGACCGCCACCATCGTGGTCGCCGACACCATGCTGCTGGCCGGCGAAACCTCGCTCGTGACGATCACGTTCTCGGAAGTGGTGACCGGTTTTGCCCTGTCGACCGCAGGCGGCTCGATAAGCGGGGTCACCTCGGCCGACGGCGGAATGACCTGGACTGGCACCTTCACGCCGACCGCGAACATCGATGACGCGAGCAACCTGATCACCTTGGACTACACCAGCGTGACCGACGCGGCCGGCAACGAGGGCAGCGGCAGCACCGCTTCGAACAACTACGAGATTGCGACCAAGCGGCCGACGGTCGCCATCGTGGTCGCCGACGGCACGCTGACGGCCGGCGAGACCTCGCTGGTCACGTTCACATTCTCGGAGCCGGTAAGCGGCTTTAGCAATGCCGACCTGACGGTCGCCAGCGGCACCTTGAGCCCGGTCAGTTCCAGCGACGGCGGCATCACCTGGACGGCCACCTTCACCCCGACGGCGCTGACCACCGACACCAGCAACGTGATCACGGTCGCCAACGGCGGCCTGCTCGACGCCTCCGGCAATGCCGGCAGCGGCAGCACCGACTCGAACAACTATGCCGTTCTGACGGCCGGCCCGACGGCCACCATCGTCGTCGCCGACACCGCCCTCGCGGCCGGCGAATCGACCCTCGTCACGTTCACCTTCTCGCTGCCTGCCACGGGATTCGACAATGCCGACATCAGCGTATCGAATGGCACGCTGAGCGCTGTTTCAAGCACCGACGGCGGGATCACCTGGACCGCCACGTTCACGCCGACGGCGGGTGTGAACAGTCCGGCCAACCTGATCACGCTCGACAACACCGGCGTGTTCAGCAGCGGCGGCAGCCCCGGCACCGGCACCACCAGCTCGAACAGCTTCGCGATCGAGACCACACTGCCCGACGCGACCATCGTGGTGGCCGACGGCGCGCTGAACTTCGGCGAAACCTCGCTTGTGACGATCACGTTCACGGAGCCGGTTGTTGGCTTTGACAATGCCGACCTGACGGTCGCCAACGGCACGCTCAGTGCCGTCGGCTCGATCGATGGCGGCGTCACCTGGACCGCCACCTTCACGCCGACGGCCGGCATCACCGACACCAGCAACCTGGTCACGCTGGTCAAGGCCGGCCTGCAAGACGCGGCCGGCAACGCCGGCACCGGCAGCGCCAGCTCGAACAACTACGCGATCGACACGGCGCGCCCGAGCGTCACGATCGTGGTCGCCGACAGCGCCCTCGCGGCCGGCGAGACTGCGCTTGTCACGTTCATGTTCTCGGAGCCGGTGACCGGTTTCAGCAACGCCGATCTGGCAATCGCCAACGGCAGCTTGGGCGCGGTCAACTCGAGCGACGGCGGCCTCACCTGGAGCGCCACCTTCACGCCGGCGGCCGACACCACCGACACCGGCAACCTGATCACCCTGGCCAACGGCGGCGTGTTCGATTTGGCGGGCAACGCCGGCAGCGGCACGACCGATTCGAACAACTTCGGTATCGACACCGCGCGTCCAAGCGCCACCATCGTGGTCGCCGACGGCGCCCTCGCGGCCGGCGAAACCTCGCTCGTCACCATCACGTTCTCGGAGGCCGTCACGGGATTGACCAATACCGACCTGGCGATCGCCAACGGCGGCTTGGGCGCCCTCGCCTCGAGCGACGGCGGCATCACCTGGACGGCGACGTTCACGCCAGCGGCCAACGTCACCGATACGGGCAACCTGATCACGCTCAACAACGCGGGCGTGGCCGACCTGGCCGGCAACCTCGGGGCCGGCAGCACCGATTCGAACAACTATGCGATCGACACCGCGCGCCCGACCGTCGCCATCGTAGTGGCCGACAGCGCCCTGTCGATCGGCGAAACGACACTGGTCACGTTCACGTTCTCGGAAGCGGTGGCCGGCTTCACCAATGCCGACCTGACGGTCGCCAACGGCGCCCTGGGCGCGGTCGCCTCAATCGACGGCGGCCTGACTTGGACGGCAACGTTCACGCCGACGGCCAACCTCACCGACACCAGCAACCTGGTCACGCTCAATAACACCGGCGTGGCCGACCTGGCCGGTAACATTGGGGCCGGCAGCACCGATTCGAACAACTATTCCATCGATACGGCGCGTCCGACGGTCGGCATCGTTGTGGCCGACAGCGCCTTGTCGGCCGGCGAATCGACACTGGTCACCTTCACGTTCTCGGAGGCCGTAACTGGCTTCACCAATGCCGACCTGACGGTGGCCAACGGCATCCTGGGCGCGGTAAGCACCTCGAATGGCGGCATCACGTGGACGGCAACATTCACGCCGAACGCCAACGTCACCGACACCACCAACCTGCTCACGCTGGCCAACACCGGCATTCTCGACCAGGCTGGCAACGCCGGCGCGGGCAGCACCGACTCGAACAACTACGCCATCGACACGGCCCGTCCGACGGCCGCCATCGTGGTGGCCGATACCGCCTTGTCCGTGGGCGAATCGACACTGGTCACGTTCACGTTCTCGGAGGCGGTGGCGGGCTTCACCAATGCCGACCTGACGGTCGCCAACGGCTCCCTGGGACCGGTCGCCTCAACCGACGGCGGCATCACCTGGACGGCAACGTTCACTCCGTCGGCCAACGTCACCGACACCAGCAACCTGGTCACGCTCAACAACAGCGGCGTGACCGACCTGGCCGGCAACGCCGGCGCCGGTTCGACCGTGTCGAACTACTACGCGATCGACACCATGCGCCCGACCGCGGTCATCACCGTGGCCGACGGCGCGCTGTTCGTGGGCGAGACTTCGCTGGTCACCATCACCTTCTCGGAGGCGGTGTCGGGCTTCACGAATGCCGACCTCGCGGTCGCCAACGGCGCCTTGGGCGCGGTCAGCTCGAGCGACGGCGGCCTCACCTGGAGCGCCACCTTCACGCCGACGGCCAACGTGGCCGATGCCAGCAACCTGATCACGCTGGCCAACGCCGGCGTGCAGGACGCGGCCGGCAACGCGGGCGCCGGCGCGACCGACTCGAACAACTACGCCATCGACACGGTGCCGGCGGCCACGCCGGGGGCGCCGCAACTGGCGGCCGCGAGTGACTCGGGCAGCTCCAACAGCGACCGCATCACCAACGACAACACGCCGACGATCACCGGCAGCGCCGCCGACGGCACCACCGTCACGCTGTATGACAGCAATGGCGTGACCGTCCTCGGCACCGCGGTCGCAAGCGGCGGGCTCTGGTCGATCACCAGCAGCGCGCTGAGCGACGGCAACCACACGCTGACGGCGATCGCGACCAAGGGCGGGTTCAACGCCAGTGCGCGTTCGAGCGGCCTGCAGGTGACGATCGACACCATCGCGCCGGCGGCCCCGGGCCGGCCCGCGACCGCCGACGGCAGCCCGCTGACGCACAACCGCACGCCCGTGTTCAACGGCGCCGGCGCCGAAGCCAATGCGGTGATCACGATCCGCAACGGCGCGAGCGCAATCGGGACCGCCCAGGCCGACGCCAGCGGCAACTGGACCTCGGCCCCGATCGCGCTGGCCAATGGCAGCTACCAGATCACGGCCAGCGCCACCGATGCCGCCGGCAACACCAGCGCGCCATCCGAGGTGCGCGCCCTGCGCATCGCGGCGCCGCCGCAGCCGGTCGATCCGCGGCCGCCGCACGCCGAGCACGACGACAGCGTGTTCAGCGACGCGATCACCGGGTTCGACGACCAATTCGCGTCGATAGGCGAGGGCATCGCAAGCCCATTCGAACGCTCGCCATTGGGCGCGACGATCGATGCCGCAATGGGGCGCGGCAATGGCGAAGGGAGCGGCGACGGCACGTTCCGGCTGTTCGACCTTGGCACGGCGACCGGCGGCAGTGTTGTTTTCACGCTCCCGGCCAATCTGTTCGGCGGGCGCGAGCTGGTCTCGATCCGCGCCACCCTGCCGGGCGGCCAGCCGCTGCCGCTCTGGCTCCACTTCGACGCCGCCAGCCGCACCTTCAGCGGCGAGTTGCCGGTCGGGGCGCTGTCATTCATCACGGTCGAACTGGTCGCGGTGGACAAGGATGGCAAGGAGCTGCGCGCCACCCTCACGCTGGGCGGCGAGCCGGCCGCAGACGGGCAGCCGGCGCAGAACCAGTCCGGCATGTCCGGCCTCGACCTGCTCAAGGCGCTTGGCATCAAGGGCCTCGAGCGCGGGGACCAAGCCACGCCCCAGGCGGCGCCGCGTGAAACCGACACCGCGGCCCATGCGCGCCACCTGAGTGGACAGTTGGACAAGCAGGCGCAGCGTTTTGCGCGCGGTTCCGACGCCACGATGCGCCACCTGGAACAGATTGAACAAAAAAATATCGCTAGACCACACGCATGATTACCCAAAACAACGCTACCATTCACCCCGCACTCACTGGAGAATCCCCGATGTCGCTTCCTTCATCCCTTCGCCGCGCGGCCTCGCCGTCCTCCCTGCGCCTGCTGCCGCTTACCGCAGTCGTACTGGCCACCCTCGGCGGCTGCGCCGTCGCACCCGAGCCGATCACGGTGGCCGAGCGCAGCACACGCGCCAAAGAGGATGTCGCGACCCTGTTCAAGGACATGGAACCAATCGCCGGCGACGTCACCCTGCACGAGGCCTTTGCGCGCGCCCTCAAGTACAACTACGACTACCGCCTGCGCTCGATGGAGCGCAGCATGGCCGACGCCCAGCTCGACGTCGCCAAGTACGACATGCTGCCGAGCCTGACCGTCTCGGCCGGCTACTCGAGCCGCAGCAACGACGCCGGCGCCCGTTCGGTCGACCTCGCCACTGGCATCGAGAGCAACCTGTTCTCGGGCGCCCAGGAGCGCACCGGCAACAGACAGAACGCGGTGCTGGCCTGGAACGTGCTCGACTTCGGAGTCTCGTATGTACGCGCCCAGCAGCAGGCCAACCAGGTCCTGATCGCCGAGGAGCGCAAGCGCAAGGTGGTGCAGAACATCTCGCAGGACGTGCGCCAGGCGTTCTGGCGCGCCTATGTCGCCCAGCAGACGCTGCCGCGCATGGACGTGCTGCTCGGCCGCCTGAAGGAGGCGCTGGCCCGCAGCGGCCGCATGGAACAGGAAAAAATGATGCCGCCGATGCAGGCGCTGGCCTACCAGCGCGCCCTGCTCGACATGCATTCGCAGGTCGTGATGCGGCGCCAGGAGCTGGTGCTGGCCAAGTCCGAACTCAACGCGCTGATCAATCTGCGCCCCGGCACCGAGATCCGCCTGGCCGCGGCCGACCTCGAGGCGCCGGCGGCCGCCCTGCACCGCCTCGACGACCTCGACGCGCTCGACCAGGCCGCGCTCAACAACCGGCCCGAGCTGCGCGAGGAGGACTACCGCAAGAAGATCACGGTGCTCGACGGGCGCAAGGCGCTGCTCGGCTTTTTGCCGGGCCTCGAGTTCAACCTGTCGCACAACCGCGACAGCAACAAATTTCTACTCAATAACAGTTGGTCGGAAGCCGGCGGCCTCGTTTCGCTGAACCTGCTGCGCGCGTTCTCCTACCCGAGCGCGATGAAGGCCCAGGAAACATCGCTCCAGCTCGGCGACACGCGCCGCGTGGCGCTGACCATGGCGGTGCTGACCCAGGTGCGCATCGCCGCCCAGCGCTACCAGGAGGCGCAGGCCGACTACCAGATCAGCCAGCAGGGCGCCGAGGTCGACACCCGCATCGAAAAGCTGATGGCGGCCGGGATCAAGGCCAGCTCCGAGAACGAAATGGAGCTGCTGCGGGTGCAGGTCAAGTCGGCGCTGTCGGACATGCAGCGTTACATGGCGCTGGCGAACGTGCAGATCGCCTACGCGCGCGTGGCCAACTCGGTCGGCGCCGACCTGCTGCCGGACGTGCCGCAAACGCAAAGCGTGAAGGCCTTCACGGCGCAGCTGGCCGCGGCCGACCTGCAATGGCGCAAGACCAATTTCAACACCGCGCGCGCGGTGCCGGTGGCGCTCAATGTCGGGGTGGCCCCGATCGTGGCGCCGGCCGGCAGCGGCATCGACCTCTCAAACATGATGCGCACGCGCCTGGCGGCGCTGGGCGTGGCGCCCGGGACCGCCAGCGACGGGGGCGCCACCATCGGCGCCACCATCGAGGTCGGCCAGCCGCGCGCCGGCATGCGTTCGGTCGAGATGCTATGGACAATCAAGCGCAACGGCGCCACACTGGCCAGCGTGCCGTACCGCTCCGTCATTCCGGAGAGCGTGCCGAACGCATGGTCGGTGTTCGGCGAGGCCGCCACCGAAATGGCCGCAAACCAGCTCGTGGCCGCCCTGCGCAACGAACCGGCGGGCGAAGCAAGCAGAAGCACTGCCAAAGGAGGATCGAATTGAGGGGTATTTTGAGTACAACGCCGTATAAAACGGCCGCTGTCGCGGCCGCGCTGTTAAGCAGTGGTTTGAATGCAGTGGCGGCGCCGGCACCGGCGCCGAAGGCACCCGAAAGCAAGCCGATCCGGGTGCTAGTCGTGGCCAACCAGGAAAGCGTGCTCGCCTCGCAGATGACGGGGCGGATCGAACAGATCGACGCCGCGCTCGGCAGCACGATCAAGGCCGGCCAGGTGCTGTTGCGCTTCAATTGCGAGGCCCAGCAGGCCCAGCTCAAGATGGCCAACGCCGAATACTACGGCGCCCAGCGCACCTTCGAGTCGAAGGCCAAGCTGCAGGCCATGCAGTCGGTCTCCGAGCTCGAGGTGCAGCAGGCCGGCGCCGTCGCCGAGCGCGCCAAGGCCCAGATCGAACTGATCCAGGTCCAACTCAAGCAGTGCAGCGTGCGCGCGCCGTTTTCGGGCCGGGTCACCAAGCTGCTCGCGAAACGCTACGAAAGCGTGAACGTGAGCCAGGCCCTGATCGAGGTCGTCGACAACGGCAAACTCAAGGTCAAGCTCAACGTGCCGTCGAACTGGCTCTCGTGGCTCAAGCCCGGGGTCGGGTTTTCGATCAACATCGACGAGACCGGCCAGGCCTACGCCGGACGCGTGGTGCGCATGAACGGCCGGGTCGACACGGTCAGCCAGTCGATCGAAATCGAAGGCGAAGTGGTCGGCAATCCGGTCCAGCTGCTGCCCGGCATGAGCGGCGTCGCCCGCTTTGCCCAAGCGGCCCAGGCCAAGCCCTAGGAGCGCACTTGGCCGACAAGGACATCAACCTCTCGAGCATCGGCGCCCTGCTCCAGATCGAGCAGGAGACGCGCCAGGCCGTGAGCGAGGCGGCGGTCGAATTCATCGCCGTCAACGACACCTGGCGCATCGTGCCGTACCGGCAGGCGCTGATGTGGCGCCCCGACGGCCTCGGGCGCCCGGCGCTGCGGCTGGTCTCGGGCCTGGCCGACGTCGCCGGCGACTCGCCCTACCGCCAATGGGTCAACGACGCCCTGCGCCACCTCGAACCAAGCCTCGAGAGCGGCAAGGCGCGCATCGTCACGATGCCCGACCTGCCGCCCGCGCTGCACGACGGCTGGCGCGAGTGGATGGGCTTCGGCGCGCTGATGGTGACACTGCCGGCGCCCGCCGGCGCGCCCGTGGGCGGCCTGTGGCTCAACCTCGAGCACGAGGCCAGCCCGGCCGAACAGGCGCTGCTCGAGCGGCTGGCCGGCTGTTACGGCCAGGCGCTGTGGGCATGGCGCCAGCGCGCGCCGGTCTGGCAGCGCGCGCTGACCCGCTTCAAGGGCTCGCGCAAGCGCTGGTGGTTCGCGCTGCTGCTCGTGTCGATGATCCCGATGCGCCTGACCGTGCTCGCGCCGGCGCACATCACCGGCAAGGACGCCAAGCTGATCGCCGCGCCGCAGGACGGCGTGGTGGCGCGCTTCTTCGTGCTGCCGAACCAGGCGGTGGCGGCCGGCGCGCCCCTGTTCGCGCTCGACGACACGGGCGCGCGCAACCGCAACGAGGTCGCCGTCAAGTCGCGCGACGTGGCCGAGGCCGAGTACCTGCGCACCACCCAGAAATCGTTCGACGACGGCGCCAGCAAGGCCGAACTGTCGTCGCTGCAGGCCAAGCTCGAAGAAAAAGCGGCCGAGGCGCGCTATGTGCAGGATTTGTTCGAACGGATCCAGGTCAACGCGCCCGACGCCGGCATCGCCATTTTCTCGGACGCCAACGACTGGCTCGGCCGACCGGTGCAGACGGGCGAGCGCATCGTGCTGCTGGCCGATCCTAAAAAAGTCCAGATCGCGATCGACCTGCCGGTCGACGACGCGCTCAATATGGAGCCCGGCGCGACCGTCAAGCTGTACCTGAACGTGGCGCCGCTGGGCACCGTCGACGGCAAGTTGGTGCAGTCGAGCTACGAGCCCGCGTTGACCACCGAGGGCGTGGTCGCGTACCAGCTCAAGGCCGACCTGGCCGCCGGCCAGGAGGTGCCGCGCATCGGCCTCAAGGGCACGGCCAAATTGTACGGCAATTGGGCGCCGCTGATCTACCATGTGCTGCGCAAACCGCTGGCGGTGCTGCGCCGCACGGTCGGCATTTAAGGCATGGCGTCGCCCGACACGAGCGCGTACCGCGCCAGCGTCACGCGCGCGCGGCGCGAGGCGCTCAACGGCCACCGCAGCGTGATCGTCTGGTTCACCGGGCTGTCGGGTTCGGGCAAATCGACGCTGGCGCACGCGGTCGAGGAACAACTGCACCTGGCCGGCTGCCGCACCTTTGTGCTCGACGGCGACAACGTGCGCCAGGGGCTGTGCCAGGACCTCGGTTTTTCGGAGGCCGCGCGCACCGAGAACATCCGCCGCATCGGCGAGGTCGCCAAGCTCGGCATCGAGGCCGGCACCGTGGTGCTGACCGCGTTCATCTCGCCGTTCGCCGACGACCGCGCGCGCGTGCGCGCCCTCGTGGCCGAGGGCGACTTCATCGAAGTATTTTGCGCATGCCCGCTCGCGGTCTGCGAAACGCGCGACGTCAAGGGGCTTTACCGGCGCGCGCGCAGCGGCGAGATCGCCGAATTCACGGGCATCTCCTCGCCCTACGAAGCGCCGCCGGCAGCGGAGCTGGTGGTCGACACCGCGGCCCAGAGCCTGGAGCAATCGGTGGCCAGCGTGCTGGCACTGCTGCGGGCCCGCGGCATCGTGGGGTAAAACCGA
>JAZKIN010000214.1:0-28196 GCA_040384885.1 Pseudomonadota bacterium | reverse complement strand
GAACAGTTGCTCTGAGCCGCTGTTCTATGGGTCCCCGCATGCGCGAGGACGATGTATGTAGTCATGGGCGAGTTTCTGCTTAATTTGGCGGCACTACGGCCAGAAGCGGCGTTATCAAACCGATCGTTCCCATGTACACTTGCAGGAACAGCAACCGGAAAACATGGACCGATTAACGATGTCGACTCAGATCACGGAAGCCTTCCTCAAGGATTCCGACGCCATCCACAAGCATGCGATGGCCTCGCTTTTCGCCCAGCTCGACTCCCTGTGCGAGGGCGCGATCACCATCGACCGCGGCGGCCGCATCGCGTGGATCAACGACAAATACCTCGCCATGCTCGGGCTCGCCGATGCGCAGCAGGCGCTCGGGCGCGATGTCGAGGAGGTCATCCCCAACAGCCTGATGCGCGAAGTGATGCGCTCGAACCAGCCCATCCTGCTCGACATCATGAGCTTCGGCAAGCAGTCGCTGGTCGTCACGCGCATGCCGCTGCACGACGCCGCCGGCGAGGTCATCGGCGCGATCGGATTCGTGCTCTACGAAAAAATGAACTACCTCAAGCCGCTGCTGGCCAAGTTCGCCGCGCTGCAGGCGGAGCTGGCGCTGGCCAAACGCGGGCTGGCCGAGAGCCGCCGGCCCAAGCACACGCTCGACAGTTTCATCGGCGACGGCCCCGCCAGCGCCGAGGTCAAGCGCCTGGCGGGCCGCGCCGGGCGCCAGGATGCGAGCGTGTTGCTGCTGGGCGAAACCGGCACCGGCAAGGAGATCGTCGCCAGCGCGATCCACGCGGCCTCGCCGCGCGCGTCGCTGCCGTTTATCGGCATTAATATGGCGGCCGTCCCCGAAGCCCTGCTCGAGGCCGAGTTCTTCGGCGTCGCGCCGGGCGCGTTCACGGGCGCCGACAAGCGCGCGCGCGAGGGCAAGTTCAAGCTGGCCGACGGCGGCACCCTGTTCCTCGACGAGATCGGCGACCTGCCGCTGCCGATGCAGGGCAAGCTGCTGCGCGTGCTGCAGGAGCAGGAGTTCGAACTGCTCGGCTCCAACACGGTCGTCAAGGTCGACGTGCGCGTGATCGCCGCCACCAGCGTCGACCTCGAGCGCCTGATGCGCGAGGGACGTTTCCGCTCCGACCTGTACTACCGGCTCAATGTGCTGCAAATCACGCTGCCGCCGCTGCGCGAACGCCTGTGCGACATGCCGGCCCTGTGCGCTGGCTTGCTTCAACAAATTTCGCAACGCACCGGTACCGCCTTGCGCACGGTCGGCGCCGGCGCCATGCCGCTGCTCGCGGCCTACCGCTGGCCGGGCAATGTGCGCGAACTGGCCAATGTGCTCGAACGCGGCTGCATCCTCAGCGACAGCGTCGAGCTCGGCGCGGCCGATTTCTCCTTCCTCGGGCCGGGGCCGGCGTCGGCGTCGTCCAAGCTGCCGTACGCCGACGCGCTGGCCGCCTTCGACCGCGCGATCATCGGCGCGGCGCTGCAGGACAACGCGGGCAAGGTTCCCGCCGCCGCCCGGCAACTCGGAATGTCGCGCGCCACGCTGTACAAGCGCATCGCCGCGCTTGGCATGTCGGCGCGAGCGGCGCAATAAACCCGTGCGGCGCTTGACACAATTGCACCACAAAGCCGCCATTTGATCATTCGTGTGGGTAAACCCCACAGTTTTCGATTTTCAATGGCTTGCGGCAGGCGCGCGCGTTTGACTCCGCTTGACTCGGGGGAGCGGCGTACTCATCATATGACAGGAAGAAATTTCCAGAACACAATTTTATTGCAAAAACAAACACAATGCTCGACAATGCAATTATCACTAAATTTACGCAAGAACGTTAAATGCCGTTTAATACAGTGAAAGAAAATGGGCCCACGAATTCGACGCTGCCCACCCCCGAGGCCGGCCTACCAGTCGATGCGACCGAACTCGCACGCCTGAACGGCTATGCCGAGTTTGTCCTCAATGCGCTCAGGGAGCAACGCGGAGACGGCGTCGGCTACGACGAAAAATCGCTCGCGGTATTGTCGAAGAATGTCAGCAGCAAGCGCCTCGGCTACGACAGCGTAACGGCAGGCAAGGTCGCCACGCTGTATGGCGCCTTCATGGGGCGAACCCTGATCGATTGTTTCCCCAAGGCGGCGCCGGCCTGGGTGCGCGCCGACGGCGGCCTCGGCATCGCCATGCGCTCGCCGTCCGGCGAGATTTCGCTGGTCTTCCCCATCGCCAGCCTGACCAGCCATATCGAACAAGGCGACGAATTCTCGCTGCTGCGCTGTTTTACGGCCGTTGCCACCAGTCTCGCAGCGCCGCCGCCTGCCCCGCTCGATCAGGCGGGGCCCGAGGCGATGCCGTCCGTCGCGGCGGCGGCGAGCACGCTGCCGGAACCTGTGGTGGACGTAGGCGCCGCGTCCGAACCCGTGGCCGCGGCGAGCACCGCGTCGGCCCCCGTGGCCGAGGCTAGCACGCCGCCTTACCCTGTGGACGAGGTACGCGCCGAGTCCGAACCTGTGGCCGCGGCGAGCACCCCGTCAGACCCTGTGGACGAGCCAAGCGCAGCGTCCGAACCTGTGGCCGAGGCAAGCACGGCGTCTTCCCCTGCGGCCGTGGCAAGCACGCCATCCGACCCGGTGTCCGCGCCGGCAGCGACGCCGATCGGCGCGCCTGCCGCCGAGCCCGAGGCAGCCGAGGTGCCTGCATTTAAGGCGCAAGCCCCGTCGGGACCGGCGCAGTTTGACGTCGGACCCGACGACCAAGGAAATCCGTTCATCCTGCACGTACCGGTGCCTTGCTGTAACTGCTTGAGCCACACCTATCCTGTGGCCCGGGATACGCCGCTCGCGCTCAAGGGCAAAGGGAGCATCAGTGTCCGGTTCGCCTATTGCGGGCGCTGCGCGCGCACCGCGCACAAGCCGCCCTTCAGCCCCGCCGTGCTGGGCACCGTGTTCGGTCTTTCCTACGCGGGCCTGGTGGTCGCGGCGGCATGGTTCGACCTTCTGCTGCCGGCGGCCGTGCTCTTGCCCCCGTTGATCGCGGCCTATGCCCACTACAGGCTGACGCGCGTCGAGGGCCAGCTGGGAAGCAATTACCAGCCCGTCCGGCTCGCTGGCCTGGACAAAGGCCCGCTCGGCATCAAACAGATTGTGCTCTGTTTTTCAAAGCCGGAATATGCACACCAGTTTGAATTGCTGAACGCCGAACGTATCGCCGACGGCGCCCTTAAAGTCACGCTTGCACGGCATTTCCGCTGGTGGCGCAAAGCCTGAGTCCGGCCCGCGTGCCCGCTGCGGGGCGCCAGCGCAGCTTCTGCGCCTAATTCAACCCAAGCCGAAGAATGCTTCGGTATTGCTGCGCACCTGCGCGGCCAACGCCGGCATCGGCTGCGCGCAGATCGCCGCGACCGTCTCGAGCACGGCGCCCAGGTACATCGGCTCGTTGCGGTTGGCCGCCGGCTTGGGCCGCACATGGCGCGGCGGCAGGTAGGGCGCGTCGGTCTCGATCATCAGCCGGTCAAGCGGCAGGTACTTGACGGCCTCGCGCAGCTCGTCGCCGCGGCGCTCGTCGCAGACCCAGCCCGTGATGCCGATGTGGCAGTCGAGGTCGAGGTATTCGCGCATCTGCGCCAAGGTTCCAGTGAAGCAGTGCACGACCGCTCCCTTGAGCGCCGGGCGGTACTGTTTGAGCAGCCCGAAAAACGCGTCGTGCGCGTCGCGCTCGTGCAGGAACACGGGCTTTTGCAGTTCGACCGCGAGCGCCAGTTGCGCCTCGAAGCAGCGCAGTTGCTCGCGTTCGGGCGAGAACATGCGGTTGTAATCGAGCCCGCACTCGCCCACCGCGACGACTTCGGGCTGGCGCGCCAACCGCGCGATGGCGGCGGCGCTGGCCTCGTTCCAGCTGCTGGCGTCGTGCGGATGCACGCCGGCGGTGCAGCGCAGATAGGCCGGATAGCGGCGCACCAAGGCCAGCGCCTCGGTGCTGGCGCGTTCCGAGGTGCCGGTGACCACGATCCGGCAGACGCCGGCCTGCTGCGCGCGTTCAAGCACGGCGTCGAGGTCGGCGTGGAAGCGCTGGTTGGTCAGGTTGGCGCCGATATCGATCATGGCCGGGGGTGTATGCATAGGTGCCGCTTTCAGTCGGGTGCAAGGAGGTGGCCAAGGCGCGGCAGCGCCGCCAGCGCGTTGGCGTGGGTGGCGGCGGCCACCTGCCCATCGGTCAAGCCGCGCAGGGCGGCCAGCACGGCGCCGATGGCCGGCAGTTGTTCGGGGCTGTTGCGCGCCGGGTGCAGCCAGGCCGGCGAGATGTCGGGCGCGTCGGTCTCGAGCACCAGCGCCTGCAACGGCAGTTCGGCCGCCAGGCGCCTGATCTGGAGCGCGCGCGAGAACGTCATGGCGCCGCCAAAACCGAGCCTGAAACCGAGGTCGATATAAGTCTGCGCCTGCTGGAAGCTGCCATTGAACGCATGCGCAATGCCGCCGGCGGGCCGGATCTGGCGCACATGCTTGAGCACCTGGTCCTGCGAGCGGCGCACGTGCATCAGCACCGGCAGGGCGAAGTCGCGCGCGATGCGCAGCTGTTCGCGCAAAAAATGCTCCTGCTTTTCGCGCATCGCCGGTTGGCACAGCATGGGAATGAAAAAATCGAGGCCGATTTCGCCGATCGCGACAAACCGCGGATCGCCCATGGCCGCTTCGACCGCGCCGCGCAGCGTGGCCAGGTCCTCCTCGCACGCCCGCGGCACGTAGATCGGATGGATGCCCAGCGCGTAGCTGGCGTTGGGCGCGTCGTGCGCCAGCTGCGCCACGGTGCCGAAGTTGCCCACCTCGACGGCCGGGATCACGATCATCGCGACCCCGGCCTGCCCCGCGCGCGCCGCCACCGCGCGCGCCTCGGCGCCGAATTCGTGCGCGTCGAGGTGGCAGTGGGTGTCGATCCACATGCTCAGGGCTGCGCCGGGCGCAGTCCGTGTTCGGTCAGGTGCAGCACGCGGTCGCAGCGGCGCGCGAGTTCGATGTCGTGGGTGACGATCACGAAGGCGGTGCCGAGCGTCTTCGACAATTCGAGCATCAGGTCGAAGATCTGCTGCGCGTTGGCGTGGTCAAGGTTGCCGGTCGGTTCGTCCGCGAGCACGCAGGACGGCGCCGCCACCAGCGCGCGCGCCAGGGCCACGCGCTGGCGCTCGCCGCCCGACAGTTCGCCCGGCACGTGCGTGACGCGCTTGGCCAGCCCCACGCGCGCGAGGATGGCGTGCGCCTTTTGCTCGGCCAGCGCGCGTGTCTCGCGCCGGATCATGAGCGGCATGGCCACGTTGTCGAGCGCCGAGAACTCGGGCAGCAGGTGGTGGAACTGGTAGACGAAACCGAGCTCGGTGTTGCGCAGGTCGCCGCGGCGCGTCTCGGACAGCGCCGCGAAGTCTTCGCCGCGCAAGGTGACCGAGCCGGTGCTCGGCGAATCGAGCCCGCCGAGCAGGTGCAGCAGGGTCGACTTGCCCGAACCCGAGGCGCCGACGATCGCCACGCGCTCGCCGCGGAACACGCTGAAGTCGACGTGGCTGAGCACCGGCACCTCGAAGGAGCCCTGCTTGTAGGTCTTGCCGAGGCCGCGGCAGGCCAGCACGGCCTCGCCGTTGCCCGCCTGGCCGGCCGGGCCACCCATGGCGCCACCTGCCGCCGCGCCACCCGTAGCGCCACCCATGGCATCACGCGAAACGTCACGCAAAACGTCACTCATAGCGCAAAGCCTCCGCCGGCCTGACGCGCGACGCCGCCCAGCTCGGGTAGAGCGTGGACACGAACGCGAGCACGAGCCCGAACACGGCGACCATGATCACGTCGGGCGCCTGCAGGTCGGACGGCACGGCGCTGAGCAGGTAGATATCCTGCGACAAAAACTTCACTTGCAGCACGCGCTCGATGAACGGCACGATCACGTCGACATTGAGCGCCACCAGCACCCCGAGCCCGATCCCGCAGGCCGTGCCCATCAGGCCGACGAGCACGCCCTGCACCATGAAGATCTTCATGATCGAGGCCGGCGACGACCCGAGCGTGCGCAAGATGGCGATGTCGGCCTGCTTGTCGGTGACCGACATGACCAGCGTGGCGACGAGGTTGAACGAGGCGACCGCGACGATCAGCGCCAAAATGATGAACAACATTTTCTTCTGCGAGCGCACGGCCGCGAACCACAGCACGTTCTGCTTGGACCAGTCGCGCATGAGCAGTTCGCCCGGCATGCTGTTCATCAGTTCGGCCGTGACCTGCGGCGCGGCGTGCATGTCGGCGATGCGCAGGCGCAGGCCGGACGGCCCGCCGATATTGGCGATGACCTTGGCGTCGTCGAGGTGCACGAACACCAGCGAGGAATCGTATTCGTAATGCCCCGAATCGAACACGCCGACCAGCGTGAACGGGCGCACGCGCGGCATGCCGCCCTGCGCGCCGGCCTCGGGCTGGGCCAGCGCGATCGAGAATTTGTCGCCCACCTTCAGGTCCAGCGCCTTCGCCATCGCCTGCCCGACGACGATGTTGAAGGTGCCCGGCAACAGCTGGTCGAAGCTGCCCTGGGTGACCTTGCCGGCCACGTCGGAGACCTTGCGCTCTTCAAGCGGCAGCACGCCGCGGATCATCGCCGGACGCATCACGCCGTCGTTGATGAGCATGCCGTCGGTCTCGACGAACGGCGCCGCCGCCACCACGGCCTTGTTGCGCAAGGCGTCCTTGCTTGATTGCTGCCAGTCGGGCAGCGCGCGGTTGGCGTCGTAGATCTCGATGTGCGCGAGCACCGACAGCATGCGGTCGGTGACCTCTTTCTGGAAGCCGTTCATGACCGACTGCACGATGATCAGCACGGCCACGCCGACCGTCATGCAGAACACCGAAATGAAGGAGATGAACGAGATAAAACTGTTGCGCCCGCTGCGCCGGCCGCCGCGCGTGTAGCGCAGGCCGACCTGGAATTCGTAGGGCAGTTTGTGGATGATGCTCATGGTTTCCCGGGTGATATAGTCAGAGTTCGGCCGGCCGCAGGCCGTGCTCGGTCAGGCGCAGCACGCGGTCGCAGCGGCGCGCCAGTTCGATGTCGTGGGTGACGATCACGAAGGCGGTGCCGAGCGTCTTCGACAATTCGAGCATCAGGTCGAAGATCTGCTGGGCGGTGGCGCGGTCGAGGTTGCCCGTCGGCTCGTCGGCCAGCACGCACGAGGGCTGGGTCACGAGCGCGCGCGCGAGCGCCACGCGCTGGCGCTCGCCGCCCGACAGTTCGCCCGGCACGTGGATCACGCGCTTGGCCAGGCCGACGCGCTCGAGGATGGCCTGGGCCCGGATCACGGCGACCGCGCGCTGCTCGCGCCGGATCATGAGCGGCATGGCCACGTTGTCGAGCGCGGAGAATTCGGGCAGCAGATGGTGGAACTGGTACACGAAGCCGAGCTCGGCGTTGCGCAGGTCGCCGCGGCGCGACTCCGACAGCGTCGCGAAGTTCTCGCCCTGCAGCGTGACCGAGCCCGTGCTCGGGGTGTCGAGCCCGCCGAGCAGGTGCAGCAGGGTCGACTTGCCCGAGCCCGAGGCGCCGACGATCGCCACGCGCTCGCCGCGGAACACGCTGAAGTCGACGTGGCTCAGCACCGGCACCTGGTAGCTGCCCTGGGTGAAGGTCTTGCCCAGGTCGCAGCACGACAGGACCGGATCGTTCTCGGTATTGCTCAATGCCTTGCCCAGGCCCTTGCTCGTGGGATTACTCATGGGATTGTTCTTTGTATCACTCTTTGGATTACTCATAGCGCAGCGCCTCCGCCGGTTTCACGCGCGAAGCGGCCCAGCTTGGATAGACCGTGGCGGCCAAGGCCAGCACGACGGACAGGATACTGATCTTGAATACATCGGCCCAGCGCAGGTCGGACGGGATCGCGCTGGTCAGGTAGATATCGCCCGGCATGATCTGGGCGCCGAACAGGCGCTCGAAGAACGGCACGATGGCCTCGATGTTGTAGGCCACGGCCACCCCGGCGGCGACCCCGACCATGCTGCCGAGCAGCCCGACCAGCCCGCCCTGGATCATGAAAATCTTCATGATCGAACGGGGCGAGGCGCCCAGCGTGCGCAAAATCGCGATGTCGGCCTGCTTGTCGGTCACGGTCATCACGAGCGTCGAGACGAGGTTGAACGCGGCCACGGCCACGACCAGCGTCAGGATGAAGAACATCATTTTTTTCTCGATCTGGACGGCGGCGAACCAGGTCTTGTTTTGCTCGGACCAGTCGGTGACGGTGGGCCGGCCCGGCATGCTGCGCTTGAGCTCGGCGGCGACGAGGGGCGCGGCGTGCATGTCGGCCACGCGCAGGCGCAGTCCGGCGGGCGCGCTCAGGCGCTCCATCTTTTGCGCGTCGTCGATGTGCACGAAGGCGAGCGTGGCGTCGAATTGCGGGTGGCCGACCTCGAAGATGCCGGCCACGATGAACGAACGCATGCGCGGCAGCACGCCGGCCGGGGTGGTCTGGGCCTGGGCCAGCGTCATGGTGACCTTGTCGCCGAGCTGGACGTTGAGCGAGCGCGCCAGGCCTTGGCCGAGCACTATATTGAAGGCGCCCGGCTGCAGCGCGGCGAAGCTGCCGATGCCGACCTTGGAGGCCACTTCCGACACCTTGTGCTCCTCCGACGGCAGCACGCCGCGGATCACGGCCGGGCGCATCGCGCCGTCGCGCAGCAGCATGCCCTGCGTCTGCACGTAAGGCGCGGCGCCCTTGACGGCCGGGTTTTTAAAGGCCTCGGCGGCGGCCGCGCGCCAGTCGGCCATGCCGCCTTCCTGGGTCACCTCGATGTGCGCGAGCACCGACAGCATGCGGTCGGTGACCTGCTTCTGGAAGCCGTTCATGATCGACAGCACGATGATCAGCGCGGCCACGCCGAGCGTGATGCCGGCCACCGAAATGAGCGAAATGAACGAGATAAAACTGTTGCGCCCATTACGCTTGCCGGCGCGCGTGTAGCGCAAGCCGACCTGCCATTCGTAGGGCAATTTGTGAATCAGACTCATGGGCTCCAAAAGGTCGATGACGTGTGAAGCCGCAGTTTGCCACACAAAGCTCATCCATGAACAGGATGTTGCCATATTCGAAGCACGGCGCCGGGCCGCGCGCCGGCGTTAAAAATCTCCCGGAACTCCGGGGCGCACCGCCCGATCAAACGACATCGGCCGTCTTTTTGGCTGCTTTCGCTTTTGACTGCTCTATTAAGACAGGAGAACCACCATGGCATTCAGCTTATTCGATTCGAAGGGTGTCGACATCGACAACCAGCGCTTCACCTGGCGCGACATGGTTCAAAAACCCATCAGCAAACTCGACGACGACGCCTTTACGCGCGTGCGCATCATCCTCACCAACGGCATCGAGCTCGAGGCGCTGCGCTTCGGCCACATGGCGGCGCGCTTCAACCACGAGCTGCGCCTGCCGCTGGCCAAGGTGCGCCGCACCGAGCAGCACCAGGCGACCATGGTCAACTGGCTGCTCGGGGCCGACCATTCCCCGCTCGAGACCACGATCGCCTACGAGCAGGTCGCGATCGAGGTCACGGCCGCCGTGGCCCAGCGCGAGCCCGACCCCTACCTCGCCCAGGTCTACCGCTTCGGCCTGCTCGAAGACTTCGACCACCTGTACCGCTACTCGGCCATGCTCGACCGGCTCGAGGGCAAAGACGCGAACAACATTTTGCAAAGCTACACCGACATCATCCCGGGCCGCCCCACCAGCGAGCACCACCGTGCCCCCGAAGACGACCTGCGCACGCCGTACGACTGCACCAGCGCCGACATGCTGAGCAAAATGCACGCGTTGCTGATCGTCTCGGGCGAGGCCCAGACCCACAACTACTACATGAACATCGGCCCCCTGTTCTCCGACTCTCTCGCGCGCCAGCTCTACGCCGAGATCGCCTCCATCGAAGAGCAGCACGTGACCCAGTACGAGTCGATGCTCGACCCGTCCGAGAGCTGGATCGAGCAATGGCTGCTGCACGAGGCGACCGAGTGCTACAACTATTACAGCTGCATGCAGCAAGAGACCAACCACCATGTGCGCGCGGTCTGGGAGCGCTTCCTCGACTACGAGCTGGGCCACTTCCACATGGCGTGCGAGGCCTTCAAGCAGTACGAAAAACGCGACCCGGCCGAGATCATCACGAACGACATCGCCGAGCCGCTCGCGTTCCGCAGCCAACGTGACTTCGTGCGCAAGGTGCTCGTCGACGAGGTCGACCTGCGCACCGACGGCACCCAGTTCGTGCCGATCGACCAGGAGAGCCCGGCCTCGCGCCTGTACCGCGACGGCCTCAACATCCACGGTTCGCCGAGCCTGAGCGTAGCATCGGGCTACATCTGGACCCCGGGCGGCGAACTAAGCCGGCGCGGAACGGCCACGGCAGCAGGCATCGTGACGCACTAAAAAGTGGAATGGGACTAAAACCACATCGTCCTCGCGAAGGCGGGGACCCATAGAACGTTTGCTAAAGCGTTAAAACCAACAATTAGCAGGAGGCTATATGGCTCAGACAGAACACGTAGGCATGAACAAAACGGGCATCCAGATGTCGCCGATCGACAGCAAGGCGATGCAAGACATCGATCCGCAACTGACGGGCGACGAGGGCGACGAATCGGCGCTCGCCGACATGCGCGCCGACTACATCGCCAACGCCGACGCGCTCGGCTCGATTCCCCTTCCCGGCACCATGACTGGCGCCGTCAGCATGGGCATACAAATGCTAAAAGGCAACAGCCCGCAAATCCTGATAGACAAGCTCGGCGAGCGCCTGGCCTTCGAGCGCACGGGCACGCGGCTTTACGACGCCCTGATCACCAAGTGCGAAGTGCTGCTCGACGGCGACATCAGCATGACGCTCGAAGACCTCGAGCACATCCGCGCCGACGAGGCGCGCCACTTCATGCTGATCAAACACGCGATCGAATCGCTGGGCGGCGACCCGACCTGCCAAACGCCGAGCGCCGACCTGGTCGGGGTCGAATCGATGGGCCTGATCCAGGTCCTCAACGATCCGCGCACGAGCGTGGCGCAATCGCTGCACGCGATCGTCACGGCCGAGCTTAGCGACAAGGCCGGCTGGGAAACCCTGCTCGCGCTGGCCGACGAGCACGGACTGAGCGACATGGTCAACGACTTCACGATCGCCCTCAACCAGGAGCGCGAACACCTCGCGCTGGTGCAGACCTGGTACGAGGAGGCGCTGGGCCTGACCTATGGCGACGTCGACATCGGCGACGACACGGGGATGCAGCCGGGGCAGGTGTCGCCGTAAGGCTGTCCCGGGACGCAGGTGTCAAGCGGCATGATGTGCGCAAGGGGGCGGTCGAAAATCACGGCCGCCCGTCTTAAAAATCTTTAAAAATCGTATTGAGGAATACTCAAAAACCCTAAACCAACATCGTCCTCGCGAAGGGCTCGGCGCCCCCGCGTTGACCCATAGAACCGTACCCAGAGAAACTGTTCTATGGGCCCCTACCGTCGCAAGGACGATGTTGGTTTATGCCTTTAGAAGCAAATCGATTCGCGGCTTCTGCCATACCCGAAAACTGCAGCCGTAAATACAGGGCATCACACCCCACTTCCATCCTCACGCGCCCCCACGCGGCAACTCCCCCCGCGCCAGTGCGTCGGCCACGATGGCAATAACAGGCAGCGCACGGTCGCGCCAGTGTTCCATCGGCACGACCTTGGCAATGACATGGCGGCGCAAGCTCACGAAGCCATGGACGACAGACCAGACCTGCATGGCCGCATCGACCAGCGCGGCCTCGCCCGTGCCGGGCGGCACCAGGCGGACGATCAGCGCGTGCAGGCCCTCGAAGGCGCGCACCCCCACCACGCGGGCCTCCGGGGACGGCGTATAGGTGCCGTCCGACTTGCCATAGATCAGATCGTAATGGGCCGGAAAGCGCTCGGCGATGACGAGGTAGTTGCCGCAGGCCTGCAGCAGGGCCGCCCGCGGGTCTTCGTCCTTGACGTCCATTGCCTGCACGACCCGTTCGAACCCCTCGGCATACAGGGTGTCGAGGATGCCCTGCTTGCCCTGGAAGTGGTTGTAGATGCCGATCGTGGACATCGCGGCGCGCGCGGCGATCGCCCGCACGCTGAGGGCGTCGTACCCGCCTTCGAGGAACAACTCCGATGAGGCGGTGAGAATTCTAGTCTTGGCGTCGTCCATTTTGGGAAGAAAAGTGTGGCCGGGGCTTCATTCTCGCCGAAAAACGCTTGACGACCAATAACAATGTTATTACCATCTGAAATAACAGTGTTATTAACCCATATTTAAGCGGAGCCAAGACATGTCGAACCCCATCCATCTCGAAACGGACTATTTGATCATTGGCGCCGGCGCCGTCGGCATGGCCTTCGCCGACACCCTGATCGCCGAGACCGACGCGACGGTCGTCATCGTCGACCGCATGGCCAAACCGGGCGGCCACTGGAACATCGCCTATCCCTTCGTCACGCTGCACCAACCGTCCGCCTACTACGGCGTGAACTCGGTCGAACTGAGCAAGGGCCGCAAGGACCCGGCGGGCTGGAACCAGGGCCTGGGCGACCTCGCCAGCGGCACCGAGGTGCTTGCCTATTTCGAGGACGTCATGCGCCACCGCCTGCTGCCGAGCGGCCGGGTCCGGTATTTCCCGCTGTGCGAGGTCGAGGGCGACGACGGCTTCGTGAACCGCCTCACCGGCCAGCGCTACACACTGGACGTGCGCCGCAAGACCGTCGACGCGACCTGGCTCAAAACCACCGTGCCGGCCAACCACACGCCCTCTTACGCGGTCGCCGACGGCGTGCGCTTCATGCCGGTCAACGGCCTGCCCACGCTGGCCGCGCAGCCCGCAGGCTTCGTGGTCGTTGGCGGCGGCAAGACCGGCATCGACGCCTGCCTGTGGCTGCTGGAGCACGGGGTGGACCCGGACCACATCCGCTGGATCATGCCGCGCGACGCCTGGCTGCTCGACCGGCAGAACACCCAGGCGAGCGACGAGTTCTTCGGCAGCACCGTCGGCGGCATCGCTGCCCAGTACGAGGCCGCGGCGGCCGCGACCGACATCGAGGACCTGTTCGACCGGCTCGAGACGGCCGGACTGCTGCTGCGCATCGATCCGACCGTGCGCCCGCGCATGTTCCACGGCGCCACCGTCAGCCGGATGGAGCTCGAACAATTGCGCCGGATCCGCAACGTCATCCGCATGGGCCGGGTGCAGCGCATCGAGCGCGACCGCATCGTGCTTGACGGCGGCGAACTGCCCACCAGTGCCGGTCACGTGCATGTGGACTGCTCGGCGAGCGCCATCGGCAACTTGGCCATGCGGCCCATCTTCGAGGGCAAGCGCATCACGCCGCAAACCGTGCGCTCCTACCAGCCAGTGTTCAGCGCCGCCTTCGTCGCCCACGTCGAAGCCACCTACGCGGACGAGGCCCAGAAGAACCGTCTGTGCGGCGTCGTTCCCCTGCCCAATCACGACACCGACTGGATCCGCATGATGCTGGCCATGTCGCTCAACCAATATCATTGGTCCAAGGAGCCCGGCATTGGCCGCTGGCTTGTCGAAAGCCGCCTCGACGCCGTCTCGAAGATGCTCAAGGGTATTCAGCCGCACGAGACCGACAAGCAGGCCATCGTCGCCCGCCTGCAGCGCGCCGCGCCGGCCGCGATGACCAACCTGCAGCGCCTCGCAGCCGAAATCGCCTGATCCCCGCACCCGTCCATGCCCTGCCCCTAACTAGGAGATCCCATGTCACAGTTTCAGATCGACCGCCAGCAATTCGCCCATAGCCGTGTCGTGGAAGACGGCCTCGCCCACGAGCCACTCGCCGCCGGCACGGTGCGCGTGCGCATCGAGCGCTTCGGCTATTCGGCCAACAACCTCACCTACGCGGTCACCGGCGACCGGCTCGGCTACTGGGGCTTCTTCCCGGCGGCCGCTGCCGACGCCGACGCCGCTGCCCAAACGTGGGGCATGACGCCGACCTGGGGCTTTGGCACGGTCGAGTCCTCCGACTGCGCCGAGATCCCGGTCGGCGAGCGCCTGTTCGGATTTTTCCCACCTGCGACGCACGTCGACCTGCTGCCCCAAGGCATCAAGCGACATGTCCTGTTCGACGGCGCGGCGCACCGCGCCAAGCTGCCGCCGGCCTACAACCGCTATAGCCGGGTGGCGGCCGAACCGGGCTACGACGCGGCGCAGGACGAGGCGCGCATGCTGCTGACCCCGCTTTACCTGACCGGCTTCGCGATCGCTGCCTGGCTCGGCGAGCAAAACGACTTCGGCGCACGGCGTGTGCTTGTGCTGAGCGCGAGCAGCAAGACCAGCATCGGCCTGGCCTATGCGCTGGCAGAGCGCGGCGACGCGCCCCCGGTCGTCGCGGCCACCTCGGGGCGCAACCGCGATTTCGTGGCGGGGCTGGGCCTGTACGCCGAGACGGTCGACTACGACAGCCTCGAGCACCTCGACCCGTCGATCCCGACCGTGGTGGTCGACATGGCGGGCGACCCGGCCCTGCGCGCCCGCCTGCGTGCGCACCTGGGCGGCGCGCTGCGGCGCAGCGTCCTGGTCGGCCTGACCCACTGGGACCAGGGTGCGGCGGACGGCGAGCGCGAGCCGGACAGCGAGTTCTTCTTCGCCCCGACACACGTGCAACGCTTCCGCCACAGTTGGGGCGAGGCCGCGTTCGCACAGCGCACCGGCGCCTTCCTGCGGCAGTCGATCGGGCGCAGCCTGGGTTGGCTGCGTTTTACGCGCGTGGTCGGCCTGGCCGGGCTGGCGGAGCTATACCCGGCGGTCTGCGCCGGCCAGGTGCCGCCCGAGCAGGGGCTGATCATCGCGCCGTGACGACGCGCTATTTTGCGCCGACGGCGGCGCAACTTGGGCTAGTGGGCTATATGGGCGTTACAGTCCACTAGCCCTTGGGCGTGAGTTTCGTCCTATAGTACCGGTGGATCTTGGAAGCGAGCCCGCCGTATTCGACGAAATCGCTGGCCATGATGTTGAGCGGCCGGTTCAACCCGGCCCACTCTATGAATTTGTCTGCATTGCGCGCGTTATTGCTGATCAAGTCGCCCGGCTTGTCGGGATCGGTGAATTCGCCCGAGGTCGCTTTTGCCGACCGTTCGGCTTTATTGAAATAAGCACTGCACAAGTCGGTGCCATGCAAAACCTGCATCTGGGCTTGCATGACAAAAAAGCCCCTTCCATCCCATGTGTCGTGGTTGGCTTCATGGAACGGGAACCAGCGCGTCGCGACCTCCTTGGCCTTGTCGTCCGCCATCGAGGTGCTGAAATCCTCCCAAAACGGATCCCATAGTTCATCGGCCGGGCGCCGTTCCTTGCTCGGTTCGTAGGTCCAGACATAGTCCCAGAGCGCGGGCATTTTCTTCGGTACGTCTTTGGCCTGGAAAAAAGCGAAGACGCGCGGGCCCGTTTCGACCAGCCGCCTAACGGTTTTAACACCGACATCGCCCCCGGCCGACGCGCGCACGGGCGGCGCCACCAGAGTGCAGCGCGAGCGCACCGGGAGTTCCACATCGAACGTCATATATTTTCTCAGCAGCTGCGCGAAATGCTTGTAGTCGTCATGGCCGAAATTACTAAAATCCTGGAATTTCAAAATGATGATTTCGGCCGGATGCAGCTTTAAAAAGGCGCGGATCTGGGCGAAAATCTCAGTGCCGCTATCGAGATCGGCGGGTGGCCAGGTGCCGAGCAAGGTATCGGAGGACAAAATTCCATGGTGGATATAAAACACCGAGTTATGCACCTTGGGCCGCAAGTCGAAGTAGCGGATGCCGAGCTCGAGCTGCTCCGCTATCGTCTTGTTTTGGGTACGCGCGCTGGCGCCCATTTCGTAAGTACCCGAATCATGCGATCCGGCCAGCATCACCTTGTTGATTGGAATATCGCCGAACTCCTCGTAGTTTGCGAGCAGGTCGCCCATCCAGTTTGCGTCGTTTTGCAATGTCGTCTCCGGTGACAGCGATGACCTCGACCGGGGCTTCTCGTCAAAGGGGCCGCTGCCAGCGCAGGATTTAAGAAAATTACGGGTGGCCCGCGGGCCGAACTCCCCGAATCAATGCCATTGCGATAATGTAACAGGAAAAGAAATTAATTGGCAATAAGCAATTATGTCGCTGCCGAGCCTGCAATTCTTACGGATCGGCCGCCGCCGCCACGGCAGGACAGCGCCCGTTTCCCGTTACAATGCTGCATGACTCAAATCACGCTCGTCCTGCCGTTCGCCCTCCCCCCGCCTGAACTTGCCCCCGACCTCGCGCGCGCCCTGCAAGCGCCTGCGCTGTCGGCCCTGCTGACCCGCACCGCCTCCCACACAAGCACCGCGTTCGACCCGGGAGCGCGCGCCTTGCCGCACGAGTTGTGGCTGGCGCGCGCGCTTGGCCTGCCCGCCGGCGAGAGCTGCGCGTTCGCCGTCGCGGCGATGCGCGGTTTCGGCCTGGACCCGGGCGACGGCAGCTGGTTCATCGTCAACCCGGCGCACATCGAAATCGCCCGCAGCCACCTGTCGATGAACGACCCGCGCCGCCTCCACCTCGACGAAGCGCACGCGCGCGCGCTGTTCGAGTCGGCCAAACCGTACTTCGACGAGATCGACAAGACCCTGCTGTACGGCGACGCCCATACCTGGTTCATGCGCGCCGACGCCTGGGCGGCGCTAGCCACCGCCTCGCCGGACGCCGCCGCAGGCCAGAACCTGACCGACTGGCTGCCCTCGGGCGCGCTCGCCGCCGAGTACCGCAAGCTCCAGAACGAAGTGCAGATGCTCTGGTTCGAGCACCCCGCCAACCTCGCGCGCGCCGCGCTCGGACAGCCGCCGGTCAATTCGTTCTGGCCGTGGGCGCCGGCCACGCAGCGCGACCTGCCGGCCGTGCCGCACACGCTGGCCAGTATCGACTGCCCGCCGTGGCTGACGGCCGCCACCGGAGGCGCCGCCACCACGCCGGCCGAATTCGCCGCCACGCTCGCCAGCGCGCCGCAGCACACGCAGCTCGTCTGCGGCAGCCTGGGCGCGGCGGCGGTCGGCGCCGACTGGTCGGGCTGGCTGATGCAGATGCAGCGCCTCGAACAAGAACTGTTCGCCCCCTTGCTGGCCGCGCTCGGACGCGGCGCCGTGGACCGGATCGAACTGGTGCTGACGCGGCGCGACGCGCAGGCCAGCTTTACCACCACCAGAATGTCGCAACGCGCCTTCTGGCGCCGCCCCACCTTGAACCGACTACTTTCATGACCCGATTGCTTCCATGACCCGATTGCTTCCATGACCCGTATTAGCACCCGTCCCTGCTCATTCCGCACCTCCGAACTGCTGCGCCAGGAAGGCGTCCACCCCGTGCTGGCGCGCCTGTACGCCTCGCGCGGCCTGACCGACGCGCGTGAACTGTCGAGCGAACTGACGGCGCTGATGGCGCCCGGCGGCCTGCTGCATATCGGTGCGGCGGCCGTGTTCCTGGCCGACGCCATCGCGGCCGGCAAAAAAATGGTGATCGTCGCCGACTACGACTGCGACGGCGCGACCGCCTGCGCGGTGGCGCTGCGCGGCCTGCGCTCGATGGGCGCGACGGTCGACTTCATCGTGCCGAACCGTTTCGAATACGGCTACGGCCTCACGCCCGAAATCGTGGCACTGACCGCGCGCGAGAAGTCGCCCGATATCATCATCACCGTCGACAACGGCATCGCCAGCATCGACGGCGTGCTCGAAGCGAAACGGCGCGGCATCGAGGTCGTCGTCACCGACCACCACCTGCCTGCCGACACGCTGCCCGAGGCGCGCGTGATCGTCAACCCGAACCAGCCCGAGTGCGGCTTTCCGAGCAAGCACCTGGCCGGCGTGGGCGTGGTCTTTTACGTGCTGCTCGCGCTGCGCGCCGAACTGCGCAAGCGCGGCGTGTTCGACGCCCAGAGCCAGCCCAAGCTCGACAGCCTGCTCGACCTTGTCGCGCTGGGCACCGTGGCCGACGTGGTCCGGCTCGACAGCAACAACCGCATCCTCGTCGCGCAAGGGCTCAAGCGCATGCGCGCCGGCCGCATGCACGCGGGCGTGGCCGCGTTGTTCCGCGTGGCCGGACGCGAAGCGCGCACCGCCTCGCCGTTCGACCTTGGCTTTGCGCTCGGGCCGCGCCTGAACGCGGCCGGCCGGCTCGACGACATGTCGCTCGGGATCGAATGCCTGGTCACCGACGACGAGGGACGCGCCTGGGCGATCGCCCAGCAGCTCAACGAAATCAACCTCAAACGGCGCGAGATCGAGGCCGAGATGCAGGACGCGGCCCTGCTGCACCTCGACGCGTTCGAGCCGGCCAACAGCAGCACGATCAGCGTGTTCGACGCCGGCTGGCACCAGGGCGTGATCGGCATCGTCGCCTCGCGCCTGAAGGAAAAATTCTTCCGACCCACGATCACCTTCGCGCCCGGCGCCGACGGCTGGATCAAGGGCTCGGGCCGATCGATCCCCGGCTTCCACCTGCGCGACGCGCTCGACCTCGTGTCCAAGCGCGCCCCGAGCCTGATCGACAAATTCGGCGGCCATGCGATGGCGGCCGGACTGACCATCCGCGCCGACGCCTTCGATGCGTTCTCGGAGGCGTTCGAGGCGGTCGGGCGGGCCTGGCTCAGCGAGCAGCAGCTCGAACGCGTGATCGAGACCGACGGCCCGCTCGAAGACGCCTATTACACGACCCAGTTCATCGCGCTGATGGACGGTCAGGTCTGGGGCCAGGGCTTCGCGCCGCCGGTCTTTTGCGACGAGTTCCGCGTGATCAGCCAGCGCATCCTCAAGGAGCGCCACCTCAAGCTGCTATTGGAGCGCAACGGCCAACGCTACGACGCGATCTGGTTCGGCCATACGACCTCGGTCGGTGAACGCGCGCGCGTGGCGTTCCGGCTCGACGCCAACGAGTACAACGGCGTGACCAAGGTGCAGCTCATGGTGGAGCACGCGGAGCCGGCCTAAGGAGCGAATGCGCCATCGTTGAGCTGGAATCAGTCCCCCCATCGTCCTCGCGAAGGCGGGGATCCATAGAACAGATGAACACAAGTGGTGTGGATTCCGGCAAAGGGCGCGAAGTCCTTAAGCGACCTTGCCATCACAAATAGACGGCATGGCGGAAACCACGTGAGTCGGAGTCCTGATCGCGCGTCGCAAAAACTTTCAGGACAATGAAAACCACTCTCTGTGCAAACTGTCCGCCTGAAGCGATTCGTCAATTAAAATCGAAGGAAACGGCAGGAGCATCCGCATGGACAATTCCATATAAATTTCCTGTGCGTATCGATGAGCAAAATCTTCTTTTTCGGTATGCGCCTTGCAGCGCCACTCATCGACGGACCACCGCTGATAATCAACGTGGTGGCCAAGTTCATGTAGCAAGGTCCGATACAAGACCGTAGTACGTAATGAGGAATGCGTGGTCCGAATTTCAATTCCGCAACGCGTTCTGTGTACGGTATGCCCGTCCTTACGCAACCGCTCCAACTCGCGCGTCTGCTGTGTGTTCAGGGACCTTGGCCATACGATCGGACTAAGGCGTTGCGCTTCTATGACGATTGCAGGTCCAGAAAATTCGTCGAGATTAAACTCCCAAATCGCCCGTCCCCACACAGGAGACAGAATCCTTTGTTTCCGGGTCGGTTGACGTAAAACGATGAAGTCAATCACAGACAGGGCGTAGGGACCACAATGGGAAAGCACGGCACAAATGTCGTCTACGGTACAGGGGTAAAACCAATCAGGCCGCGTTGGCTCGACGAGAAAGCGAAGCTTGCGCCCGCCTACAGTCCGGTTAACGACAAGGTAAGACTCCAGTTTCTCGAAGTAACACGCCATATCATGCCACGACTCCGGGATAGTCAATCTATTGTTGTTGCCATGCCCATGCACCTCGGTGCCGACATGCTTGTTCCTCCTAACGGGGTTCCAGCCTGGACGCATAAAATCATGCCCTGAAAGGTGTTAAAAGGTTTCGCACGACGCTATACAGTTATGCATGGCATCGGCAGCGGTGATTGAAATTTGTATAGCGATGTCGGCGCTGCCGCTCGCCCCGCAAGCCGTAAATCTATTCCAAAAATGTATAGCCATTGCTGACTCCGTGAATGATGAAGAAACCCGCCTTAGCGGGTTTTAGATCTTACTGAAGTCCGGTCGATTGTACTCGATGGCAATCTTCCTTCGCCGATCAGTCTGCTTATTCGTCCAACGCCGGCACCGAACAAATTCAAACTGAATATACTGCACAGTTACATCCGTGCTCCCCAATTTCAGCGTCTTTGCGAGGAAACTTCGGATTCTAGAATAATGAAATTCGACAAAAACCTAGGCGTTTCCTCCAAGGTCTATCCATTGGCAACTCTCAAGTACATCAAGTAGATTGCCAACTTCACACTAAACGCACGAGGGACGCACAGGCACTTTGTAAGATCGCGGCATACACAGGCTACCAAAGAGGAAATGATGACCGCAGCGCGCAAAAAGGTGTTACTGATCAACCCGCCCCACACGGCCATCGGCAGCCGCATCCCCAAGGAGCAATTGCCGCCGCTCGGTCTGCTCAGCGTGGGCGGCCCGCTGATCGATGCCGGCTTCTGCGTCGAGCTGCTCGACGCAGAATTCGGCCCCATGTCGATCGACGCGATCATCGCGCATGCGCTGCTGGCCGCCCCCGATGTGGTGATGATGGGCCACTCCGGCTCGACTTCGGCACATGTCACCATCACCAAGATCGCCGCGCGCCTTAAAGCAGAACGACCGGCCACGCCCATCGTCTACGGCGGCGTCTACCCGACCTACCACTGGGAGGACGTGCTCAAGGAATCGCCCCATATCGACTACATCGTGCGCGGCGAAGGCGAGCGAACCGCCACCGAACTCATCAAGGCGCTGTTCGCCGGCACCGAGCTCGAGTCCGTCGACGGCATCGCCCTGCGTATCGACGGCACCGCCGTCGGCACCCCATCGGCCCAGATGATCGCCGACCTCGACGACTACCGGATCGGCTGGGAGCTGATCGACCACAGCCGCTACTCGTACTGGGGCAATATGCGCGCCGTCGTCGTGCAGTTCTCGCGCGGCTGCCCCTACCAGTGCAGCTATTGCGGCCAACGCGGCTTCTGGACCCAATGGAGGCATCGCGATCCGGTGAAATTCGCCAAGGAACTGGCCCGCCTGCACCGCGAGCACGGTGTGGAGCTGATCAATTTTGCCGACGAATTGCCGACCGGCTCGCGCAAGGCCTGGAAAGCCTTCCTCGAAGCGTTGATCGCCGAGGACGTGAACCTGACCCTGGTCGGCTCGACCCGCACCGGCGACATCGTGCGCGACGCCGACATTTTGCACCTGTACAAAAAAGCGGGCGTCGTGCGCTTTTTGCTGGGCATCGAAAGCTATGACGAAGCGATGCTCAAGACAATAAAAAAAGGCGCCACCACGGGCGAGGACCAGGAGGCGATCCGGCTCATGCGCGAGCACGGCATCATTTCCATGGCGACCTATGTGGTCGGCTTCGAGGAGGAAACGGATGCCGATTACTGGCGTTCGCTCAAGCACCTGCTCAAGTACGATCCCGACCAGATTCAAATGCTGTACGTCACGCCGCACCGCTGGACACCCTACTTCGCCACCGTGCTCGAACGCAAAGTAATCGAAACCAATACCGCCAAATGGGACTACAAGCACCAGGTATTGGCGACCGAACGCGTGCCGCCATGGCGTATTTTGCTATGGGTGAAATCGATCGAGGTGATCATGCAGATGCGGCCGAAGGCAATCATGCGCATCCTGCTGGGCAAGGACCGGCATGTGCGCCGCGGGATGCGCTGGTACACGCGCATGGGACGGCGCGTGTGGTTTTCAGAGATTTTTGAATTCATGCGGACCACGCGGCTGTCAACCGGCGCGCTGACCTTGCGCCAGTTCTGGGGCGAGTCCCTGCATCACAAAGAAGAGTCCATGGTCAAGCGCAAACGCGTCACGATCCCGATCAAGGCCGCCTAACGCTGCGTCGCGGGGCCTGGATCTTTTTTGCAATTGCACACGTCCGCGCCTTTGTCGACAATGATGCGCCATGTATTGGGCGCTTCGAGCCGCCAGATCGAGTTGTAGCGGGCGATTAGTTTGCCACTCGGGTCGAATACGGGTCCGCTGCTATGCGCGAGCGTGCCCGAGTCCAACACCTCGACCTCATCGGGCTCCCAAGCGAACGGCGCCTGCGGCTCTTCGTAAAAGTGCTTCCACGCCTTGCCGACGGCCGCTTTTCCGCGCAGCACTTGCTTGCCATTGAAGAAGATCGTCTCCTCCGACAAAAAACTGACGAATGCTGCATGGTCGCGTGCTTTCATTGACGCGGCAAAAGCGCGTTCGGTATCGGCCACCTGCTTCTTGAGCTCGGCATTGCTCATCGGTGCGGCGCCCGAGGCGAGCGTGAACGCGGCCAGGCCGATCGCAGCAACGGTCTTGCGCAATCCATTTCTAAAAAGCATAAGGAATCCTCTCGTTGGGATAGGGCAAAACACGCCCGGCACAGTCATAGCATTCTGACAGGAGCATGTTCAAAAGCAAGCTTTTAACGATGCCTGCAAAGCCACCCTTGCAGAAAATTCGAAAACGGAGTATAAATAATCCATTACCGGAGTAAATCATGAGCCTAGCCTACGCCTACCCCAAAAGCCGTTTCGAACCAGCCATACTGGTCGACCTCAACGCACGGGAAGAACGCGAACGTCTTTCCAAATCCGCCCTCAAAGGGTTCTTCAAGCTCGCCGCAGCCTGGCAGTTGCGCGACGAAGACGCGCGCGAGCTGCTGGGCGGCTTGTCGTCGTCGACCTTTTATGAATGGAAGAAAAACCCCGACCGGGTGCTCGAGGTCGACCGCATCACGCGCATCTCCTACCTGCTTGGCATCTATAAGGCGCTGCACATTCTGTATGGCGACAAACTGGCCGACGAATGGGTCGCGCTGCCCAACAAAAACCCCGTGTTTGCGGGGCGCACACCGCTGTCGCAAATGTTGGCGGGCGGCCTGCTTGCCATGCAAACGGTGCGCAAGTTGCTCGACGCGCGCCGAGGGGGGCTCTGATCTTGGCGCTTGTACCCAAACTGACCCAGCTGCGCCAATTTGATACCTGCCGCCTGATTCCGTCCCGCTTCGCCGACGTCGAGGACTCGGTCTTGAGCCCGCTGGCCGAGACCACCGACGTCCTGCGCGACCTGTTCGACCTCGACAACGCCACCAACGAACGCCTGCGCGGCGAGTACGGCGGCCTGCCCGGCATCGGGGTCGACGAACTGGTGTTCGGCGTGCCGAACTTCCGCATCATCAATGCGGCGTTCACCTATGCGCGGCCCGAGGGCAGCCGTTTTAACGACAGCGAACGCGGCGCGTGGTACTGCGCCTTCGACGCCGAAACCGCGCTGGCCGAAATCACCTTCCATAAAACCGTCGAGTACCAGGAGATCGACCGCTTCGACGACAGCGTGACTTACCAAGCGATGCTGGCCGACTTCACGAGCACTTTCCACGATATTCGCGAGACGCGCGGTTTTGCCAAGTGCCTCGACCCGAACAGCTATATCCACTCGCAATTGCTGGCCGAGCGGCTGCTCGAAGCCGGATCGATGGGGATTATCTACCCAAGCGTGCGCAGTCCCGGCGGCACCAATCTGGCGTGCTTTCGGCCGGCCCTGGTGGGCAATGCGCGCAAAGGGCCGGTCTATCGGTTAACATGGGCGGGGTCGCCGATTCCGGTGATCGACGCCATTTGACCCTTATTTAATTAACGACAGCATGAAGACCAAGCCTGAAAACGACACCGAACTGCGTATCAAGATCAACCGCGAAACCGCGCGCCTGCCATGGGCCGAACTCGAACGCCATTTTGCCCAAGGCTCTGTGATTTTTGTGAGCGCCGAGCTCGACCTGGTCGATGTCGCGGTGCGTGTTTCGCACGACGACAAAGACAGCATCGTGCGCTGGATGGCCGAGGGTAAGATCGGCAAGGTCAATGACGAGCAGGCGCAGGCCTGGACCGCTGCGGCGGCAACGTTGTGGACTGCCGTTGTGAGCCCGTTCGTACTCGTACAGCCCGAGAAATCGAAACTACACTAAGGCTCTTGCGGCCTGTGTCTGAGGGCGTGGGCGGCTTCCTTCATCAGTTGCGCGGCGAGTTTCTCGTCGCGCGCCAATCCCAACGTGCCTTCTGCGACTGCAAGCGCCAACTGTTGGAGTGCTTCAGGGTATTCGAGTTCTGCCGCGGCCTCGAGCATTTCGCGGGCTGCGGCATCGTCCCTGGGCAGGCCTTCGCCCGCGCGCAGCATGTTTGAGAGCGTGAACATGGCGGGGGCGACGCCGCCTTTTGCGGCCGCCTTAAACCATCTTGCGGCTTGCACGCTGTCGCTGGGTGTGCCCATGCCATTGCGGGTCATGCGCGCGAGGTAGTAGGCTGCGCCGGGGTTGCCGGCATTTGCCGCGCGTTCGAACTGCGACAGCGCTGCGGGCCAGCCGAATGATGGACCGTGCATAGCCAGTTTTGCCGACGTGAGCGCGTCGTGAGCCTGCGCAGGCGCGCACAGGATTAGCGTGAAAAAGAGAAAGACGCGAATCATCCACCCATCGTCCTCGCGTAGGCGGGGACCCATAGAACATGTGAGCAGCGACGCCATCGAACCAAGTCGCGTGGCATGAAACTCAGTATGGGTCCCCGCATGCGCGAGGACGACAGCGCGTGGTGCTTGGACATCGGCGGGTGGTGCGAGGACGACGGCGGAGGCGATTGCGACCGTCATTTGGACAAATCAATCCCATACAGCGCATTACCCTTGCCAACTCCATCATCAGCGCGCAGCATCGATACATTGAGCAGCCCCGCCTGATGCGCCAGATCGAGCATGCCCGGCGCAGAATGGAACACCACCGCCCCCGCCGTGCTCACCTTCGCAAAACGCCAGCTGCGCGCCTGTCCGTGCTTTTCGCGTGTCAGCGTCTTGGTCGTCCTCACATAATCGATCAGCACATCGCGCACCGCATCCGGCGAGGCCATCACGGTTTTGCTGCCATCGAGCCCCGGAAAATTACCCCCGCCACTAGCGCGATAATTATTGGTCGCGACCAAAAACTCCTGCGACGCCGCCACCGGCGCGCCACGGAAGGTCAAATTCTTAATGCGCTGACCAGGCGCCTGCGTCACATCGATCTCGTAACTCACCTCCGCCGAGGTCAGCGAATCGAAGTTATACGCAGGGTGCGCCGGATTCATTAACTCCTGCGGTGCGGCCTTGGCCGGGTCGATCCTGTTAAACCGCTCGGCCGATTTTTCGAGCCAGGCCTTAAGCCCTGCCCCATCAACCTTCACCGCGTGCAGCACATTCGGGAACAGGTATAAATCGGCCGCGTTATTGATGCCCAAGGCCCCGGCCGCCACATCGGTAAAGTCGCGCACGCCGGCAAAGCCGGCCTTGAACGGCGCCGCCATCGCCAACACCGGAAGCGCCGCATACTGCGGCAAACTCGCCGCCACCGCCTTGCGCACATAATCGGCCTGCGCCTCGTTGATCACCGCCAGCGCCGAGACGTCGCCGACATCGGCAAAATAGCTCGACATGCGGAACGTGGTTGATCCCACCGGCGTCTTGACATAATCGATCGTGGCCAAGTGCTCCGCCGCGATCAATTTCGCCAGCACCGCATCGGGCGCCACGAACGACTTGTCGGCAAGCTGCGTGCCGCGTGCCTCGACCGTAGTGCGGGCCTTTTCCACCACCCAGCTTTTGCCGTCAAAGCGCAGCCGCAGGCCGATCACGCCAAGGTGCTTGCCCCACATATTGGCCATCACCGTCGGCACGCCGTTGACCAGTCCCCGCACCTTGTCGACGCCGGGCAGGTTGAATTGGGCGATGCTGCTGCTCGCATTCGGGAATACCTGGTGCGAGTGCCCGAGCAGCATCGCGTCGACACCCGCCACTTTCGACAAATGGAAGTTACCGTTCTCCATCGCCGGGAAATACGGCGTGTCGTCGAGTCCACCGTGCGAAATCACTACGATCAGGTCCGCGCCTTTGGCCTTCATCTCGGGAATGAACTTGTTGGCCGTTTCGACCACGCCTTCGGTGTAGAGTTTGCCGTCGAGCCAGCGCTTATCCCACGACAGGATCGTCGGAGGGGTGAAACCGACAATGCCCACCTTGAGCGTGGCCGTGATCGGCTTGCCGTTCGCGTCGAGCGCGCTGATTTGCTTGTCGATGATCCGGTACGGCGCAAACAGCGGCTGCTTCGACTTGACGCTGTAAATATTGGCGAGCACCTGCGGAAAGGCCGGCCCCGCGCAGCGCGGACGCGCCGGATCGACGCCATCGACATCGAAACGGCTGCCCGTCACCTGGCTCAGGTAGGCGAGCCCGTAATTGAATTCGTGGTTGCCGATGCCGCCGCCCTCGAAGCCGAGATGGTTCATGGCGCGGTAAACGGCCAGCGTCTGGTCGCAGGCGAGCGGTTTTGCAAGCGCCTGGTAGTCGGCCAGCGCGCTGCCCTGGATCGTGTCACCGTTATCGAGCAGCAGGTTGTTGGGGAACTGGGCACGCGCCTGCGCGATAAGGTGCGAGGTGCGCTCCAGGCCCAGCGACTGGTCCGGCGCCAGTTTGTAGTAATCGTATCCGACCACATTCGAATGCACGTCCGTCGTCTCGAGCAGCGCCAAGGTCGCGGTGGCGCCGAGCGGTGCCCTCTGCTGACTGGTCAAGGCGCAACCCGCCAGCGCGACAGGCACCATCAAAATACTAATTTGATAACGTAATTGAGCGCGCATGGGCAGGTCCGATATGTGAATGTCGCATGCATCATACGGCAGCGCCAATGGCCTGATCAAGCGTGCCGAGGCCGGGCTCCGGCAAAGGGCGCCGCTAAGGTATAATCGAAGGTTCGATTCAACCAATTCAATAAGACCGGAACGCCATGGAAGCCGAACGCATTAACGCACTCTCCGCCCTGCTCAACGACCTCACGCAACGTGAAGCCGAACTTCGGAGGTATCTTTGACTTCGATAAAAAGTCAGAGAAGCTCGAACAAGTCAACGAAGAACTAGAAGATCCGACCGTCTGGAACGATCCGAAACGCGCCCAGGATCTCGGTAAAGAGAAAAAAGCGCTGGAGGCGATCGTCCACACCCTGACCAAGGCCGACGCGGATCTGCGCGACGCCAGCGACCTGTTCGCAATGGCCAAGGAAGAACAGGACGACGACACGCTCGAAGCGATCATCGTCGACGCCGACGAATTCAAAAAAATCATCGAAGGCATGGAGTTCCGCCGGATGTTCAACCATCCGATGGACCCGAACAACTGCTTCATCGACATCCAGGCCGGCGCCGGCGGCACCGAAGCCCAGGACTGGGCCTCGATGCTGCTGCGCCAGTACCTGCGCTATTGCGAGCGCAAGGGTTTCAAGGTCGAGATCCTCGAGCAGTCCGACGGCGAGATCGCCGGCATCAAGACGGCCACGCTCAAGGTCGAGGGCGACTACGCCTACGGCCACCTGCGCACCGAGACCGGCGTGCACCGCCTGGTGCGCAAGTCGCCGTTCGACTCGGCCAACGGCCGCCACACCTCGTTCACGAGCTTGTTCGTGTACCCGGAAGTCGACGACTCGATCGAGATCGACGTCAATCCGGCCGACATCCGTGTCGATACCTACCGCGCGTCCGGCGCCGGTGGTCAGCACATCAACAAGACCGATTCGGCGGTGCGCATGACGCACGGACCTACCGGGATCGTGGTGCAGTGCCAGAACGACCGCAGCCAGCATCGCAACCGCGCCGAGGCGATGGAAATGCTCAAGGCGAAGCTGTATGAGCACGAGCTGCGCAAGCGCATGAGCGAGCAGCAAAAGCTCGAGGACTCCAAGACCGATGTCGGCTGGGGCCACCAGATCCGCTCCTATGTGCTCGACCAGTCGCGCATCAAGGATTTGCGCACCAATTTCGAGACGGGTAACACCAAGGGCGTGCTCGACGGCGACCTCGACGAGTTCATCGCGGCCTCACTCAAGCAGGGCGTGTAAGCGATGGCACCGAGCAAACGCGCTTTCATCTTCGATATGGATGGCACCATCGTCGACAATATGTCCTTCCACACGGCGTCCTGGATCACGTTTTTCC
>JAZKIN010000213.1:0-31336 GCA_040384885.1 Pseudomonadota bacterium | reverse complement strand
TCGCGACGACGGATGAGTGTTTTACCTTGACTCTAACTGGCTAATGGGTGACCCCATCGCCCTGTGCCATCGCCTCTGACCCCATCGCCTCGCGCGAAGTTAGAGCGTGCAGTAGAGCGGCGTATCACCTCAGTCACCGACGAACCTCAAATACGTGTGGGTTCTACCGATCGCTTTCTCAACGAGTCGCATGACTTTCTCAAGGTGGGCACGTGCATCGAGGTCTGCTTCGTCAGCATGGGTGGAGCTTAGTTCCCCCAGAAGAACAGGCAATTGAGCCTGATTGAAAAGAGTGTCGCCCCAAGGATCGATAAAGCGGACACAGCACCCTTCGCGGGTATGCCAGGTAGAGGTCGAAAGAAACGTCAGGTGCTGCCTCGGATCGAAGACCTGCTGAATCGCTTTACCGGATTCGTCTACCCAAGCCGCGTCGATACCCATGAATTTTCCCTATAACGTAGAGCTGAGGGGGCGGCCGCCAGCGAATTAAATGACGGACGGCAGCGCGTACCGGCCAGTCCCCTCGAGCGCCATGTTGGACCCAAGCTTATGGAATGCCAAATAACGTGAACAACTTTATGAGTAGAAGCCATTCCAATGTTCCTCGTCACTGCACGTAAATCTGTGCGGGTGTTCATCTCTCAAAAGTCGATATCGATCCGTAAGAGCACTGGTAGCCTCCTTAATGCTTCCAAATTCAGTTCTAAGACGACGGATGGCGTCTATATGAAGTCTCTGTACGATCAGTTCGTCGATTTCGAGCCAATCTTTTGCTGTAAGTGGAGATGCCATGGATTACTCTAAAGTATGAATGAGCGGGGCTCAACGTTCAAAGTCACTGGCTGCCGAAGTGCGCAGCACGGAGGCAGTCCAGTGGACTGCAGAGTTGGGCTTAGACCCCGCGACCTGCATAACGAAATTCACGCAGTTTTTCCTTAGGGAGCACTTTGGTGCGAAAGCGTTCCTCGCATGCTCCAAACCCGACGAAATTCGCGCGCCCTTCGCGAAGGGACATGTGATTTGGGCCTGAGATTCCGTCTAGGTCTACAAGGTCAACCGAATCACATTCCCAAAAACAAATAGGACAGATCTCCCACCCGCAGTCCGGAGGGAGCGAGAAGTAATCACAACAGCTGCATTGAACAAGGGATTCAGACATCGATGGCCCAACGTTTTAATTCAGCCGCGCCGAAGGCGTCGGCTGGAATGCCTGGTTAGGTACGTGCCTGCCAAGATTCAAAGCCGCGAAAATGACAGGGCCGGCCAGACTACGGCACCGACGATCACAAACATGGCGAGAACGAGCGACGCGTACCAGCGAATGCCGAATTGAACTGCGCTCGGCAACCTGCCGATTAGTCTGCTGCTGGGCTGCAAGTTGCCACGCACCGGATGAAACCAAACGCACATGCAAAGTAATGCCCATGGAACGAATATGAACGGCCCAGCAATGACGCCAGCGGCGGCCGCGAGCTTTGCTGACCCCGTCGAGACGGCGGCGAAGACTAGCGCCATGCCAGCAACGGAAACCGCAAGAAATGCCCAGCGGCGCGGAAAAAAGCGTTCAGCCTGGCGAGTAAAGAAGCTGGGGGACATGGAGGTAAGCACCTAACGTTAAGTAGACCCCCGAAAAGGCGCAGTTTTTTCCGACAAAATGCCTGTACGATCGAAAAGCAAATCAATTTTTCTTTTAATATCAGTCGAGTAGCCCACAATATCACACCCGAACGAGAAACTGCCAACGCACCTTGGCCAGTACGATGAAGGATTGCAAGTCGCACTGGCGCCATCCGCCCAGGCAGTTCTGGCATTCAAGAAAATTCCGTTGATACAAACGTGCCGCCACCTTCGTTTCGCCCCCCAACCCACTTCAATCACACGCATGATTTTCTGGTCGCAACAGGCGCCGACCTGTTGACTTGCCCTGTCGGTGGCCAGATACTCGGCGAGCGCGACACTGGCCCGACGATCATCAGGTGCTATGTGATGACCCCGACCTGGCGCCATCATGTGCGCATCCTAGCCGCCCTAAAAACTTAGCCCCCTCGCCTCCCATGAATCTACTGCGCGCCCTCCCCCTCCTGCTTCTGGCCTCGGCCGCCATGGCCGCCCCGTCCGGCAAACAGGTGGAGCGGCTCGACCGCGGTCTGGTCGCCATCGACACCGGCGGCGCCGTCTTCATAAGTTGGCGCGTGCTGGCCACCGATGCTGCGCAAACTGCCTTCAACGTCTACCGCGACGGCATCAAGTTGAACAAATCGCCGCTGGACGCCAGCAATTTCAGCGCCCCCGCCGGCGCACCCGGCAGCCGCTTCACCGTCCGCCCAATCGCCAACGGCGTCGAGCAGGCGGCCACGGGCGCGGCCACGCCGTGGCGCCAACCCTACCTGACCATCCCCCTGCAAAAGCCCGCCGACGGCCCCGACTACCGCTACGTCATCAACGACGGCTCGGCCGCCGACCTCGACGGCGACGGCCAGTACGAGCTGGTCGTCAAGTGGCAACCTACCAACGCGCACGACAATTCGCACCGCGGCGCCACCGGCCCGACCATCGTCGACGCCTACCGCCTCGACGGCACGCGCCTGTGGCGCATCGACCTTGGCCGTAACATCCGCGCCGGCGCCCACTACACCACCTTCCTGGCCTACGATTTCGACGGCGACGGCAAGGGCGAAGTGATTATGAAGACCGCCGACGGCAGCGTCGACGGCAAGGGCAAGGTCATCGGAGTCGCCGACGCCGACCACCGCAACGCCACCGGCTACGTCCTCGCGGGCAAAGAGTACTTGACCGTCTTCAACGGTGTCACCGGCGCGGCGATGGCCAGCGCCGACTACCTGCCCGGCCGCGGCGACGTCGCCGCCTGGGGCGACGAGTACGGCAACCGGGTCGACCGCTTCCTCGGCGGCGTCGCCTATCTCGACGGCGCGCGCCCTAGCGCCGTGTTCTCACGCGGCTACTACACGCGCGCCGTGCTGGCCGCCTGGGACTGGCGCGACGGAAAACTGAGCAGCCGCTGGGTGTTCGACTCGGACGTCGCCGGCGCGGCCGTGCGCGGCCAGGGCGCGCACTGGTTCTCGGTGGCCGACGTCGACAGCGACGGCCGCGACGACATCGTCTACGGCGCCGCGACCATCGGCAGCGACGGCAAGATGATGTACAGCACCGGCTTGTGCCACGGCGACGCGCTGCACGTCGGCCGGCTCGATCCCCAGCGTGCGGGCATGCAGGTGTTCATGGTGCATGAGTCGCCCTCCTGCTACGGCAAGCACGGCATGGAGATGCACGACGCCGCGACCGGCAAAATCCTGTGGTCGGTCGATGGCGGCGGCAGCGACGTCGGGCGCGGCGTCTGCATGGACATCGACCCGGCCCACCCCGGTTCGGAATGCTGGGGCGCGGTCGGCGGCCTGATGAGCGCGGCCGGCGTGCAGATCTCGCCCAACCGCCCGCGCCGCATGAACTTCGGCGCGTGGTGGGACGGCGACCTGCTGCGCGAGTCGCTCGACGGCACCCAGATCCAGAAATGGAACCCGCAGGCCGGCACGCTCGAGACCCTCGTCAACGCCGCCACCGTCGGCGCGGCCTCAATCAACGGCACCAAGAGCAACCCGGTGCTGTCGGCCGACCTGCTCGGCGACTGGCGTGAGGAAGTCGTCTGGCGCAGCGACGACAACAACGCGCTGCTGCTGTTCAGCAGCGCGCTGCCGACCGCCCACCGCCTGCCTACCCTGATGCACAACCCGCAATACCGGGTGCAGGTCGCGGCGCAAAACGCCGGCTACAACCAGCCGCCCCACCCCAGCTTCCACCTCGGCGCGGGCATGGCGCCGCCGCCGCCGGTGCCGGTCCACCTGCCGTCCGGGGACCTCTGATGATGGCGCGCGCCGTCATCATCACCGGCGCGCTCGGGGGCATCGGGCGCGCCACGGCCCATGCTTTCGCCGCCGAGGGCGCGTCGCTGCTGCTGCTCGACGCCGCGCCAAGCGACGGCTCCGCCGAGGCGGCCCTGCTGCGCGCCGGCGCGGGCCGGGTCGAGTTTTTTCGGATCGATATCGCCGACGAAGACCAACTCGCCAGCGCGGTCGAACTGGCCATGCAGCGCTTCGGTCGGCTCGACGTGATCGTCAATGTGGCCGGCATGATGACCTACAAGCCGATCGCCGAACTGCGCGCCGGCGACTGGCGCCGCCTGCTCGACGTCAACCTGGTGGGGGCGGCGCTGCTCACGGGGCACGGCCTGCGTCTCATGCGGCCCGGCGGCTGCGTCGTCAACATCGGCTCGGTGCACGCGCGCCGCACCTCGGTCATGGTGGCGCCCTACGCCGCCGCCAAGGCCGCGTTGGCGAGCCTGACCAGGTCGGCCGCGATCGAGGGCAAGCCGCTCGGGATCCGGGTCAACGCGATCCTGCCCGGCGCCATCGACACACCCATGCTGCACGCAAGCCCTAACCTGCGCACCGGCGCCGAAGTGCTCGACCCGGCCGACCTGGGCCAGCCCGAAGATGTCGCGGCGCTCGCCTATTTCCTCGCCTCCGACGCGGCCCGCTTCATCAACGGCGAAGAGATCGTCGCCGACGGCGGCCGCATGGGCCGCCTGTGAATACCTCCGCCCCTTATCCAGAACATTGATCGAGCCCGCCCCATGACACTGACCTCCCGATTCCAACTGGCCGCCGCGCTGCTGGCCTGCACCTGCGCCCTGGCAGCCCCGCTGCACGCGGCCGAGACGCGCGACCTCGCGGGCAATTGGCGCTTTGCGATCGACCGCGCCGACGAAGGCGTCGCCCAGCGCTGGCAAGACCGCGCGCTCGACGGCCGCATCAAGATTCCGGGCATCCTTAACGCGCAGGGCCATGGCGACGAGATCAGCGCGCAGACGCCGTGGGTGCTGTCGCTGTACGACAAAGACTGGCACCTGCGCGACGACTACAAGGCCCACGCGATGCCGGGCAAGGTCAAGGTCCCGTTCCTGTCCCAGCCGCCGCGCCACTACCTCGGCGCGGCCTGGTACCAGCGCGACATCGAGGTGCCACGGGCCTGGCGCGGCAAGCGCGTGCAGCTGCATCTCGAGCGCCCACGCTGGGGCTCTACGCTGTGGGTCGGCCAGCGCGAGGTCGGTTCCAACCGCAGCCTGGTGGCCGAGCATACCTTCGAACTTGGCCTGCTCGAACCGGGTACGCACCGCATCACGGTGCGGGTCGACAACCGCATGCTGATGGACTACCGGCCCGACTCCCACAGCGTCTCCGATTCGCTCGGCCAAAGCTGGAACGGCATCATCGGCAAGGTCGAACTGCGCGCCACCTCGCCCGTCTACATCGACGACGCGCAGATTTATCCAAACGTGGCGGACAAGAGCGCGCTGGTACGCCTGCGCATCGGTAACGCGGGCGGCCAGGCCGGCCGCGGCACGGTGCTCGCCAACGGCCGCAGCTTTCCGGTTAGCTGGACCGAGAAAGGCGGCGAGGCCGAATTCCGCGTGCAGTACCCGGCCGGCGCCAAGACCTGGGACGAGTGGAGCCCGGTGCTGCAAAAGCTCCGGATCAAGCTCGGCGGCCCCGGCGCCGCCGATGCGCGCGAGCTGCGCTTCGGCTTTGTGCAGATCACCACGCGCGGCACCGAGATCCTCGTCAACGGCCGCCCGACCTTCATGCGCGGCACCCACCTCGGCGGCGACTTTCCGCTGACCGGCCATCCGCCGACCGACGTCGGCTACTGGAAGCGCGTCTTCAAGATCAACAAGGAATGGGGCATCAACCACATCCGATTCCATTCCTTCCATCCGCCCGCAGCGGCGTTCCAGGCCGCCGACGAGGTGGGCGTCTACGTGCAGGCCGAGCCGGGCATGTGGAACGTGGTCAACGCCGGTTCGCCGATGGAGGCGATGCTGTACGAGGAGACCGACCGGATAATCCGGTCGATCGGCAACCACCCGTCGTTCCTGATGCTGAGCCCCGCCAACGAGCCGAAGGGCAACTGGAAAAAACCGTTCGACGACTGGATCGCCCACTACCGCCAACGCGACCCGCGCCGCCTCTACACCAACGGCACCGGCCACACCGAGCCGTCGGTCCCGGAGGTCGACCGCGGCACCGACTACCTCGCAATCCAGCGCATCGGGCCCAAACCGCTGCGCAACAAGGGCGGCTGGTTCGGGCGCGATTACAGCGCCTCGCTCGAGGGCATCACGGTGCCCGTGGTCTCGCACGAGACCGGCCAGTGGGTCGCCTATCCCGACTTTAGCGTGATCGACAAATTCACTGGCTACCTGCGTCCGGGTAATTACGAGATCTTCCGCGATTCGGCGCGCGCCCACGGCGTGCTCGAGAAAAACAAGGAGTTCGCCTGGGCCTCGGGCCGCTACCAGCTGGCCTGCTACAAGGAGGAGATCGAGGCCAATATGCGCACGCGCGGCTTGAGCGGCTACCAGCTGCTCGACCTGCACGACTACCTCGGCCAAGGGACCGCGCTGGTCGGCCTGCTCGACACCTTCTGGGAATCGAAGGGCTACGCGACCGCCGCCGAGTTCAAGCGCTTCAACGGCGAGACGGTTCCGCTGGCGCGCCTTACACGCCTCGTGCTGACCACCGCCAACCGGCTCGACGTGCCGGTCGAAATCGCCCACTACGGCCGCCAGGCCCTGAGCGCCGCCCGCCCTTACTGGAAAATCACGGACACCGCCGGCAAGGCCGTGGCGCAGGGCGTGCTGCCCACCACCGACATCCCGATCGGCCAGAATAAGCAGCTCGGGCGCATCGATGCGAGCCTGGCCGCGCTGCCTGCGCCGGCCCAGTACAAGCTCGAGGTCGGCCTGGCCGGCAGCACGGTCGCCAACGACTGGAACTTCTGGCTGTTCCCGGCCGAACTGGCCACGCCGGCACCGGCGCAAGTAACAATCACCCATTCGTGGGACGAGGCCGAGCAAGCCCTGCAAACGGGCGCCAGTGTGCTGTACATGCCGAACAAGGCGGACCTCGACTGGACCTCGCCGCCGCTGGCGGAGGTGCCGGTGTTTTGGAACCGGCTCATGGGCCCGGCCTGGGACCGCATGCTCGGCCTGTGGATCGACCACAAGCATCCGGCGTTGGCCCAATTCCCGACCGCCGCACACTTCGACTGGCAGTGGACCGAGATCGCCGCGCGCGCCAAGGCGATGAACCTGGACCGCCTGCCGCGCAGCCTGCAGCCGATCGTGCAGGCGATCGACGACTGGAACCGCAACTACAAACTGGGCGTGCTGTTCGAGGCACGCGTGGGCAACGGCAAACTCATGGTCTCGACGGCCGACCTCGAGAACAAATTGAACGAACGGGTCGCCGCGCGCCAGTTGCGCAAGTCGGTGCTCGACTATATGGCCAGTGCGGCCTTCGATCCGAAGACGGCGGTGGCGCCGGCCGAGTTCCGCGCGGGCCTGTTCGACACCCGTGTGATGAAAAAACTGGGCGCCAAGGCCGAGGGCTGGCCCGATGCTGGCAACACGGTCGACGGCGACCCGAACACTTACGCGCTGATCAACCCGGCACCCAACATGCCGCGAGCGCAGCCGCCGCTGACGATCGCCTTTGCAAAGGCGGTGCCGTTCAACGGCCTGGTGCTGATGCCGCGCCAAAACCAGCGCGACCACCAGGGCGACGTGCGCGAGCTGCTGGTGCAGGCCAGCGACGACGGCCAGAACTGGCGCGACGTCATGCGCGCCACGCTCGGCTCGACCTTTGCGCCGCAAACGGTGCGCTTCGGGGAGGCGGTCACGGCGCGCCATCTGCGCCTCACGCCGCTGTCGGGCTTCGGCTCCGACAGCGCGGTCGCGCTGGCCGACGTGGCGGTGCTGTACACGGGCCCGCGCCTGGCCGACGATGCGACCGAGCTAGAATACAAACGCGCCCGCTCGGTCACCGTCGACGTGGACGAAGTCGGCATGGACGAGGCGCGGCCGGCGCGCAAACGATGAGTTGTCAGCACGGCTAAGCATAAGTTCGATGCGGTCCGGGTCGCTTCAGAAATCGGGTCGAGAAAAACTTAAATATCACAAACCAACATCGTCCTCGCGAAGGCGGGGACCCATAGAACGCTAGCGCATAGCAACCGTTCTATGGGTCCCCGCCTGCGCGAGGACGATGTAGGTGGTTTTTTGATGTTCGATTTATGCTCGCGCTAACCGGCTTAAATGCTCGAGCGCGCCGAGGTTCCAAGCACAAGGCTCGCCCCGCCCGTCCTAATTTCATCACCACGTCACAAATCGCCACTAAGCTCGCTAGCGCCAGCTCCCGCCCGCCTGACCAAGCCCGGCAGCCATCGAGGCACCCGCGCGCGTCAAGGACATCCCATGCAAGCCATTCAAGTCACCTACGGATCCGACCCGTCCGGCCTGGTCTGGGGTTTCCTGTTCGGCCCCGGCGGCGGCCCCGCCCAGCCGCTCGACTCAGTGGCGGCCATGACCTGGATGAGCGATCCCGCACGCCGCGGCGCCGGCGAATTCGTCTGGCTCCATTTCAATCTCTCGAACGCGGCCAGCGAGAAGTGGCTCAAGTCGCACACCCGCCTCGCCGATGAATTCTACGAAACGCTGCACCAGGGCTCGCGCTCGACCCGCATCGAGCTGGCCGACAACACCCTGATCGCCGTCGTCAACGACGTGCTGCACGACTTCTCGTTCGAGGCGTCCGATATCTCGACCCTGTGGATCAGCGTGGCGCAGGACGTGGTCATCAGCGCGCGGCGCACGCCCCTGCAGGCGGTCGAGCAGTTGCGCCGCGCGGTACGCCACGGCGAGGCCTTCGGCTCCTCGGTCGAACTGCTGACCCACCTGCTGCGCGACCAGGCCGATGTGCTGGTCGAGATCGTGCGCAAGGCGGTCACGCGCGTCGACGAGATCGAAGACAGCCTGCTCGCGGGCCGCATGCGCCACAAGCGCGAGGACCTGGGCGCGATGCGGCGCGTGCTGGTGCGCCTGCAACGGCTGCTCGCGCCGGAGCCGGCCGCCTTGTTCCGGCTGTTGCAGCGCCCGCCCGCATGGATGGCCGAGCAAGACACCCAAGAACTGCGCCAATCGACCGAGGAGTTCGCGGTCGTCCTGAGCGACTTGTCGTCGCTGCAGGAACGTATCAAGCTGCTGCAAGAGGAGATCGCGGCGCGCGTCAACGAGGAGAACGGCCGCAGCCTGTTCGTGTTGACGATCGTGACCGTGCTGGCGCTGCCGATTAATATCATCGCTGGCCTGCTCGGGATGAATGTGGGCGGAGTGCCGCTGGCCGCACACGGGAACGGTTTCTGGATCATCGTCGCGATCGTGCTCACCTTCACCGTCGGCGCCGGCGCCTTCGTGCTGCGGCTGCAAACGAAGCGTTAGCGACCGTCCGGCTTATTGCGGCTGCCGCATCGCCCTGCGCGCCGCCGCGATGAGCTGATCGCTCAACCGTTCGAGTTTGGGCGACTGCACCCGCCACGTATGCCAGTACAACATCACGTCGGTCGGCTTGTCGGGCGCGAGATCGATCAATTCGCCCTTTGCCACCAGTTCGCCGTAGTGCAGTTCCGGCAGCATGCCGTATCCGAGCCCGAGTTGGATGGCGCGCATGAAGGCCTCGCTCGCGGGCATATAGTGGGTCGGGTAGCTGCCCTCGGTCAGACCCAGTTCACGCTGCAAAAAGGCCGATTGCAGCGTGTCCTTGCGGTCGAACTGCATCAACGGCGCAACCCGCGCCTGCTCGCGCTGCAAGCCTTGCGGGAACCACTTCTGTGCGAAGGCCGGCGCCGCCAGCAGCCGGTAGCGCATCGCGCCCAGCGCTTGCACTTCGCAGCCGCGCATCGCTTGCGCTTCGCTCGACACGCCGGCCAGCGCCAGCCCCTGCGACAGCAAGGTGTAGGTGTGGTCCTGGTCGTCGAGCAGGATGTCGAGCAGGATCTGTTCGTCGATCAGGAAGGATGCGAGGCCGGGCAGCAGCCAGGTGGCCAGGGTGTCGTTGTTGACGGCGAGCGCCACGTTGAGCGGCCGGGCCCGGCCCGCCCCGCTGTCGGCAAGGAACTCGTCCTCCAGCAAGCGGCTGCGGCGCAGGTACTGCACCAGCCGCTGGCCGGCGACGGTGGCACGGCAGGGTTTGCCGCGAATGATCAGCGGCATACCCAGTTCGCCTTCCAAGGCGCTCACACGTTGCGATACCGCCGACGGCGTCAGATGCAGGCGCGCCGCCGCCTGCTCGAAACTGCCGCTGTCGATCACCGCGAGCAACGCCTCGCCTTTTCGCGTATCGAGCATGTCCGCCCCAGTAGATTAGCCAAATTTAATTATACTTAGAAAAATTAATTCCGCTGTTGCCAAACGCTTAGTCCGGGCAAGATGAGCCCCATCGTTAACTTGTCCGGGCAAATCATGTTTGACACATCAGTTTTTTTCAATGGATTGGGCCTCGGATTCGGCTTGATCATGGCAATCGGCGCACAGAATATCCATGTGCTCAAGACGGGGATCGGCGGCGAACATGTGGGGCTGACGGTGCTCACGTGCATACTGGTCGACGCCACGCTGATCGCGCTCGGCGTGGCCGGCGTTGGCAGCCTCGTCCAGTCCTCCCCGCTGCTGCTGTCCGTGGCCAAATGGGGAGGCGCCGCGTTTCTGCTCTGGTACGGTTTGCGCAGTTGGCGCGCCGTGTTTGCCGACGCGTCCATGCAAATCGGCGCGGGACGGGCCAAGGCGAGCACGCGCGAGGCGCTCATCGGCGTGCTCGCGCTGTCGCTGCTCAACCCGCACGTCTATCTCGACACCGTGGTGCTGCTGGGCGCCATCGGTGGCGGCTTCGAGGCAGCCGCGAGGCCCTCGTTCGCCGCCGGCGCCATGTGCGCGTCCGCGCTCTGGTTCACGGCCCTGGGCTACGGGGCGACGCGCTTGTCACGCCTGTTCGCACGCCCCGTGGCTTGGAAGTGGATCGATGGGATCGCCGGTACGACGATGCTCGCCTTGTCGGCTTCGGTGGCAGCGGGCGCTTGATGCGCGTCCCCGGCCTCAGGGCTTGCTGTTCAGGGTCAGCGTCACGCTGGCCAGGTCCTTGCCGTCGGCGCTCATTTCAAAGCGCCAGTCGGCATTGAACGAGACCCGCTCGCGCGCGGCCTGCGCATACGCTTGGGCGGAAAAAAACAGGCTGGCTGCCACGATCAGCAACAGAGGGCGTAACGATCGCATGTGAAAGCACTTTAGGGCGAATGGCGCCTTTCAGTATGCGGGAGCTTGCGTGTCCTCTTCAAGACGCCTTCAGTCGACGGCATGAGTGTTTCGCCCCACTCCTGCGCCCGATATCATTCGTGTCGGGCCGCAAGCAAACGAATCTGGGACCCACCCCGAGCGTGGTCAGCTTGCGCTTCGCTTACTGCTGGCGAGCACGGCGGCGGCCAGTAGAAATACGACGCCGGAAGCGCGGTTGAAGAGTTTGGCGCGACGTGGTTGCTGCAGCCAGCGCTTGGCCTTTGACGCCGACAATGCGTAAATTGTCAGCCATGCCAACTCGAAAAATATGAATGTCGTTCCGAGCACCAAATATTGCGGCGCCTGTGGTGCGCTGGCTTTACCTTGACGCTCCACGTCGTCCTTGCGTCAGGCCGCCCGCTCCGCCTCCAGCGGAATGTTCGACTCGTTGCGCAGCAACGCCCACAGGGTGTAGATCCCGATCGCCGAACCAATCGGGAAGTTGACCAGATGTAGGATTCCGAACACGATCGTGAAGATATGGCCCGTTCGACTGCCTCGCAACATCGCGATCGCGGCGATGATCTCCGCAAGTCCCATCAGGATCAAGGGGATCGCAACCACGAGCCCCAAGGCGCCGAAGAACGACAAAACGCCCTGCTCGTTGGGCACCCAGGAAACGAACACCCCGAAAAATAGCATGAAGAGCGCAACGCAGACGATCACAAGGAGGCCGCAAAAGATGTGCAATGCGCCGACGATGCGTGTGTGGATGTTCAAAAGTGCTCCATGTAGCGGTGTGTGGGTGACTGTCGCGTGTTTGAAAATGACAGCCGTACACCAAATACCTTACCCACTAAATGGGGGATTGTCCATAACGCAATAACGTTTGTCGTATAACAATTAGTCCGATGGTGTTCGTTCCGGCGCGATTGACGGCACGGCGCCCAATGAAGTGAAGGTTAGGACGAAGCTGTTGCAAGTTGTGTGATAGCGATATAGAATCTTGTCATACAAGTTTTGAAAAGATATCGACATGAGCCTTGCTACCCAACTCGTCCCCACCGCCGGCCAGGACCTGGTCGGCGCCGCCGTCGCCGCGATTTCGCGGCACATCCGAAGCGCCGAATTAGGGCCTGGCGACCGCCTTCCGAGCGAGGCCGATCTCGGCAAAAGCCTGGGCGTTTCGCGCACGGTTGTGCGGGAGGCGCTGTGCAGCCTGTCGGCGCTGCGCCTGGTCGAGCTCAAGGCGGGCAAGCGGGCCACAGTCGCCGGGCTCGAACACGACGCCATTTCGCTCATGATCGGCCACGGCGTCCATACCGAGCAGATTTCGGTCCACCACATTTACGACGTCAGGCGTTGCATCGAAACCCGTACCGTGGTGCTCGCCGCGCTGCGCCGGAGCGACGCCGAAGCCGAACAGATCCTCGAGTGCGCGCACGCCTTGCGCAACAGCGTTTCCGATCCCGGCCTGTCGATGGAACACGACCTGCGCATGCACCAGCTGATCGGCCAGGCCTCGCGCAATCCGGTCTTTGCCCTCATCATCAGCGCCTTCACCGACGTGACCCGCCAGACGTGGCCGATCGGCTGGCGCAGCCATACTTCGAATGCGGAGCGCGCGGCGATGGCGGACCTCCACGTGAACATTGCGCAAGCGATCAAGGACGGCGACCCGGCCAAGGCCGGCGAGCTGATGGGCCTGCATTTCGACGACAGCATCAAGGCGCTGGCAGCTGCCGGCATTAGCTGAATCACGTCCGGCGTTCGCCGGCATTTGTTCACCACGGGAAATTCATGAACACAACTGTATCGGCCGCGCCGCGGCCGGCGATCGCGCGCGTCAATCTCAGCCTGACGATCGGGCTTGCGATCGGCGCGGCCCTCGGCGGCCTGCTGTTTGGCTACGACACCGCCGTCATTTCGGGGGCGATCGAATCAATCGATCACCAGTTTATTGCGCCACGCACCGACCTGTCGGAGATGGCACGCAACTCCTTGTCGGGCAGCGCGGTCGGCATTGCGCTGTGGGGCTGCGTGCTCGGTTCGCTCATCGCCGGGCCGCTGGCCACGCGTCTGGGCCGGCGCACAGGCATGCTGATCGCCGCGTTCCTGTTCCTCGTCTCGTCGGTGCTGTCGGCCTATCCCGAAGCCGGGCTCGGCACCATCGGCGGCATGGGCCCGGCCGCCCTCACCCCTTTTATGGTGTACCGCTTTATCGGCGGCGTCGCGATCGGCATGGCGTCGCTGATCTCGCCCATGTACATCGCCGAGATCGCCCCGCCGCGCCTGCGCGGACTGCTCGTCACGTTCCAACAAATCGCCATCGTCAGCGGCATGCTGCTGGTGTACTTCGTCAACCTGAAGATCGCCCAGTTCGGCGGCGGCAACGACAACTGGGTGTTCGAGCAGGGCTGGCGCCACATGCTGGCCTCGGCCGCCGTGCCTTCGGTGCTGTTCTTCCTGGCCGCCCTGTGCATGCCCGACACGCCGCACTGGTACGCGCTCAAGGGGCGCGACGCCGAAGCGCTGGCCATCCTCGAGCGCCTGGGCGACGAACAGGATCCGCAACAGGCGCTGGCCGGCATCAAGGCCAGCCTGCACAAGCGCGAGGGGGCGCTGTTCAGCTACGGCGTGCCGCTGATCGCGATCGGGGTGCTGCTCTCGGTCTTCCAGCAGTTCAGCGGCATCAACGCCGTCCTGTACTACGCACCCTTGATGTTCAAGAACGTCGGCTCGGCGACCGACAGCGCACTGCTGCAAACCATGATCGTCGGCGTGGCCAACGTCGCGTTCACGATGGTGGCGCTGGTCTGCGTGGACCGCTGGGGCCGCAAGCCGCTGCTGATCCTTGGCGGGCTGATCATGGCCGCCTCGATGGCGACACTGGGCCTACTGTTCCACACGCGCCAGGAAGGCACGCTCATGCTGATCGCGGCGATCTTCTACATCGGCGGCTTCGCGCTGTCGTGGGGGCCGGTGGTGTGGGTGCTGCTATCCGAGCTGTTTCCCACCGCAATCAAGGGGCGCGCCATGGCGGTCGCGGTGTCGGCCTGCTGGATCGCCAACTGGCTCGTCACCTGGTCGTTCAAGGTGCTCGACGGCGACAGCGGGCTCAATGCGGAATTCAACCACGGCTTCACCTACTACGTGTATGCCGGCTTTTCCCTGGCGGCGGCGCTGTTCGTCTGGAAATGGATTCCGGAGACCAAGGGCCTGTCGCTCGAACAAATTGAACGCTTCTGGAGCAAAAAACAATGATCATCACCGCCATCGAAACCATCCGCGTCGAGGATTTCCCCAACCTGCTGTGGGTCAAGGTGCATACCGACGAGGGCATCACGGGCCTGGGCGAAACCTTTTTCATGCCGCAGACCGTCGAAGCCTACATCCACGAAGTGGCCGCGGCCAAACTGCTCGGCCGCAACCCGCTCGAGATCGACCGCATATCCAAGGACCTCAACTGCTATTTGGGATTTCGCTCCAGCGGCGCCGAGGTCCGCGGCAATTCTGCGATCGACATCGCCCTGTGGGACCTGTTCGGCCACGCCACCGGCCAGCCGCTGGCACAGCTGCTGGGCGGCTTCTCGCGCGACAAGGTCAGGACCTACAACACCTGCGCCGGCAGCAGCTACATGCGCAAAAACGAAGGCCAGACGACGGGCAACTACGGGCTGTCGGGCCAGCGGCGCGAGTACGACGACCTCAACGGCTTCCTCAACAATGCCGACGAGCTGGCCGAGGAGTTGCTGGCCGAAGGCATCACGGCGATGAAGATCTGGCCGTTCGACATGGCCGCCGAAAAAACCGACGGCAATTACATCTCGACCCAAGACCTGAAGCTGGCCTTGCAGCCGTTTGAAAAAATCCGCAAGCGGGTTGGCGACAAGATGGACATCATGGTCGAATTCCATTCAATGTGGCAGTTGCTGCCGGCGATGACGATCGCCCGGGCGCTGGCCGACTTCAACACCTTCTGGCACGAAGACCCGATCCGCATGGACAGCCTGTCGAGCCTGAAGCAATACAAGACCGCCAGCGTGGCCCCGATCTGCGCCTCGGAAACGCTGGGGGGCCGCTTCGCCATCCGCGACTACCTCGAAACCGGCGTGGCCGGCGTCGTGATGCTCGACATCGGCTGGTGCGGCGGCATTTCGGAAGCGCGCAAGATCGCCAGCATGGCCGAGACCTGGCACCTGCCTGTGGCGCCGCACGATTGCACCGGGCCCGTAGTGTTGTCGGCGTCGACCCACTTGACCCTCAATGCCACCAACGGCCTGATCCAGGAGTCGGTGCGGGCCTATTACAAGACCTGGTACCAGGACCTCGTGACGCAACTGCCGCCCGTCAAGGACGGTTTCATCACGGTGCCGCCCGGGGCCGGCCACGGCATCACCTTGCGCGACGATATCGCCGAGCGCTTCACGGTCAAGACCCGCATCAGCAAAAAAAACTAACCGCAGTTTCCAGCAAGGATCACCATGAACGACAAACACGTATTGCTCACCGGCGCACTCGGCACACTCGGTCGCGCGCAGGCCAGCGCCTTGAGCGCCGCCGGGGCGCGCGTCACCCTGCTCGACCTGCCGGCCGCACAGGCCAGCGGCGCGCAATTTGCCGCCACGCTCGCATCGGCGCGCTACATCGGCGTCGACCTGAACCAGCTCGCCGCGGCGAAGGCGGCGGTCGAAGCGCTGTGCCAGGACGATCCGGTCGACATCCTGATCAATAACGCCGCCATGATCATCAACCGCCCGTTCGAAGAGTTCACAATCGAGGAATACGAAGACCAGCTGCGCGTCAATTCCAGCGCCGCCTTCGCGCTGGTGCAGGCGACTTCTCCCGGCATGCGGGCGCGCCGCTACGGCAAAGTCATCAACTTTTGCTCCCTGACCCTCAATGGGCGCTGGGATGGCTATGTGCCCTACGTCGCGTCCAAGGGCGCGCTGCTGGGCCTGACCAAGAGCCTGGCGCGCGAACTGGGCAAGGACGGCATCCGCGTCAACGCCGTCTCGCCGGGGGCGGTGGTGTCCGAAGCCGAAGTGCGCGTCTTTGGCGAACGGCTGCAGCAATACAACGATTGGATAGTCGAAAACCAGTGCCTCAAGACCCGCATCGAGGCGCACCACGTGGCGGACCTCGTGCTGTTCCTGGCATCTCCTGCGTCCGACCTCATCACGGGCCAAAACTTCGCCATCGACGGCGGCTGGTAAAACCCTTCGCACTTTTAACACCCATAAAAAAACAGGAGACAGGATGGACCGCAAACAGTTTTTGGGAACGCTGACCGCAGGCGCGCTGATGGCCGCGACGGGTGTCGCCAATGCGGCGCCGGGCAAGCGCAAGGCCGCGAAAAAAGGCCCGCTGGCGATCACGATGTGGGATTTTTCGTGGCTGGAGCGGCGCTGGCCGGGGGCCGGCTACGAGGACTGGGACGTGGCGCTCGACGGCCTGGTCGAGCGCGGCTACAACGCCGTGCGCATCGACGCCTACCCGCACCTGGTCGCCAAGGCCCCGCACAAGGAATGGACCCTGCTGCCGCAATGGAATACCCAGGACTGGGGCAGTCCGGACATCAACCGCGTCACCATCTTGCCCGCGCTGACAGAATTCATCGGCAAATGCCACCGGCGCGGGATCCGCGTCGGCCTGTCGTCGTGGTACCGGGAGGACGCCGACAAGACGCGCATGCAGATCGACAGCCCGGAACGCATGGCGGCCGACTGGATCGTCACGCTCGAGCACATCAAGCGCGCCGGCCTGATGGACGCCATCGTCTATGTCGACCTGTGCAACGAATGGCCCCTGCACATCTGGGCGCCGTGGTTCCAGAAGAAGGAAGGCTCGGACGACTGGACCACGCCGGCCTCGCTCGACTACATGAAGCGCGCGGTGGCCAAGGTGCGCGCGGCCTACCCCGGGCTTCCGGCCTTGTTCTCGTTTTTCAATGCGCGCGTCGAGGACTACCTGGACCACAAGCCGGACTTCGACCTGTTCGAACACCACATCTGGATGGCGCAGCAAAACGATGGCGAATACTACAAGGAGGTCGGCTACAACTACGAGCGCTTCGACCCCAAAGGCTACACGGCGTTGGGACAAAAGGCCAAGGCGGCGTACCGCGCCCGGCCAGACTATTGGAACAGCTTGCTGGTTGACAAGATCAATCGGACTGCGCGTGTCGCGCGCCAGTTGAACAAGCCGCTCGTGACGACCGAGTGCTGGTCCCTGGTCGACTACAAGGACTGGCCTTTGCTCGAATGGGACTGGATCAAGGACATCAATGCGCTTGGAGTGGCGACCGCATCGAAGACCGGCCAGTGGCTGGGCATCGCCACCTCCAATTTCTGCGGCCCGCAGTTCAAGGGCATGTGGAACGACGTACGCTGGCACCAGGCGCAGACCACGCTGATCAAAAACGGGCCCGTCACGCCCGAATTAAAGAGCAGCCTGCTGTGGGGGCGGCTATAAAAGCGATCGGATTGCTCGCCCTCGGCGAGTGCATGGTCGAGTTCCATGCCGGCCGGGCGGACGGAGCAGGCCATGCCTATGGGGGCGACGTCGCCAACGCCCTGGTCGCGTTTGCCCGGCTCGGGGGACGCGCCGGCTTCATCAGCCAGGTTGGCGATGACGAATATGGCGCAGGCCTGCGCGGCGCGCTGCAGCAAGAAGGCGTGGACCTGCTCCACGCGCCGCTGCGGCCCGGCGCCAATGGCGTATATACCATCTCGGTCGACGCCCATGGCGAGCGCAGCTTCAGCTACCGTCGCGCCGGCTCGCCCGCCTCGCGCATCGGCCCAGCCAACCTCGATCCCGCCTACCTTGCCTCCGCCCGCTGCCTGCTGGTCTCGGGCATCACGCAAGCATTGTCGGCCAGCGCGCGCGCGGCCACGCTGGCCGCCGCGCGCATCGGCAGCGATGCAGGCGTGATGGTGGTGTACGACCCGAATTACCGGCCCCACCTATGGGAAACACAAGGCGGCGTCTGTGCGGCGCGCGCCGCCTTCGACGAGCTGCTGCCTTACACAAGCTGGATACTGCCAAGCCACCCGAGCGACGCCACCTTGCTGGGCGAAGGCCATGCACGGGCCGGCGCCGGCGACAGCGCAGCCATGGCCGCACAGTTTGCACTGCGCGGCCCGTCGGTCGTCCTCAAGTGCGGCGCCGAAGGCTGCATCATCGTCCAATCGGCGGCGACCGATACCGTCGCCGGCGTCAAAGCGCCCAGCGTGGTTGACACCACCGGCGCCGGCGACCTGTGGAACGGCAGTTTTTTGTTCTACCTGCTGGCCGGCCATGGTCCTCTGGCTGCCGCACGCGAAGCGAACCGGCTGGCGGCCCGCACACTGGGCTATTGTGGCGCCATCCCGCCGCGCGCCATGTATTTTCCCGGGTGCGATCTGGCGTAGAGCATCGTGTCCTGCACATTGCGGGCGCGGCGATGATCGCATGTCGGTCAATCTTGTGATTGATGAGGCTCGCAGGAGCGCGGAGAACGGCTAAGATCGCCATGCATTGACTTCCCCCAATGCAATTGAACTTGCAGAATTACAATTTATCCGAAGCCGACTGTTCCGGCTCGACCGACGGCATGGCGCGCAAAATGGGCCAATCGGACTTAACCAGTCCATAGTCGCGCGGGCCGCCAAAGCGGTCCGGCTCGCACACCGGCTTGTCGAGCGCCGGTTTGATCCCCAGCGCGGGCGTCGCCGCCAGGCCGCGCGCGACGAAACAGGCGATCACATACGCGCCATAGACGTTGTGGTGGGTCTTGTCCTTGCCGCCGTTGGTGAACGCCGATGGCGAAACCTCGGGGCCGAGGGTTTCGTACATGCGCGTCGTCATGGCGGTCAGGTCGATCAGCGGCACCGCCAATTTCGCGGCCAGCGCGCGCACCGCGTCGTCGTAGCCGGCATGGCTGTTCTCGATCTTGCCGGCGGCGTTGAAGGTGCGCCGCGCCACCGGCGTCAGCAACACCGGATGGGCGCCGCGCTGGCGCACATCGCTGACGAAGGCGGTCAGGAAGCCGGTGTAGGCGCCATCCGCCGCCGCGTAGGTGCGCGCGTACTCCTGCTTTTCGTCGTTGTGGCCGAACTGCAGCAGCACGACATCGCCCGGCCGCGTGTCGCTCATGAGCTTATCCCAACGCAGGTTGGTCATGAAGGACTTGAGCGTCTCGCCGCTGCGCGCGTGGTTGGCCACCGCGACCGCGGGGTCGACAAAACGCGACAGCATCTGCCCCCACGAGGCGGCGTCACCAGCGGTCTGGGCGGCCACCGTGCTGTCGCCGCCGAGCAGGATGCGGCGCGCCTGGACCGGAACGATCTCGATCGCCTGCAGCGCCGGCGCGGCGCCCGCAAGGCTGATCGTGAGCTGCTCGTCCCATGCGCGTCCGCTGGCTTCCTCGCCGCGAATCGGCACCCGCGGCGCGGCGCTCGGATCGGTCCAGACCTTTTTGAGGGCGGCGTTGCGCACGTTGACCACAAAGCTGCGCCGCACCGGCGCGGCGCTGTCCGCTGCGAGCGGCGCAAGCATCAGGCGCCGGTCCTCCGCGAGCACCGCCACGCGGCCGCGGCCCGCGCCGAGCGTGACGGTGACGGCATAGTCGCCCGGCGCCGCCTGGACCGTGAACGATAATTCCCCGCCCGCCGCCGGCGCGACCAAGCCATAGCCCTTGCCGCGCTCATACGCCGCATCGGGCGCGACAAGCACGCCCGCGCCGGCGCCGTCAAACCGGAAGGATGTGGGGACGTCGGCTGCGGCGACGCACAGCGGCAGGCCGGCCAACAGCAGCGCGGCGCGGCGCGCGAGAGGATGCAGTGTCATGGGTGCCATTATTGGGTGGAGTTGGGGGCCAGTGCGGCCGTTGATTGCGGCCCGGGGATTTATTCTTGCACGCGCGTCCGACCGCTTCAACGGCGCCGCAAAACTACTCACCGTGGTGAGCACTAGCGCACCAGGCTTGGACGCTTGGGATCGTATTTCCAGCCCGGCAGCAGAGACTGCATCGCCACCGCGTCGTCGCGCGCGCCGCCGGCCACCTTCTTGTAAAGTTCGTGCGCCGCCTCGATGCGGTCCATGTCCGGTTCGATGCCCAGGCCCGGCTTGTCCGGCACCTCTACCTGGCCGTCGACGATGCGGAAAGGCTCGCGCGTGAGGCGCTCCTGCCCCTCCTGCCAGATCCAGTGGGTGTCGATGGCGGTGATGGCGCCCGGCGCGGCGGCGGCAGCGTGCGTGAACATCGCCAGCGAAACATCGAAATGGTTGTTGGAGTGCGAGCCCCAGGTCAGCCCCCACTCGTGGCACAACTGCGCCAGCCGCACCGAGCCCTGCATGGTCCAGAAATGCGGATCGGCGAGCGGGATATCGACCGCCCCCAACAGGTAGGAGTGGCCCATCTGGCGCCAGTCGGTGGCCACCATGTTGGTCGCGGTGCGGATGCCGGTGGCGCGGCGGAACTCGGCCATGGTCTCGCGGCCCGAGTAGCCGTGTTCGGGGCCGCATGGATCCTCGGCATACGCGAGAAGATGCCCCTGGCCCTTGCACACCTCGACCGCCTGCGCGAGCGACCAGGCGCCGTTCGGGTCGACCGTGACACTGCCGCCCGGGTGGCGCCGCTTGATCTCGGCCACCGCCCGCAGTTCGTCCTCGGGTGCCATCACCCCGCCCTTCAGCTTGAAATCGCGGAAGCCATACCGCGCCACCGCCGCATCGGCCAGGTCGGCCACCGCCGCCGGCGTCAGCGCCTCGCGGTGGCGCAGTTGGTACCAGTCGTCGCCGCCCTGCGCGCGCGCATACGGCATGCCGGTCTTGCCGGCGTCGCCGATGTAAAACAGGTAGGCCAGCATCGGCACGCTCGCGCGCTGCTGCCCGTTGCCGAGCAACTCGCAGACCGGCACGCCCAGGTGCTGCCCCAACAGGTCGAGCAGCGCCGCCTCGACCGCCGTCACCACGTTCTCGAGGCGCAGATTGATCTCGTGCGGCTGTTTGAGCACGGCCGCCTCGGCGTCCGACGTGACCTGGTGCTGCATGCCGCCCGCGCCCGCGCCGAACAGCGCCCGGATGCCGTTGAGCGTGCGCTGGAAAAGTCCCAGCTGCGTGCCCTGCACCAAGGGGACGATCCGCTCGAGCGCCCTCAGGATGCCGTCGCCGCCGGGCACCTCGGCCATGCCGACGTTGCCGGCGCTATCGCTCAGCAGCACCAGGTTGCGGGTGAAGTAAGGCGCATGCGCGCCGCACAGATTGAGCAGCATGCTGTCGCGGCCCGCGACGGGGATCACGCGCATGGCACTGATGGTCGGCGTGCCCGGATGGTGGGGGCTGTTCATTGGTGACTTCTCCAACGCGTTAAATTTTGTAGATTGGAATTGGGCGGCGGTGGCGCCCGCCATCGTATTCAAGCGTTTTTTCCACGCGCACCTCGGCACGAGCACATCTATATATACTAATATGCTAGCAAGAACGAAGGACATGCGCGATTGCCTGCCTCGGAAGTTAAATGGTACATGCGGGCTCGATTGAACACTGCTCAAGCCCTTGAGTGTTTGGCCATGTTCCACGGGCGGCGATGAATTTGCCCGAGGCTGGCGCGATAATCCGATCACCGCGTGGCAGAAAACGAACCGCGCATCACATTGAATCGATAGCTCAAAAAACCATGCCACAAATTCCACTCCGCGCGCGCCTGCCGCTTTCCTTTTATGCCGTGTTTGCGGCCTTGTGCGTGTTATCGTCCCATGCGAGCGCTATCGTTCGTTTGCCTGCCGTTATTTCCGACCATATGGTCCTGCAGCGCGCCGAACGCGTGCCGGTGTGGGGATGGGCAGAACCCGGCGAGCAGGTCAGCGTGCAGATGGGCGATCAGCTCAGGCGCACGCGCGCGGGCCAGGACGGCCGCTGGCAGGTCGAGCTCGATCTGCGCGCGCATCCGGCCAAGCCGGCCAGCGTGGCTGTGCGCGGAGAAAACAGCAACATCGTCGTCGTCGAGGACGTGCTCGTGGGCGAGGTGTGGCTCGCGTCTGGGCAGTCCAACATGGCCAAACCGATCGGCGAAAAGAGCGGCGAGAGGCCAGTCCTCAACGCCGAAGCGGAGATCGCCGCGGCCGAGTTCCCGGAGATCCGCCTGTTCAAGGTCGCGCGCAAAAAATCGTCGCGGCCCGGCGCCGATGTGGTCGGAGAATGGGTGCGCTGCTCCCCTTCATCGATCGACAAGATCAAATTCTCGGCCGCCGCTTATTTCTTCGGCCAGCACCTGCACAAAACGCTGAAAACACCGGTCGGCCTGATCGACGCGACTTGGGGCGGCACGCGCATCGACCCGTGGACGCCGGCCGCCGCAAGCGGGGCGGCGGCAGCGCGCGTGGACGCACCCGACGCCGATGCTGCCCACCTGTTCAACGCCATGGTCGCCCCGCTCGCGCCGGCGGCGATCAAGGGCGTGATCTGGTACCAGGGCGAATCGAACATCGTGGACGGCGAAGACGCCGCGCTGTACGCCGGCAAGATGGATGCCTTGGTGAGCGGCTGGCGGCGCCATTGGCAGGCGGACTTCGCGTTTTACTATGTGCAGCTGGCGCCGCATTTTTACCACCTGGTCCGGCGTAACAAGGTGATCGACCCGCAGGCGCTGCCGCGGCTGCGCGAGGCGCAGGCCGACGCGCTGCGCATCCCCGGCACGGGGATGATCGTCACGACCGACCTGGCCGACGACCTGTACGACATTCATCCGCGCGACAAAAAGTCGATCGGGCTGCGACTGGCCAACCTGGCCCTTTCGCGGACCTACGAGCGCAGCGATGTCGCCGCCTTCGGCCCCGTGTTCAAATCCATCAAGTTCGAGGCAGACCGCGCGGTGTTGACGTTCGACCATGCCGAGGGCCTCGCCGCGCGCGACCGCAAGGACCTGAGCTGGTTCGATATCGCCGGTCCCGATGGACGCTACTTCCATGGTCTGGCGACCATCGAGGACAACAAGGTCGTCGTCAAGAGTCCGAACGTGCCGGTGCCGGTGGCCGTGCGTTTTGGCTGGGACGAGGCGGCGCAGCCGAACTTGATCAACCAATCCGGTTTGCCAGCAATGCCATTCCGCTCGCAGCGTCCGGCAGCGGCGGGCGGGCAGCGTTAGTCGCATGTTCGAACCATAGTCCCGTATCGCTCAATCGTCTGATTGATGGGGCTTGTGCGTTCGCAATCACTCTGAAAACGACTAAGATTGGGACGTTAGGCATCGCGCCATCGTCCGATATCGCTAATATACTAATACAACAAGACATCCGAAATGCCAAAATTGAGACAGCGCTTCGTCACGATCCTACTGGGCGTGGCAATCACCTTTCCGACCTGCGTGACTGCGGCGACTTTACAATTATCGGGCCCGCAAGGCGCCGCCACTGTCCTGCACGAAGACCACGTGAGCATGAAGATCGCCGCGGACCTGCTGCGGCGAGACTTGCAAAGCGTGGGCGGAAAACCATCGGCGCGCGCGGCCCGGTTGGAAGACTGCACCAAGACCTGCATCGTCATCGGACGCCACGACTCGCCCTTGGTGCGCGCGCTAGCACAGGCCGAAGGTATCGACCTATCTGCCCTGGGTAAGCAATGGGAACGCTATGAGCGCGTGGTGATTGCGTCGCGCACGCGTCCCGGCACGCAGATCCTGCTGATCGCCGGCTCCGATACGCGCGGTGCGATCTATGGCGTGGTCGACCTCACCCGCGAGCTTGGGGTCTCCGCCTTCGAGTGGTGGGCCGACGTCAAACCGACGGTGCGCGCGCAGGTGTCGATCGATGCAAAACGGGTGCTGTCGGCCACCCCGCATGTCCAGTACCGCGGCGTCTTCCTTAACGACGAGGATTGGGGCTTGCAGCCTTGGGCCGCAAAAACGTTTGACCCGAGCGGCGATATCGGTCCGGCCACCTATTCCCGCATTTTCGAATTACTTTGGCGCCTCAAGGCCAACATCGTCTGGCCCGCCATGCACGACTCGACCAAGCCGTTCTACCAGATGGCCGGCAACGCGCAGACCGCGAGCGACTACGCGATCGTGGTCGGCACCTCGCACGCCGAACCGATGATGCGCAACAATGTGCGCGAATGGGACAAGCAGGCCCGCGGCGCGTTCAACTTCTTCACCAATCGCGAGTCGCTGGTGCGCTACTGGTCCGAGCGCGCCGAGCAGGTCAAGGGCTTCGAGAACATGTACACGACCGGCATTCGCGGCATCCACGATTCGGCCATGGAGGGCGCCCGCAATATGGATGAAGCGCGCGAAGGCGTGGCCGCCGCGATCGGCGTCCAGCGCGAATTGCTCAGCAAAGCGCAGGGCAAGCCGGCGCAGGAGATTCCGCAGGCGATCACGCTGTACAAGGAGGTGCTCGACATCTACAAATCCGGGCTCAAGGTGCCCGACGATATCAGCCTGATCTGGCCCGACGATAACTACGGCTATCTGCACCAGCTCAGTACCGCCGCGGAAGCGAAGCGCATCGGCGGCGCAGGGCTCTACTATCACATATCGTACTGGGGCCGCCCGCACGACTACCTGTGGCTGGGCACCACCCATCCCGCGCTGATCCGCGACCAGCTCGAGCGCGCGGTAAGCACGGGCGCGCGCAAGGCCTGGATCGTCAACGTGGGCGATATCAAGCCCATGGAATACCTGACCCAATACTTCCTCGACCTCGCCTTCGACCGCAGCAAGCTCGATATCACGCCGCGTGCGCATCTCGAAGCGTGGATGGCCGCGCAATTCGGCGCCGCGCATGCCGCCGAAAACGCCTCCATCATGACGGCTTACTACGACCTCGCGTGGGAGCGGCGTCCCGAGTTCATGGGCTTCAGCCAGACCGAGCCGACCACGGCGCCGCGCCATACCGACTACATGCAAGCGGGCGGCGAAGAAGCCGAGCAGCGCCTCGAACGCTATCAATCGCCGGTCGCGCGCGCGCAGGCGGTTGCCGCGGCACTGCCCGCAGGGCTCAAGGACGCCTATTTCCAGCTCGTGCTATATCCGGTGCGTGCGAGCGCGAATCTGAACACCCGCATCCTCAAGCTCGAACTGGCGGCGCAATACGCGCGCCTCGGGCGCCCATCGTCCAACCGCTACGCGCTGCAGGCCAGGGCGGCCCAGGCGGCCATCGCCGCCGACACCGCCCACTACAACGAGCAGGGCAACGGCAAGTGGCGCGGCATGATGGATGCGGCGCCGCGCCGCCTGCCGGTGTTCGGCGCCCCGCTGTTTCCGACCTACGATATGGCGTCGCGCCGCGACTGCGCCCTCGCCTACCCGACGCCGCTCTCCCCGCAAAGCGGAACCCTCGCCTTTACCAGCGGACGGGCCGAAAGCAGGACGATCACGATCATCAACTACGCGGCGCAGGCGCTGGCCTGGTCCGCCTCCAGCGTCCCTGCCGGTTTCAAGCTTTCGTCCTTGTCGGGCGAACTGAGTAGCGACAACGGCTTCGAGCAGCGCGTTAAAGTCCACTACGACGGCAGCAAAATCGGCGACCCGCTCAGCTTCCAATGCGGTGCCACCAAACTGCAGCCAAAGATCGCTTTCTCGCGCGGCGCCGAGAACGGGGCGGCGACCGAACACGAGAGGATCATCGCCATACCGGCGACAAAGGCCGTCGCGGCGAATGGTTGGGCGTTGGTTCCGGGTCTCGGCAGTTATGGCGGCAGCATGCGCGCCGGTTTGTCGCTCAAATCGATCGATGCGTCATTGGCGCGGACCGCGCCCGCGCTCGACTTTAAGTTTTTCAGCCATTCGACGGAGAACGCGCAACTCAAACTTGTCGCCATTCCCGTCCATGCACTCACCTCCGAAAACCAGCTGCGCATCGCCATCAGCCTCGATGACGGCCCTTTGGAGGTGATCGATTTTGCCACCCACGGCCGTAGCGAGGAATGGAAAGCCAACACACTAAGCAACACCGCCGTGCGCAACCGGGCCCTTGCCAACTTGAAGCCGGGAGCGCACCATCTGCGCGTGTATGCGCTCGATCCGGGCTTCATCCTGGACCGGATCGAGATCGCATTTGACGGCGCCGCCAAGTACTACGGAAAACCATCTTCAGCCAAACCAGACTAGCAAAGTAAACCATGCTGCCACCATTCACCTTCGCCCTCGCGCTCGCGCTGGGCTCAACCCTGCCCTTGCGGGCCGAACCAGTCAAACCGATCAAGGTGCTGATCGTCAGTGGCGGCTGCTGCCATGACTATGCGCGGCAGCGGGAAATACTCGAGACTGGGTTAAAGGCGAGGATAAACGTCGACGTCACCCAACTGTTCCACGACCCAAAACCCGGCGAACAAGCCACGCGCCCCGCTCTGCCTATCTTCGGCAATCCGCGCTATGCCGATGGCTACGATGTCGTCATCCACAACGAGTGCGCGGCAGACGAAGACAGCGCGGCCGTGTTGGAAACCGTGCTGGCACCGCATCGCCAGGGCACGCCCGGCGTCAACCTGCACTGCGCGATGCATTCCTACCGCTCGGGCGACTGGAAACGCCGCGTCGAGGCAGGCGCCGGCAATGCGAAATGGTTCGAGTACACCGGCATCCAGTCGACCGGGCATGGGCCGCAATCGCCGATCCGGCTCACGGCCAGTCCCGACAGCCACCCGATCGCCCATGGATTCGCGTCGTTCGATACCGCCGACGAGGAGCTATACAACAATTTGACCGCGTTCGACGTGACGCCGGTTTTGGTGGGCGTGCAGCCCAAGGCCAAGAATGCGGCCGAGCGGACCCGCACGGCCAACGTGGCCTGGACCCATCGTTATGGTCCGAAGCAAACCAAGGTCTTTAGCATGACGCTGGCGCACAACGAGGCTGGAATGGCCGACCCGCGCTATCTCGATCTGCTCGCACGCGGCGTGCTTTGGACCACGGGACATCTTGCCGAGGACGGCAAAGTCGAGCCGGGCTACGCACGCAGCAAGTGACGGACGCGGAAACTAGGCCGCGAAGTCCTGGGGCGAATAATCCGCCGGCAGGACGCGGTCGAGATGCTTATCGCGCAAGGCGTTTAACACAGTGAGTGTTCCCGACAAGTGCTCGCGCACGCTGTCGCGCGCCTTGGCCGCGTCGCCGTCGGCGATACTTTGCGCGATCGCCGAGTGCTGTCCGAGGATCGACTGCGCCTTGCCGACAATCGGCAGATGCATGCGGCGCAAGCGGTCCAAATTGCCGCTGCTGCTACGCATCATCGTCCACAAGTCGGTCAGTTGCGCCTCCTGGTACAGGGTCTTGTGAAATTCCATGTCGAGACGGCTGAAGTTTTCTAGATCGCCCGCCTCGAGGCAGCTACGTTGCCGCGCGACGAGGTCGAGCAGCTTTTTGCCGAGCGCGGGATTGGCCGGCTGCGACAGTACCGAGACAATCTCGAGCTCAAGCGACATGCGCAAGAAATGCGCCTGGCGCGCCGAGGTCAGGTCGATGTTTCCGACGCGTGTTTGATGTTGCGGATAAATATCGACGAGCCGTTCCTCTTCGAGGCGCGCCAGGGCTTCGCGGATTGGGGTCAATGACAGATTGAAGTAATCGGCAAGCTGCGTACGCGGCAGAACCGCGCCAGGCTTGATCGCCAGGGTTACGATCATCTCGCGTAAATGTTCAAAAACCTGCACCGTCGCATTGCGCGAACGGTCAAGTTGAAACTTGCCAGGGAGTGTGTCGACTGTCATGTTTACCAAGCGTCATATGGCGGGATCGAATGCTAGGATACTAACACATTAGCGCCTCCCCCTCGGTCGCGAATCGCCGCTGCCGGCGCTATTTCGCGCCTATGTACACCGCCCTGAAATCGTTCACATTGGTCAGCGTAGGACCACATACGACCGAGTCGCCCAAGGCCTGGAAAAAACCGTGTCCGTCGTTGTTGGCCAGGCTGTCGCGCGGCTTGATGCCCTGCTGCCAGGCCTGCCCCAGCGTCTCCGGCGCCAGGTGGGCACCGGCGATTTCTTCCTGCCCGTCGACGCCGTCGGTGTCGCATGCAATGGCGTGGATGCCCGCTTCGCCGTTCAGCGCGATCCCGAGCGAGAGAAGGAATTCGACATTGCGGCCGCCGCGCCCATGCCCGCGCACGGTGACCGTGGTCTCCCCGCCAGAGAGCAGGATGCATGGCGGCGTAAACGGTTGCTCGCGCCGCGCCACCTGTAGCGCGATGCCGGCCATGACGATGCCGACGTCGCGCGCCTCGCCCTCGATGCTGTCGCCGAGGATGTGGACCGGCACCCCGGCCGCGCGGCCGACCTTGGCCGCCGCCTCGAGCGCCATTTGCGGCGTGGCGATCATGCGCATTTCGCTGTTGGCCAGTCGCGGGTCGCCCGGCTTGACCGATTCGCCACGCCCGCCCTCGAGCAGCGCGCGCACGTTTTCGGGTACGTCGATGGCGTAGCGGCGCAAAATTGCCAGCGCATCGGCGCAAGTAGTGCTGTCGGCTGCGGTCGGACCGCTCGCGATATCGGCAGGGTCGTCGCCGGGCACATCGGAAATGAGCAGCGTTACCACTTTGGCTGGATGGCAGGCCGCAGCCAGGCGCCCGCCTTTGATCGCAGACAGGTGGCGCCGCACGCAGTTCATTTCGCTGATCGTGGCACCGCTTTTAAGCAGCGCCTTGTTGATCTCCTGCTTGTCGGCCAACGTCAGGTCGTCGTCGGGCAGGACCAGCAAAGACGAACCGCCGCCCGAGATCAGGCAGATCACGAGGTCGTCCGCCGTCAAGTCCGAAACCAGCGCCAGGATGCGCCCGGCGGCGGCCAGCCCGGCCTCATCGGGCACCGGATGGGCCGCCTCGACGATCTCGATGCGCGTGCACGGCACCGCGTAGCCGTAGCGCGTGACCACCAGCCCGGAAAGCTCGCCCGGCCAGTGCTGCTCGACCACGCGCGCCATCTCGGCCGACGCCTTGCCGGCGCCGATGACCAGCGTGCGTCCGCGCGGCGGCGGCGGCAAATGCGGCGGCAGGCAGTGCGACGACTGCGCCGCTTCGACGGCGGCGTCGAACATCTGGCGCAACAGCATGCGGGGATCGGTCATGGTGGCTCCGTTGGGTTTATTGAGGGACCGGCGCGCCGATTTCGTAGTTCGCCATCATTTCGAGCGCGCGCACGAGTGCCGAATGATCCCACGCCTTGCCGCCGTGGGCCGCACAGCTGTTGAATAATTCCTGCGCGGTGGCGGTGTTCGGCAGCGACAAGCCCACAGCGCGTGCGCTCGTGAGCGCCAGGTTCAGGTCCTTCTGGTGCAGTTCGATCCGGAAACCGGGGTCGAAGGTGCGCTTGATCATGCGCTCGCCGTGCACCTCGAGGATGCGCGAGGCAGCGAAGCCGCCCATCAGCGCCTGGCGCACCTTGCCCGGATCGGCGCCCATGCGCGAGGCGAACAGCAGCGCCTCGCCGACCGCTTCGATGTTGAGCGCGACGATGATCTGGTTGGCCACCTTGGTGGTCTGGCCGTCGCCGTTGCCGCCGACGAGCGTGATGTTCTTGCCCATCAGCTCGAACAGCGGCTTGACGGTGGCGAAAGTTTGCTCGCTGCCGCCGACCATGATGGTCAGGCTCGCAGCGCGCGCGCCGACCTCTCCGCCCGACACCGGCGCGTCGAGGTACTCGCAACCGAGCGCGTTGATGCGCTTGGCGAACTGCTTGGTCTCCATCGGCGAGATCGAGCTCATGTCGACCACGATCTTGCCCGACGAAAGACCCTGCGCCACGCCGCCGTCGTCGAACAGCACCGACGCCACGTGTGGCGTGTCCGGCACCATGATGAAAATGATGTCGGCCTGCTGCGCCACTTCCTGGCTCGACGCGCAGGCGACTGAGCCCTGCCCGGCCAGGTCCGCCGGCAGCGGCTTGTGGTCGTGCGCGTACAACTCGTGCCCGCCTTTGATAAGGTGGGCCGCCATCGGCGCGCCCATGATTCCAAGACCGATAAATCCAACTTTGCTCATGCTGTTTTCCTTTTTTTAGTGTGGGGCCGGCGGCTTAGGCCGCGGCTTTGAATTTGGCGGCAAGGTTCTCGGCGCCGCGCGCGAGGATGCCGACGTCGCTTCCGACTGCGACGATGGTGCAGCCGAGTTCGATGCAGCGGCGCGCCAGTCCCTCGTCGCTGGCCAGGATGCCGGCGGCCTTGCCGCAGGCGAGGATGCGGACGATCGCGTCTTCGATCGCCGCCACCACTTCGGGGTGCTTGGTGTTGCCGATGTGGCCCATCGACGCGGCCAGGTCGCCCGGGCCGATGAAGATGCCGTCGACCCCGTCGACCGCGGCGATGGCCTCGATGTTGGCGAGCGCCTGGGGCGTCTCGGCCTGCACCAGCACGCACAACTCGGCCTCGCACAGGGTCGGGTAATCCTTGACCCGGCCGTAGTTGGACGCGCGCGCCGCCGCCGCGTAGCCGCGCACGCCGAGCGGTGGATAGCGGGTCGCGGCGACGGCGCTGCGCGCTTCGTCCGCGTCTTGAACGAATGGAATCAGCAGGGTTTGCACGCCGAGGTCGAGATAGCGCTTGATGACGACGGTGTCGTTCCACTGCGGGCGCACGATCGGGTGCGCCTTCCCGTGCGACATCGCCTGCAGCTGTGAGTGGACCTGCGGCAGTTCGTTCGGGGAATGCTCGGTGTCGAGCAGCAGCCAGTCGAACCCCGCGTTGGCCAGCACCTCGACGGTGACATTGTTCGACAGGCCGGACCACAGGCCCAGTTGCAGTTGGCCGCTCTTGAACCCGCGCTTGAAATCGTTGATCGGTAGCTTCATTAAATTCCCCGGAAATTGATGAATCGAAACGACGCCCTTCGGCCCCGCGCATAGTTAGAGTCAAGTTAAGTCATACGACATCGTACAACAAGATTGGACCGAGATCCAGCGCGAATGGAATTTATTCATCATGTGGTTGATATACCTCAAAGTCCAGCGTAAGGAGACAGTCGCAAAACTCAAAATGAGCCCCCTGATTTGGCAGAAATCGCGAAATCACTAAGCTTTAATACCTTAAACCAACATCGTCCTCGCGCATGAGGCTGTCGCGAAATGGGGGCAATGCGCTGGAATTGGCGACTGAGACGCTTCAGAAATCGCGACGGAGAAAATTAAATATCAAAAACCAACATCGTCCTCGCGTATGCGGGGAGGCATGCCTCCCCCCCATAGAAC
>JAZKIN010000212.1:0-4951 GCA_040384885.1 Pseudomonadota bacterium | reverse complement strand
CGCTCAACTGCGCGCTCGACCTGCACAACAACGGCGTGCTCAAGCAGTACAACGTCGAACTCATCGGCGCCTCGCCCGAAGCGATCGACAAGGCCGAGGACCGCTCCAAGTTCAAGCAGGCGATGACCAAGATCGGCCTCGGTTCGGCGCGCTCCGGCGTGGCCCACTCGATGGACGAGGCCTGGGTCGTGCAGCGCGAGCTCGGCTTCCCGACCATCATCCGCCCCTCGTTCACGATGGGCGGCACCGGCGGCGGCATCGCCTACAACGCCGAGGAATTCGAAACCATCTGCAAGCGCGGCCTCGAAGCCTCGCCGACCAAGGAACTGCTCATCGAAGAGTCCCTGATCGGCTGGAAAGAGTACGAGATGGAAGTCGTGCGCGACAAGGCCGACAACTGCATCATCATCTGCTCGATCGAAAACCTCGACCCGATGGGCGTGCACACCGGCGACTCGATCACGGTCGCGCCGGCGCAGACGCTGACGGACAAGGAATACCAGATCATGCGCAACGCCTCGCTCGCGGTGCTGCGCGAGATCGGCGTCGACACGGGCGGCTCCAACGTGCAGTTCGCGATCGACCCGGCGGACGGGCGCATGATCGTCATCGAGATGAATCCGCGCGTGTCGCGTTCGTCCGCGCTGGCGTCGAAGGCGACCGGCTTCCCGATCGCGAAAATCGCCGCCAAGCTCGCGGTCGGCTTCACGCTCGACGAATTGCGCAACGAGATCACCGGCGGCGCGACCCCGGCCTCGTTCGAGCCGTCGATCGATTACGTGGTCGTCAAGGTGCCCCGGTTCACGTTCGAGAAATTCCCTGCGGCCGACCACCACCTGACGACCCAGATGAAATCGGTCGGCGAGGTCATGGCGATCGGGCGCACCTTCCAGGAGGCGTTCCAGAAGGCGCTGCGCGGCCTTGAGGTCGGCGTCGACGGCCTCAACGAAAAAACCCGCGACCGCGAAAAAATCGAGGAAGAGCTCGGCGAGCCGGGCCCGGACCGCATCTGGTACGTCGGCGACGCCTTCGCCCAGGGCTTCACGATGGAGGAGGTGCACCAGCTGACCCACATCGATCCGTGGTTCCTGATCCAGATCAAGGAGATCGTCGAGATCGAGTTGTGGCTCGACACCCAAAAGCTCGACGCGCTCGACAAGCCGCTGCTCTACAAGCTCAAGCAGAAGGGCTTCTCGGACCGCCGCCTCGCGTTCCTGCTGCAAACGACCGACACGGCCGTGCGCGAGCGCCGCCACGCGCTCGGCATCCGCCCGGTCTACAAGCGGGTCGACACCTGCGCGGCCGAGTTCTCGACCGACACCGCGTATATGTACTCGACGTACGACGAGGAATGCGAGTCCAACCCGACCAACAACAAAAAGATCATGGTGCTCGGCGGCGGTCCGAACCGCATCGGCCAGGGCATCGAATTCGACTACTGCTGCGTGCACGCGGCGCTGGCGATGCGCGAGGACGGCTACGAGACCATCATGGTCAACTGCAACCCCGAGACCGTCTCGACCGACTACGACACCTCAGACCGCCTGTATTTCGAGTCGCTCACGCTCGAGGACGTGCTTGAAATCGTCGCCATCGAAAAGCCGGTCGGCGTGATCGTGCAGTACGGCGGCCAGACCCCGCTCAAGCTCGCGCTCGACCTCGAGGCCAACGGCGTGCCGATCATCGGCACCTCGCCCGACATGATCGACGCGGCCGAAGACCGCGAGCGCTTCCAGCAGATGCTGCACACGCTCGGCCTGCACCAGCCGCCCAACCGCACCGCCCGCACCGAGGCCGACGCGCTCGCGCTGGCCCAGGAAATCGGCTATCCGCTGGTGGTGCGTCCCTCGTACGTGCTCGGCGGGCGCGCGATGGAAATCGTGCACGAGCAGCGCGACCTCGAGCGCTACATGCGCGAGGCGGTCAAGGTCTCGCACGATTCGCCGGTGCTGCTCGACCGCTTCCTCAACGATGCGATCGAAGTCGACGTCGACTGCATCTCCGACGGCGAGACCACCTTCATCGGCGGCGTGATGGAACACATCGAGCAGGCCGGCGTGCACTCGGGCGACTCGGCCTGTTCGCTGCCGCCGTATTCGCTGAGCCAGGACACGATCGACGAACTCAAGCGCCAGACCTCGCTGATGGCCAAGGGCCTCAACGTGGTCGGCCTGATGAACGTGCAGTTCGCGATCCAGAAGCAGGAAGTCGGCGGCCAGCTGGTCGACAAGGTGTTCGTGCTCGAAGTCAATCCGCGCGCCTCGCGCACGGTGCCGTTCGTGTCGAAAGCGACCGGCCTGCAACTGGCGAAGATCGCCGCGCGCTGCATGGTCGGCCAGACGCTCGCCTCGCAGGGCGTCACCAAAGAGGTGATCCCGCCGTTCTTCAGCGTCAAAGAGGCCGTGTTCCCGTTCGTGAAATTCCCGGGCGTCGACACCATCCTCGGACCCGAGATGAAGTCGACCGGCGAAGTCATGGGCGTGGGCATGACCTTCGGCGAAGCGTTTGTGAAGTCGCAGCTCGGCGCCGGCATCAACCTGCCGACCTCGGGCAAGGTGTTTTTGTCGGTCAAGGCCTCGGACAAGCCGCGCACGGTGCAGGTCGCGCGCGACCTCGTCGAGATCGGCTTCCAGCTGATGGCGACCAAGGGCACGGCGGCGGTGATCGCGGCGGCCGGGATTCCGGTGGTGGCGGTCAACAAGATGTCCGAGGGCCGGCCGCACGTGGTCGACATGATCAAGAACCAGGAAATCGTGCTGGTCGTGAACACGGTCGAGGAAAAACGCACCGCGATCGTCGACTCGCGCCAGATCCGGATTTCGGCTTTGGCCGCGCGCGTGACGACATACACTACAATTGCGGGTGCGGAGGCCGCGGTCGAGGGCATGCGCCATCTCGACGAGTTGCGGGTCTATGATTTACAAGGCCTGCATAAAACCTTAAACTAAGGAGCCGTTCAAAAATAACTGTAACAATTGGATCGCCTCTGACGGGCGCGCTGCTGCGTTGTTCGTCGTCGCCATAGCTCGCTATGACTCCTCCTCTCGCCTTGCATCGCATCCCGCCAGAGCCGCCCAATTGTCACACTTATTTATTCACGGCTCCTAAGCCCCAAGCAGTACCTCAACCACAGAGCTCGCACGGCTTTCGTCGTGTGACTCTGTGGTTTTCACTTGGTGCCACCAATAACACAGCGGGTCTCGACCCATAAGCAGATAACCATGAATTCAACCGTTCCACTTACCAAATTCGGCGCCGAGCTCCTCAAGAACGAGCTGCACCAGCTCAAGACCAAGGAGCGCCGCATCGTGATCGACGCGATCGCCGAGGCGCGCTCGCACGGCGACCTGTCCGAAAACGCCGAATACGACGCGGCCAAGGAGCGCCAGGCCTTCGTCGAGGGCCGGATCGCGGAACTCGAAGGCAAGCTGGGCGCGGCCCAGATCATCGACCCGACCACGCTCGACGCCGAAGGGCGCGTGGTGTTTGCGGCGACCGTCGACCTCGAGGACCTCGAGAACGGCCAGAAGGTGACCTACCAGATCGTCGGCCTCGACGAGGCCGACCTCAAGCTGAGCAAGGTGTCGGTGACGTCCCCGATCGCGCGCGCCCTGATCGGCAAGTACGCCGGCGACGTGGTCGAGGTGCAGGCGCCGTCGGGCCCGCGCGAATACGAGATCATCGACGTGCGCTACATCTGATGCTGCTAACGCGCGTGCGCCTGCTGGTGGCCGCGCTGTGGGCGGGCAGCCTGTGGACGCTCGGCTACCTGGTCGCGCCGACCGCGTTCGCGAGCTTCGAGCGGCCGATGGCGGGCGCGGTGGCGGCGGCCATGTTCCACAGCGGGGCGATGCTCTCGCTCGGCTGCGGCGCGGCGATGCTGCTGTTGCTGTTTGTGGCGAAGGGGCTCGACGCACGGCGGCGCCGCGGCCTGATGCTGCTGGTGCTCGCGATGGTCGGGTGCACGCTGGTGTCGCACTTCGGCCTGCAGCCATTGATGGCGGCCTTGCGCGCGGGCGCGGTCGACGGTGTCATGGTGGGGGATGCGAAGGCGCGCTTCGGCATGCTGCACGGCGTCTCGAGCGTGATCTATTTGATCCAGAGCGTGCTGGCCGGATGGTTGATTATCAAGAATGCTGAAGCAAAAAACAATAAGTCAGAACTTAGCAATAAAACCAATTAGAACTACGCAGTAAAAAACGACCGGAGCCGGGAACTTTCCCCCCACCCACCACCCCAAACCACATCGTCCTCGCGAATGCGGGGACCCATACTGAGCATCGTGTCACGCGACCTGCATCTAAGTTGCGCGTGTCGCGTACATGCTAGCTCAGCATGGGTCCCCGCCTTCGCGAGGACGATGGGGTGGGGTGTTGGGGGCGGGGGTGTCATCCGGCCCCGAATTCCAGCAATTACTTACCGAGGGCACCTTTCTTCGGGCTCGACTGGCGCGGTTTTGCGCGCTTGATCGAACCACCTTCGGTGACCCGCTCATTGCCCTTGATCATGACCTTGGTGACGCTCGGACGCTTGGTGCCGCTGGCACTGGCCTTGACGATGGTCACTTCGCGCATGCCCTTGCCGGACTTGCTGCTGCGCTCTTTGACCACTTCTTTTTTGGGGCGGTAAACGACCAGCAGCTTGCCGATGTGCTGGACCGGCGCGGCCTCGAGTTCTTCGCAGATCTGCTCGTAGATGGCGACCCGCGCTTCGCGGTCGTCGCCGAACACGCGCACTTTGATGAGACCGTGGGAATCGAGGCTGGCCGCGATTTCCTTCATGACCGACGGGGTCAGGCCTGCTTCGCCAATGATGACGACTGGCTTCAGCGCATGGGCTTCAGCGCGCAGTGCGCTGCGCTCGACGGGTGTAAGTTTTTGCATAATTATTTAGATAAATCCTTTAAAAGCAGTATTCTACGCGAATGGCAAAGAACAAATTAAACAAAAAC
>JAZKIN010000211.1:0-15498 GCA_040384885.1 Pseudomonadota bacterium | reverse complement strand
CTCCGCGAGGACGATGTTGGTTTTTGATATTTAATTTTCTTCGATGCGATTTCTGTAGCGTCTCAGGCACCAATTTAGGACATTGCCCCCTTTCGCGACAGCCTCGAATGCGGGGACGATGTTGGTTTAGGTTTTCGGGAGGAGCAGCGCCACGATTTCTGCCAGATTGAGATCAGGCCACCGCTGGCGGCAGCTTGCGCTGGCGCCACAGGCCCTCGGCCGCGTACAGCGCCAGCGCGCCCCAGATCACGATGAAGCCCTGCAAGCGCTCGGGGCTGAACGTTTCCTTAAAGACCCAGATACCGAGCAGGAAAACCATGCTCGGCGCGATGTATTGGAGCAGGCCGAGCACGGACAGCGGCAGCCGCCGCGCGCCCGAGGCGAACAGCAGCAGCGGGATCGCCGTCACCGGGCCCGCCGCGACCAGCAAGCAGCGCGTGCCGTCCGACGCCGTGTTCATGAACAGGTTTTGATCGTGCATGCTCAGCCAAACAAAGTAGCCCAGCGCCACCGGCAGCAACAGCAGCGTCTCGAACGAGAGACCCTCGAGCGCGCCGAGCACGGCCGTTTTGCGCATCAGGCCGTACAAGCCGAACGAGATTGCCAGCAGCAGCGCGATCCACGGCATCTGCCCGGCCTGCCATGTGAGCCATGCCACGCCGCACGCGGCCAGCCCCACCGCCAGCCATTGCGCCGGGCGCATGCGCTCCTTGAGCAGCACGTAGCCGAACATGATGTTGACCAGCGGATTGATGAAGTAGCCGAGGCTGGCGTCGATCACGTGGCCGTTGTTGACGGCCCAGATATACATCAGCCAATTTGCCGCCAGCAGCGCCGAGCTGCAGATGAAGCTCCCCACCACGCGCGGCTTGCGCAACACCTCGCGCAGCCAGGTCCATTGGCCGCGCGCGCTCAGCACGATGGCGAGGAACAGGAAGCACCAAACCGTGCGGTGCGCCAGGATTTGCATCGCCGGCACTTCTTTGAGCGTGTGGAAAAACAGCGGAAACAGGCCCCAGCACAGGAAGGCCAGGGCGGCGGACAGGATGCCGGTACGCATGGGGGGCAGTCAATAAATCATCAAGCGGACATTATCCTTGAATTAGGGCAACCCCGCCGGTCGCCCCCGAAAGCGCGCTTGCCGAGCCTTTCCGCAAGGCGTGAATCTTCCTTGCAATTTGGTTCCGACTGGCCTATTGTGCAATGCAACAGAACAACATATCGGTGCAATCTTGACCACCACGCAACACACGAAAAGCGGCCTCGCCGGTTTGACGCTCGCCGCCGTCGGCATCGTATACGGCGACATCGGCACCAGCCCGCTGTACACCCTCAAAACCATCTTCGCGCCCGAACACGGCTTGGCGCTCAACACGTCGAACCTGCTCGGCGTGATCTCCCTGATCTTCTGGGGCTTGACGATGATCGTCTCGCTCAAATACGTGACCTTGGTGCTGCGCGCCGACAACCGCGGCGAGGGCGGGATCATGGCCCTGATGGCGCTCGCGCTGACCTCGGTGACCAAGCATTCGCGCTGGTATTTCCCGCTGATGCTGATCGGTGTGTTCGGCGCCACCATGTTCTATGGCGACAGCGTCATCACGCCGGCGATCTCGGTGCTCAGCGCGGTCGAGGGGCTCGAAGTGGCGCTGCCCGCCTTCAAACCCTTCGTCGTATGGATCGCCATTGTGATCCTGATCGCACTGTACTGGGTGCAGCGGCGCGGCACGGCCGGCATCGGCCGCTGGTTCGGTCCGATCATGCTGGTCTGGTTTGCCGCGCTGGCCGTGATGGGGGGGATCAACATCGTCAAGGCGCCGCAAATCCTCGCCGCGCTCAACCCCTGGCATGCGTTCGCCTTCATGTTCGAGAACCGCTTCACCGCGCTCGTCGCGCTCGGCGCGGTGGTGCTCGCGTTCACCGGCGCCGAGGCGCTGTACGCCGACATGGGCCACTTCGGCAAAAAACCGATCCGCGCGGCTTGGTTCCTGATCACCTTCCCCGCGCTCGCGCTCAATTACCTGGGCCAGGGCGCGCTGTTGATTTCAAACCCGGCCGCGGTCTCGAACCCGTTCTTCAACCAGCTTGGCAGCTGGAGCATCTACCCGCTCGTGCTGTTGGCGACGATGGCCGCGGTGATCGCCTCGCAGGCCACCATTTCGGGCACCTTCTCGATGACCAAGCAGGCGATCGCGCTCGGCCTGCTGCCGCGCATGCGCGTGCTGCACACGTCCGAGAGCCAGATCGGGCAGATCTACATCCCGGCCGTGAACTGGCTGCAGCTCGGCGTGGTGCTGCTCGCGGTCGTCATCTTCCAGAACTCGGAAGACCTGGCCGGCGCCTACGGCATCGCGGTCACGGCCACCATGCTGGCGACCACCGTGCTGACCTTCTTCGTGACGCGCTACCGCTGGCACCTGCCGCTGGTGCTGTGCTTCGGCGCGACCGGCTTCTTCCTGGTGATGGACATCATGCTGTTCTCGGCCAGCACGCTCAAGCTGCTGCACGGCGGCTGGTTCCCGCTGGCGCTCGGCGCGGTCCTGCTGACCGTCATGCTGACCTGGAGGGAGGGCCGCAGCCTGGTGTTCCAGAACCTGCAACGGCACGCCATTCCGCTCGAGGACTTCCTGGCCTCGCTGTTCATGGCGCCGCCGCAGCGGGTCTGGGGCACCGCCATTTTCCTGCGCGGCGAGAGCGACGGCGTGCCGCACGCGCTGCTGCACAACCTGTCGCACAACAAGGTGCTGCACGAGCGCGTGGTGTTCCTGACGGTGCACATGCGCGAGGAGCCGTGGGTCGCGCCGGCCGAACAGGTCCGCGTGGTCGACCTCGGGCATGAATGCTTCCAGGTCAATGTGCATTACGGCTTCAAGGACGAGCCGAACATCCCGCACGCGCTGGCCCTGTGCGAAGCCCACGGACTGGTGTTCGAGATGATGGAGACCTCGTTCTTCATCGCGCGCCAGACCGTGATTTCGACCCCCGGCGAGGGCATGTCGGAGTGGCGCGAACACCTGTTCGTGGCGATGTCGCGCAATGCGCGCGGCGCCGCCGACTACTACCAGATCCCGCCTAACCGTGTCATCGAGTTGGGCACGCAAGTGGAGATTTGATACAAATCTCCGACAAAAAACAAGGGCCGGAACCAAGCTGGGATGCGCGGTCCGGCCCTTCTGCTGCTAAACTTCGGAACACATTTTTTTTACCGCCCAAGGACAACATGAAACTCAAGCTTCCCCTGATCGCCGCATTCGTCGCCATGCTCAGCCTGACCGCCTGCGGCGGTGGCAGCAACAACGCGCTGCCGCCGGTCGCCGTGGCCAACCCTGCCGCCCTGCTCATCACCGAGATGACGGTCGGCACCGGCGCGGTGGCCTCGGGCACCAAGCTGGTGCAGGTGCACTACACGGTCTGGCTGTACAGCGCCACCGCGACCGACCACAAGGGCACCCAGATCGAAAGCTCGGTCAATTCGACCCCGCTCGAATTCCGCATGGGCGCCAACAAGGTCATCCCCGGCTTCGAGACCGGCGTGACCGGCATGAAGGTCGGCGGCAAGCGCAATGTGCACATCCCGAGCAACCTGGCCTACGGCGCCACCGGTTCGGGCCCGATCCCGCCGAACGCCGGCCTGGTGTTCGAAATCTCGCTGCTGTCGGCGATTAACTAAAAAAGGCTAGTCCGGCGCGCGCAGCGTCTGGAAGTAGTAGGTCGCCCCGCCAAGCTGCGGCGGCGACTCGTAGCGTTCCACAGCCACCCGTTCGAATCCGACCGGGTGGCCAAAAGCCGGCCCGTCGTACACGAAGGTGTGGAACTCCCCGTTCTCGCCGCAAGCGTCGACCCCTTCGGGCAGCTCGGCCAAAAAGTCGGCGTCGAATTCGCGCCCGCACCATTCCGGCCCCAGGTAATTCCCGTTCACGCACACCACCACCGCCTTGAAGCCGGCGGCGATGAACTCGTCGACCAGTTTGCGGCGCGGCTCGAGCCATAGCGGCAGGCAGGCCTCGAGGCCGGCGGCGGCGCACACCTTTTCTTCCCATTCGCGGTGCGCGAGCAGGTCGATGTCGCCGAAGATGGCCTGGCTGATGCCGTCCGCGCGCGCCGCGCCCAGCACCCCGATGAATTTCTCCTCGTAGCTGGTCCAGCTGGTGTCGTAGAAGGTGAGCGGGGCGCCGATCGCATGCGCCTGCGCCGCCAGCAGCGCCGGCGGGATCCCGTGTGAGCGCGATTTTTGGCCCGCCTCGTCCATCGCGGTGATCAGCAGCGCGATCTCGGTGCCGCTTGCGCGCGCGCGCCACAGCGCCAGGCAAGAGTCTTTGCCGCCGCTCCAGGAGACCAGCGCCTTTGGCGCAGCGGCGCTCATTTGGCGCGCCCGGCCAAGTGCACGACCATGCCCGGCACATGCAGGCCGGCCAGGTACATCTGGGCGTGCGCCCGGTTCGGGCGCGGGACGCCGCCGTATTTGCCGCCGTATTTGCCGCCATAGGTGCTGCCGTTGACACGCGTCGTCATGTGCTTCGCTCCGATAGGAAAGGACCGATTATCGACGATGCCCGGGTCAAGCTCAATCGAAAACTGGTTGCGGCCCTCGGCCTCTCAGTCGCGCAGCGCCGCCGCCGGCGACAGCCGCATCGCCATCAGCGTGTGGCGCGCCGTGGCGGCCAGCGCGATCAGGGCGGCCAGCGCGAGCGCGCCGGCCAGCGGCCAGGCGCCCATCGGCGCGCGTTCGGCAAAGCCCGACAGGTAACGTTCGGTCGCGAGCGCGGCCAGCGGCAGGCCGACGGCCGCGCCGAGGCCGACCAGCATGGCGAATTCGCGCCCCACCAGGCGCGCGATGGCGGCGCGCCCGGCCCCGTGCAGCTTGCGCAGCACGATCTCGCGGCCGCGGCGCTGCACATTGAAGGCCGCCAGCACGTAGATGCCGAAGGCGGCGATCGCGATCGCGAGGACGCTGGCCGCGCCCAGCAGGCGGCTCAGGCGCAGGTCGTCGGCGTAGTTTTCGGCGTAGTAGCTGTGCGCGCTGCGCAGTTCGAGCGGGTGGCCGGGGAACTGGCGCATCCAGAGCGGCTCGACCAGCGCGTGCAGTTCGGCCGGCGGCAGCGCGCTGCGCACGCTGAGCGCGAACTGGCCCTCGTCGACGCGGTACAGGGTCGGCTGGATCGGCTCGCGCAGGCTTTGGTCGCGCACGTCGGGGGCGACTCCGATGATGGTCCAGTAGCCGCCGTCGATGCGCTTGCCGATGGCCTCCTGCGGCGAGGCGTAACCGAGCGCACGCACCGCCGCCATGTTGGCGATCGTGACCCGCGTCGACTCCGGCGGCGCCGTGTCGATGGCCGGATCGAACAGGCGTCCGGCCAACGGCGCGACCTTGAACACCGTGAAAAAATTCGAGCTGACCTCTTGCAGCTTGACGACGAACGCGACACCACCCTCGGACTTGACGCCGGTGCTGCCCTTCATGATGCCGGGCGCGCCGATCGGGTTGCCGCTGACCGCCACCGCCGCCACCCCGGGCAGGCGCTCGATTTGCGCGCGCAGCGCGCGGCGCGCGGGTGCGGCCGAGTCGCGCGGCAGCGTGAGCACCGACAGACCGGCGCTGTCGAAGCCCGGATCGGCGCGGCCGGCGAAGCTGGTCTGCCAGCCGATCGCCAGCGTGGCCCCGGACAGCGCGGTGGCGACCGCGAACTGCAGCACGCTCAGGGCGCGCCGCAGCCACAGGCCGCGCACGTTGTCGCCGTTGCCGCGCGTGGCGAGCGCGTCGACCGGCCGCATGCGCAGCGCGATCGCGGCCGGATACAGGCTGCTGGCGGCGCCGATCAACAGTGCCAGCAGCAGCGCGGCGCCGGCGCGCAGCGGCGTGAGCAGGCCGTGCAGCGGGCGGTCGACCAGTTGCGCGAACAGCGGCAGCAGCAGCCAGGCCAGCAGCAGGCCAAGCAGGCCGGCCACCAGCGCGACCAGCATCGACTCGGCCGCGAACAGCCCGACCAGGCTCGCGCGGCTGGCGCCGATCAGTTTGCGCACCCCGATCTCGCGCTCGCGGCGCAGGGTGCGCACGGTGGCCAGGTTGACGTAGTTGGTCGCCGCCAGCGCCAGGATCAGGATCGCGATCAGGCCCAGCGCGATCACGGCCGTGCGGTTGCCGCGCACGCCGCCGCGAAAGCCGCCCGCGACCTCGCTGTCGAAGTAGGCCTCGGACAGGCTGCGCAGGCGCACCTCGGCCACATGTCCGATGCGCGGCAGTTCTTCGGGCGGCACCATCTGCGACCACGGCGAGCGGTCGAGCGCGGCCTGCAGCGCCGTAGTCAGCGCGGCGGGGCTCGCGTCGGCGGCGAGGCGCAGGTAGACCTTGCCCCCGAGTCCCATCCATTGGGTCGGCGCGGCGCCGCGCTGGTCGGCCGGCCACAGCGCGCTGGCGCTGCCGGCCAGCACGCGGTAGGGCATGGTGGTGTTGGCGGGCGCGTCGTCGAGCAGTGCCATCACGCGATACGCGCGGCCGTCGATGGTGACGCGCCGGCCCAGCGCGGCGGCGTCGCCGAACAGGGCGCGCGCGGTGTGCCGGGTCAGCGCGAGGCCGTCGGGGCGCGCGAGCGCGGCGCGCAGGTCGCCTTCAAGCGGCTCGATGCCGAACATCGCGGGAAACACCGGATCGACGATCGTGACCTCTTCGCGCAGCTTGCGCCCGTCCGTCTCGAACACCGCCATGACCGGGATCGCGGCGCTGACCTGGCTGGCCATGCCGGAGGTGAGCGCCGCCTGGCGGAATGCGAGCGGCATGAATTCGATCCAGGTCGGCGTCGGGATCACGTTGACCTTGTGCTGCATGACGTACACGCGCCGGTTGTCGGGCACCGTGCTGTCGTAGCTGAAGCTGTAGCGCACGAAGCCGAGCAGCAAAAAGCAGGCCGCGAAGCCGAGCGCCAGGCCGGCCACCACCACCGCCGTGTAGGCCGGCTCTTTGGCGAGCAGGCGCCAGCCGATGCGGAAATCGCGCAGCTTCATGGTCAGGCCGTCCGCAGTGCGTCGACCACGATCCGGCCGTCGAGCAGGTGCAGCGTGCGCGAGGCTTGCGCCGCGTGCGAGGGCGAGTGCGTGACCATGACCACGGTGGTGCCCTCGGCGTTGATAGTGCGCAGCAGGCGCATGACCTCGTCGCCGTGCGCGGTGTCGAGGTTGCCGGTCGGTTCGTCGGCCAGCAGCATGGCCGGTCCGGCCACGAGCGCGCGCGCGATCGCCACGCGCTGCTGCTGGCCGCCCGACAGCTGCGACGGCCGGTGCCCGGCGCGGTGGGCGATGTCGAGCCGCGCGAGCATGGCGCCGACCCGTTCGCGCCGCTCGCGCGCCGGGGTGCCCGTGTATTCGAGCGCCAGTTCGACGTTCTCGAACACCGACAGCTCCTCGATCAGGTTGAAGCTCTGGAAGATGAAGCCGACACGCCCGCGCCGCAGCTGGTTCAGGCGCGCCTCGCTCCAGCCGGCCACGTTCTGGCCCTCGAACCAGTACTCGCCGGCGCTCGGCACGTCGAGCAGTCCAAGCAGGCCGAGCAGCGTCGACTTGCCGCAGCCGGACGGGCCGGTGATGGCCAGGTACTCGCCGGCGCCGATCTCGAGGTTGATGCGGTCGAGGGCCGTGGTCTGGATTTCTCCGGCCAGGTGCAGTTTGCTGACGTTGACAAGCTTGAGCATCGGAAGTCCTAGGTGTCGGTTCTGTGGGTAGTTTAGTGCGTCAGCCGCAGGCGCTCGGCATTGGCGAAGGCGGCGTAGGTCGAGACGATGACTTTTTCGCCCGGCGCCAGGCCGGCCAGGATCTCGACCTGGCTGTTACTGCGTCGGCCGAGCCGCACCGGTCGGCGCACGGCGCTCGCGCCGTCGGCGGCGAGCACGAACACCCAGGCGCCACCGCTGTCGGCCAAAAAGGCGCCGCTCGGCAGCAAGGTGGCCGGCGCCGGCTCGCCGAGCGTGAGTTGGGCGTCCATGCTTTGGCCGGGGCTGAGCGTGGCCGGCTGCGCCGCGCTGAACGCCATCTCGACCGTGAAGCGGCCGTCCTTGATTTGTGGGTAGATGGTGCTGAGCGCGACCGCGTAGGTGCTGTCGCCGTGGCGCGCGCTGCCCTGGCGACCGGGCGCCACGCGGTTCAGGTAGAACTCGTCGACCTGGGCGAGCAGCTTGAAGTGGCGCGGGTCGTCGATCCGCCCGATGTGCTGGTCGGGCTTGACGGTCTGCCCGACCTGCAGCCGGAAACCGGTCAGCATGCCGGCGCTTGGTGCGCGCACGGCCAGCGCGTCGACCGTGGCGTTGACCAGCAACAGGCCCGATTGCAGGCCTTTTGACGCGCTCTCCATCTGGGCCAGGGCGTCGCGCCGCACGCCGGCTTCGAGCGCGCTGCTGGTGTTTTCCTGGGCCAGCGCGTGGCGCTGCTGCGCTAGGCGGTCGTGCGATTCTTCGAGCGCGACTTCCGAGATGAAGCCCTGCGCGGCCAGCGCGACATTGCGCGCGTGCTGCTTCTGGCCCTGTGCGAATGCGAACGCGAGGTCCGACAGGCGGCGCTGGTGCTCGGAGCGGGCGGCCTCCTGCGACAGGCGCAGGTTCGACAGGTTCGAGATCTGCTGCGCGTGTTCGGCCTGGCGCGCCAGCAGTTCGAGGTTGCGCTGCGGGTTCGACAGCCGGAACAGCAACTGGCCTTTGGCGACCATGGCGCCGTCGCGCGCAAAGACTTCTTCGACGCGGCCCGATTCGATCGAATCGAGGATCACGGCGTTGAGCGGTTCGGCCGTGGCGCGTATCACGATGTCGTCGCGGAACACGCCCTGTTCGACGCTTGCGATGCGCAGGTCGTGCGCTTCCACTTGCAGGCCGCGCGGCATGGCTTGCCACAGGACGAAGCCCGCCACGGCCAGCGCGCTAGCAAGAAGCGCGGCGATGGCGACGCGCTTGCCGCGGCGCTTGGGCAGCACGCGATCCATCGCGGAGCCGCTGATGGCAAGTTGGGGAGGGTGGCGGTCCATAAGATCTTTGGGCTGATGACGTATTCCGGGAACTACGCAAGCCGCGTGCCACGCCAAAAAAAGCGCTTACCCCAACTCCGTCGTCCTCGCGAATGCGGGGACCCATACTGAGCGTGCAGCGCTGCGGCCGTCAGCTATGGCCACGGTGTAGCCGGGTTGGCGTTCTATGGGGGGGAGGCATGCCTCCCCGCATTCGCGAGGACGATGTTGGTGTTATGCGTGTGACTGGGCTTAGATGTTCGGATCCGAACACTCGCCGGTGTGCGGAAGCGGACAGGTTCTTTTACCCTCCGCGGCAGCCCCCGTGGCTGCTAGAATACGCGTCAATACCACCCCTTTCCCGAGCCGCCGCGCATGGCCGTCCCGCACACCAGCATCCTGATTTTGGACGACGACACCGACGTGGCGTGCGCCGCGCAACTGCTCTTGCGCCGGCGCCACGGCAGCGTCGCCACGCTCAACGACCCGGCGCAGTTGCCGGCGCTGCTCGCGCGTGCGGTGCCCGACCTGGTCCTGCTCGACCTCAATTTCACCCCCGGCCGCATCGACGGCGCCGAAGGCCTGGCCGTGCTGGCGCTGCTGCTCGCGCAGCCGCGCCCGCCCGCCGTCATCGCGCTCACCGCGTATGCCGACGTGCCGCTCGCGGTCGAGGCGCTCAAGCGCGGCGCCAGCGATTTCCTGACCAAGCCGTGGGACAACGCGCACGTCGTGGCCGCGGTCGACAACGCGCTCGCGCGGCGCGGTGCCAACGCCGCCCCGGCCGCCAACTCGGCGCTCATGGGCGACTCGGCCGCGATGCGCGAGGTCAAGGCTATGATCGCCGGGGTCGGCCCGACCGAGGCCAATGTCATGATCCTCGGCGAGAACGGGGTCGGCAAAGAGCTCGTCGCACGCGCGATCCACCAGGCCTCGGCGCGTGCCAACGGCGGCTTCCTGGCGGTCGACATGGGGGCGGTGCCCGAGTCGACCTTCGAGAGCGAGTTGTTCGGCCACCGCAAGGGCGCCTTCACCGACGCCAAGGGCGAACGCGCGGGCCGCTTCCAGGCCGCGCGCGGCGGCTCGCTGTTCCTCGACGAGATCGGCAACACGCCGCTGGCCGCGCAAGCGAAGCTGCTCACCGCGCTCGAACGGCGCGAAGTCACGCCGCTTGGCGCCGACCGCCCCGAAGCGATCGACGTGCGCATCATCAGCGCGACCAACCTCGACGAGGTGCGCCTGTTCGACCCGGCCGTGTTCCGGCCAGACCTGCTGTTCCGCCTCAATACCATCGTGATCCGCGTGCCGCCCCTGCGCGAACGGCGCGCCGATATCGGGCCGCTGCTGCGCCACTACCTCGACCTGTACCAACGCCAGTACCAGCGCCCGGCGCGCCAGCCGGGCGAGCACGCGCACGCGCAACTGCTCGCGCATGGCTGGCCCGGCAACGTGCGCGCCCTGCGCCACGCCTGCGAACGCGCGGTCATCCTCGGGGCCGGACCCGAATACGGTTTCGCCGATTTCGGCCTCGGAGGCAGCGCGGGCGCGCCGTCCGTACCGCCGCCGCAAGCGGCCGATCCCAAGGATTTCAAGCTCGGCGCACTCGAACGCGACACCATCGCGGCCGCCCTCGAGCAGGCCAAGGGCAATATCAGCCACGCCGCCAAGATGCTCGGCGTGAGCCGCGCGGCGCTTTACCGCAAACTTGGCAAGCATGGCATCTGAGGCCGGCCTCAAGGGCGCGCTGCTGCTGGCGTTCGGCGCCATGCTGGCGCTGGCCGCGTGCGCCGGCGCCGTGCGCGACTCGCCGCGCCTGGTGGTGCTATGCGCGCTGGCGGCGCTGGCGCCGGCCGGCTTCGCGTGGTTTTGCCTCAACCGCCTGGCGCTGCGTGGGCCCGTCGCGGCCGGGCGCGAGGCCGGCGCGGGCCTGCCCCCCGGCCAGCAAAGCCTGGTCGCCAACGCGCTCGCGCTCGAGGCGCGGCTCGAGCACGCGCCGATCGCGCTGTTCTCGATCGGCCTGGCCAGCGGCGCGGGCCCGGTGCTGCCGCTCAACGCCAACGCGCGCCGGCTGGTCGCGCCGGGCCGCGCCAGCGACGCCGAGGCGCTGTATCGGCAGTTGGGCGATCAGCCCATCGGCCAGCGCAGCATGGTCGGCTTCGACACCGAACGCGGGGTCGAGCGCGCCCTGGTGTCGGTGTCGGCGCTGGCGCTGCACGGCGAGGCGCAGCGGCTGGTCGCGCTGATGCCGGTCGAGAGCGAGCTCGAAGCCGAGGCCCTGAACGCGTGGCGCCAGCTGGTGCATGTGCTCACCCACGAGATCATGAATTCGCTCACGCCGGTGGCATCGCTCTCGCACACGGCCTACGAGCTGCTCGACGAACTGCGCGCCGAGCTGCCGCCCGAACTGAGCGCCGACCTGTTCACCGCGCTCGACGCGATCGGCCGGCGCGCCGACAGCCTGGTCGAATTCGTCGGCAGCTATCGCAGCCTGTCGAACCTGCCGCCGGCGCGGCCCGAGCTGGTGCGCGTGGCCGAGCTGTTCGATCGCATCAACGCGCTGGTCGCGCCGGTGTGGCGCGACCGCGGCGGCAATGTGCGCTTCGCGCTCGAGGGCGATGCGCTCGAACTGATGGTCGACCCGGGCCAGCTCGAACAGGCGCTGATCAACCTGCTCAAGAACGCGTTCGAGGCGAGCGCCCAGGTGACGGCGCCGCAGGCGCTGGTCAGCGCCAGGCTGGGACGCGGCGCGCGGCTGCGGATCGAGGTCGGCGACAACGGCGCCGGCGTGCCCGACGCGCTGGTCGCGCATATCTTCACGCCGTTTTTCACCACCAAGAAGCAGGGCGGCGGGATCGGGCTGGCGATGGTGCGCCAACTGATCCACGCCAACGGCGGCACCGTGCGGTACGCTAAATCGCTGAGTGCCGGCGCGCGCTTCATCATCACTTTCTGACCCGCGCCACCTTACCGCAACACGAGAAAATTCCATGACCAAGCCATCCCGACTGACTTCGATCGACATGCTGCGCGGCTTTGTGATCGCGCTCATGGCGCTCGACCACACGCGCGATTTTTTCGCGCCCACGCCGTTCGATCCGCTCGACCTCGCGCTCGGTTCGCCCGGCTGGTACTGGACGCGCTGGATTACCAATCTGTGCGCGCCGACTTTTGTGCTGCTGGCCGGCTCCTCGGCCTTTTTGCGCGGCCTAAAGGGCGACACTGCCGAGCTGTCGCGCTACCTGCTCTCGCGCGGGGCGATGCTGATCCTGCTCGAGATGACCTGGATCAGCTTCAGCTGGCAGTTCGGTTTCAACGTCATCATCTTGCAGGTGATCTGGGCGCTCGGCGCCGGCATGATGTTCCTCGGGCTGCTCGTGTGGCTGCCGCTGCCGGCCATCGCCATGATCGGGGCGGCGCTGATTTTGCCGCACAACCTGCTCGACCTGCCGGACGGCGCCAAGCCCGGCGTGCTGATGATGGCCTGGCACCATGCCGGCTTTTTGCCCCTGCCGGGCAACCACGGGATCGTGTTCCGTTATCCGCTGATGCCGTGGCTCGGACTGATCGCCGCCGGCTATGCGCTCGGCCCCGTGTTCCGCTGGGAGGCGGCGCGCCGCCAGCGCTTCTTGCTGCTGTCGGCCGCGGGCCTGATGCTGGCGTTCGTGCTGCTGCGCGCGACGAATTGGTACGGCAATTTCAAACCATGGCTGGCGCAGGGGCGTGGCTGGGCGGTCGAGCTGATGGCCTTCATCGATGTGGAAAAATACCCGCCTTCGCTGCTATACCTGTGCGTCACGGTGAGCATCGCCCTGATGCTGCTGGTGGCGATGGAGCGCGTCAAGCCGGTGCCGCTGCTGCTGCTGTTCGGGCGCACCCCGATGTTCTTCTATGTGGTGCACGTCGCGCTGATCCACCTGCTCGGGATCGTGTACCTGAGCGCCCGCTTCGGTTCGATGGACACGCCGCGCGGGCTGCCGCTCGCGTATGTGCCGTCGCTGCTGGTGTGCTACGTGGCGTGGCTCGCGATGCTGGCGCTGATGTACTGGCTCACGCAGTTGTGGTGCAACTGGCGCGCGGCGCGCGCCTCGGCGCCGGCGCCGGCCTGATCACAACAGCATGTCGATGTGCACGATGCCGTCTTCGTCGTAGGGTTCGGAGACGGTCTTGAAGCCGAAGCTGGCATAGAACTGCTCGAGGTAGCGCTGGGCGCCGATCCGGATATGCTGGCCCGGGTAGAGCTGGCCGGCGTGCCAGATGCCCTGTTCGAGCAGCTCCTTGCCGACCCCGCTGCCGCGCGCGGCGGGCGTGGTCAGCACGCGTCCGATCGACAGCTCGGGGTACTTGGCGCCCGGCGCGAGCACGCGCATGTAGGCGGCCAGCCGGCGCTCGCCGCGGATCTCGCGCCAGCCGAGCAGGTGGTGGGCGGCCAGATCGTGTCCGTCCATGTCGTTGTAAAAACAGGTCTGCTCGAGGATGAACACCTCCTGGCGCGCGGCCAGCACCGCATATAGTTCCGCGCCCGAGAGCTCGTCGAACGAACACCACTGCCATTCTGTCATTGCGATTTCCTGTCTTTGAATAAATGCGTTAAGTGAGTGGCGCCTAAACGGCGCCGTCGAATCCCGCGAGCACATTGACCACGTTGACCCCGATCCCGGGCACCGCGGCGCCGCCTTCGAGCACGAACACGGTCGGCAGCCCGAGGTGCGCGAGGCGCTCGCCCATGCGCGAAAAATCGGCGCTTTGCAGCGCGAAGCCGCGGCCCGGATCGCCGGCGGAAGTGTCGACGCCGAGCGAGACCACCAGCGCCTCGGGTGCGTAGGCGGCCAGTTTATAGCATGCCGTCTCGAGCGCGGCGAACCAGGCGGCCGCGTTGGCGCCCGATGGCAGCGGCAGGTTCATGTTGTAGCCGAGCCCCGCGTGTTCGCCCGTCTCGTCGGCGTGCCCGAGGTAGAACGGATACGCGTGGCGCGGGTCGGTGTGGATCGAGATGAACAGCACGTCGTCGCGCGTGTAGAAGATGCCCTGGGTGCCGTTGCCGTGGTGGTAGCCGAGGTCGATGATGGCGACCCGCTTGGCGCCGTCGTCGAGCAGGTGCTGCGCCGCCAGCGCCGCGTTGTTCAGGTAGCAGTGGCCGCCGAAGCAGTCGGCGCCCGCGTGGTGGCCGGGCGGGCGCGTGAGCGCGAAACAGGCGCGTTCGCCCAGGCGCAGCGCGTGCGCGGCGTTGATGGCGCAGTCGGCACCGGTCTTGGCGGCGATCCAGGTGCCGGCCGTGAGCGCGCTGGCGCCGTCCGACGCGTACATGCCGAGGCGGGCGCCGAAGTCGTCGGGTTCGACGTCGCGCCGCATGCCGTGCGCCGGCCACAGCGCGGGCAGCGCGTCGCGCCCGGCGTTGGCCGGGTCGAGCGCGCTCCACTCGCTCCAGGCGCTGCGCAGGAAGTGCAGGTAGCGCGGCGTATGCACGCGTTCGAGCGATGCCAGCGAGGCGCCCTGCGGCGTGACGATGCGGCCCAGCGCGCGCCGTTCGAGTTCGGCCAGCACGAGCTCGGCCCGCTCCGCTTGCTCGTAGCAGGGCATTGCCGTGCTGCCGAACATCGCGCCGCGGCCCTGGTGCTGGGCGTGGTGGTTATTGTAAAAAGTGAGCAAGGGTGTCAGTCACCACACAGCGTGCTCGAATTGTAGGCGGCGACGAACTGGTCGAAATCGCCGGTCTGGGTCTGCTCGACGATCAGCTGCTCGGCCAGCGAGGCGGCGCCGAGTTCGGCGAACATCTGTTCTTCGGCCGGCATCAGCGCGTCGGCGCGGAAGTGGTCCGCGTGCAGCGCGCTTTGCTGCAGGCCGAACGCGGCGAACGAGCCGAGCGCGCGCACCTCGCCAAGCACCCGCGCCGACGGCGTCAGTGCCGGGTCGGCCACCTTGGCGCGCTGGACCGCGAGCGAGGACGCGTGCACGTCGCCGTCGCTGTGCTGCTCCTTGTGCTGCTCGTCGAGCAGTTGCGCGACCGGGGCGATGCGTTCGATCAGTTCGGCGGCCCACTCGCGCAGGCCGACCTCGGCGTCGCCGCGGGTCAGGGTCAGGCCCGGGCGGCGGCCCTCCTTGACGGTGCGCGCGAAATTGCGCGCGTGGACCGCGCTTTGCGCCGGCGTGATCGATGCGCTTTCGTCGAGCGCGCAAAACAGCAGGAACGCGTCCATGAAGCGGCCGGTCTCGAGGCTGATGCCGATCGGCTCGAACGGGTCGACGTCGAGGCAGCGCACCTCGACATACTGCACCCCGCGTTTGCACAGCGCCTGCACCGGCCGTTCGCCGCTGCGGATCACGCGCTTGGGGCGGATGGTCGAATAATATTCGTTCTCGATCTGGAGCACGTTGGTCGAGAGCTGGATCCACTCGCCGTCCTTGCGGGTGCCGAGCTCCTGGTACGGCGGGTAGGGCCGGTTGACCGCGTCCATCAGGGTCGTCACATAGCTCTCGAGGCAGTTCTCGTGCGGGGTCAGGCCGGACTGGGCGTCGTTCTGGTA
>JAZKIN010000210.1:0-2732 GCA_040384885.1 Pseudomonadota bacterium | reverse complement strand
CAGAGCAACTGTTCTATGGGTCCCCGCATGCGCGAGGACGATGTTGGTTTTTGATGTCTAATTTTCTCCGACGCGATTTCTGAAGCCTATTGGGCGCCAATTCCAGCGCATCCCCCTTTCGCGACAGCATCGCATGCGGGGACCTATAGAACCGTTGCTTTGAGCCGCTGTTCTATGGATCCCCGCCTGCGCGAGGACGATGTTGGTTTGAGTTTGATAGGCTAGTGATGTCGCGATTCCTGCCAAAACACGCGGCTCATTTCCAAGCGCACTAGCTTGCAGTTCGGCGCAGCGCGGGCGGCGTCCACACGTTGCCGATCTGGACCTGTTGTGGCAGGCGCGCATTGAACGAGCAGCACGCGAGCGGCCGGTCCGAGGCGAGCACGAACAGGCTGCCCGCGGGGAGCAGCGCGGCGATGTCGGCGCGGCTGGCCCGCTCGAGATTGGCGCCGGCAACATCGTTGAGCGCCGCCTGCCGGAACGCGGCGCGCCATGCGACGAGCAAGGCTTCGTCGGCCGGGCCGGCCACGCGGCAGCGCACGGCGCCGTCCGCCAGCGGCGCGGGCAGGCGCAGGTCCGCCAGCGCCAGTGCGAACAGGTCTTCGTGGGTGTCTTTGAGCAGGGCGACCGCGGCGAGCCCCATTTCGCGGCGCGCCGCCCGCACCTGCGCGATCGGCCCGAAGAAGCCGGCCAGCCGGCGCCCGGTGCTGCCGAGCACGGCGGCGGCGAGCGCGCCCGCGGCAAGCGGCGCCTGCAGCACGAGCATGCCTCCCGCGAGCTGGGCGGCGGCGCCGACGATCAGGCCGTGCCTGCGGGCGATGGCGACATTGCCGCGCCCGATGTCGCGGCGCAGTTCGGCGCGCAGGTACATCGAACTATGCGCATGGGTGGCAAGGAAGGCGTCGAGTTCCTCGACTTGCCCGGGTTTCAATATTTCGATGGGCAAGAAATTGTCCCGAGCTTGTTGGTCCATGGCAGAATGAGGCGCTCGCTCAGTCATCACGTGTGTGCAGGATCGTTTGATTGGGACACAGTGTAACGCGCGCGCCGCCCATCTATTTTCCAAGGATCTTTATGCGCCCCCCTTCGTCTTTATCGCCGCGCGTGCGCGCCACCATCGGCTTCGGCCTGCTCATGTTTTCCCTGCACGCGCAGGCGAAGGACTGGGTGGTCACCGGCACCATCGTGACGGCCGACCAGGTGCTCGCGGACGGCGCGCTGTCGATTTCGGGTGACAAGTTCGCGGCGGTCGGCGAGCGCGCCGCGCTGCCCAAGAACGCCACGGTGACCAGGCTCGACGGGATCGTGCTGCCCGGCTTCATCGACCTGCACAACCACCTGACCTGGAACGTCCACCCGCGCTGGGTTCCAAACCGCAAATTTTCGAACCGCTACGAGTGGCAGAACACGGCCGAGTACGACCGCGTGCTCGCCGGGCCGCACGCCGCCCTCGGCAGCGCCATTTGCGAGGCCGAGATCTTCGGCGAGGTCAAGGCCCTGATCGGCGGCGCGACCTCGGTCGTCGGCAGCCTCACGCCCGACAAGCTCAATTGCTCGCGCGGCCTGCTGCGCAACCTCGACGTCAATTCGGGCTTGAACCTGGCGCCGCCCGCGAGCGCGGCCTGCCAGAAAAATGCGCAGGCGCCGCAGCCGCTGTTCGACCTCGTCGTCAACGACGTGTTTCCATTGGAAATAGATTACGAGCGCATGAACTTCCTGCGCTGCGCGCTCGGCTCGGGCGCGCTGCGCTCGCTCGTGGTGCACCTGTCCGAAGGCGCGGACGCGAGCGCCCGGCGCGAGTTCCGCATGCTCAACAAGACCGGCCTGCTCATGCCGGGGCTGGTGGTGGTGCACGGCACCGCGCTGCGCGCCGAGGACTTCCAGGTGATGGGCGAGAAGAAGGCGGGACTGGTCTGGTCGCCACGCAGCAACGACGAACTGTACGGGGACTCGACCAACATCGCGGCGGCGCTGCAGCAAAACGTCTCGGTCGCGATCGCGCCCGACTGGAGCCCGACCGGCAGCGCCGGCATGTTGCAGGAGATCGGCTACGCGGGGCGCCGCTACAAGAACGTGACGCCCGCGCAACTGATCGCGATGGGCACCTCGGTGCCCGCGAAGATCGCACGCCTCGACGACCGCATCGGCGCGCTCGCGCCGGGGCTGATGGCCGACTTCATCGTGCTGCGCGGCGACAAGGCCAAACCGCACTTGGCGGCGGTGCTCGCCACGCCGGCCGATGTGCAACTGGTCGTCGTCGGCGGCCAGCCCATGTACGGCGACGCGTCCGTCATGGCCGAGTTGCTGCCGGGCGTTAAGCTTGAAACGCTGACGGTGTGCGGCGCCAGGAAATCGCTCTATCTGGCCGACAGCGCGGCCGCCTCGCCGCAGCGCTCGTTCGCGGACATCCAGGCGAATCTGACTGCGGTGCTGGCGAAGGCGGGCGCGGGACTGGCAGGGTTCGAGTGCAATTGAGGTTCGGTGCGGCGAGAATTGCGAAGGCTGACGCTAAGGACGGATTGAATTGAGCTGGATCGGCGCCTTAGAAATCGTGTCGAGAAAACCTTAAATGTCAAAAACCAACATCGTCCTCGCGCATGAGGGTGTCGCGAAAGGGCAGCGGCGGGCTCAATTGGCATTTAAGACGCATCAGAAACCGTGTCGCAAAAATATTAATTATCAAAAACCAACATCGTCCTCGCGGAGGCGGGGTAGCGCCAGGCTAAGTCTGG